>SVHX01000003.1:47047-110406 GCA_015055665.1 Clostridiales bacterium
CCCGCTACCACTTCTAAAGACGCATCTCGCGTCTTTTTTCTCGCTTTATTGTGGGATTTGTTGCAAATTCCATTTGCTAGAGATTTCATCTCTAAACCACACGACTTCGGTCGTGCTTGTAGTCGAGCCCTCGGCTTACTTCGTAACCCACTCGACGCCCCCATTTATCCCCGATAACAAGGCATATTATATCAATTAAAGTCCATTTAAAGGTATTCTGCTATACTGACCGCAACTTTGCCTTTGTAACATTTTAAAAATATTTTGCAAAAACCCTTGACAAATAACTATCATTATTGTAATATAATTGAGTAATATTTATGGCGGCGTAGCTTAGATGGTTATAGCGTTCGGTTCATACCCGAAAGGTCGTAGGTTCGAATCCCACCGCCGCTACCATTAGAGATTATCAATACCCCTTTTTGATTATCTCTATTACATAAATAATTATGTAATTATCCACCACAATTTGTGGTGGTTTTTTGTTGCCAAATAGACAATTGTGCACAAAAAAGGAAAGCTATATAAAGCTTTCCAAAACTGGTAGTCCCAAGGTGTACTGCTAATTATCAACTACGCTTTGATAAAATTTTATCAAAGTTTGAAATTTGGTTCAAATTTTGCAATTTCAAAGTGTAAAAGTTTATAATTTACAAGCTTGCGGAAATTTGAAATTTTGAGAACACAAAGGTTGAAGATTTAACTAAACCTTGTAAAATTGACTAGTTGGTATGTCCATAACATAAGATAGACTGTTTTCTGTTTTGATTTCTATTGCTATATATGTTTGACCTACCACAAATTTACAATTTGGTGAGTCTTTATGTTTCTCTTTAAATTTCTCAAAATCATCAACAATAAAATCGCCAGCACCTTCCCACGATAATCTAGAAGAATCATATTTTCTAATCTTCACTAATAAAATTTCGCCTAAAATTGTTTTAATTGGATTATTTAGTTTATAAACAACACCTCTGTCAGTTTTCTCTATTACAACTCCTAATTTTATAGCTTCATTATTTAATTTAATTCTTTCAACTTCGCTCCTTGGAAAAATATCAACAAAGTCCATTTGTTTGATTTCTTTGAAAATTGAGATATCTTTTTTTGATTTTGTAGCAACTGATTTAACTATATTTTCAATGTTATTCATTTTTATTACCTCGAAATTATTTTATCACATAGTACTCTTTTTTTGTATTAAAAATTTATAAAATTGTCAACTTTTTGCAAACATGAAAAAATCTCTATCAAAAGATAGAGATTAAAATTGGTAGTCCCAAGGGGAATCGAACCCCTGTTACCGCCGTGAAAGGGCGATGTCTTAGCCGCTTGACCATGGGACCACATCTCATGAAGACAAATAAATTATAATTGAATTTGCACAATATGTCAACACTTTTTTACAAAGTTTTTATATTTTTTATTTTATCATCCTTATTAACTTTATTTCATATAATTATTTTTATTTAACACACATATATTAGACTATGCATTACTCATTAACTATCGCTAACGAAAAAACACCTTGCCCCTGTTCTATTTTGGCAAGGTGTTTATATTATCTTTCGCATTAGCAATCACTGACGCGAATAATTAGCGTCTTTATTCTCGTTTTTTTCCAAATAATCTACTAGGTCTTCGGTTGTTGATTTCTCTGTATGCCGAGCTACAAACACACCAACCAACGCCATAGCAGCAGTGACAATTGTGGTTGGTATCAGTAATCCTCCAAAAACTCCTGCTACATAACTTATTGAATAACTTATGTATTCGGCAACGCTCTGATCCATAACTACGTCATTACCCACTCCAAGAATTCGCCCTTTATCTAGGAATTCTTGATACAGATGTAACAATACAAATGGTCTTATTATCGCACAAAACACAAATGCCGTACACGCAATCCACATATTAGGTGCAAATACAACGGCTACAGACGCAACAATCATTGCTAAACCCGCAATTGTTGCATAGTTTTTCCCATCAACTTTAGTAAGCAACTTTCCGATCAACAAACAACTCAAGCCATATAATCCGTCATACAACGAATTAACCAGTCCTTCCACGAAATAACTTGTTGTTTTTAGATATATTACTGTGCTAGCCAAATAATAGAACGAATCTATCATTGGAGCTAGCAATAAATTTGTTACAAAATGTTTCCTTAAGTATGACTTTTTTAATTTCTGATACTGTTCGCTTTGTTCTTCTTTGGCAGCAATGGAACATATAAAATCTGTATTAAAATTAGGTGAATTTTTGAATTTGAAATAGAAAACAAATAACGGTATTGCACTGCCAACAAAAGCAATCAAACTAAATATTACAACTGCTAGCGGATTAATATAATCTAAGAATAGTCCACCACAAATACCCGCAACAAAGTATCCTGCTTGTTCAAGAAATCTAGTAAAACCAAGGGTTTTTTCGTCTTCGCCCTCAGACACATAATTGTATATTATATCCACAGGAACATAATTAAACGAAATCTCCATGCCACTAAATATTGCAGTAAGCATTATTACAAATATGTTATTTGTAGCTAGGAATATTATACATATTTCACACAATACAATTGGGATTATTCTCAACAGCAAAAAAAGTTGTGGTCTTTTAAAATATTGTTTCTTGAATATTTTGTGAAAAATCACAACAAATAAATTTTGCAAAGCCCAATATCCAAACATTATCATTAAGGCTTTCCATAGCCCAAATGATTCGCGAGCGTTATCCAAAATAATAAATGGAATAAACTCCATAATTAGCGAAATTGCAAAATTTGATAATATCTTGTAGGTTTGTAAAAGCTTAAACTGCATATAACATCTCCACAAGTATTATACTCAAAATCAATTGCAAAACAAAACAAATTTGCACCAAATTATAAAAGATGCCAATATCGAGCTTACCAATATTATAAATATCACACCATATCCCGCCACCTTGCGAATATCTTTTGGTAATATATATAAAATATATATAAATATAAATCTACACAAATATAACTAAAAATCGTTTGGCTTATTGTGTCAAATATGCTAGAATTATTTAGTAGAAATTTGTAATAATTTTACATCTATTAAGTTTTAAACTATCTTAAATGTAAAAATTATATGAAAAATGGAGAAATTACTAATGGAAAAGTTTAAGAAGAACATCAATCGTACATTTAATGGGCTTATAGCGAGTGTTACACTTATGCTAGTTGCAATTATTATTGCACTAGGTTTTTTCACTCCTAAATCATTATTTGCAGCAGACAATGGCGTTGACTCACAATACATTGCAGACAAAGGCATCTATTTCAATGCCGGTCTTACCAATATCAAGAGTGCAACAGGACTTACTCGTAGAATTAATACTGGCATAAAGTCCACCTCTGATACCGAGGCCGAACACTCCTTTTATGCTTACGAGTATAATTATAACTCTTACCCAGAGATATATTATACCCAGCTAAACTCCACAAATACTAGCACCAAAGAAATTATATCGATTGCTAGCGGAGCATATGCGGATTCGCCTGTTAACGAAACTATCTACTCTTCACCAGAAACTAGTGTACTCGATAGAATCGGTTATAGCGACTCTGGCTTTATTCCATATGGTGTTACACACTTTAACAATAGTAGCAATAGTATAGAAAAGATATTCCATAGCCAAGTATCTAATAACGATTATGTTTTAATTAACAATTATGATACTTTCCAACAAGGCAACTTTGATGTAGAAAACTTTTATCTAAGTTTTGGTTCTCCATATGTGGACGAACACACAACTACCCCACTTAACGAATTACAAGTATCAGGTAGATTATTAGAAAACGGGAACATCCACGACTTGCAACTCAATGCAGTCCAAGAAATTGCTATAGATGGCACATCCAATGGAAGGAAGGCACACTTCTGGAATCAGTACTTTGACCTTAATAACCTTAGAGCGTACAAACACAGAGAGTCTTCTGCTTCCACTTATGCTATCGAGAATACTCAAGGCAGATACGAAATCACTTTCTTATTCAATGCTTATAACCAAGATAACATGAACGAGGTTGAGGAACGCAAATCATTTACTTTCTCCTTCTACCTACTTGATAGTGCAGACTATTCTAATTACCCAACCATCTCTAACGCAAATATTCTTACTTCAGACACAACTATTACTCCTAACACTACAGTAGAATATTTCTATAACTTCAATACATCTGCACCAAAACTTACTTACAATCCTAAATCTTATAATCTTGCGTATACAAGAAATAACAACAAGAGCGTTAATAATGTATCCGATTATGTTACTTCTACATTTGCAGAAAAGAGTTACACCAAGGATGGAGTCAATTATCCTCACGGAATAATTACATACTCTGTCGATAGTAGAATTATCAAAGAAGTACATATTCTTACCTATTATAATGCTGACAAGTCTGTTGTAGAACATTTATATGTATCCGCTACTAATCCTGCTTCGGCATTTAGCGGCAATACTTACAAAGCATTTACAGACGCATTAGACAATGACACTCTCAAATTTGAGTATAAAGTTACTAATGTTTTAACCAAAACTGGCACCGAATACAAGACTACCAGTTACAAGACATCTACTTACAAGAATCTTGTAATCAACGATACCCTTACCCCACTTATTGCTAATCAAATAGTTTCTGTTGATAGCAAGTTCAATCTAAAAGACGGCACTGTTGGTTATGATGAAAAAACTTCTGAAACTAGCTACACTGTAAACATTGATGCCGATCAGGATATCTCTGTTACACAAGGTTCAAGTACAGTTAACCTAGTAGGTAGAATTTCCAATACTGTTAATTATAGCACCCTACAATCTGGCATCATATTAAAGAACGAAGACCTTACTACTGATGCTGGCACTCTACAAGCTAATATCAATAGTCAATATACATTGTCTTCTCAAGATAACAAATATATTCTTTCTAAGACTTATGTTA
Organism: Clostridiales bacterium; assembly: GCA_015055665.1. Lineage (GTDB taxonomy): Bacteria > Bacillota > Clostridia > Christensenellales > UBA1242 > UBA11490. The sequence continues at coordinate 52,014 of SVHX01000003.1, forward strand.
ATCCTAATGATACCGACAAAACTGTTACCGACATTGTTGCCCAGATCGAACTCAACAATTACATCAAGTCTACAATGGTAGAAATCAAGCCTGCTGGTAGCCATGTTGTATATATCTTTGATATTGTAGTTGATGGAAACACTCAATCAATTGCTTCAGTTACATTTAAAAATGACTCAAACCTAACATTATCTAATCCTGTTAACCTTAATCAAGATATTCTAACAGAAGTATTAGATCTTGATAGCAAGCAATTATCTCTAGATTATGAGTACGAATTAGTTCTTGAAGAACTTGGTGTTTACGAATTTATATATAGTTATATAGTTAATGCTAACAACCAATTCGTTGTTAATTCAACTTTGGAGGATGCTCCTAATTCCGCACTTAGCACTAACTACACTGCACCTATTAATTTCGCTACACAGAAGACTGTTACAGACAAATCCGAAACATCATCTTCCGAATTAACTGCACATGTATCTACCCCTATCGTTGCAGGAAAGACTACTCTAATGGGAGAAGTGCTATCATACGAGGCGGGCAAAGATTACGTTGTTGATATCAACAATAATTCTTATAAGCTTGACGACCCTACTGTTAAGATCAATGGTATTGATACCAAATTAACTGTACGTACTATTGACGGAACAACCTACCTTACCGCTTACTTTACAGTAGGAACAATCGCAATACAGACAACAACTACAACAACAAGTTATTCTATTGATGGCGGAAAGATTATATCTGTTGTTGAAGATAAGGTTGTATCCAAAACCTATACGCTTGATAATAGTATATCTATATCATATTCTCCACTTAGCGAACTCCTTTCTAAAGTAGCAAACAAACAAGTTATTACAACCGAGAGTTATACATACTCAGCAATTAACGGAAGGGATGAATTACATATCTTTGGATCTATAACTTATTTTAGCAAAGATGAGATTTACTCAGATAGCAACTATGCCAAACTTGAACATGTAGATTCCAAATTGGAACTTAACTACAGAGCAGATATAACAGACCGATATATCGATACATATAACACAACCGGATATCTTAGTCGTTCTGCTGTTAACGCAAGCTCATTTAAGGGCAAAATTGCTAGCCTTCTTACATTAGACGAGATTGTAGTTACCAACATTACTCCTGTTCTATGGAACAACTTCTCTACTCTATTCTACGATCCAAACGATTCTACAACCTCGCTATCTCGTGTATATAGATATACCAAGTATACTACAGATGCCAATACTGGTCGCATTGTTCCAGATACATCTTCTTGCATTACATCTTCCTACTTCAAAGACATCTATTGTCAGCTTGGAGGATTGTACGAAGTTGTTGTATTCTACACTTATAACGACTTGCCAGATAATGCCAAGAACAATGTATACTATCAAGTATTTACATTTATAATCAATAACAAGAACCCAGAAATCAAGGCTTATACCCACAACCCCGAAACAAGCTCTTTGGACAACTTCGAATTCGATACGTATACCAATAGAGATGTTAGGCTTATGTGGCAGATTCCTACATATTTCCAAAATGATGTTTATATCGATATAACACGTACAGGATTTAGTAGCAATGCAAATAATTTCGTAGCTCAATACAAAGCTCTCGAAATCACCTCTCTTAGCGGACTTTCCACTGACGCTATTAAATTGATTTCCGCAATGGGCAGAATTAATATTGATGGCAAGAATTATTATTATGTTGACCTCAAGCTCCAAGGCGATACATCTCTTGATCTTAATGGTCATTATGAGATACTTATCCACTACGGATTTAATGGTGCATCTAATTATTCAGAGGCGTTTACAATTGACAAAGAGCCTATTGCAGGCCTAAATATTCAGTCGGCACTCAAGAATATGGATGGGACATTTGCTCTTAACGTATCCAATCCTTTAGCCGAAGGACAACAAATAGTTAATACCGACTTTACCTTTAGATTTAACCCTAAAGCAAGTAATGCTAATATTTATGTATATTACGACAAGATTGACTTGACAACTAATTCGCTATATGACGAACTTATTAATACATCAGATAATAGCATTGCAATTACAACTACTAGCAAATTAACTCAGAACAATATTTCCACTGGAACTCCATACATATACAACTATACACACCTTGATTATCCAAAGTTTGTCGCTTCTGGCAACATAATATCTTCTAATACAAGTTGTATATATCTATTTAGATTAACTGATGATGCGGGCAATAGTGCTAGATTTGTAGTATTATACGATACAACAAGCCCTAGATTCATCACGTCCCCTTCTCCAGATCCAGATACAGGAATCATCAGCGATACTACAAGAGCATTATGGGGAGATTATAAGGCAATCAAGGTTGACGAAGCCGGATTTGCATTGTCTTCTAACGAACCAGTTACCAATTATAGCAAAGAGAGCGACAATTCTCTACTTAGCTTGACTTTAAGATATATGAATAGTGCCAATAACAGTGCCGCATTTAAAAATCTTAAAGTGGAAGAAATAGGCGGATTTAATTATATCCTTATCCCTCTATCTCAGGCAACTATTGAAGATGCTACTACTCAAACTGATATCGATTATGACAATACAAATAACTCTGACAGCTTCTACTTCTTCCCTTCTAATCCTATTATTGAGGAAGAAGATTCCGAGTCTGGAGAGACTCTAACCTATATAGATCTACCTAAATTTGAGGCTGATGGCAAGGTTGATGATGACAAAAATGTTGTTAAAATTAGATATTTAGTAGAGTCTTATACCCTAACATCTGCCGTTAATAATTACAATGAGAATATAGATGATCGATTCATTACTGTAACGTATATAGATAATAATAGAGTTTCACATACTATCCACGGATCAATTGGCAAAGGAACTTTCTATTATACTCTAAGAGATGCTGTCGGTAATAAATCTTCAAGATTCGTATCTATGAACCTTGATAAAACTCAAACAACCGGACTTGCATTATTTGATTACAGCAATAAAATTGCTGATGCCGAGGCACTACCAGAGTCCGACAAAGCATATTCTGCATCTGCATTGTATATTAGTTCTAGACAATCTCAATTTATCGAGAATACTAGTGATGCCAACAAATGGGCATATACTGTAACATACAAGCATTACCCATACGATACTAGCTTGTATGACACTACCAAATATTCAATAACAAATGTTGAATTAATCTCTGCCCCACCTAAATCTGCAATTAATATTACACTTACATCCAAGACTGATAGCTCTATTAAGAAGACTGTAGAAATATTACTTACAGATGAATACGGTGAAAAATATCCTCAGCATAGCTATCCATATAGCCTAGAAGGCAAAGTAACCTTACCTGACACCAATGGCAACCCTAAAGATGTATATTCAGCAGGCAAACAGTTCTTAAACTCCAACGAAGAACGTGTATATAGCCAGATGATTAATAGCATCTCAGATAGCGATCACAATCACAAACTTGTAACTGAGGAAGGATTATATATCTTCAAGCGTACATACACTAATAACGACCTAACAGCTAACGACTTGGGGCTAGATACAAGAACAATATATCTTGCATATTACATTGACCGTAATGGTATTATCAATATATCTTCCACAGATAGCGTTGTTAGTACAATGTACAATATCGGCAACCAGATCGAATTCAATCTAGGTAATAATTATTCTCAGACAGATTATCAGAAAAAAATTGATGCAAAAACCATACAAAACAACCAAAAACCTGTTGAATCTGCTTATAGTAACGCTAATAACATTAGCACTAACTTATTCGATACCAACAAGATTCAAGTTGAATTCCGTATGGCTCAAGACAAACACGACTTCGTAAGTAGCATCAGTAACTTCAGACAAGCAGTTGAAAACGCTATTACAAGCACCAACAAAGATACAATTACTCAAAGCTTGAACGACTACACATTTAACTCAACACACTTTGAGAATTTATATAAGATTGATCTTAGCCTCAAAGTTGGTAACGAAGTAATTATTGATGAGAAGGAAGGCATATATTCTACAACCGGTATTGCAGAATATCTAAAAAATGACCCTATGGCAGGAGGCTCAAGAGGCAATACATTTGACTTCTACCTAGACACCGCCTCTAACCCATACATACTAGAACTTACCGACCAAGCAGGAACAATCAAGTATCTTAATGATAGAAGTTATACTAATATCAAAGAACTTGCTAACAAATTACAAATATCATTTAATATATCTCATACCGCACCTACTGGTAATGTATATGGCAAATACTATGGACGTCATGATTATGATGAGAACAAATCTTCATCAGATACTCCATTAAGTATACCTAGTATACCTACAACCCCAGATGGCCAGACATACAATTTGTTGTCTTATCTTAAAGATGGCCAATTAGAGCCTCTATCTCAGGATCTTAAGAGCTCAACAATTGATGACAAAGGCAATTTCGTTAAGTTATATAGCACCAATAACGAGACTATGATTTTCGCATTTAGTATAACCCAAGACGAATACCAAGCTCAGATAGATCCTCGAAATGTTAAGATCTACAAGGATGGATTGCAAGAATCCAATCTAATACTTAACCGTGTTGATGGAGATTTCATTGCAACAACAACTGTTACCAAAGATAGACAAAGTGCTGCATGGATCAGAAATGAAATTGACGGTGTAACATATTACGCAATTGTTATCTTTGATAATAACCTAGATACAATTGTTGATGATGATGAAGAAGAATATCTTCAATATAGACTTCTTGATCCTAGCCAAAATCCAGATGATGCAACATATTATATCAAGATACAATATGTTGGCCAGCCTTCTGATTATATTGGCAAAAACAACGTAGGACAAGACATCAACTACTTTAGTACTACATACGAGATTAGCGTAGATCGTATCAAACCTATATACAATCTTACCAAGCTAATGGCACTAGATAAGTATGTATACAATACTATTGATGTTATCCCTAATGCAAGCAATTATAGTAGTGTTTTTGAACAGTATTCATCTATTTACAATTTTGCTTATGACCAGGAACAAGACTTCTATCGTAGCGATCTAGAGAATTACTTCTTTGCACTAGATACTCGTAAAGATTCTTCGTTCGTATTCGAAAGCATTTCTGACAACGACAACGATAATACTATATATATCCGTAGAGTCGAGAAAGATAAATATAAGTTCTCGGTAACCCCTGATGATTACAAGGCATACTTTAATGCTACATACCTTCAGGGTCACCCACAATTCACTCCTAGTAGTGCTACCACAATTACTAGCGAACAGAATATATCCGAACTTAATATTAATCAATATTATCGTATACAGTTCTCATTAGATGGCAATACAGAAGATCAATCTATCTCTGCACACTTCCTAAAGCAAAATGGAATCTTACATGAGAATAGATATTACGAAATTATCGAGCAAGACGAAGCTGGCAATTATAGAGTTTATGCTGTATTTGTTCCTCAGGAGAAGACAGACATAATCAGATATTCTTACTACCTAAGTAGTAGCGAAAGCTCTCGCAAAGATGTAGTAATAATGTACGAAAATACCCCTTATATTACATCTAATGGTATGTCTTTGCAGTTTACTACAATTCAGACTACAGATAACTTCCTTAGAGCTAACTTACTCGTTAGTACCGAGTCTTTAACTCACGCTATCGAAATATATCTAGATCCTGTTAATATGCAAGTAAGAGCAATTAACCGTACTCTTAACCAAACAATTCTCGAACGAGATATTAATGCTATCGACAAAAATGGTTACACCAATACAACAGAATTTGTTGATGCAATCAATAGCATAATCAATGATTATTACGCTAAAGTAAGCAACAAATCTCACGAGTATTATTCTCAATATGGTTATAAGATTGATATTGATATAGTTAATAGAATAGGTGTTAGCGTCAAAGACACTAGCAAACTATATAACTACGAGATAGATTATGTAGTAGCTGGTAGCACACTATCCCCTATATTCCGCAATGGAACAACCAACTTTACTATGACCCTCGAAGGTCAGAAGGGCTCAACTTACCTAACAGATGTTACGGTATACAAATTCAACCAGAAATGGATCGAGATCAACTCAGATAATAGCCCTATTCCTCAGATTTTTGATAGATCTGAAGAATCTTTGAAGGAGAAACTTGTATTCACATTTAATCGTGGTGTCTACAAATTCATCTTTACAGATAACTTTAATCGTATTAACGAATTCTTCTACGAATACGGAATCAGTTCTTCTCAGAACGGTGGAGCATTGTCTTATGCTGGCAAATACACTACTCTAAGTGATGGCTACACATATTGCAGTAATACAATTACATATACATACGATAGTAGCGTATATAATGTATACATCAAATTCTCTGGCAAAATTCCTAGCGAAGATGCCGAAGGCGAATACGATATAATAAGCGATTCGCAGAACCTAATCGTATTCAATAGTAGTTCAACTAACAACGCAGAATATCTAAGACGCTATGGAATTGTTGTATCAACTAGCGGAAATACAACAACCATCACCTTCTCTGGTGTCAAAGATCCAACTAAGCCAAGCGGTACAACAGATCTTTCTAAATACCACATTAAGACAATTCTTGCTAGCACATCCACTGGATATACTTGGGGATCTGAAGCTACTAACAAAGATATATTCGTTTACGACAAGAATATAGCCCTATACACTGCTGTTCCTAACGCAGTAGTCAAGAATCTTAGCGGCAATACACTAGATACTTCCGAACATCTTAACTTAACCGAAGACTTCGAATTATCCTTTGCTTGGCCTAGCCATGTTGTGGGAGTAGACCGCCTTGACTTCAACCCAAGAATTATACTTACCAGAACATATACCGAAAATGGTATTGTGAAACCTCCACAAACATCTCAGGTACTACCTGGCACTATAATCAAATTGCCTGGCGACTATACCGCACATATCATCAACGATCTTGGAACAATAAGCAAGACTATATCGTTTACAAGAGGCGAAGGCGAGATATCTATGTACGCAGTTTACGCAGTTAATAGCAAACAAAGTACTCATAACAAGCTTACCGCTTCTTCGCTAGTATCTACCGAAACTACCGAAGATAATTCGGTCAAAGTATTATTTACCTACTTTACTACTACCGATTACTTTAGTTATAGAGATGCTTCGACTGGCGATAGCATTAGTATCGAAGATATGTTACTCAACTACAAAGATAGCGACACTCTATCTCATGACTTTGTTGTTAACACTACAAGTAACAAATATATTGACGTTAGAGTTAATAGCAACCTAAGCATCAAGACAGCCGTATATATGGTTGGAGATGTAACTTATGGAACAGAATCTTACCCTTATGTCAAATACAAAATTTACTCTACTACCAAGACTGGAGATGAATATATCTACAGATTCATCCAAATTGTCTTCGTAGATGGAACAGATACTAAGCTTGCATCTACTAATATCATCTACTCTGGCTCCACTAACGGATTAGTTGATACTAATACATCCTTAATTACAAGCTCTGCATCTACAATGAAGATCGAATTCTTATTCGGATCTATCGAAGAAGGCCTATACGTTCCAGACGGAGATACAATCTTTGTAGACAGATACTATAACGGAAACTTTGTCGAAACAATCACAATAGATATTGCCAATAATAACGAATCAATTCCTGGATATGCATCTATTATAAGCACAGTTGGATTACACGAATTTGTTATTAGAGATTTGGCTGGAAGAGTTCACACATTTGATGGAAAGAACAAAATTCAGATCTACCTAATCAACGAAATTCTATTCACCGTTAATGGCAATACACCTATCAATAACCAAGTATTCAACTCAGAAGTAGCAATTAATGTATTATTTACTTTATCAGGACTTAAACTTTATGATGAGAGATCTCTAACTGTTGAAGTCTCAAGAAATGGTAACAAATACGTTATGCCTACAAGTTCTGGCGAATTAACTCCACTAACCGAATCTGGTTATTACACTGTTACATTATCTGCAATCACACAAGAACTTGCAGATGGAACATCACCTAAAGTTACTTCTGTATTTAACTTTGTAATACTTAACGATAAGACTGCAACTTCAAGCTTTAGCATTTCTAAGGGCACAGGATTCTCAATTGAGAAGCTCGTAAAAATTGTTAATGGCGAAAGAACAGATATAACCAACTCTTATTCTGCAAGTTCTGCCAACAGCCCTGCTAATGTAGTATTATGGTTATCTTATGCCGACCAAGGCAATAGTAACTTCGAAGTTACCTTGAGGAATTACGACAACGCAACCAACACATCTTCAACATTTACATTTAATGTGTGGATCAATTCCGAAACCCCTATTATCGTTTCAAGTATTCCTGCAGGAACAAGCACCAAGGAAAATATTACAATCAACTTCAACCCAGGTATTATCTATACTCAGATTGGTAATGGCTACATCACACTTAATGGTAATGTAATTGCTAACCTTGATGAGAATAGCGAACAAATTATTGACGAAGTCAATATCTCCGATTCTGGAGAATATTGGTTACGTATATACAATGATGACGGTATTCTAATTAGTGCATACAAGTTCACCAAGTCCGAGCCTATGAACGGTATGACACGAACAATTCTAATTGTAGTAGCAATACTTGCAGTAGTTGTTGTTGGAATATTCTTCTTCCTAAGAAGAAAAGGTAAATATAGATAATAGTCTAATAAATATTATTATTTATGTATATTGTATAGGCAATAAAAAATCCCCAAAATATTGGGGATTTTTTGGCGTCTGCATAATACCATAACAACATATTTGCATAGTATATAGTTCTTATTTTGTCTTAACTGTATTATGACTCTTGCTGAACACTGGCAACAACTCTAATTCAAGCACTGTTTTAATATCTTTAGGGGCTCCATTTCGATCCATACAGATTACACTTATACAAGATTCTTTGCCTGTATCCTTGGACACATACAACATATTATTAATCTTATTAATCGCCTGCAAATTAATCTTAGCAAATTCAATACTTCCCTCACAAGCTGCATTGACCAATCTAATAAGCTCAGAGAAATTGTAGATTATGAGGATATTCTCTTTACCCGCTTCAAACTCCCTCTTTAGCCTATCGATAACCAACTCAATTGTACTCAAGGCCTCAGTTGCAGTTTTATTAAAGGGCACATGGACAACGCTAAGCTTGTCAATTGATGGCTGATTATCCTCGGGCTTTGCCTTAATATTAACAAATTTAACGCGTGTAATATTCTCTTCTACCAGTTCAAGCCCCATTGCCAAGGCATCCTTAAGAGAAATATTTGATATATAGTGTCTCTCACCTTTCTTAATATCAAGATTATATTTATTAAAATTATAGCTAACCCCCACACCATTATTTGCAACATCTTCGTAATTTATTGTATGAATATATTTCTTAACAGAAGTGTGTTCGATCTCAGCAATATCGTATACAACCTTAGGCTTACCTTCGATCACGATCTTAGCCTTGCCAGACACAAACTGTCCTTTCCTTAAACTATATTTACGCATAATTGATGTTGGCACACAAGAATCATTTTCGCTAGGAACAAAGCCATTATATCTAATTATCCCATATCCTTCTTGATGAATATCAAGATATCCTTGTACAAAGAACGAATTAGAATCTTCATACTCGGCGTAACTTTGAGCAATCTTATAACCAGCTCCAGATGAAGACTCTTCTGTATTATTAACGTCATCAGCAGGACAACTTACATTAGCCTTAGACAACTTAGCAGAGTCAATTCTTGTAGCAAGAATTTCGTCAATAATATCAAGACTATTGCTAGTAAGTATCTTAACAAAATCCATCTCGTTGTCATTACCAACAGATCCAGCACCATTAACAATTTCCATATTTTCGTTAGAAAGAATAATCTGTGTAACTTTGGAGATCAATTCATCTTTCTTGAGTGTTGTTGGACTTGAAACTCCAAGCTTTCTAGCAAAATCTCTTAGTTCATGAATTCTTAATTTGTCTACATATTCTAAATCGTATTTAATCATAATTATCCTTATCAAATCTATAATTATTCAATATTACATTAATAGTATAACGAAAAATATCATTTTTGTAAATCGCTTTTATATTCGACAAAAAAATATTTTTTTCGACAATTAGAACAATAACCTATCCTTTATTATAAAATCTGTCAACTGATTACTTTACATAATCTTCATCTTTGCAGATCATCTTCTCAGGACACTTAACACCATAAACTCTTGGAGGTGTATGGTTAACGCTATCTATCTTAACATTTTCGATACAAGAACCTGGTTTAAGATACTTTCTCTTAATGCCACAATCCCCATATCTAAGGTTCATCCTAAATCCATCAGGAGCCATAACCCTAACATCATTTTCACCAATATGTACTACTGTAGTTGTTGGGAAAACTTTACCTATGTTATCGCTAGCCCATTTAACCGCAAGCATATCATCACACTCACTGCTTGCCATATCTGCATTACGCTCTGTCATGTTGAGATGATCTACATGTTTGCTTAGATCATGATAATTAAATAATGATCTTCCTGTCATTATAACAGATAGTAGTTGCATCTGGTTGTTTAGATCAGAGCCTCTTCTAATCGGAGATGAAGATTGTGCATATGCCGTATGCGTTATATCACCATCAAAGGCAAGACCATATTCTCTACCAGTCTTTGCTTTGTAACGTTCTTTAGCAGCCACTCTATCTGCAATACAATCAGACAACGACCTATATTGCTCTTCCGCTTGTTTGTGAGATTTATTCAATTTAGGCATTATAGCTAGACCACTATGTCCAATATTGTGTATGTCATAATATGCAGCCTCGCTTGCTTTAAGCAACGAGCTTATGACATATTCTTCTATTCTTTTGCCAGTAACCTTGTTTACAATCTCTTGCATCCCCTTACTTGTCAACGGGTTAGGAACACGTATATTATAATCCTCAAACATACGCCTTAGCTTCTGCACATGTTCCGAATCAATGCTCTTGTGATTACGATAATAAAATGGCACACCAAGCTTCTCTGCAACCTCTCCCCATATTTCATTATGAAGTATAGCAGTTTCCGCAATTACAGAAGTATACTCTTCGGCATGATCTTTTTCGTAACCAGTGACAGTCTTGCCCTCTTCATCAATTTTAAATGTTATTGCCCTCGAAGGAATATCTAGAGCACCCCATTTCATCCTACATTTATAAAGCACGCCAGCTACCAAGTATAGATTCCTCAAAGAATCCATTACATCATCAACTTCACCAATCAGATCACTATGATCATCCTCGTCCCAAGCCACATTTTCTCCAAATCCAAGAAAATCCGCTTCCTTATATGTAAGCCTATGTCTACTATGGATAACTGCAGGTTCAATCATATAATCAAGGAGTTCTCCACGCTCATTAACATTGCAAGTTGTTACCATTGCTAGCCTATCTTCGTTTGGATTAATACTCCAAATACCATTAGAAGGCTTCTTAGGAAACATAGGATAACACTCATTACCCGGATAAGCACTTGTTCCTAATTTCATTGCATGCTTATATAGCGCAGAGTCAGGATCTAGATACGCTGCAACGTTAGCAATAGCTACTTTTAGAGTATAAGTACCATCATCATTTTTCTTCGCCCACACAGCATCATCATAGTCCTTAGCCTTATCAGGATCAATCGTAATAAATGGTATATCTCTAAGATCACTAATACCCTCTATCTGTTCTGGCAGAACCTCATGAGGTAGATCTTCAACCTCTTTCCAGACATCACTGCCAATAGGCTGAATTAAATTATATGTCCTAGCAATTGCCTCAATCTCAGACTTTAATTCGCCAGCAGTTCCGTTAATCACTTCCACAATATTGCCATACGCATACTCATCCAGTTGCGACACAGACTCAAGAACTATTAGATTCTTATTTTCATAGAGCTCCTTAAGCTCAGGCTTTTGAGCAATATTAAAGACCTTACCTCGCTTAGAGCAGAAGTAATATTTGCCATTATTTTTTATAATTTCTCCTGAATATCTTTTAGTTTCCACCATAACCACTTATCTCCTTATTTTATCTACAATGCATTAATAATATCTATCAAATCCGGCACTTTAACCTTATCACATCTTTTCTTGGGCTTGTCCACAAACACAACCGAATACTTATCACTTAATTTTTGCCTACTTGCATATTTAGCCTTAAAATAATTAACTGTTCCCTCCGGTCTCTTGTCATCATGAAAGGAATAGTCAATTTCCATACTTCCACCTGGCTTTAAATTATTAGAATATAGTGAGCTTATCACCCTATTGAATACCGAGTTTTTTACATAACCTCTAACATTAGATAGAATTATTATGTCGTATTTCCTATCTCCAATTTTATCAGGAAAACTTGTAAATTCTGCAGGAACACACTCTATCTCACAGCCACCCTCACACAACCTTTCTTTAAGTTTGTTATAACAAAATTTGTTTTTGTAAAAAACACTATCGGGCCTTGTCAAATTAGTATCGCTATTCAGAATATTACCATAAATATGACGATATCCCCCACCATCCATAAATACTGTACCCCAGAACACTTTGCTATCTTCTGGCAGATCATGAAATATTCTACTGCACAAATTATTATTAAATAAAGTTGGCGTTGCAAACGTAGATGAACCAAACATTTGCTGACAAAATTCATCAAACCCCAGATTCTTGATCATTGCAATCTTGTAATCCCCCCAAGGCTTAGCAAATAGATTGGCATCTAGCACATCCACATGCTTTGCCCCATAATACACAGCATTAAGCGCCTGATCGTAACTACTTCCAACAACCAACACTCTTTCAGGATTCTTCTTAAAGTGCCTAAAGACTTTAGACAACAACTCATTAGAACAATGATAGGCACGCGATATAGTACCGTTAACATCCTTAGCATCATTACGTAACATAGCATAATCATTACGGATATAATATTCATTGTCGAAGTATTTTTCTAATGCACAATTAAAGTTCGGATTCTTCAAGAGCTCCTCATCTTCAGCCTTCCACATAGATCCCCCATAATTTTTTTGTATTTACATCCCCAATAACCGCTTATCATCAGCGTTGTTACTATATAATTATTTATATATTAGCATATATCTGACTACAATTCAATACCCTTTTGAAAATTTGTTGTAATACTATCTTAATAATTTATTGCAAAAAAAATAACACGCCACCCACTATAGGTAAACGCGTTATTCACATCTCAAGTACTCTGCAATCAGTTAATATTCTGCTATATTTAGGGTTATTTTAAATAATACACAAAGTTATCTTTCCTAGAAATTTCTCCCACTGGTATAGCATTTGGATATCCCAATATACAAGTACCAACCCCCTCATAATCTCCAACAACACCAACCTTGGCAAGAAGATCTTTGCCAAAATCAGTTTCAAAAACCTCTTTAGCATGATGAATCCAGCAAGCCCCAAGACCTAGACTATGAGCCTCAAGCAACATATTTTCGATAACTACACTGCCATCATAAACATGTGTAAATACAGATTTATCTGCTAGTACAACAAGTGCAACCGGAGCATTGTATAGAGGATTACCCGAAACCCCTCTAATATCTGCAATAGCTTTTGCCATTTGAGCCAATATCTCCTTATTAGAGATTGCAATAATTATTGCAGATTGCTTATTCTTGCCTGATGGTGCATACATACCAGCTTTAATAACCTTATTAACAAGTTCGTCATCAACTGGTTTGTCAATATACGATTTCACACTACGTCTACTAACAATTGTTTCTAATATATCTTTCATTTTTACTCTCCATTTTTACATTACACATAATTATTCTACTAGTTTTTTGTTCAAATTGTTACAGCGATCACAACTCGTATATGTAGTCATGAAATATCCTTCCATCCTGACCACAAGCACGCTCAAATTCATTCTTTGAGAAAACCTTTCTACTAGGTATATTATGGATATTAATAACTGTACTTATCGTGTTAGCATCAACCAAATTATAATTGTAGAAGAACTCAAGATTTTTCTTAATTGCACTTACCATACGAGTAGCAACGCCTTTGCATTGAGCAGGCGGAACTACAACAACATAATTTATATATGTATTATTATAATGTGCCTTCTTTAGTATCCTTCTTGTTTTTGGCAACGACACGATATTGGTTATGCCATCTTTTTGAGGTAGAATAAGTTTTGGCATATTCTTAGGATTATTTATGTAATTAAGCATATCAGCATAACAATCAAGTGGTACAGATGGCGTAAAAATCATTATCGCAACTAACTTTCCATCTTCTAACACATAGCACGGAGTCCTACCCTCGTAACCAGATGCCGCAGTAACGAAATCTCCTAAAGACTTTCCCCATCCACCTAATACATATCTAGTAATATTCTCATCTTTATATTGATTTAATTCTTTGCCAAATTCTCGCAAAGATTTGCTATCTTCGTTTGTATATACAGGATCTCCAAACACATTATATTCACCTATCTCAGGTATCAAAAATGTCAACCTAGTTGTCTGATCAATTAACTGTCGCATTGGCAATCTCTCCCCACCACAATACTATTTATTTCAAATAATATTAACATATGTAGATATCAATTGTCAATACCTAATTTATATAGGCACTTAGCAGATTATATATACAAAATTAGGCTTAATTTATGCATATATTAATACTTTGCATAGCACTTAAATACTAAATATTTTTTCCTAAAACTACTTTATCATAAGTGGCTTTTAAATATTTTTTATTAACAACCTGCTTTTCACCAAGTTCAATAAGGTCACTAAAAACTTTATCAAAAAATTCTTTCATCTTTGGATTAGTTGGAACCTTACTCCCCACTCTACTCCAATGGTCAAGCACCATACTCGGCTCATAGGTCTTTCCCCTATAACATTTAGTTGCTGCAATCTTATCACATATACACTCTACGGCATATTTGTATGGCATATAATATTGCACATCACTCTCCCAATCATACCAATATTCTAGATGATGCTTGTTCCTTCCCTTATGATGCAACCAAGCTCCACTATAACCATTAGCCTTTCGACACTCATTAAGCGGTGACCCTGTACCCGTGTAATACTTTACACTTTCCCAAAATTCTTCCCGACTATACTTAGACAAATCATGCACCAATCCACGCCAAAATTGCCCACACTTGCAACACAACTTAAAGACGTTCCACCTGTGTTTATTAACTAACCCTAAATGCTTAAAAAACCTCTTCACACAACACCTCTATAAACTTTTAATAACATATAAAGTATCGGTAAATTCCAAATTTTGTCAAGACCTGCTTGCCCTCTTTTCTACAAATAGTGTATCACACAAATCTCAAATTCCAAAACATTAGCACTAAATATTGTATATTAAATACAAACAACAATCCTTCCTACACAATTCAAAATTCTTAACAACCCACAAAACCTCAACAATCATTTATCAACATAACTCAATAACTTTCAACTCTGCCTATTTTATGTTATAATTTCAAAAAAAGGAGTTGTTTATGGTAGAACTTCACTTACAAGATTTTGAATATAACAAAAAGCTATTTAATCAAGAAAAGGCAAAATTACAAAAATTTCTGCCCTCACAAACACCAATTGATCATGTTGGATCAACAGCCATACCAAATATGGTAGGCAAAAACATTATTGATATACTGGTAGGAGCCAGTAATGAACAACAATTTGAAGAATTATTTAACTTCATTTGCCAAGCTGGATACTTCCCTAGCAAAAAGAAAAATCCCGATTATCAATTTTTTGCATCAACCGAGGCAGAAACCGGAAATGGAGATACTCACATACACCTAGCAATCATAGAAACAGAAAGATATTCGGACTTCTTGAGCTTACGCGATTATCTTCTTAGCAATCCAGACGTAGCCCATCAATATTCCAATCTAAAAAAACAACTCCTCGAAGCTGGAATCTCCAATCGATCAAATTACAAAAAGCAAAAGAGCGAATATGTTTCTGCACTTATAATACAAGCAGGGAAAAACTCAAAAGAGAAAAAATGATTTTGCATTTCTCGAATTAGCCATGCCATAGCAATGCTTTTAATTTGTTGAATATTGACTTATACACATTAATGTGTTATAGTTATTTAAATAACACAAACGGAGATATTCTTATGTCAAAAATTAATATTATACGTCCAGATTCAACTTCTGTTTGGGACAAGATTGACACATTATCAAGTGCTGGATATTTTAATAGAACAAGGTGGGAAAGATCTACGCAAATTGATGTTTTGGAATTTGACGACCTTTATCTAGACTTATTAACTCACAACAAAGAATATTGCGGGTTCAAAAGAGGAAAATCAATATTTAATCACACAATTGAATCAACCTTATATACAAATCCTAAATCAAACCAATTACTATTCGCTTCCGTCGCTCACCGAAGTGGCGATTATGCAAATTTAACCTCTCGAGAAGAATTTTCAAGCGATACAAATTTAGGCGAAAATTTTGCTTTTTCATCAGCAATCATCAACAACCACACATCTACCGAAACCGGCAGACAAAATCGTCAATGCACAACACTAGAAAGTATCCAGCTTTTTAGATACGATCCTACTGGCAAAGGCCTACATTTCAACTCTGACGAAATCCATAAAATGTACCTCAATAAAAATGGGCAAGAGGTTGCTGATTTATATAGAAGATTTTTCTCAAAAGAAGTCCCATTTCCTCACTTTCATTTTTGCAGTAGAACTATGGCAGAAACATATAACAAAACAGCAGAAGCAGACGCAATTAGCTTAGAAAATCTGATAATTTACATATTAGAGTTAATAAACACCGAAGATACTGACAACGCAATCAACAAAATAGACTTCGGGATGCCTTTTCTTAAAATCAAGCAAAACCCTGATCTTTACTCAACAGCAATCGATATTCATAACCTCGAAGAAACTTTAAGATCAGCAAATGTAAACCTACAACTAGATCAGATCTTTAAACACACACAAAAAATTACACCTTCAACAAGAAAACTATACGGACTCAAAGCCGTATTTGCAGATTTAGTTTTACTTAGAATACTCAGAGGGGATTATAATCCTTATATATTTAAAATACCCGACGATACTTTCAGTAATTATATAGATTATATTGGTTATATAAATACTAATCATTACTTAGAAGAACATGTATCAATGGCCGAACTTCAACTTGCAACCAAGATAGGAACTATACAAACTATGCAATTAAGAAACTCAAAAGGACATGAAAAAATGCATTTTAACGAAGCTAATGCTTATGTAGATGAATTTTCTCATCGCCTGCTCAAAATGGTTTTAGAATTTAGCCAAAATCGTCAAAACATAGGAGGCAATGATGTACCAACTCTTTAATAAATTAGAGCGTTTAGGTTTCAAAAAAGAATCAGACAACCTCTACTCCCTTCAAATCAAAGAAACACTTAGAGCTACACATAGCACATGGGAAATATTTACATATACGCAAGACAACAAATACTACTTCTCCGATAATGGAAATTTACTCTTAGAATTTGACGCTCCAGATATAGATATCGTTTTTATGCTTAAGTCTATCAAATATGAGATTGGTAAACTCGGATGTTTTATTAACAATTCTAAGATAGTTAAACAAATCAATATAGATGATATCGAGCAAGATCTTTCCGACTTTATCCAAGCTATCCATAAAGTGGATAACATGTACACCAATTTGTAATAAATTCTTATTATTAAACCCAACTTAACCAATATAACACATTACAAAAAAATACTTTACCCCCCCCTTCAACTTTTGGTAAAGTATTTTTTATTTATCATACACATCACAGAGAATATATAAAAACATAGACATCTGCTATTATACGAACATTAATATATTCCCAACACAACTTATGAAGAATAAAATTATTAAAAATTCTAACTAAACCTCTTAGCCATTTCAACAACATTGTTGATTACGTCTTCATTTTCTCGCACATTAACATCATCAGTATTTAGACAAAGCACCATATTTTCAGCATCAAAATTCGCATTGAGTTTCTTAAATATATACTTTGCTTGTTTTATAGGCAAATCTTCATTGTTTTCACCTTGCAAAGGCTTACAGCAAGACCCTCCGCCAACAAGTATCAATGCCGCCTCTTTTGGCTTAAATTCGTGCTTATAATTCATACCAACTTTATTATTGTAAACAAAATTAAAACGATTAATAATGTTTATCATTGGACCTGGCAAGTTAGATTGGTAAATTGGTGCAGCAATCAAAATCACATCATAATCATCAGCAAGTATTTTCCTAAAATCATCACCGATTATACAAAGTTTGGATTTTAAACACCCACCACAATCAATACAGCTCATCACACCCTTACCACCACCAATAGCAAACGCATTAATAACATCTACTTCATGGTTGCAATTTTGAATAAACTGATTTATCAAAAAATATGTATTGCCATTTATTTTTGGTGAGCCATTAACAATTAAACACTTTTTACCCATTTATCTTCTCCCTATTATAATTATAACACACCAATTCCCAATCCCCAAGCAATCTAATAAAAAACACCCCCAAGCCATAGCATTTAGGGTATTAAACCTAGACGGATAAAATTAGTTTTAATTGTACCATGCATTTATTAAATTTGCAATTAGTTTAATTCTTGTATTGGCTAACATAAGTTAAATCATTTATAAATTTCATCAGACCATATATATTCTATTCAATTAGTTCACTAATATGATGCGCAACTCCCGGAAGTTTAGCATTAGTCGTCTTTATTATATCGTGCCTATCTTCAATCAAAAAGATTTTATCATATCCCTTTATCGTTTCAACAACTTCCAATTTTGCATTTTTTCTAGTTTCTCTTGTGTAATTCTCTTCACTCCAAATTATAATGTAAATGTTTGTTTTATCTATAAACGGAGCATATTGCTGTAACCAATCAAGTTTTTCTTTTTCTTGGTTTTTGTATTCGCAACTAGATAGCACCCCAACAGTTATATTATCTTTCATGGACAGATCTTCTGCCAACTTAATCATGGTTTTTAAAGGTCTTTTATTAATATACACACCATCAACGTTATTACAAATTGCCACCTCTTCACCTGCAACATATTCAGCAAGTACTCCATCCATATCAAATAATATAAACTGCTTGTTGTGATTATCAATAAAATTAAGGTTCATATTCTATCTCCAATTCTTTAAAATCCATACTGTCTTTTAATTCCCCACAATAACTATATATTAACACAAATCAATTACAATATCCAAATAAAATATCGATTCTAAATTCTCTTGACGGTAATTCGTTATACCACTTTAACACCCAAAACATCTTAATGCTAGTCGCATTAAAGTTATACTATTTCTTTAGATTGAGCAATATCTACCTCTCTTATTGATTGCTGAATTAATGACAGTAACTCCTCTACAATTTCCGTAATCTCACTGCTAAATTTGTATTTTCCCTTGTTATTTTCATAGTAATCAAAAATTTCCGCAGGATTATTCTGCATTAAGCCAAATGACCACCAATCACAAACCATTTCAACAATGTATATTAATGGCATTTCATTGGTTTCTCTATTTTTGTTCATCCAATATTCTGGGTGATGTAAATTTCTTGATTTATGTAATTTGGTTGCAATTTTAAATTCTTCAATTACTTTGTCGTCTTTTTCACCCCAAAAGAATTTAGCATAAGGTATTGCTTCTTCTGGTTCAAACTTGGATAAGTCGTGTTCTTCTATATGTTGTGATATCGTATTTAACTTTGCTTTGTCTAAATCTAGAAATCCAATTAATTTTGGTTTTAATATATTAAATGCTTGCTTTACAAATTTTCTATGCAATATAACATAATTGTTCGACTTCTCTACAACGCTAATCTCTTCGCTTTTCATAAGTGCTCCTAATAATGTACCAGATAATTTTACAAATGTCTACGCCTATTAAAAGAAGAAGTTTTTAACTTCTTCTCGTAGTTTTATTGATTATATAACACATGCGTGTAGACTACACGTGTTGACAAGCTAGACAAATTACACCTCATTTGGCATCTCTCTTTCATTTGATTAAATGTTCCTCTATAACGCTTTTTCATCTTCAGTGGTTAAAGGTCTTGATGTAAGATCATCATAATAACCAGTTCTTTCATCAACGCCCTTCAATGTGTCGATAATTCCTTGATTTATTTTTGTACTTGTTTGAGGTATTGAGAAACTTCTAATACAATCATTTTGAGTTATCGGTCTTACTATACGATAGTTTCCCCCAAAACGCTTTGCTACACCATTATTAACCAACGCACAAATAACATCATGAACCAATATAGCAATTTCTTCTTCATCATTTTTATCCAATGCTTTAGTCTTATTAATACAGTGTAAGTATAATTCCGTTTCTGAAAACTTCCCCAAAAATGTATTTGTATATTTTCTGTTTACAAAACCTTCAATTATATTGCAATAGTCTTGCGTAGATAAGTTATTATAAGCCATCACAACCTCCAAACCTAACATTATATTAACATAGATCCTTTATGTTTTCAATACCCTTTTTAAAAAAAAATTAGCCAAAGGCACAATTTTCTCTTTTAATATACCCCCACAAAACTTTTGATAAAAATAACAACCCGAACATAAGTGTTCGGATTGTTATCTCTTGGCTGGACAGTGGCAATAGCACTCTAACAATTACGGATATCGTTGCATAAACTTCTAAAATATGTTATAATATATCTATGGAAAAGTTGTATCATTATTTTAAGAATTATAGAATCACTCCAATAAATGATTCAAACATTAATGAAGTGTTTGAGCTTTGTAAACACAATAATAAATATTATAAACATTTACAAGAAACAGCAACATTAGATGGTGTAAAAAATATTGTTAGTGAACTTCCACCAAATACAACTCTAGATAAAAAATATTTTGTAGGGTTTTATAAAGATAATAAATTAGTTGCGATCCTTGATTTAATAGATGGATATCCAAATAAAAAGACTGCTTTCATAGGACTTTTTATGGTTGATATAAATTTACAAGGATTGGGTGTTGGTAAAAATATTATTAGTGAATTAATAAAATTTTTAAAAAGTAAAAAATTTATTTATTGTGATTTAGGTGTAATAGAGGCCAATACCGAAGCTATCTCTTTTTGGGGAAAACTAGGTTTTAAAAAAACAGACAAAATATATAATCATGAAAAATATAATGTGATTATGATGAGTAATAAATTGTAAAATGTAGCAGATAAATTTTTGCTGCATTTTAATTTTTTGTTACTTTATTAATAAATTAAATATTTGGCTGGAACAATAAACCCTGAAACGCCTTTAATGCAGAAATAGAAAAATCGCACTCCAACAATACTGTTAGAATGCGATTGCTCTTGGCAGAGAGCTAAGAATTCGTCAATATGCTGAAAGCATATTTGTCGGGTGGCACGAAGTGACGGGTCCCCGACTACCCATGGGGTTCGCTATGCATAGCATAGGCAGACAACGTCTGCAAATCCCCAACTAGAAAACAAAAAAGAACCATTAAGGTTCATTTTTTGGCGGAGAGTTAGGGATTCGAACCCAAGGAAGCTCTCACTTCAACGGTTTTCAAGACCGCCGCTTTCGACCGCTCAGCCAACTCTCCAAATATTAAATACTATATCGTCTATTCAACGACAAGGATAGTATATAATATTTTTTATTAAATTGCAAGTGTTTTCTTAAAAAATCTTGCAATTATTTTGAATAACTACCTATTTTTTCTTGCACTATTGACAAATCCTATTTCTATGATATAATTTATTTAATTTAGAATTGTGGAGTAATTATTATGTCATACAAAAAGATGAAATTCAATTATGTTGTTAATATGGAAAAAATAATTGGCGAAATAGATGATATAGAGCTTCCACCACCTTATGACGACGCATTTAAACAACTAATATTTGAAAACACGCAAGCACGCGAAGAATTTCTGAAACTTGCAGATTTTGTTAATAAAAATTTTTCTATTGAAAAACAAAGAATTCATATTGCTGGCGTAGGTGCAATATCTCTCGCAACCTTCTTAACTTTGTGCAGTACGGCAACAGAAACACAAGACTACCTTTATGCTAGCCTTTCCGCTCCAACAGCGGCATGTCTTTCAATAATGATGATAAAAATTATTAACGAAATAAAGTGCTTCTTAAAAAACGATTCCCTACTATCTCTTACATATGCCACTCTAAAAAAAGACACCCAACCTACAAACTTTGATATTATTAATAATACAAAGCTAGATGACACCGATTATATATGTGCAAAAACAATAATATATAATGCGTTTGACAAGCAACTCATTGAAATGCTTGAGAATATTAATGACAAAGAACGCGAAATGTAAATATTTAATAAACAACTTCGTACGCTATACATAAATATTGTATAGCGTTTTTATTCTAATAATGCGCACTAATATACTATGCAAATATCCATAATTTTGCCAAACTAAGCCATTATTTTAAAAAGATAAAAGCCCTTGAGTAATTCAAGGGCTTTATTAACAAATCTATTATTTGTTACTCTTATCTTTTTTATTTTCTTTTTTCTTTTTGTTAAACACTGCTAACAAATCTGCATTTTCTAGGTCAACTTTTTTCTTGCCCTTACGCTCTTTCTCTACCCTATCTTGTAGAGGCTCTTTGATAACAGGCATAACAACATTATCCTTTCTTTCCCTAACTTCAAGTTGGTTGTATGGAATTGAGATGTTATTACGTTTAAACTCATTAAATACATTTTCAATAACATAATAATATACATCCCAGTAATCTTCGCTATCTACCCAACAGTTAGCTACAAACTTAATACTACTAGCTTCTAGAGTCTTAAGTCTACAGAAAGGAGCTTTAGGCTCTAACATAACTTTACCATTGCTATGAATAACATCAAGAATAACCTTCTTAACTTGCTCTACATCACTCTCGTAAGCAACCTCAAATGCAAAATCCACTCTTCTAGTAGGATTAGCACCAGCATTTACTACAGGATTATTAAGTATTGCAGAGTTAGGAATTGTAACTTTCTTATTATCAGTGGTCATGATTGTTGTAAACAAGAAATTAATATCATCAATACTTCCATCAACACCAATTACAGAAATAAAGTCACCCTTCTTAAACATACCAGTTGTAACAATTACAATACCGTTAGCAATATTGGTAATGATATTCTGCAATGCCATACCAATAGCAAGTACTAACGCACTAATTGTGGTTAATAATCCAGAAATTGATATGCCCATTATACTAAGCAATACAAGTACCAAAATTAAATATAGACAAAACTTAATTATATGGTGCAAAAAAGCTTGAGTTACTTTCTCTATTTTTGTTTTGCCCAACACCCTTTTAGCTATATTGAGTATAATCTTAATAACAATTATACCGATTACAAGTGCAGCGAAGAACGAAATTATATTCCAAATATTATTGGTAAAAAAATTCTTAATGTCGTTCCAAATTCCTTCCCAGTCCATTTATGAAAATTCTCCTTTGTAAGATTTTAATCCGTGATTAAGTTATCACGAACCAATTAATAATAGTATACTCCTTTACAAAAAAAATGCAAGACTATACAACTAAATTTATTATATAAAATTAAAAAAGTGAGAATAAATTTCAACCACTTAGATTGACTATTATTCTCACTCATATTACTAATTTACAAAACCAAATTTAGATACAACTCTATTAACAATGTCTATATAAGATTCCTTATCAATATCCATATCAGCAATTAGATTAATCGTAGCAACAACTTCTCCATCTACAACAATGTTAGCAGCCCCAACAACATCTCCCCTTTTTATAGGAGCAGAAAGATCACGCTTAACATTATATTCAATAGTATAATCTTCCCCCTGTCTAGGTATAGTCAAATAGTAATCGCTTTCAGCAACAACCTGAATACGATCAGATTTCCCACGCTTGACAACTATATCGTTCTCAATCGGAAGATCTTTATCTATAATTTTTTCACTCTTATAATTTGCAAATGCTTTATTATATAATGCAACACTATCTGAGAATCTGTCTGCAGAAGAGTCACATCCCAACACAACACAAGTTAATTTTAGATTATCTTTTTCAGCAGTTGAAGACAAACAATATCCAGCCTCATCAGTATATCCTGTTTTACCTGTTTTACAATTAGGATAATATCTAACAAGCCTATTAGTATTTACCAACTCAGTCTCTCTACCGCTTGGATGAATTAACTTATCCATCCATATTTTACAGTCATTTTGATACATCTCATATTTGCTTATTTCATTAAGAATAATGGCAGTATCCTGTGCAGTACTATATTGCTTATTGCCACTAAGTCCAGTTGCATTGCCATAAAGTGTATTTTTCATCCCCAATTCTTGCGCGCGTAAATTCATTGATTTTGTAAAGTTTTCCTCGTTACCACCAATAACCTCTGCAAGCACTATCGCACTATCGTTAGCAGATGCAATAACAACACTTTTAATCAAGTCTCTAATACAATACTCACTGCCCGCATCAAGAAATGCTTGACTACCTTCCGCACTACAAGCATACTCACTCGCAATAACTTTATCATCAACACCTATCACTCCAGCATCAATACTTTCAAGTGTAAGCAACGTAGTCATTAACTTGCAAATACTAGCCACCTCAACTCTTTCATCCGCATGGTTACTTATGAGAACTTTGCCATTGCCATCCACAACAATATAAGACTTGGCAGACAAACCATCAATACTTTCAGCATTACTTATCAATACATGATTGTTGTTAATCATAGCAATAGCAAGTAAAATTAAGACCAACATGAAACACCCTATTTTTTTCACAACTACCTCTCAATTCCGTTATTGCATTTATTTTGCACAATAATCTTACAATTATGTACACACTATTATTTGCCACAAAAAAACAAGACCAACGATTGTACGTTGATCTTGTTTCGTATAATAGAAAGCCCAATAAGTATTAAAAAGAATAAGATCCTACGCAAAAATAGAGCAAAGTAAAAACTCTTAGTACGCCTTGAGGTGCATATCTGAGCATTAGGAGTTTTACCCGTACAATATAACCCCCGTCTAACCGCGGGTATTATTTACTGATATAAACTAAAAAACATTAATGACACACTAGGATTTACTTGCTGATCAAGATTATCATAGAATGTAAAATTAAGATTAATATAATTCTTTGCTAAATTTAAAGAGCCATCACTACAGAATAAAGAGTTATTAAATACCTTAAGGTATCCATGCTCAAATGTGCCTGAAGAATACTTCGCATCAACTTTTCCGGCATTAGGATAGTCGATAGTAACTTTTCGTGTTATAAATGACTGCGCGATTAATTCTTCAATTTTCAATCCACCATTAGACTCTTTTAACTCTACATCTCCGAAGTTTAAGTCATCTATTGTAAAATCAACTGGAATTATATTTAGGAACAATCTATAATTTTTGGTAACAGTAATCATATTTTGATCTGGCAGGTAAGTTTCAAACCCATCATAAGTTTCATACTTAACCCCTCTAAAATATCCAACACCTTCACAAGTCGCCTCAACATTCATTCTTAAATTGTAATTGTCGTGATACTCACTGGAATTGACACACAACCCCATAAGAACTCCACTGAGATTAATTTGATCACCTTCAAATTTATTACTTTTCTTTGGAATTAAAATGATTTGTTTTAAATTGTAAAAAGACCCTGGATCACTTTTACATTTATCCGACTTATAATAATCATACCAATACTTATCCCAGTCTTCATCCGTCCATTTCTCCGACTTTTTAGGATCTGGATCTTCAGCATCCTGAAAACCTTCATCACACGCTTCACTCAGTAAATCTAGATCATCTATCCATGTATAATTAACTCTTGATAACAAAGGAAATATCGTGTTACTAGCATTAGTTGTTGAGCCGCCTCTTGTCTTGATGACCTTGTCAGTTACAACCCACATATTAATCATCCTATCTATAAGATCACCAATAACAACATCATATCCCTTATATCTCTCAAATGATTCTGTTAGATCAACTGAAGATTCAACTTCATTGTCTTGATTAACAACAATATTTGATACTAATGGTTTTAATGTTGTAGAATTTTCAAAAATTTCATTATAAGCTGCTTGTGATGCATTAAAATTATCTGCACCAATTATGGTATAAGCTAAATAATAGCCAACGTGCCATAAATACGCTCTGCTTAACCCAATTTTATCCACATTACCTACTATATACGCTATCGCACCTTCGCTTGACTCTCCTAAGGTCGACACTCTATAAGTATTACTAAAGTAGTCAATAAATCTATCTATTGTACTATCCCCTTGTAAATTAAAAGATATCTCGTAATCTTCAGGATCAGGATCATTAGCCCAGTATTCAATACCCTTATACGGATTTCCTTCTTTTTCAATCAAATTGTACAACTTAATTAAGTCAACTTTTAATTGTTCTTTAGTAAAATACCCATCCAACCTATGAGCCCAAGTAGTTTGTTTCACCTTCTTATTCGTATAAGTAAAAGAGTAATCAGCAGTAGTGCCTGAGGTATTATAAATTACTTCTATATCATCACATCCCGACATACTATCTTTATACTTAATAGCAGATGTCTGACCATTAACAACATCTACTCCCAATTGACATAAATCTTGCTGTACAGCATCTCCAATTGCTCCATTTCTAGTATCTGCTATATCAAAATTTTTAATATCTCCATAATTTATAATTTCAACAACATGATCATTGGAGGTACCATAAATATAATTAAGCGAGTCATAGATATAACTAGCCATAGTTTCGAATTGACGATCTACCAACACATCAAAACTAACAAAGCCATCAGATCTAACCGTCTCTCCTCCATAAGTGAGGTCTGAACCAGCTAAATATTTATCATAGTACTTGCCCCCTCCAGTTGAGACAATTATAGCTCCCATGAAAGCCTTGTTAAGTGGACTCGTTTTATCTGGAACTTGAGTACCACCGCCACCCAAGTAACCATTCCCGCTACCAGGATTCTGCGTTTCGTCATTATTGTCATTATCTACATTACCAGTTCCTCCTCCACCGACACCTCCGCAACCAGCGAAAGAAAAAGCCGAAAACAAA
Source organism: Clostridiales bacterium (assembly GCA_015055665.1). Classification (GTDB taxonomy): domain Bacteria; phylum Bacillota; class Clostridia; order Christensenellales; family UBA1242; genus UBA11490. Next base: position 79,287 of record SVHX01000003.1, read on the forward strand.
CATAGTATTAACGACAGTATTATATTACATACTTTTTTTATCTTTTTCTTCTTTTTATCCATATTCACTCTCTTTTTCTTTAGTTTAACACAAATATCCAAAATAATCTAATATTTTAATCCACTATTACAAATATGTGTATTATAGACAATAACAACACATACAAAGCAATTATCCCAACACCCAGTAGTATAAGAAAACAACTTGGTTGCCAAACACTTGACAGAGGACTACAGCATCCTGTTTTCTTTTTTAAACAAACAGTTTTGGATACAATTGCCATAACAAATATTATTAACACTAGTATTGTCACCATCAATAGTCCCTGCACCAATATACCAAAAACAATGCCAGAAAGCCCTAATGTTGTTACCACTATACATACGTCGAAACCTGTTATGTAACTAAGAAGAGCCAATATTAGCGTATCTATTACTATAACCAATTTATTCCTAGTAAATATTACTTCACACAATACAATCCCAACAAACCAAATACTCAATATTAAGACATAGCTCCATAATCCCCTCTCTTTGGTAAGAAACTCATACAAATATTTATTAATTAAATTATCTGTCTTAATACTATCTACATACTGTGCACAAGTCATTATGCCTGTAATAAAGGCAATTAAAAACACAACAAAAAACGCAAGCAAATACGCTCGGTAATAAATCCAAGCCTTGCTTGCCATAGCAACAATATTACTTTTTATTCTACACCAATTTCGATTCATATATATCTATATATATGAATCACAATATTATATTAATGTCTATTTGAAAACTAATTGTTTCGAATACTCTTCTCTGATAGTATCCACTAGATAATTCAAAAATTCAAGATTAGAAACTTTAGCCCTATTAAGTTTTTGTAAGAATTTATCTGGATTTTTTGTGCACGCCTCAGTAAGAATTTTTCTAATACATTTTTCAATAGATGCACACGACTTATTTTGATTATGCCCTACTATTCCATAAACTTCCTTTAATGATAGATTCTGACCAACTTCACTCAACATAATAGACACACAATCTCTAATATACTCATAACCTTTGTATGCGAGTGGAAAATTAAAGTATCTTAATATTTTCGTAAGCTCTATATTAGCATTGGCCTCGGGAATATAATCCGCATAATTTCTTCTAGAAACCATCTTATCTTTGATAAGTGCAATTGTATCCGGCAAACGATCATAATTAGATATAAATGTATATTTGTTGTCACAGTCTATCTCTAGATTCATATTATCATTTAAAAATACAAACGAAATATTGCCCCTCAATTGCCTAGTGGAATATCTAACAATATACGACTGAACTCTAGGCGAACATCCATCAATTAGAACGACTCCCTGTTCATGATAAAAAAGAAAATCTAATAGATCGGTAATAGTAGAACAACAACCAATCTGTATATTATCCGAAGACAACCTATTTCTCACTTTATAAGCGTAATTAAAATTGTGTGTAAAGATCGTAATATTGCTATTTGTAATTTTTTCTTCCATAATGCCTCGATTATTTTAAATTGTTTCGAAGCTCACTTTAATTTCCACCATTTGGTGAGTCAACACACATATTTTACCAAATTTTACCAAAATACGCAAACATATTTTTACAACTTGTACAAATATTGTATAAAAAATATCAAACATTGTTAAATTTTATACTTTTAAATTGATCTTACACACAAAAACACAAGCATTAGTCACTAACTTTTGAAACTAGTGTAATATTTAAGAGAATTAGATATATTATCTAGTTCTCTTTTTTTCTTGTCTACTTTATGCCGTGAAAGGTACTTGACAAGAGAAGAAATGAAAACACAATATAAAAAGGCAGAGAAACGAAAATGGCAAAACTATAAGCATAATTTTAGTTTCTCTGTCTTAACTAGCAAAAAAGAAACCTCATTTCAGAGACTCTTGCCAAGTACACCATGGAATAAATTAGCCATTATATATAACAGCAAAAAGCGAAAGTGTGTTACGTTCACCAACACTTTCGCTTTTTGTCTAATTCAATTTAGTTTGTTGACGTGTGCCTGTCTGTTCGAGCGAAGCGAGAACACTTGTATATGACAAGCACACGTCTAAATGCCATATTTAATTAAAAAATATAAAAAAATCGATACAGATTTACAAATTATATGCTATACTCATTATATCATCTAATGCCATATTAGATGATATATTTTAAGGATCATTTTTATGTATAAAATCAATTTTCCAGAAAATCAAAAGAAAGGTCTGTCTTACGAAGAAATTTTTAAAAACTTTTTTAAGCAAATTTACCAAAACAAAGAAAAAGAAGATGAATACATTAAAAATTCAAAAGTTTCTCTAGATGTTAACAAGGATTTGTTGGCTATGGATTTAGAAAGAAAGTTAAATAATATAAGTGTTGAAAATTTAACTCTCGACCCTAGAATTCTATCTCTATGTGCTTATTGTGTTTGTTCTAACGAAGAAATTAAAAAATTGTTGGAACTTGGAGAAGATTACTTAACAGTTAACACTTCCGTTATAAAAATAGATAAGTTAAAAAGACATAAAGCTATGAAATTTAATGTTTACAACATTAATGTAAATGAAGACATTTTTGCAACAAAGATTAGTTTATGTATTATTGAAGAAAGTAATTTTAAAAATTGTGCTGAATATGCAAAAGATGTTATTATCGCACAAGATAGTTTGGCTTGTGCTAAATCAAGATTAGATTTTTATGATGTTCAATTTTAACGAGGAAAATATGCAAGATTTTGAAAAGACAAAAAGAGCTATTGCAAATTTATTTGCTGGCAGAGAAGGTTTTGATGAAGAAATTATCGAAGCTATAACAGCAAGTTATCTTTATTTCAAACAAAACTTCCCAGAGAAAGTAGATATTTCAATTATCAATGATTATAACTCTTTTGTATCTCCCAAAGGCGAAGAAACAGACTTAGCAAACATATATTTAAATAGAATTTATAATAACGTGCAACGAATAGGCATAGCAGAAAGTGATGAATCTTCTATATATAGAGATGACACTCACGATATTTTGTTAAAAGATGATGTTGATAAGAGAATTGCTAATTATTCTCATATTAAAGATGAAGAAACGTTGAAAATAATAAAAAAGAATATTCGTGCAAAGATTATAACACACGAGTTAATACACGCCGCCAGCGATGATGGTATAACAACTGGATTTACCGGCCACAATGAAGGAGTTGACCACGCTCAATATGCCATAATAAAACCTGATTTATACAAAAACCCTAATGCTGTTGCTAGCAGAATGGAAGAATTTATGTCTGAAATTATTGCATTAAACATAGTTAATTCAAATGTTTTAACAGTCATCAGAAACAATAAAGGTGTTCTTCTTTGTAGAAATCCAGAATCATCAAATTATGCTTTATCGCCTATTGCAGAATATTTTATTAGAGTTTATAAGGATAGTATTATCGGTAAATTTCAAAATGGATTTTTGTGGAATAATCAATTTGAAGAAAGAGTGTTAAATAATTGGTTTCCTAAAACAAGTATGCCAATGCAAATGTTTAACGCTTATTTAAAAGACATAACATCTAAAACTCCACAGACAAACACTATTGCTACTATTTCATTTTTCCAAGAAAAAATGCTTGACGAATATATAAAATCTCTAAATCTAAACTCAAAAGAAGATGTTTTAGAAGTTGTTAAGAATTTTTCTGCCTTTAAATTATTTGCGGCTCAAAAATTTGCAGAAAATCATTTAGAGATTGATGTTGATTTGAATTTAAAATTAACAGAATTAAAAAATATAATCTTGCAAAAAGCAACACAATTTGGCATTGACAAAGAAACTTTAAATCAAACATTAAGTGAAGAAAATAAACGTTTGAAATCAAGCAATGGTCAAGAAACTATATACTCCTTACCTTTTCAAAATCTAAAAGAATCTAATGAGCAAGAACGAGTATTATAATATAAAAAAGAGAAGTCTCTTTGGGTCAACAACCAAATGACTGCTCTTTTTTCGCGTTAAAACTTATTTTTAATTTCATTAGTTTAAAAGTTATTGCTCTTGCTGCTTGTGTTTTTCTTATTTGATATTATTAAATATCTTTGGATACCCTTCTGCAAAAGAAGATAGAATCCTATTATGATAAATTCCAGATGGCTATTATCTCTTCTCTTTGATCTTAGCGGCCTTACCTGATAGATCCTTAAGATAATACAACTTAGCGCGTCTAACCTTACCCTTCTTAACCACTTCGATCTTATCGATACGTGGGGAATGGATAGGGAAAGTCTTCTCAACGCCAACACCAAATGAAATTCTTCTTACTGTAAATGTTTCTCTAACACTAGAGTTCTTTCTTGCAATAACGATTCCTTCGAATACTTGAATTCTTTCTCTAGTACCCTCAACAATCTTATTGTAAACTTTAACAGTATCTCCTACATTAAACTCAGGAATTTCTGGTTTAAGATTTTCTCTTTCAAGTGCTTCAATAAGTGTCATTGTGACTTTACCTCCTAATTATACTAAATGTTCATACGAAAACAATTTCCAGAGGAACATCCGAAGTCATATAGATATTACCATATTAGTCTAGAAATTGCAAGTGTTTTTTTAAAATTTTTAATATTTTTCTAAATATTCCGTTTTTTTAATTATTTGCATAGCAAACCAAAGTTCTTCAATAGTTCGAATTTAATGTATTTTATGATTATATTCGACAAATTATGCCTTTACCAGAAAACTCGCAATACAACATACTCTAAAAGCAGTCTTTGATAAGCGTTACTTCTCGATCTAAGATCTCGAGTACATCAAATCTACAAGCTTTATTAAATAACTTGTATCTATTGATATAGCTTGTTGCTACCATACGGATTTTGCGTTGTTTCTCTGTATTAACAGCTTCCCTAGGCAAGCCAAAATACGAGTTTTTGCGATACTTAACTTCTACAAATACAAGCACGTCATCATCATAAGCAATTATATCTATTTCGCCAAGTTTGTTTTTGAAATTAGTTTTAACAATCTTATACCCTACACCGATAAGGTAATTTTTTGCAATACTTTCTCCGATATCTCCGTATACTTTATTATACCTTTTGTTTTCTTCCATGTTAATCACCAACAAAGTTTTTTATAAAAGTATCTCTATGTTGTGGACATTTACCGTGTGTTTTAAGAGCCTCAATATGGGCTTTAGTTCCGTATCCCTTGTGCTTTGCAAAGCCGTACTCTGGATACTCTTTGTCAAGTTCTACCATCAGTCTATCCCTAGTAACTTTGGCAAGTATTGATGCACAAGCAATAGAATAACTTAAAGCATCACCCTTGATAATAGACTTAGTGTCTATTTCCGAATTAATCTCAACCGCATCTATAAGGACAATGTCTGGTCGTGTTTTTAGTTCGTTAATACAGGTCATCATGCCTAATTTGGTAGCATTAAGGATATTAATAGTGTCAATTGTTTCCACATCAACCAATTCAATGTGATAATCAATCGCATGGTCAATTATTTGTTGATATAATAATTCCCGCTTTTTCTCTGTTAATTTCTTACTATCATTAACCCCATCTATAATACTTTCCTTATCTAATGGCATAATTACGCTAGCGACGCATACAGGACCAGCAAGAGGGCCCCTGCCTGCTTCATCAATTCCAGCAATTAATTTGCAACCACGGCTTAAATACTCATTTTCGAAATCAAACATCAGTTTTTTCCTTTCGGTCTTTTTTCATTAGTTTCTTAATATCCGCAAATTTCTCAAGTGTTATACAGCCAAGCAAACCTTTCTTAAAGTCAGATATAATACTAGAACAACACCTGTCATAGTCATAATCACCACCACGAAGCAAATACTTGCGAGATTCGCAAATACGCTCGATAACCTCTAGATTGGAGTCTTCCTCGCTAATTGTTATGTTGTACCTCTGCTCAAGCTTAACTTGATCAATCTGTCGCATATCGCCTATAAAATCAAGAGCAAGTTCTGGAATATCAAGAACTTCTTCTCTAATACTACCAATATAAGCAAGGTTTTTAGCTACCTGAGTATTATCAAACGCTGGCCAAAGTGTTCCTGGCATATCTAGTAGTTCTATTCCGCTAGCAATCCTTACCCACTGCTTGCCCTTAGTAACACCGGGTTTATTACCAGTCACAGTTTTTGCCTTGCCACAAAGGTTATTAATAAGTGTACTCTTGCCACAGTTAGGAACACCTATTACCATAGCTCTAAGAGTAGCCTTAATACCTTTAGCTTGCATCTTATCAATCTTTGGTTTGCACACATCAATAATGGCGTTTTCTACTTTCTTTCCACTACCACTAGCAGTACTATTAAGTACTATGCAACGAGTATTATCCTTCTTAAAGTAGCCATTAATCCACTCATCAACTTTTGACCTATCTGCCATATCTACTTTGCTAAAGACATAGATAATTGGCTTATCGCCTATCAAGCTCGGAAACTTAGGATTAACACACGAAAAAGGTGCCCTACTATCGAGGACATAGATAATTGCATCAACTAGTTTAATTTCTTTCTCCATGAGCCTAAAGGCTTTGGTCATATGCCCCGGAAACCATTGAATTATCATATAAACTTACCCTTTATTTAAGCTTTCTAACTTAGCAAGATTTTTAGACAAAGTTATTGTATCATGAGCAATGCTTAACAATTCACCATCTACTGCAACAAAGTTCTCTATCAGAATATTATCAAGATTCATCATCTTACGCAGTTCTTCTTGTACATAGTGCAACTGTGTACAATGCGGAGATCTATCCACGGTAGCGAATATAATCTTCCTTACCCGCTTAGTTCTAAGCATACCACCAATCTTAGTAATTACCATATTAATATGGGTTTCCTCAAGGCACACATCATATATATTAGAAGACATTTCTTCCAATCTTGCATATGCTGCAGTATCCATACTTTTTAGACAACTACCCACAATTACAATCGTATCTGCCACATCATAGATATTAGACTTCATTAATTCCTTCATCTGCACTAATTTTCCTTATCAATTAAGTCGGGACGGTATTTCTTGGTTTCGATAACTTTCTGTTCAAGTTTCCACTTCTCTATTTCTTTGTGATTGCCATTAAGCAAAACATCCGGCACACTTAACCCCATAAACTCACGAGGGCGTGTGTACTGAGGATATTCCAGCAATCCGTCTTCGAAACTTTCGTCAGAAGTGCTCGTTTCGCTATGTAGCACATTAGGTATAAATCTTGCAATAGTATCAACCAGCACCATTGCAGGCAACTCGCCACCAGTTAATACATAATCGCCAATACTAATCTGCTCATCAATACAAAGGTCAATCACTCTCTGATCAATACCTTCGTAGTGTCCACAGACGATAATAAGATGATCATAATTAAGTGCCATTGACTTTACTTTACTTTGAGTAAGTACAGTACCCTTTGGCGACATATACACCACATAACTATTGTCTGTCTTTACACTCATTATTGCATCATAAAGAGGCTGTGGAGTCATAAGCATGCCATCTCCACCGCCAAAGATATAATCGTCAACCTTCTTATGCTTCTCAAGCGAAAAGTCACGAATATTTATTAAATTAAGTTCGAATAATCCCTTGTCTAGAGCTTTGCCAAGAATACTCTCTTTGATAGCACCAAACATCTCTGGGAATAATGTAAGTATATCAATCTTCATAAACAGCCACAGACTCAAAAATATTCTTGTCCATTGTAATTGTTTTGGCAGATTCATCAGTTGCTATAATTAGCCCGTCTATTATAGGCGCCATAATCTCTTGACTTCCAGAAATTGTTAATATATCCTTTGAGCCAAAATTATTGATATTGGTAACATTACCAATATTTTCTCCCGAAATAATTACAGCAAATCTATTAAGATCAAATGATGTATCTACCTCTACCTCGATATCTGCAAAAATTTGTTTGTTTCGAAATTGTTCCGCTTGCTCGCAAGTATCCACACCTTCGAGCTTAATTATAACAAATGTATCTCTAATGGACACAGATTCTATATTGTATTGTCTACTATCTATTGTAACATTATCTAATTTCTTAAAAGTCTTAAAGTTAAGAATACTAGGCTTAACTCTAAATTGACCTTTAAGTGCTTGTGGCTTAGTTGCCACTCCAATCAGTTCCATGCTCATAACGAAAAATAAGAGAAATTAATCTCTTTCTCCTATTTTTACTATGTATCTTTTGCCAGACTTCATACTAGCAGACTTTACAATTGTACGAATGCTACCAGCAACCTTGCCATTACGTCCTATAACTTTGCCAACATCATCACTCGCAACAAGAACAGTAACAACAGTCACTTTAGCACTCTCTTCTACCGAATTAATAGAAATAGCCTCTTTGTCGTCAACTAGGCTACTAACTATGTACTTAATTAATTCTTCCAATTCAGTACCCTACCCGATTAGTTATTTTCTTTTTTCTTCTTATCTGTCTTAGGTGCACGCTTAGCTACTGGTTGAAGAAGACCTTCTCTTACAAGAATAGTTCTTGCAGTTTCAGTTGGTTGAGCACCATTGCTTAACCACTTCTTAGTAAGCTCTGCATCAAGCTTAACCTCAGCTGGCTCAGTAAGAGGATTGTAAGTACCTAATTTCTCAATATAAGCACCATCTCTAGCCTTTCTAGAATCAGTAACAACTACTCTATAGAAAGGTGATTTCTTATCTCCCATACGTGTAAGTCTAATTTTAACTGCCATAAATTTTCTCCTTTTTTATATATTAATTTTTATTAGTTTCCTAAAAAAATTGTAAAACAAATGTACTTCAGAACGGTAATCTAAATCCGCCCTTCTTCTTGCCACTGAACTGTTTCATAAGATCCTTGGCTTGGTTAAATTGTTTAAGCAAAATGTTAACATCCTGAATAGTTGTTCCGCTACCACTAGCGATACGCCTCTTGTGACTACCTTTAATAATATCCGGATTAAGCCTTTCTCTCTTGGTCATGCTAAGGATAATTGACTTGTTCTTTGCTAACTGATTCTCATCTATTGTATTAGCGTTGAGATTAAGTTTGTTAGCTCCAGGAATCATTGCCAGTAGATCTCCAATGCCACCCATTTTATTTAATTGTTCAAATTGTACTAGGTAATCTTCTAGAGTAAAGCTATTCTCGCGAAGTTTCTGCTCCATCTTCCTCGCATCTTCTTCGTTAATCACTTCCTGAGCCTTCTCAATCAGTGTAAGAACATCACCCATATCAAGAATTCTGCTAGCCATACGATCTGGATAAAATGGTTCGATATCATCCATCTTCTCGCCAACACCACAGAATTTAATAGGCTTGCCTGTTACAGCTCTAATCGAAAGTGCAGCACCACCTCTAGTATCACCATCAAGTTTGGTTAGTATTACACCAGTAATATCAAGCTTCTCATTAAATGTGGTTGCCACATTAACAGATTCTTGACCAATCATACTATCAACTGTAAGTAATATTTCGGTAGGACTAACTGCCTTCTTAATATCAAGCAGTTCATCCATGAGTTCTTCGTTAATCTGAAGTCTACCCGCAGTATCAATAATTACAGTATCATAGCCCTTCTTGTCTGCGTACTTAATTGCATTAATACTTGTCTTAGCAGGTTTGCCAGTGCCTTCGTCATAAACCTCAACATCAACAGCCTTACCCAATGTCTTAAGTTGGTTAATTGCTGCAGGTCTATATATATCGCAAGCTACAAGCATTGGTTTCTTACCTTGCTTCTTAAGCATTTTGGCAAGTTTACCACACATAGTAGTCTTACCAGCTCCCTGAAGTCCACACATCATTATAACTGTTGGTGGCTTGCTAGCAACAACTAGTTTGGAATTAGTCGAGCCCATAAGCTCAGTTAATTGCTCATTAACAATCTTAATTACTTGCTGTCCAGGAGTAAGAGATTTCATAACTCTCTCGCCCATACACTTCTCAGTTACCTTAGATACAAAGTCCTTAACTACAAGGTAATTAACATCCGCCTCTAGTAGCACAAGCTTGATCTCTCGCATTGCGTTCTTGATCTCAAGCTCAGTAAGAGTACCCTTCTTGGTTATCTTGCTAAAGACGTGATTAAGTTTCTCGCCCAGTGATCCAAATAATGCCATATTAACCTCTTAATTCCTTGATAATTTCGCCAATTGCATAGCACGCATCTTCATCTTTGCAAGTATTAGCAATGTCTTCTAGAGTTCCTCTAAGTCTCTTATCGCGATCCATTATCTTTAGCTTGGATTCCAGATTGTCAAGAGTAGTTATTGCCTGCCCTATTGTACACTTAACAGATTGTCTGCTTACACCACAATTCTCGCCAATCTCGGCAAGTGATAGATTATCGAAATAATAACTAGTTATCATTTCCCTCTGCTTGTCTGTAAGCATATTTCCATAAGTATCAATCAGTCCGCTTATTCTTAGATTATCTTCTAAACTCATAACCTTCCTTGATGTAAAGCAAATTTACTTTACATGGTATTATACTATGCTATTTTATAATTGTCAATAGTTTTTCTTATTTTTTTAAATAATATTTTCCACAAAAGCTTTGGGATCAAATGGCTCTAGATCGTCAATACCTTCGCCAACACCAACCCACTTGATAGGTATGCCGAATTTCTTAACAATCGCAAATACCACACCGCCCTTACTAGACCCATCTAACTTAGTTAGAATTATTCCATCTAGCGGCATAATCTCGTTAAACATCTCGACTTGAACCATAGCATTTTGTCCAGTTGTTGCGTCTATTACCAAATAATTCTTGGTAGCACCGTTCCACTCTCTTCCAATAATTTTTGCAATCTTCTTAAGCTCATCCATAAGGCCTACTTTGTTATGAAGTCGACCAGCGGTATCTACCAATACAACATCATCTTTACGTGCAACAGCACTCTTGACACCATCAAATACAACCGCTCCAGGATCAACACCCTCGCCATATTTAACTATTCTTACCCCAGCACGCTTGCTCCACTCTACCAATTGATCACTTGCAGATGCACGGAAGGTATCGCCTGCTACCATAAGTACGCTTTTTTTCTGTTTTTTGTAGTTGTGTGCAAGCTTTCCAATAGCAGTGGTCTTTCCTACACCGTTAACACCGATTATGGTATATAGTGTAGGAAATTCCTCTGGATCTTGCTCTATGTCAAGAAGTTCAGCCATAGCCTCACGCAAGATTTTCTTGAAATCTTCCTCTGTCTTAACTTTTTGCTTTTTTGCAAGAGCTTTGACGTTATCCACAATCTCAGCCGCAGCCTCGACACTAATATCGCTAGATACAAGCATATACTCTAGATCTTCATAAAAATCATCATCAAGCTCGCCTACAAAGATCTGCGAAATCTTCTTGGATATTGCGTCTTTGGTCTTCTTCAAAGCTCCAAAAAATTTAGAAAATACACCCATTATTCTTGCTCCGTATTTTTAATTGCGTCACTTAACTTAACCGATACAAGCTTACTTACACCCTTCTCTTCCATTGTAACACCAAATAATGTATCGGCGTTCTCCATAGTAGGCTTTTTGTGTGTAATAACAATAAACTGTGTTTCGTGAGAATATCTCTTGAGGTACTTGGCAAGTCTTGTTACGTTAGCCTCGTCAAGAGGAGCCTCAATCTCGTCCAATAGACAGAAAGGTAGCGGTCTTAGACGAAGTATTGCAAATAATATTGCAATAGCAACAAGTGCCTGCTCTCCACCACTAAGCAGAGATATATTACTAAGTTTCTTCTCTGGTGGTTCAGCTTTGATGTCAATACCAGCCTCAAGCTGATCTTCGCTATCCATAATCTCAAGCCTTGCACTTCCGCCACCAAATAGTTCTTTGAATACAATTCCAAAGTTGGTATTAATCTTATCAAACTCGGTCTGGAACCTAACAATCATTTCGTTAGAAAGATCTTTTATAATCCTCTTTAGATCAGCCTCAGCCTTGATAAGATCTTGAGATTGATTGTACATCTTACCGAATCTTTCTTCAAGTGCCTGACAATCCTCAATAGCACGCTCGTTAATATGACCTAGGGCAACAATATCCTTCTTAACCTTGTTAATCATGCTATTGCCCATCTTGGCATCATAATTCTCGTCCTTCAATTCAAGAGCACTATCATAAGTCAATCCATACTCAGTCCATACTCTTTCTTGCATGGTTTCGATATCTGTATCCACTTTGGCAAGTGCCATTTCTTGTTTGTACTTCTTATCCTGCAATATATTAACTTCTTGCAGTAATGTTGTCCTAGAATCATCAAGCCTACGGATATCTTCCTGAATAGAAGACTTCTCTTCTTCCTTCTTCTCAAGCTCACCTTCTGTCTTCTTAAGAAGTTCATAAGCCTCGTTATTCTCAAGGCTAGTTTCGCTCTCAAATACTGCATTAGAGGCTACATTTAATAATTGCCTATTTCTATTACAGGTAGACTCAAGTATATCAAGCTGTTCGCCAGTACCCTCTAGTACGGCTACTAGTCTTTGTCTTTCTTGATCAAGACTTACAAGTTCGGACTCAAGTGTTGCAATCTCAACTTTAAGAGTTGTAATCTTGGCAGAATATTCTTCCTTCTGATTCTTAAGTTCGCTAAACTGCGATACTGCAGTAGTTCCGATATTCTCAGTGGTTTCGATATCAGTCTTAACATCACTGATACGATTAATTTGGTTAATTATACCCTCGAGAACTTGCTTGTTTTTACCAATGTTACTAGATACCCTATTACGCTCGTTCTCGTAATCATTACAAATTGTGGTAAATTTATCAAATCTTTCGGTTTCTTGAGCAATCTCAATATCAATAGAGTGCAACTCATCAGACAATGTTTTAATCTCTGAGTTAAGGTCTTTGAGGTTATTAACCAACTCTTCGCACTCATTAACTTTATCGGTCTTGTCTTTGGTAAGTTTAGCAATTAACTTGCCACAATTCTCGATCTCAGTCTGCCTTCCAAGAAGATTAGTAACTTGTGCCTTTTTGCTACCACCGGTTAAACTTCCCTGAGGCGATATAATATCTCCATCAAGAGTAGCCATACGATACGCATAGTTGCACTTACGGGCAATATTAATCGCGGAATTCATATTATTAACAATTATCGTAGTTCCCAACAAACTACTAATAATGTTGTCCAACTTGCTATCGTACTCAATAAGCTCGCTTGCAAGTCCCAAACAACCTTCCATATCAAGCAAATACCTATTAGAATTATCAAAACGCCTAGGTTTAACCGAATTAATCGGCAAGAAAGTTGCTCTTCCGTAATCCCTTTGCTTTAGATAATTAATAAGATATTTGGCATGCTCATCACTTGCAGTAACAATATTCTGTACTGCATTGCCAAGAGCAGTTTCGATTGCTGTTTGATATGTACTAGGAACTTTAATCAGGCTCGCAAGAACACCAATAATCTTAGACTTAATGTCGTTATTCTTCTCTGCATCAGTAAGAAGTCGCTTGATTGTTCCATTAAAGCCTTCGTATTCCCTAGCATATTCTTCAAGCATCTTCTTGCGATTCTCAAGAGATAGGATATTGCCACCAAGCTCGCTTATTACATTTTCCGCCCTCTTAACATCTATCTGAAGATTGTCTTGATGAATAATCTTTTCATTTAAGCCAGAATCTATATCCTGCCTCTTAGACTTCAAAACAAGAAGCTGTGTAGAACTTTCTGATTGTTTAGACTTAGCTTCGCTAAATCGAATATTAATATCCTGAATCTGTTCTTCTAGTTCGTTAAGCGTCTTCTGATAACTATTCTTCTCGGCATTAAGAGCAGAAATCTGTGCTTTGACATCTCCAAGAAGCTCTAAGTTATCAATTATCCTTTGTTGGATTGCATCAGCCTCGTCTTCGCCAGATTTTAGCTCGCTTGCAACTGCATCATACTTCTCATTAAGATCTGCAACTTGTGACTTTTTATCAAGCAAAACAACTTGTTTGTCTTTGATTGATGATTCTACTTCGTATAGCGAATTCTGGCTAGTATCTTTCACCCCACGAAGTCTATCCAACTCACTAGATAATCTATCATCTTCGGCTTTGAGATAATTGTATTTCTCTTTCTGAACATTAAGTTCGCCACTATGCTTAGTAATGGCAATATTAAGTTCTAACACTTTATCCTTAAGCGTACTAATGTCTGCATCAATTGTGCCTACTCTATCAAAAGCCTCCGAGTACAAAGCATCAGCCTTCTCTTTCTCGCCAATTCGGTAGTTTAGTTCTTCCTCAATGGCTTTGGTCTTCTCAAGTATAGCGTTCTTGGTATCACTAGCGGTATCATACTGGTGTATGTAATGATTAACCTCAAGAACTTTAAGCTCATCCTTAAGCCCATGATATATCTTCGCAGTTTCTGCCTGCTCCTTAAGAGGCTTAAGCTGTCTATCAATCTCAGTTATCAGGTCGTTGATACGATTGAGGTTGTCTTGTGTATTAAGAAGTTTCCTCTCGGCTTCGGTCTTTTTGTTCTTAAACTTAGCAATTCCCGCAGCTTCCTCGAATATCGCACGCCTTTCTTCTGGCTTAGAGTTGACAATCTTGCCTACCATGCCCTGTCCAATAATTGAATATCCGTTCTTACCAATACCGCTATCATGAAGTAAGTTAACAATATCCTTCAACCTTGACTGAGTCTTATTAAGCAGATACTCACTCTCGCCGCTACGATATAACTTACGAGTGATTATTATCTCGTCGTACTCAGAATTAAACATCTTGTTAGTGTTATCAAATACAAGCGAAACTTCACAAAAGCTGAGGCCTTTACGTTTCTCAGTTCCCTTGAAGATAACATCTTGCATATTCTGTCCACGCAAGTTCTTACTGCTTTGTTCTCCTAATACCCACCTTATTGCATCAGACACATTACTCTTTCCGCAACCATTAGGGCCGACAATGGCGGTTATTCCATCTTCGAAATCTATTTTCTGATAATCGGCGAAGGACTTAAACCCCACCATCTCCACTCTCTTTAAGTTCATTTGTTAACTCCAAATAAATTTTTGCATATATATTGTACCACAGAATAGCCCCTTTCACAAAACGTATTAAACAGTTTCTATAAATAAATTTATAGAACTTCTCCACAAATATAAATTTTTAGCACACAAAAAAGCGAGCATTTTACCCGCTTTAAAATATTTAAAATCTCAGCATTTAAGCCATTATTACGCAATTTGCATAGCTCTAGATTATTATACCTAATATCTTTAGGTATTCGGATGCACATTTTTCTTCGGCAAGCTGTATACTTTTGCCCTTGGCAGATACAACCTGCACCCCATCAACCATAAGCCCTACACTAAATGTCTTGTCGTGATCAAGCCCAACAGATGATAATAGTTCGTATCCAAAGGTCTTGCTCTCTGCTTGTAGCAATTCTTGCAATCGCGTCTTAGGATCAATACTTCTGCCAAGCATATACTCAACATTTTCTTTGTTTATTATTACAAATTTATCAATTATTTCCTTGGCTTTGCCTAATCCACCATCTATATAAACAGCCCCTATAACACTCTCAAATAAATCTGCCTGATTCTTCTTGCTAAGCACCCTTAGTGACTTTGCTTTAAGAACATTATCAACTAGAGTCAAATCCTGTGCTATATTACTAAGATAATCGGTTGACACGAGCGTAGACCTTAACCTACTCATTAATCCAGAATCTATCTCCAAGTTATGGTAGATATAATCAGATACTACAAGCTCGATAACAGCATCACCTAGATACTCTAATCTATCGTAACTACCCACATGACTTTCGTTGGCATAACTAATATGTGTTAACGCCTCCAATAGCAAGTTGGCATTATTAAACTTATATCCAATAGCCTGCTCAACAACTTCTAGATTATTCATCTTCACCCTTCACACCAGCATCAGTCAAACTCTTGCTAATCTTGTCAATTAACTTTCCTTGATGCATAGCATACAACTGCTCCACACAAGTAACAAAGCTACCAGCCTTGCTATTACCATGTGCCTTAACAAGAAGTTTTTTGCAACCAAGAAGAACTGCTCCACCCTGCTTGCTATAATCAAATTTTGCTTTAAGTCTATCAAAAGTGCCTTTCATAAATACCGCACCGATCTTGCTTAGGAAACTCGATTTGATGTCTTCTTTAAGAGCGTTTAAAATACCCTTCATTGCTCCCTCTGTACTTTTTAGTAATACATTACCAGCAAAGCCATCTGCAACAACTACATCAAATTCTCCACTCATAACATCTCTTGCTTCCATATTACCTACGAAATTAAGATACTTGTTACCTTTCAGCAATTCAAATGTTTCTTTGGCTCTAATATCGCCTTTGTGGTCTTCCGTTCCCACATTAAGCTGAGCAACCCTTGGCTTCTTCACGCCAAGAATCTTCATATATGCACTTGCCATCAATGCAAACTGCTCTAGATATTCCGGCTTGCAATCCATATTAGCTCCCGCGTCACAGATACAAACGCTTCCTCCTACCAATGTAGGGAATACAGGACATAGTGCTGGTCTATGTATGCCCTTAAGCCTACCTAACTTCAAGAATCCACCTGTAAGCACCGCCCCTGTAGACCCTGCACTAATTATACCAATAACATCATCATTGTCTTTAGCATAATCAAAGGCACGCACTAGCGAGCTATCTTTCTTAGTTCTTATTGCCTGAGTAGCACTCTCGTTATTGCTAATAACCTCACTCGCATTAAGTACACTAATCTGCTCCTCATTATATTTAAGCATATCTAATTGTGCATATATCTCATCTTCCTTTCCCGCAAGCACAATATGAATATCAGGATTCTTATTAACGCTCTCAACAGCTCCTAATATTACCTCGTTAGGACTATAATCTCCACCAAATGCATCTAATATAATTTTTACCATTTCTCGCCTCAACTTAAAATTATTATTTCAATCATAATTATATAATACTTTTCCACATTTTGCAAATAATTAAACACAACAAAAAAAGTAGAGTTGTGGCAAAAAGAGTCTAGTATCTAATTATGAGAACGGGTACTCAACACCAGATATCGAAACACTAATCAAACTTGCAGACATATTCGATATCTCGCTTGATGAACTGGTTGGTAGAAATAGAGATTGAAAAAAAGATATGTTCAAGAATTCTCTTAAACATATCTTTTTCGTTTCGGCAATAATTACTTGCTCTCTTTCTTTTCTTTCTCTACATCAAGCTTCTTTTCGCCATCATAGTATCCGCACTTCTTGCATACTCTATGATTAGCCTTCAACTCATGACAATGTGGACATTCAACCATAGAAGGTGTTGAAATTTTCCAATTCGCTTTTCTAGAATTGCGTCTTGCTTTCGAAACTTTACCCTTTGGTACTATAGCCATAATGCACCTCCTAAATACTTTTAATTTTGTGGTAATATTTCTCAATTACCATACCGTGCTTATACATTTTATACTAAAATTTCTTATTTGTCAATTGGTATTTGATAAATTATTTCAAATTATTTATGGTTTTTAGTGTTTCCTCGGCGATAACCATCTCTTCGTCTGTAGGAATTACAAATACTTTCACCTTAGAACCTGCGGCAGATATCTCAACTTCTGCTCCACGTGGAGCGTTGTTATTCTTTTCTTTATCGAATTTAACACCCATAAATTCTAGACCTTCGGTCACTGCCTCTCTTAACTCTGGAGTATGTTCGCCACAACCTGCTGTGAATACAATTGCATCAGCTCCACCAAGAACTGCCATATAAGATCCGATATACTTCTTAATACGGTGACAATACATATCAAATGCCATCTTAACATTAGGATCAGACAAGTTCTGAGTAATATCTCTCATATCCATCATACCTGTTCCAATAGCACCAAGCAATCCGCTCTCTTTGTTCAAGATCTTAACCACTTCGCTAGCAGTCTTACCTTCTTTGTTGCAGATATACTCAACAACCGCTGGATCAATATCTCCACTACGAGTATTCATCATAATACCCTCAAGCGGAGTAAATCCCATAGAGGTATCAAAGCTCTTGCCATTTTTAACAGCTGTAATGCTAGCTCCAGATCCTAAGTGACAAGAAACAATATTGATATCTTCAGGCTTCTTTCCTAATAATTCTGCACATCTTTGTGTTACGTAATAGTGGCTAGTTCCATGAGCTCCATAACGACGAATCTTATATGTATCGTAGTATCTACGAGGGATAGCATATCTATATACATGCTCAGGAATTGACTTATGGAAACCAATATCAAATACCGCAACATTAGGTTTATTAGGGCATAGCTTCATAGACGCCTCCATACCAGCAATAGCTCCTGGTACATGCAATGGACTAAAGTCTGCCTTAAGTCTAAAGTCTTCCAAAATTTCGCTAGTAACAAGAGTACTATCAAAATAGCTCTCTCCAACGTTAACAACTCTATGACCAAATGCACCAATCTCATCAAGGCTAGATACAACACCTACTCTCTCGTCGGTAAGCTTGCTAAGTAGCAACTCCATACCTTCGCTATGATTAGCAATATCTTGAGTATAGATATGTTCCTCACCCTTTGCCTTGTACTTTAAGAAAGAACCCTTCTCGTTAATCTTCTCAACATTACCCTTAGCGATAACTGAGCTAGTTTCCATATCTATCAACTGGAACTTTAAAGAACTACTTCCTGCATTAATAACCAAAATCTTCATAATTTACCTCTCAATAATTAATCTTGCAACGCAGTAATTGCGATTGCTTGTACAATATCATTAACGTTTGCTCCGCGGCTTACATCATTAATAGGTCTTCTCATACCTTGAGCAATTGGGCCAAACGCTTGGAATCCACCAAATCTCTGCATAAGTTTGTATCCAATATTACCTGCAGATAGATTAGGGAACACCAATACATTAGCATCTCCTTGGATAGGGCTGCCTTTTGCCTTAAGAGCTGCTACACTTGGCACTATAGCTGCATCAAGTTGCATCTCGCCATCATATACAAAATCTACACTTTGTGTATCAAGCACCGCCTTGGCCTCACGCATCTTAAGAGCATCCTCGCCCTCCGCACTGCCCTTGGTAGAGTATGACAACAATGCTACCTTAGGATCTTTGATCATACCAATAGTTCTTGCAGACTCGGCAGAAAGCTTGGCAATCTCTACAATCTCTTCCATGCTAGGGTCAATATTGATACCACAATCAGAAAGGATATATACTTCCTCCTTATCTCCTGTATCCCTAACCATAACAAAGAAGCTAGACACCTTAGTATCTTTGGTCTTACCTTTGATTAATTGGAACGCAGGCTTAAATGTTTCGGCAGTAGAAATCTCAGCACCAGCTACAAGTCCATCAGCAAGAGCCAAATCCACCATCATTGTACCAAAGTACACAGGGTCAGTAACCAACTTAGTTGCGTCTTCCATAGTCATACCCTTAGCTTTGCGTTTCTCATACAAAGCAGATGCTAGCATATCCTTCATCTCATGAGTATTAACATTAACTACTTGAAGATACTCGCCAGTTGTAAGATTGTATTTGTCCAATTGATTATCATCAGTTACTAGTAGCACAATTTTTGCAATTTTCTCTTCTGCACATCTAATACCAGCATTAACTATTCTCTCGCTAAATCCAGCCTCAGGAAGAACAATAGTTTTGCCTTGTTCTCTTGCCTTCTCCAGCCAAAGAGCTTCAATTTTTGTTGATTTTTCCATAAAATTTCAAAATTCCTTGCTTTTATTTGTATTTTTTTGTTAATTGTGTTAAAATATCTTGAATTAAATCTATCGCAATTTAGTATTTATATTTTAAAAATTGCTTAACATACACACTTAACACATTAGAGTGTACTAAAAATTAACAAAATTGTAAAGAAATTATCGGAGTTAATATGAAAATTTGTGCAATTATTTGTGAATACAACCCTCTACACTTTGGGCACTGGTACCATATCCAGAAAGCCAAAGAACTTAGCGGATGCGACGCCGTTATGTGTATCCAGGCAGGAAACTTCACACAAAGGGGCGAGCCAGCTATTACCAACAAATATTGTCGTGCCCGCATGGCATTAGAGGCAAGTGCCGATATTGTTGTGCAGATTCCTACAGCCTATTGTTGTAGCTCGGCAGAGATTTTTGCTCTAGCCGGAGTTAAGATTGCCAATAGCTTTGATAACGTAACACATCTAGCGTTCGGATGCGAAACAGAGAACTTCGAATTGCTCAAAGAGATAGCCAAGTACTTTGCCAACGAACCTAAGGAGTTCAAGGACAAACTTAAATTTTATCTTGATGCAGGCAACTCCCTACCTACCAGTAGACAAAAGGCTATCGAAGACCTTATGAAGGAAGATAAGGTTGTGTTTAGCGAGATAACCGAGGCAATTAATATTTTGTCAAAACCTAATAACATCCTTGCTATCGAATACCTCAAGGCTTTGTACAAGACCAAGAGCAAAATCGAACCAATATTTACAACAAGATCTAATAGCGACTACAATTCTGCCGACCTTAACGGTAGAGATAGTAGTGCTACCGCTATAAGAACACGACTACTTAAGAAAGGTAATGTAAAATCTATCCGCAAACTAGTTCCACCATTTACTTACGATATCATGAAGGATATGTTCAAGGAATTCGGACTTCCTAATAACGACCTATTCAACTCTTTATGTGCATACGCTATCAAAACTGCTACAGCCGAAGAAATCAAGAATATCTATGACGTATCCGAGGGCATCCATAATAGATTCGCGGAAAGTGCTCAGAAGTTCAAAGACTTTAACGAAATCTTGCTTGATATCAAGACTAAGCGTTATACCTACACTAGGCTTAAACGTATTGTCCTTAGATTACTACTTAAGATTGACAAGGAAACAATCTCTCAAATATACAAGATAGACAAATTACCTTTTATTAAAGTCCTTGCATTTAACGCAAATAACAAAGACCTGCTATCAAATATCAACGCAGATACCAACTTGATTATTCGTAATAGCAATATCGTTAAGAAACCAACCGAAATATACAAATCTCTTGCAGAAATCGAAGATAGAGCTAACGCCGTATACAATATGCTACTTACCAAGTCAAGCAATATTCCTAACTTTGCCCCTGACCTATATACTCAAAGCATCAAGTATTACGCAAAGGATCAAAAAAAGAAGAAATAACTTTATAATTTTTATATATATCAAAACAAACAGCACAACTAGTTTAGTTGTGCTGTTATTGTTATATGCGTTTAGCTTTACGCCTTGTTAATTAGTCGTAGTATATCATCTATCTTAGCAATACCTGCACGCTCTCCACGCTTGATAGCAAGCTCCACCTTCTCAGTATTAAAAGAGAACGGATTAATCCCTGCCATGTTAGGTCTTATTACAACATCTGCATGAGTACTCTTCAATTTCTGAACTTCCTTAGCGGACAACGTCATAGAATACATAATAGTTTCGATCATATTCTTAGGCTTTCTTGTTACCTTAAATTTCTCAAGAACATCACAAGATATTATAATATCCGCCCCCATGCTTACAGCTACATCTTCTGGCAAGTTGTTAAGAACTCCGCCATCAACTAGTATCATATCTTCCTTAACAAGCGGAGTAAAGACACCAGGTATAGATAGCGAACTACGTACGGCATCCCTAAGGTTACCCGATTTAAGAACAACCGCCTTTTCGGATACCAAATCAGTGGCAACACATGCAAACTGTTTAGGCAACTGCTCAATATTGATATCAGGCAAAAAGTTGTTGATTGCTTTCATAACCCCCTTGCCCGAGAACAATCCGCTTATGTCAAAGTTCATATCAAGGAAATTATAAGTCTTAAACTTCTTGGCTAGATCAGTCATCTCTTCAAAAGTAAGCCCGAGAGCGAATCCAGCCCCCACAACACTACCCATACTAGTTCCTACAACGATATCAATAGGAACATTATGTCGCTCCAATACTTTAATAAGTCCAATATGAGCACAGCCTAATGCTCCGCCCCCGCCTAGAACAAGGGCGACTT
Source organism: Clostridiales bacterium (assembly GCA_015055665.1). Taxonomy (GTDB): domain Bacteria; phylum Bacillota; class Clostridia; order Christensenellales; family UBA1242; genus UBA11490. Next base: position 101,301 of record SVHX01000003.1, read on the forward strand.
TTTTTCTTTCAGACATTAATACACCTCTATTCTATTTTTAACATTTCATACATATTTTAATATATAATGACAAAATTCCAAACTAAAAAAAGTACTTTTTTTAATTACTTTTATATTTTTTCAATACTTTTTATTATCTGTCAGATGGTAATTACTCCAATGACAGCTATTTCCGCTTTCGGACAAGGCGTAATCATCTGGGCAACCAAGATACTACCAGCACTCTTGCCGTTTTTCGTTCTTACAACACTTTTGTCTTACACAACATTTACATCTACTGTAGGCAAATGGCTCTCACCCATTACTAACAAACTCTACGGCGTAGGAGGCGTTGCTGGATACGTTTATCTTATGAGCATAATGTCTGGATACCCAGTAGGCGCCAAGCTTACAGCGGACCTGTATCGCAAAGATATTATTACATCTCCACAAGCCATAAGTATCTCGGCTTTTACCAGTACATCAGGCCCATTATTTGTAATAGGTACTGTAGGAGTGGGCTTCTTTGGTAGCCAAAAGATAGGCATAATTGTCCTAATCACCCACCTACTTGGAGCATTAATTAATGGCATTTTTTATAGACAAAAGTGCAATTCCAATACACATATATTAGGCGTCAAACCAATTACCCGCAATGTGCTTAACGATAGCATGGCAAGCAGTATTGCTAGCATTATGACCGTTGGCGGATTTATAGCAATATTCTATATGATACTGCAATTACTACTTAGCATAGGAATATTCAACATCCCCGCCTTACTGTTTGCAAAAATAGGAATATCTCCCGATATAACCATTGGGATAATGTCCGGATTAATCGAGGTTACTAGCGGAGCTCTAGCTCTTTCTCAATGCCATATCGGTAGCGACTTAGCTATTGTGTTGCTATCATTTCTTGTATCATTTGGCGGGATATCAATTCATGCACAAGCCTATTGCTTCCTCAAAGACTTTGATATGCCGTATTACAAATTTTTGTTACAAAAGCTCACTCACGCCCTCATCTCAGCCGCACTTGCATTTATAATTGTGCTTGTATTTTGAACAAAGAAAAACCGGCTAGTTGTAGCCGGCAAATTACATTATGCATAATACATAATTTTAATAATATATGTCTGCAATTAACAATTTAAGTTTCTCATAAGTACTCTTATGCTTCTTGTTCTTACCTAGCATCCTCTCTAGAGGTACTAGCAACGCATTGATAATTATAAGCTCTTCTAGATGCACCGCCCTATTAAGAGCTTTAAGTACAATTAGAAGTTCCTCTTTGTCAACATACTTAATCTTAATATCTTCGTTAATAGCGTTCTGCAATTCTACAATAGATAATATCAGATTAGCAAAGAGTATCTTAGCATTATCGTTGGCTCTGGCCTCTTCCACAGTTTCCTCTATTGTTACCTGCTCAGAACTCTCCTCTTCCGGCTCAGTCGAATTGCCTTCTTCATCAATATTAAGTAGAGTCTTGACTGCATACTTGTATTCCACTAGCAATGTCAAAGCAAAATTATTATAACTAATATTATAACCATCTGGACTATAGAAGTTGTCTGTTACGAAAGATTGTAGATTAATATTACGCTTATCCACCTCGAGCAACAAACAAGTAACAAATGCAACAGTACTCTTCTCATCACTAGGCATCTGGAAATATCCACCATTATTAGGGTTGCTCGCACGACAAAAGTCTAGAGTTCTTGCAAACTTAAACCCCTCCATACAATGAGAATATAGATTATATAACGTTTCGCTCTTAACTATTGCCTTAAGAATATTCGAAACTTTAGTATCAGATAATATGAATCTACCTTCGATCATATCATTACACGCATCAAAGAAGTGTGCCAGATTCTGTCTTTCTTCGTCTGTATACATTAGTAATTCCCCCATTACAAGATTATTTTAACCGAAACACAAGATAAAATCAAATATTTTTAGTACCTCTTTTTAATTTTAGTAAAAATTAAAATATTAGCCTCATATATTACTTACGATAAAATTAGTCAATTTCCGCCAAATATCATATCAAAGTATTTGAATTTATTCGAAAGTATGATACAATTTTAATTGATGAATTAAAAATTACGGAGCTTATATGGAATTTGTCCAAGATAATACTATTCAGAAGATAAAATTACTTTTCGTACTCGAGAGATTAGAGATACCTCTTACCGAGAATAACATTATAGATATTTGCACATCTAGCAACAATTGGTTCACATATCTTGACCTTAAGGAAGCTATGTACCAACTAATCGAAGCTGGATTCATATTTGAGACCAAACTAGATAACGAAGAAGCCCGCTACGGCATTACCCTCGATGGTAGAGAGTGCCTAAGCCACTTCCACCACCGCATCCCCAAGGATACTAGAGATAAGATATCCGCATACGCCCAAGAGAATAGACTTAACCTCAAACGTAGCCAAGAATATATATCCGAATATAGCAAGAATATTGACGGTAGCTATACAGTCACTCTTAAGATCAAAGAGCCGGAGTCTAGTAGCTCTCTGCTAGAAATCAAGGTAAAAACACCAACCCGAGCATCTGCTCTAGATACTGCAAAAAAGTGGACTAAGAAAGCTCCTCAAATATACGAAAGCATATACGACGCCCTACTCGAACAATAAGGAGAATATTATGGAATATATCACACACGGAACTTGCTCCCGCAAGATTAACTTCGAGGTTGATAACAACGGTATTATTACATCTTGCCAATTCGTTGGCGGATGTGCCGGCAATACCCAAGGAATTGCAAGCCTTGTTGTTGGCATGAAGGTCGAAGATGTTATAGCTCGCACAGAGGGTATACAATGCCGAGGTGGTACATCTTGTCCCGACCAACTATCTCGTGCCCTCAAAGAATATCTTAATAACAAATAACATAATATATATCTACTATGCAATTTAAGAAAAAACTCCGTTATTTGCGGAGTTTTTTTGTTTATCTCGTATTTATGTGCATAATATTACAACTATACTTCCATTTCTGGGTTATCGTCTTTACCCGCACCACTTAATCCCGATTGGCCATCAGCAACACGCTTATACCATCTCCTATGATTAGCTTGATGCCTTTTATCGCGCTCGCGCTTTCCAGCAATATAACTTTTAAATCTTTCCACAGGATTTTTAGGTAAAGTTGGTTCCGCAAGAAGATTACTATTGTTTTCATCTTCTGGCGATTTAGTTTTAAAATATTTTGACATTTTTAACTCCTTTTATGAAATTTATGTTATCAATATAATAAATCAAAAACAATAAAATAGCAACAATATTTAATAAGTTTCCATAAAATAACGCATTCCAATATTATAACGTGCGCTTCAATGAATGCCTTTAAAAAAAGCAGCAAATTGAAGAATCCTCTGTATTCCAATTTATTAAAAATTTGAAATCCAATAAAAAATACCTATCGATTTAAGATAAGTATTTTTCGCCATTTATATAGGAACTCTTGACTATATAATAGATTAAAGCATTAACTATTTTGCTAGTTCCAAAATTGTTAGGCTGTCTTGTATTTTAAGGTTATTTAGTAAGCTCGGCAAGTAATGCTTGGTTCTTGGCTAGTTTATCTTTCTCAGCTTCGATTAATTGTGCAGGTGCTTTGGATACGAATCCTGCGTTACCTAGCATCTTCTCGCTACGCTCGATCTCAGACTTTAGTCTAGTAATCTCCTTCTCAACCCTCTCTGCCTCTGCCTTGCTATCCACCATACTATCTAGAGGTATTGCAATAGTCATGTCGTTGTATGTAAGTACAACCGAATTGGCATCAAATTCCGCCTCGCTACTAACAACCTTAAGGTCACTAATAAGGGATAATTTGCTAATATACTTAAGTGTGTCTGCATAAAGATCGCTGTTCTTAACAATTACATTAGCCACAATCTTCTTATTATCTGGAACTTTCTTCTCTGCTCTTACATTACGGATACCTCTAATGATATTCATAACTTCGTCAATAATAGCAGATTCTTCGTAAGACTCTGTTACAACTGGCCAAGAGGATATCATAATGCTTTCGTCATGATTAGGAAGTTCTAGATAGATCTTCTCTGTAACAAAAGGGATAAATGGATGCAATAGTTTAAGTGTCTGAGTAAGCACATATACAAGTGTTGCGCAAGTAGATTCTTTGTTATCTTCCATCTGGCATTTGCTAAGTTCGATATACCAATCGCAGAACTTAGTCCAGAAGAAGTCGCTTAGATCGCTAGCTGCCATGCCGATATCGTATTTATCGAACTTCTTGTCGACTGCTTCGATAGTCTTGTTAAGTTCGGTAATAATCCATTTGTCTGCTTTGGTAAGATTAACATCAGTAATGTTCTTAACCTCAACACCCTCAATCTGCATAAGAACGTACTTAGATGCGTTCCAGATCTTGTTAATAAAGTTACGAGTAAGAACAACTTTCTTCTCGGAGAATCTCGAATCTGACTGGATAGCAACCCCATCAAATACGCTGAATCTTAGAGCGTCTACGCCGTATTTGTCTATCATCTCGATAGGATCTGTACCGTTGCCTAGAGTCTTGCTCATCTTGCGACCATTGGCATCTTTGACAATACCATTGATAACAATATCGCGGAAAGGTATCTCACCCACATACTCAAGACCAGAGAATATCATCCTAGCCACCCATAGGTTAATAATTTCCCTCGCGGTAACCATTACATTAGTTGGATAGAAATACTTAAGATCTTCGGTATCATCCGGATATCCTAGAGTACTTAGTGGCCAAAGAGCCGAGCTAAACCATGTGTCTAATTTGTCTAGCTCTTGCTCTAAGTTATGACTATGACACTTAGGGCACTCGGCAGGATCTGTCTCTTCAACAATAACTTCTCCACAATCTTTACAAGTAAATATAGGAATATCGTGACCAGACCATATCTGACGGGAGATACACCAGTCTTTGATATTACGCATCCAGTTAAGGTAAGTCTTCTTGTATTGTTCGTCCATGAACTTAACTTCACCATCTTCGACAACCTTAATAGCAGGCTTAGCTAATTCTTCCATCTTAACGAACCACTGGCTCGAAATTAACGGCTCGATAACAGTCTTACATCTTTCGCAATGACCTACGTTGTGGCTGTAATCCTCGATCTTAACTAGGTTACCACTTTCCTTAAGGTCGGCAACAATCTGCTCCCTTGCCTGCTCGCGAGTAAGACCGCAGTACTTATCCCCTGCAAGCTCGTTAAGCACACCGTCATCACCTATAACCTTAACAACCTCTAGGTTATGACGCATACCTACCTCGAAGTCGTTAGGATCGTGTGCAGGAGTAATCTTAACTACACCTGTACCAAAGTCCATCTCTACATACTCATCTGCTACAACAGGAATTGGCTTGTTAACAAGTGGAAGGATTACATTTTTGCCAACCATATCTTTGTATCTATCGTCATTAGGATTAACTGCTACTGCGGTATCTCCGAGTATTGTCTCTGGTCTAGTGGTTGCAACCTCGATATACTTATCTGTTGTGCCTTCTACTAGATATCTAATATGCCATAGATGTGATGGAACTTCCTTAAATTCCACCTCAGCATCAGATATCGAGCTACGACACTTAGGACACCAGTTAACAATTCTCTTGCCCTTGTAGATATATCCTTTCTTGTATAGATGAACAAACACCTTTCGAACAGCTCTACAATTACCTTCGTCCATAGTAAACGCTAGTCTATCCCAATCACAAGAATATCCCATACGTTTGAACTGCTCGATAATATTGCCCTTGTATTCGTCGTACCACTTAAGAATTCTCTTGCCGAATTCCTCTCTGCCCATCTCTTCCTTGGAAGTACCTTCCTTCTCGAGTTGTTTGCATAGCATATATTCGGTAGCAAGTGCTGCGTGATCTGTACCAGGTACCCAAAGGGCTGAGTATCCTTGCATACGCTTCCGTCTAATGATTATATCTTGAATAGTCTGCTGAAATGCATGCCCCATATGCAACTTGCTAGTAATATTAGGTGGTGGCATGATAATAGTGAAAGGCTCTTTGCTCTTATCAACCTCAGCTTTAAAGTATCCACGGCTTAGCCATGTGTTGTATATTTCTGTCTCAAATTCACTTGGGTTGTATGTCTTTTCCATTTCTTCTTAATTAAACTCCTGCTCTCAAAATAATTATTAGTACCGCTACGAATAGACAAGCAAGTCCTACTGCCTTAAAGCCGATTAGGATAGGATCCTTGTCATCAATATTGTCTGACTTACGCACGACAATTGCCACACGCTTAGCAATAATAGCCAGCGACAGACCAACAATGGCAAAAGCCAATGCAAAGATTATCTCTGTCATGGAAAGTCTTGCTATAAGGTTATCCCAAAAATCTCCGAAAGAATTAAGTAAAAATCTCATAAAAATACCTCTGTCTGTAAATTTTATAATATATACAAAGTAAGTATATCACTATATTTCAAAAAAAACAAGCCTATTCCTAAAAAAATCCAATAACAAATTTCATTTCTTAAGAATATACTCTTAGTGTGAACAAATACAAAAACTAGGAGGTAAAGATGAAAAAACTGCTAATTGCCCTACTCTGTCTATTGTTTGCTACCCCTCTAACACTAGTAGGATGCAAAGATGACACCAACACAGTGCGATTGTGTGAGGTAACTCATAGCGTATTCTATGCACCGCTATATATCGCCATCAACAATGGATACTTTGAAGAATACGACATAGAGATTGAACTTAGTAATGGTGGCGGAGCAGACAAATGCATGAACGCATTAGTTAGCAAATCCGCCGATATTGCATTAATGGGTCCCGAGGCTACAATTTATGTAGCTAACCAAGGCAAGGAGGATATGCCAGTAGTATTTGGTCAACTCACCCAAAGAGATGGTTCATTTATAATCGGTAGAGAATCTGTTGAGGAATTCACTTGGGATGTTCTTTCTGGCAAAGAAATTCTTGGAGGTCGTAGAGGCGGAGTTCCTGCCATGACTCTTGAATACGCTATCGAGAAGAACAACGTTAATTGCACAATTAATTATGACGTAGCATTTGACAATCTAACTAGTGCATTTATGGGTGGTACTGGCGACTTTGTAACAGCCTTTGAGCCAACCGCAAGCCAGATTGTCGCAAGTGGCAAAGGTCATATACTAGCAAGCGTAGGTGCCGAAACTGGCGAAATCCCTTATACTGCATTTACAGCTAATCGTAGTTATATTAATAACAACGAGGATACAATCAAGAATTTCTTGAAAGCTATCATGAAAGGATACAACTTCCTTATGAGTGCTGATATTGATGATGTGGTAGCTGCACTTAAACCAAGCTTTGATGGCACAAGCGACGCTCTAATCAAGACCAGTATCGAGGCTTATATCCGTATCGATTCTTGGAGCAGAACACCTGTTATGAGCCAGGTTGCTTACGACAATTTGATGGACATAATCATTAATTCTGGCACACTTACCAGTAGAGTAGACATGAGCAAAGTTGTAGACAATTCTTACGCTCAGAGCATACTTGCAGACATTGCATAAAACAAAAAAATAATCCCGCAATTTAGGGATTATTTTTTGTTTTGCATATTACTAGTTTGCTTCTCTACTGCTTACAAATTCTTGTAAGTGTTTATTTAATCTCTCATTTGTTCTATATACATTATGTAGCTCAATATTCATCTCTTTTGCTATTTCCTTAAGTGTCAACCTTTTCTTACCATTAAGGCCAAAGCGGTACTCTATAAACAACTTACTTCTTTCGTTCTTTAATGTGTTATAGTATGCAATTATATCCGACATATCTATTAGTTCAAGAGCATTATGAACATCATGCAAATCTAGTTTTTCTAACTTTTTCTTAAATGCTGCAATAATACGACTGGAGTTATTGACGCTAATTCCTAGCTCTTTGGCTATCTGAGTGGCAGTCATTTTCTCGTACCCATCTAAGCCAAAATACATCTGACACACCCTAACCTCTTTAGGATTAGTAGAATTTAACAAAAACTTCCTAGCCTTCTCAACATCCACAGTTTCGATAGAGTTAATATCAAAGACTTTTCTGATATTTCTAAGGTGTCCATTTATCGTATTTATCGAAATATCTAGCTCTTCAGCTATCTCCTTTAGTTTCATCTTTTTGTGTCCATTAAGACCATATATTCTTTCTAATATTTGTTTATGTCTTAGATTATCAGTGGTATTAATATATTCGATAACTTTTTGGGTTCGAGGGTCAACGCTTCGCTCAAGCCCCATACTTTCCAAATAATTTGTTCTCAAATCATCAAACAACTTCTCGCTACGCAACTTAACGCTCTGCTCGTTCTTACCAAGAGCAGATGCAATCTCTTTAAATGTTTGTTTGCTGTAACCCAATACCCCTAGTCTATGCTCAATTATATATCTATCTTCGTCACTTAATGTGGCAAGTAGTGAGTCTAGCTTCTGCCTTTCTAATACCTCATCTCTAAAGTCATCCGACTCTGCCACAGTATCGAATACGTCTGTTTCTTCATCATCCTTATTAATTATTGTAGTAACTTGTGGCTGGTACACGGCATCACTTGATCTATCTTTCATAAAGAATTGACACTTTAGTACACCCTTCATACAAGAATATGCATATGTACCGAACGATCCTTTGGTAACATCATATTTGTTATCTATAACATTAACAAGCTCTACTGTTGCTATCTGCATTAGATCGTCATTATCTTTTAGCCCGTATCTATTAACTTTGCTTACACACCTAGCTGCTAGTCTTAGATTATGAGTAATAAGCTTTTCTCTAATACCAGCATCACGCGTTGCATAGAACTTCTCTAATAATTGCCTTTGCTCTTCTTCTCCCAAAGCCTCTGGCAATGATAATACATATTTCTCGAAGCTATCCATTACAACCTCCAAACTCCTTTAATTATATCATATAATATCATTTTGTCAATACCTATAATATAGGAAGTTCAAGCAAGCAGTGCGAAGCAATATTTGAATTGAACTGACGACTATTTCACTATTGTGTCGGCTGATTTGTCAGCCAAAGGCAATGTTAATTGCCGAATTGCGTTAGCAATGACACATAATGTATAATATAGGAAGTTCAAGCA
>SVHX01000001.1 GCA_015055665.1 Clostridiales bacterium
TATTTGTGACATATCATCTCTATTTTTTTAAGAGGAGATATGTTATGAGTTTTTGTGTAAATTTAACTCAAAACCAGCAATCTTCTTGTAAAAAGTGGAATGCTGGTCTTTATATTCGTTTGTCAAGGGAAGACGGAGACAAACTTGAAAGCGAAAGTGTAACATCACAAAGAGACTTGTTACACGATTTTTTGTCGCGTAATCCAGACTTAAATTTGTATGATCTATATATAGATGATGGTTATACTGGAACTAATTTTGATAGACCTAACTTTATTAGAATGTTTGAAGATATTAAATCTAATAAGGTTGATTGTGTTATAGTAAAAGACCTTTCAAGATTTGGTAGAAACTATATTGACACAGGAAACTATATTGAAATAATCTTTCCTATGTTAAAGGTTAGATTTATTGCGGTTAATGATAGTATTGATAGTTATTTGAAACCTGAATCTATAAACAATGTGAATTTGGCGTTAAGAAACTTAATGAATGATGATTATTGCCGAGATACATCAATGAAGATTAGAAGTGCCTTAACAGTTCGTAGAGAAAATGGTAAATATATTGGCTCATTTGCTTGTTATGGATATTTAAAGGACCCCGAAGATCATCACAAGCTTATTATTGATGAGGTGGCTAGTGAGAATGTTAAAACCGCATATAGAATGTTCTTAAATGGTGGAACATTAAGAGGAATTGCTGTTTATTTCAATGATAATAATATTTTGACACCGTCAGAGTATAAACGAAGTATTGGTCTAAATGATAGACATTATTCAACTCATGAAAAGGCAATGTGGGATACAATAGCCATTAGAAGAATGCTTACAAATGAGATGTATATTGGCAATATGGTCCAAAAACAAATGGAAATAGTGAGTTATAAAGTAAACAAATGTCGCAGAATTGATAAAGATAAGAGAATAATTGTAAAAGGAACTCACGAGCCAATTATAAGTGAAGAAGATTTTTATAAAGTTCAGGATTTGCTTAAAAGAGATACGAGAATATCTACAACTGTAAGACAACTGGATATTTTCTCTGGTTTTTGCAAATGTGGTGATTGTAAACGTGGTATGAATAAAAAACATATTCATCAACCATATAAAGAATACTATTATTATGTTTGTTCAACCTTTAAAAAGGGTGGCCATAATGCTTGCACAAAACATTCAATACAAACAAATGTTGTGAAAGATGTTGTATTTGAGGTCTTAAAACAATATGTCAATGTTGCTTTGACAATGAATAACATAATTGACTTTATCAATCAAAGTAAAGAAAGAAATAGTCAAACTGACAAATTTGAGAAACAACTATCAGCAAAGCACAAAGAAAGAGATAAGGCAAGTAAAATGCTTGTTGATTTGTATCCAGACTTTAAGAATGGACTACTAAATCAAGACACATATTTAATGTTTAAGGCCAAATATGAACGAGAAATCTTATCAATCAATGAACAAATTGCAGAAATTGAGAATAGAATTGAGCAGATCAAAACTGGCTTAACACAAGAAAATAGGTTTATTTCAAACTTTGTGAAATATCAAAATATTACAGAACTTACAAGAGATATGGTTGTTGAACTTATCAATAACATATACATCTATGAAGGTGGCAGAATTGAGGTCGAAGTCAAATTTAGAGATGAATACGAAACAGCATTAGAATACATTGAAATCAATAGACAGATCTATGTTGCTGAACAACAATTTAAACATGCGCAGGTTGCGGTTGTGTAGGTGAAATATGGCAAGAACAAGTAGATATATAGATAGTTCCTTAGCGACCGAACACGCATATAAAATATGGAAAACAGCGCTTTATATTAGATTGTCTAGGGAAGACGGTGATAAGGAAGAAAGTGAGAGTATTGTTTCACAAAGAGAAATGTTAATGAAGTATTTAAGTAATAAGATTGACCTAAGCTTATACAATCTTTACATTGATGATGGCTATTCTGGAACAACCTTTGATAGACCAGCATTTCAAAGATTACTTAACGATATTGGCGATAAGAAGGTTAATTGTGTTGTGGTAAAAGACCTTTCAAGATTTGGTAGAAACACAACAGAAACAAGTAGATATATTCAAATTGTATTCCCAATGTTAAATATAAGGTTTATATCAATCCTTGATAATGTTGACAGTTATGAAGACCCAAACTCTATCAATAATCTTGTTGTTCCTTTTAAAAATATCATGAATGAGGACTATGCAAGAGAAAACTCAAAGAAGGTAAGAACTGCAAGTGATACTTATAGGAAAAAAGGCAAGTTTATTGGAAGTTTTGCTTGTTATGGGTATTTAAAAGACCCCGAAGATCATCACAAACTGATTGTGGATAATGAAGCGGCAGACAATGTAAGACTAATATTTGATTTGTATGTTGGGGGAATGACACCAACTTCTATTGCAAGAAAGCTGAATGAAATGGGTGTTTTAAGTCCTTGTGTCTATAAGCAATCAAAAGGTCTTAAATATCACAATCCAAGTCAAATCAATAAAAATAGTTTATGGGCAGATACTACTGTTAGAACTATGTTGAACAACGAAGCTTATATAGGAAGTGTTGTTCAAGGCACCAAAAGAAAGGTGAGTTATAAATGCAACAAATTCATAACTATACCGAAAGAACATAGAATTACAGTTCAAAACATGCACGAGCCAATAATATCAAAAGAGGTTTTTGAACAAGCACAATCAATCCTACAAGAAAGGACAAAACAATACTTTGGAACAAACAAAAGAAATGAAGATAGAATTTTGTCAGGTTTGGTTGTTTGTGGTGATTGTAATCATAATATGCGAGTATCAGTCGCAAGTAGTGTAAACCTTAAAGGAAAATATTATTTCTATTGTCCTACATACAAACAATCAAGTGCAGTATGTAGTAAACACTCAACTAGAAATGATATATTAGAAACGATAGTATTTGAAGTCTTAAAACAATATGTGTTATTGGCAGTTGATTATGATGAGGTCATTAAGTCATTAGATAAGAAAAAACCAACTATTATAAAAGATACCAATGATATGATTAAGGAAAAGAAAATTAAAGAACGACAATCCTTAAATCGAACATTAAGTATGTTGTATATGCAATATAAGAATGAGAGCATATCTCACGATCAATATCTTGCAGATAAAACTAAGATAGAAGATAAGGTAAAACAACTTGACAATGAGATTATAACTATTTCGCAAAAAACAAATAATAATGTGTTAAACACACATAATAACTTTGTTAGCACGTTCAAGAAATATAAGAACTTTACAACACTAACCAGAGAAATGGCTGTTGAACTTATAAAGAAAATTAAAGTCTTTGAAGATAAAAGAATTGAAGTAGAACTTAATTTTCAAGACGAATTTGAACTTGCTGTCAAATATTTGGAAAGCGAATTGCGATAAGAAATAAGTATAAAACCTTACAAAAATCGCAATTTCGCACCAAAATTTGCGAAATAGTTATATTTTTTTAAAAATTTATGGTCCATAGTTGACAATGGCACCAGCTGCAATGAGTACATTGGTGGCGCACTTTAGGGATACTAGGACAACTCCTGATGATTATGATTTGATTTTAACCGGCGATCTTGGGAAGCTAGGAAGTGAAATCTTGCTTGATCTTATGGAACACGAAGGTGTTAAGCTGAAAGAAAATTATAATGATTGTGGACACATGATGTTTAATAATAACCAAAAGACATATCAGGGAGGTAGTGGGGCTGGTTGTAGTGCTGTAATACTGAATTCATATGTGGTAAAAAAGATGGATGAAGGAAAGTTTAAAAGGGTATTGTTTGCTCCTACAGGTGCTCTTCTGAGCACAACTAGTAGTCAGCAAGGGGAAACCATACCTGGAATTTGTCATGCTATTGAATTAAGGAGAGTTGATGATTAATGTGGTTGATGTATCTAAAGGTGTTTCTTGTTGGTGGATTTATATGTATGTTGGGGCAGTTGTTGATAATTAAGACCAATATGACCAGTTCAAGAATACTAGTGTTGTTTGTTAGCATAGGTGCGATTATGGAGGCGTTTGGTTTATATGATCCGATTGTGAATTTTGCATCTGCGGGGGCAACCGTTCCAATAACGGGGTTTGGAAGGAGCTTGGCAAAAGGTGCAATAGAGGCTGTTAAAGAGAAGGGGTTGCTAGGTGTTCTTACTGGTGGGTTAACTGCAACCGCTGGAGGTATTGCTGCGGCCGTTGCATTTGCGTATTTAATGGCTCTAATCTTTAATAGTAAAACAAAAAAATATTGATAAATATAAGTAAAATGTTATAAATATGCAAATAAAATTCCATCCTCTAAACAATATGATGTTAATCATAATAAGGGTAATAAATTAATATATTATTATGTGGGACAGTTATGTGGATTAACCAATATTGCAAAAAAGTTTTTTGGGTCTAAAAAGAAATTTTTAGGCTTTTTGTCTATACTTATAACAGTTGTGGTAATATTTATAATATTTTCGTATATGGTTAATCCTGTAATAATGGATACTGTTGAAATTAAGTCTAGAGCACTTGCTACAAGGGCTATGAATAGTTCTGTGGCAGATGTTGTGATGAGCTCAATAATTTATGATGATCTTGTTACAATTGTAAGTGATGACTTTGGTAATATTTCTATGATTCAAGCCAATTCTTTGGCAATAAATAACTTGAGCAAGGATTTGGCTCAAACATGCGAAGAGCGGATTTCTGAGTATGGCAAGGCTGGAGTGTCTGTTCCTTTAGGTACATTTACTGGGATACCGCTTTTTGTAGGTAGAGGGCCAAGAGTTTCAGTTAAAATGACGCCTATCGGGTCAGTGGTTTGTAAGTTTGTATCTCATTTTGAAACTGCTGGAATTAACCAAACAGTACATAAAATTTATGTTAATGTTAATGCAAAGGTTAGTGTTATTATGCCGTTGAGTAGTAGGAGTTTGGAGGCGACTCAGCAGGTCTTGATAAGCGAAAGTGTTATAGTTGGACAAGTACCAGAAGTTTATTTGCAGTCTGATACGCTTGATACGTTGCTTAACTTTGTTCCATATTGATGAATAATTATGAAAATGCATAAATATGTGACGTAATGTATAAGAATACGCAAGAACGAATAAATATACAAAATTGGCTTGAGTGGCAACTGTTTTTAAGTTTTGCATAATACTTTGCAATGAGTGTTTGTTTAAACTAAAATAAGTTCTACAAAATCAAAAATAAACTTTGTCTGATTGTCTTGAAAAATATAGTAATATATGCTAATATAATAGTGTATTTAGGAGATTATTATGTTTTTTGACAATGCGAGTACTACAAAAATAGATGTAGACATTTTGTCTGCAAGTGTAGAGACAAATAATGAGCTTTTTTATAATCCAGGTGGATTGTATAGTTCTGGAAGAAAGGTAAGAGGTGTGATCGATAAGTGCCGAGAAGATATTTTAAACGCTCTAAATTTTCAAGGCAAAATTGTTTTTACTGGCTCTGCGACAGAAGCTAATAATTTGGCTTTATTTGGCTCTGCGAGGAAGAATTTTAAGGTCCTTATTTCTATGGGTGAGCATCCAAGTGTTTATAATTCAGCACTAGAATTAAAAGCTAGAGGATATGATGTTGATTTTATCAAACTGCTACCAGACGGAACTGTTGATATTGGTGATTTTGAATTAAAGATGAGTAAATCAGTGGGGCTTGTATCAATAATGCATGTTAGCAATGAAACGGGTGCAATTAACGATATTGCTAAACTTGTAGATATTGCTAAGTCTGTTAATCCTAATGTTATATTCCATTGTGATGGTGTACAAGCTGTCGGTAAGATTGAGGTTGATCTGGATTTGCTAGGTGTTGATATGTATACTGTATCCGCTCATAAAATTCATGGCATGAAGGGTGTCGGTGCTTTACTTTATAATTCAAGGTTGCAGCTTAAGCCAATAGTATTTGGCGGTGGACAGGAAAGTGGATTGCGAAGTGGTACAGAAAATTTAATTGCAATTAAGAGCTTGTCTGAAGCTGTTGTGAAAGCTGTTGCCAATCAGAAAAACAATTATAACCATGTAAAGGCTCTTAGGGATAGGTTTGTTGAGTTGCTTAGTGAGTCTGTCATTGAGTATCAACAGTTCTCAGGTGATTCATATTCGCCGTATATAGTGTCGTTTGGTGTTAAGAATTGTAGGGCGGAAACTATTCTTAATATGTTAAGCGATCGCGGTGTCATGGTTGGTAATGGCTCGGCGTGTTCGTCTAGCAAATCGGGTAATCGCATATTAGAATCAATGGGGGTTGCTAAGCAATTTATTGAGGGTAATATTCGTGTTAGCTTTTCTAAAATCAATACGATTGATGAGGTGGAAAAGTTTGTGTCTGTATTGCTTGAGGTTGTTAAGCTGTATTTAGATAAAGCAAGGTAAGTGGTAGAAAATTGCAATTATTTGTCATAAACCATATTGTTTATGGCAGTAAATCTATATCAAAGGAGAAAGATATGCAAAGAGTAATTATAATTAGGTACGGAGAGATTTTTCTTAAGGGAAAGAATTTTTCTTTCTTTGAGAACAAGTTGATTGATAATATTATGTCTGTATTGGACGGCATGGAGTGTAATTTTAATCGACTTAACAAAAGGTTTTTTATTTCTGATTATGAAGAACGAAATGAGAAAAAAATTATTGCTGCACTAAAATGTGTGTTTGGTATTCACTCTATCAGTCCTGCAATAATGGTTGAGAGTACAGAAGAGTCGATTAATAGTTATGTGTCTGGGCTGAAGATTAAGTCGGGTAGCTTTAGAGTTTCGGTTAATAGGGCAGACAAAAGGTTTCCAATAACATCAATGGAGTATGGTGCTAAGCTGGGTGGGTTGATACTTAAGAACAATCCTGGTATACGTGTTGATCTACATAATCCTGATATCGAGGTGTGTGTTGATATTAGAGAAAACAATTCCACCTTTGTGTATCACGAAGTAATCAAGGCTTCTGGTGGTATGCCTGTTGGAACTAGTGGTAGTGGGTTGCTCCTTTTGTCGGGTGGTATTGATAGTCCGGTTGCAGGATATATGATGGCAAGGCGTGGTATGCCAATTGCTGCATTGCATTTTCATAGTTATCCATACACTAGCGAAGATGCCAAAAATAAGGTTATAGATCTTGCCAAAATTATTAGTAAGTATACTGGGCATTTTAGATTGTATGTGTGTTCCTTTACGGAAATTCAAGAGTCAATACACAAGCATTGTAATAGTGAGTTTATGATTACTATTATGCGTAGAATAATGTATAGGATTGCTGAAAGAATTGCAAAAGATAATCATATTGGAGCTATAATAACTGGGGAAAACCTTGGTCAAGTTGCTAGTCAAACAGTAGAGAGTATGACCTGTACAAATGATGTTGTTGATGATTTACCTATATTTAGGCCTTTAATAGCTTTTGACAAAGAAGATATTACGAAGATTGCTATGGATATTGGTAGCTATGAAACTTCAATACTGCCTTATGAGGATTGTTGTACCGTTTTTCTTCCTAAGCATCCTGTAATTAAACCAAAGATAGAAAAGTGTGTAAAGGAAGAATCGAAACTAGATATAGGGGGACTCATTACGAGTGCTATGCAAAACTTAGAAATTATTGATATTTAGATATATTTTGTTATTAAAGACTTGGTGACTGTGGTCATTGAGTCTTTTTTTGGTGGGTAATAGGTTGTCAAATTGTGTCAAATAAAAAATTGTAAATAAATTTTTGTAAAATATATTTGACAAAGTGTATATATGTAATTTATAATAAAATTGTATAATACATACAATAGTGTATTTTGATTACGGTGTCTATAGTATAATTTTCTATTGTGGGCATCTATAAAAGGGGATTTACATTAATTTTTATTATATAAATTATTTTTTAAAATAGGAGAGAACAATGATAAACATGAACTTATTGCTCATGCCTGCTATTGTTCCTGGTTTGCTAGGTGCTCTTATAGGTATCGCTGCTGCTATACCAAGCACATTTCTAGTAATTCGTGCTATTCAGAAGAATAAGGCTGACAAGGATACTGCTAAGGCCAAGACTATACTTGATGAGGCAAAGCTTGAAGCCAAGAATCTTAAGAAGGAAGCTGTTCTTGAGGCCAAAGAAGAGACTTTGAGGATAACTAGCGAGTGCGAACAGGAAGTAAAAAATAGAAGAGCTGAGATTCAGAAAGCTGAGAATAGAATAAGTCAGCGTGAAGAATTCCTTGATAAGAAGGAAGAGTCTATTGAGAAGAAAAATGAGGCTTTGGATAAGGCAAAAAGCGATCTTGAAGCCAAAGAACAAGATTTGCAGAAGCGTATTGCTGAGCAAGATAAGGTAGATGCTCAGATGACTGCTGAGCTAGAGAGAATTTCGAAATTATCCAAAGATGAAGCTAAAAAAGAGCTTATTGCAAAATATGAAGATGAGGCAAAAAAGGATGCTGCAATCCTAATTAGAGAGATTGAATCTAATGCTAGAGATGAAGCAGATAAGAAGGCTAAAGAAATTGTAACTCTAGCTATTCAGAAGACTGCTGTAGATCATACCAGTGAAGTTACCGTATCTACCGTTGATCTTCCTAATGATGAGGTTAAAGGTAGGATTATTGGTAGAGAGGGTAGAAATATCCGTGCACTAGAATCTGCTACTGGTGTAGATCTTATTATTGATGATACGCCTGAGGCTGTAGTAATTTCTTCGTTTGATCCAGTTAGGCGTGAGATTGCTAGAATTTCGCTTGAAAAACTTATTCTTGACGGTCGTATCCATCCTGCAAGAATCGAAGAAATGGTAGAAAAGGTTACCAAAGATATTGAAACAACTATCAAAGAAGAAGGTGAGGCTGCTGTATTTGATGCTGGTATTCATGGTATGCATCCAGAGCTTATTAAACTACTTGGTAGGTTAAAGTATAGAACAAGTTATGGTCAAAATGTCTTAAAACATAGTTTAGAGGTATCTTATTTGGCTGGACTTATGGCATCTGAGCTGGGAGCTAATGTACAAGTTGCTAAGAGAGGTGGTTTACTCCATGATATTGGTAAAGCTATAGACCACGAAACAGAAGGAACTCATATTAGTATTGGCGTGGATGTTGCTACCAAGTATAAGGAAAGTAAAGATGTAATACACTGTATTGCTGCGCATCATGGTGGTGTGGAGTACGAGAGTCTAGAGGCAATCTTGGTTCAGACTGCTGATGCTATATCTAGCTCGCGACCTGGTGCGAGAAGAGAGTCTCTTGAAGCGTACATTAAGCGTCTTACACAACTAGAAGAGATTGCTAATGGATTTAAGGGTGTAGATACTAGTTTCGCTATTCAAGCGGGTAGAGAGATTAGAATTATTGTAAAACCTGAAGAAGTGTCTGATGAACAAGCTTTATTTATGGCTAAAGATATTGCTAAGAAAATTGAGAAGGAGATGGAGTATCCTGGTCAAATTAAGGTTAATGTCATTAGAGAAACTCGTAATGTAGATTACGCAAAATAATAAAAATCCCGTCTAATTAGGCGGGTTTTTGTTGGGTAGAGAGGTGGATAATGAAGCATGTGGATTTGTATACGGATGGTGCTTGTAGTGGCAATCCTGGTAAGGGTGGCTATGGGGGTATTTTAATGTATAATGGGCATAGCAAAGAGTATAGTGGTTATGATCCAATGACAACCAATAATCGTATGGAGCTTACAGCGGTGATTGTGGGGCTGCGTATGCTAAAAGAACCTGTGGAAATTAATATTTATTCGGACAGTGCTTATACTGTTAATGCCTTTCTTGAGGGGTGGATTGATAATTGGATTCTTAAAGGTTGGCGGACTGCTGGCAAAAAGCCAGTTCAGAACGTAGAGCTTTGGCAAGAACTTTTGGAACTTATAAAGCCACATAATGTGACTTGGGTCAAGGTCAAGGGGCATGCAGATAACGTATATAACAATCGTTGTGACGCTCTTGCTACAGGTGAGGTTGCTAAACACATGGCTGACGTATAACTGTATTTTTATCCAAGATTATAAATAAATATACAGGCTTTGGCTCTTTGATATGAGTGAATACGTGTGTTAAATTGAAGGCAAGTGCTAACGGTCTAATATATAAATTATCTAGATTTTCATAATAATCACTTGACAAGCTGGATTAATTAAGGTAAAATACCTAAGTTAATCTAGTACATAGGGGTGTGGCTCAATGGTAGAGTAGCGGTCTCCAAAACCGTCGGTTGTGGGTTCGAGTCCTACCACCCCTGCCAAACTAATAGCAACAAATTCGAAAATGAATTTGTTGCTTTGTTATTTATGCAGGGTAGGACTTGCAGACTTTGTCTGCCGACAACTTAGTTGTCGCAAACCCACAACTGTGGTGTATTCGGGAACCCTACCCGAAGATTGACGCTACGCTTAATGCGAGTCCTACCACCCCTGCCAATAAAAATTAGAACGCAAGAAATTGCGGTCATTTTTATTACTAGGAGTGGTAGAGGGGCTATGCCCCTAGTAAGCTTTTGCTTGCGACTCGAACCGTATTCGTTGGCTTAGCGAAAAACAGTCTAATATGGCTGTTTTTTGTTTTTTTCTATGTTTATCGTTGATGCGATTTTGAGTTGTTGTTCTTGGAGGGATGTTGGTGTTTGTGAGAATTGTACAATGTAATTTCCAGTGATGTAAATTTTATTTAAAATTGTTTATAAATTTGTCGAAAGGTGGTGTATTTCGTTGACTGAATTTTGTATATATAATATAATAATTAACGAGATAAGTATTTTTAATGCGCGTAGGCGTGCTCGCTTACGTATGTTAAATTAAAATACTAAAATAATTGCTGGTAAAATTTCAAATATTTCTGCAGCAATTACAAATAATAGATCTAGGAGATTATTTAACATGGTAAAGTCTAACAAACCAAATTTCAGAGTAAAGCATCCTTACGGATACCTAATCCAGAGTATCTTGATAGGCCTTGTAATGGTACTATCTGGTATTTTTTCCGTAGCGGCATACAATGTCTTTACTGGCATGGATAAGTCTAGCCCATCAATTAATACTGAGGCTGTAGGTGGAGTTACAGACACTGTTGAAACAGACCAAGAATTACCTACTCATTATGATCCAAATGGTGATTATCCAATTATTGGGTCAGGAACCAGTGCTGATCCTTTCTTGGTTACTTCGTGGGCGGAGCTTTTATTCTTAAACCATGTTGCGAAAAATGTCTATTCGTATGACGAGTTGTATATTTCAATCGCTAATGATATTTTTATCTCATCTGCCCGCGTTACTTATTATGAGTATGATGGATACGAATATACTGAAGTCTATGGATGGACAAATCTTAGCACTGCACCAACATTACATATAATGGGGAACGATTTTACAATATTCTTAGATTTTACAGATAGATCTGACTTTTCTCTTTTCGATGAAATTAATTCTTGCACTGTGACTGATCTGAATATTCTTGAGAATACATCTGGGACTGTCACCTACAAACATAGTGTTTTCGCATCTTGTATTTTTAATTCCTACATACATGATGTAAGATTCTCTGTTGGCCCAAATAGAACCACGATAATTTATGATGAACCTGCAAAAGCGAGTTATAATAACGGATCGGGATTGTTAGCGATGTTCTCTGCTGGAACAACATTTACTAATTGCGTAGTGGATCTTAGTAATGCTGCTGGTGGGGGAATAACTCTTCAGACTACATCCATATTTAAATTCTCATTAATTACTAATTCAGGAGTACCATCTGTATATACATCTAAGCCTTTGGACTATACATACAATCAATTTTATGGATGTTCTGTTAGTGGGTTGATTACTCACAAATGTTTGACCAATAGCACTTCTTCCAGTTGTATTGCTGGAATATCAGAATATATTGGTAGGACAGGGTTTAATATTTATCCACGAATATGGTATTGCTATTCAGATATACAGTTTGCATTGACGGCGTCTGCATCTAACCCTGCATATACTGCTAGTGGTGGTAAATTATATGCCAGTGCGTTTAGTAATTTCTTTTACAGTGGTATGCAGGCACAGTATAATTATTTTGGAGCAGAGTCTCTTATCAATACCATTAATACCTCGTATTATACAGTTGCAAGAGCAGATTACTTATCTTTAGGAACGTTCTTTACATATATTCAGGGTTCAGCATTAACTAATTCAACTGTAGTAAGATACAATTATAATTCAGAATTGTTCGAAACAGATGCCGGATTCTTTAATGCTCATGACAATCAATATGTGTCTTATTGCTATTTTTATTCAGTGGCGGTTACTAGAGGACCTAATGGTGGCGGAAAGACCGCAGCATATATGTATACTACTTTAGCATACAATGAGTCAATGCCGAGTGGACCATGGGTGAAGTCTACTAGAGCTGATGATTGCTTTAATACAACTACTGCCCGTGTAATGCCAGTTAATATATTGCCTTCTCATACGGATACATATGCTCAAACAACAGCGACGACAGATAGTGATGGTTACTACCTTGTAGATACACCTGCTAAGATGATGTATGTTGATTACTTGAGTAGATACATGATGGAAGCAGGATCCTATAAGATTAAAGTTAAATTGACTGCTAATATAGATATGTCGGGGTATTTGTGGGCACCATTAGTAGATTATTTTACGGGTGGTCCCACCATTGATGGTGCAGGTTTCACTATAAGCAACCTAACTATGGATCAACATAGAAATGCTGCAGTTGGTAATACAACAATACTTACCGGTTCTAGCACTGGCACGAGAACTCCGGGATATGCGTATGCTCTGGGGCTCATAGGTAATATTCGTGGTGCGGCGACTATTCAAAATTTGAAGATGTCCGCAACTAATATTATTACATATTCACATAACTATAATACATTTCATATAAACAGGGATGTAGCAGATAGTTCTGAGGGAATTCATGCTATTTATGGAGCAGGTGTAGACTCAACGTCTACTACGGGGATAGGATCCTATGCTAATAATCAACCAGTAGCAGCGGGGTGTTTTGTTGGTTCAGCAGCGTATTTTGGACATGCGGGATATGTGGGGGGTACTGTTACACCTGTTGGGAATGCTGTTAACATATACAACTCCACGAATATTAATACAACAATACATTTTAGAAGTACACCTATAACTAATGCGGCTTATGTTACTGTTCCTGTCAATACAGTACTTACTGGTACTCGTTCTATGTATACAAGTTCTTGTATAGGGCGGTTGCTAAAGACAACCGTCACGTTGGATGGTGTTGTAACGTCTGGGTTTGTTAATAATACAGCTGTTAATGCAACTAACAAACCAGGATCCATAATTGGTAATATTACTAAGACCAATTCTAGTGGTTCAAGTTATACGTCTACGATAACAGCATCATCGGTATATGCAGAAACATCTGCTACTACGAACTATATTCAAGACATTATCGGTGTTGCTAGGTATGCTACATCTCTTCAGACTCTTAATGTTACTGATTGTATTTTACTTAATACTGCTACAAATTCGGATCTTACTTATCCAGCTAATAGATTGCTTACTGATAACGATATGACTACTTATGCTAATGAGGGTGGTAGTACTACCACAATGTCGAATATAGCGTCGTACGCTAAGTCAACATCTGCTGAGATTTGGGGAGTCTATTCGATTTGTGAAGATTGTAATTATGGAAGCTCGTTAGTTTCGAATAATCCTGCGTCATATAAGGCTAGTTCATCATATGATGATTTTTACCAAATTGATTTTGTCTTATATAAGTGTGAGCCGTCTGCAGTCTTTTATGAGGTAACTGGTTCTGGCACAACACTTAACACTAACGGAGTTTATGTTCCTAGTGGAAGCGGTGGGGATAGGACATCGGATATAACGTCTCTTAAGTTTGCAAGGCTTCCTCACGAACAATTGGTACTTGACAACAGTCAGTATACACATATTGTTGCTGATGAAGATATGGCTGCATATTATGGTGCAACATTTGATGATGGTGAAAATTGTTGTGGATATAGACCATCTTCGAGTAATTTTGATTACAACACCACTATGTCTAGCGGGCTAGCAGCGTTAGCTTCTGCCTGTAATGCAGATTATACATATTATGTTCCGATTGTGGTAACCGCACCAATTACCGGGCCTAGATACTTCTTTGTGACTGAGTCAGATGACTTTAGGGGAACTTGGTCGGTTACTTTAACTGGAACCGGAACTTTAACGCAAGTACAAGACTTTCAGACGGGTGCTAATTATAATCCATCATCACTAAGTACGCTTGGTACTACATATAGGGCTAGATTGTATAAGGTTAGCGGTTATAATAGTTCTACTCAAATAGTAATGTCATGTACAAATCAAATTGCATATGGAGAGCTTTATTCAACAAATACAACAAATGTTAAGGATTATGCTGCGTCGTTCTGGACCTGGGCATATAGTTCTGGAAAAAATAAAACCGAACAGTTAAAACCATGTACTAAAGGCACTACTGGAGCCATTTCTTCAGGAGCAACTAATAAGACTTTAACTCTTCCTGTGAGTCAAATTAGAGCGTCTTACGATACAGATAATGCAGTTGTATATGGTGATGTAGAGCACTTTATTGCTTCTTATAACACAACGGAAAGTGCCGAAACGGCAACTAATTATGCTAGCTTCGACATAGATATTTATAATAGATTCGTTACCGCAACCATTAATGGAGTTGGTAGACCTCTAATTTCAGGAGGAGTTTCGATCTATAATGAAGAAGGAACTGAAAGGGAAGCAAATATGGGTTATACCCGGTATTATGAAATGTTAATCTTGTCTGGGCGAATAGTAGGACTTAGCGCTGAATGGAGCTATTTTGAGGATCCATTTGGTGCATCATTTGTGTCTGAGTATTGGGTTGATAAAAATAATAAAGGTATCTTAGCTCACCCTAACACCAATTATGGTCATTATAATACACATGCAACGCCTATATCTACGTCGACTGACTATAGCGATATTGTAGCACAATATGTAGATATGAGTGCACTGCCAACATATTATACATACCTAGTAATTGCTGCGTGTGATCCGAATTCACTCGCTGGTATCCGTGTTAATATTGAAACTGACAATCTTTGGTCTGATGGAGCATATGGTGATTTTGCCTATACAAGTTCAACAATACCTTTATCGTTTAATGGTACACCATTAACTGATGGTGACATTCTTGAATTCTTTGTTACTAACACTATTGAAATGAACTTTGATTTATTAAATGCAGATAATCAAGTAGAGTATTGTAAGATTGAATTTGGTATAGAAGAATATGATGAAGAATCTTATAAATATGTTCTTTCTGAAGTCCTCTATACGCTCTACATTACTGGAAATACTAACGGAATTATTAACACCACTACAACGCTTAGTAGTGCGACATCCCCTTCTAGGATGTTATCCCTGACATCATTTGAAATGCCGTATACATATTTTGATACTTATAATGAAGATGACGAATGGTATACGGATGTGGATTACATGCAAGTGACATTTGGTGTTCTATCTTATTCAATGGTTGGTAAAGCTGTTGCATCAAGGTATAGTGGACCAACTCTTACAAACAATACTTATACAATAACCAATCCGCTAGATTGGATGGTGTTATCTAGCAAAACCATTACTTCTGATGTAACCATCGAATTAGCTAATGATATCAATTTTGAAACATTTAATTATGCTACGCCTCTTGGTCTAAGTGGAGATTTAACAGGCATCAGATTTGCTTCATCTGGCATCACCCTTTCGATGTCAGGGTTAGGCGCAACTAAGGGATCGCTTACAGTAGATGGAAATGGTTATACTATTACCGGAATCACTATGATGGTTGCCACAGGATTGTTTGGTGGTTTTGTAAACAGTATGATTATTAGAGATATTTCATTTCATGAGCCGTATGCAAATAATTCTCCTTCATATGCAAACTTTAATCAATTTTATTGTGTAGCACAAACAGTCTTTGGTCAATTATTGGGTTCTGCAGGTCCAATTTATACAGCAGACAATGTTAATGTGACAAGTTCTAGTAGAACAATTGACCATGGCATGGTTATCTTCAGTATTCGAAGCTTACAGACGGGTACAGTTGAGATGGCTACAGATGTTACAATAACTCATTGCAGTATAGACGTTAAGATTAAACTTCATGATGGTTATTCTGTGCTTAACATGGCTGTATCTCCGTTCTTTGTCAGTGAGTATAATACAATAAATTCAAATCATTATTATGTTTCGATTACTGGAACATACATATTTAGTGATTGTTATATGGTTGTTGACTATGAGACAACAACATCAATTGTAGATTACTTTTATATCGGAGAAAAGTATATGACCAACTGTTATTTTGTTGGTTATGATCTTAAGTGTACATATTTAACTGTTGATAGAAGTGTTACATATTCGGCAGGAACAAAAGGAAAGCTGTATTACCAGCCGACTGCACATGGGACTATTAATAATTCTACAACATATTTTACCAATCTGATTACATGTACAGCACTTACTGATGCTCAGATGAAGCAGAAGAGTAGTTTCTCTGGATTTACTTTTGGGCAGGGGAACTGGTACATGGATACTGGTGCTACTGGATATAATAGCTCTTATAAGCAGATTAATAGAGGTTATCCTGTTATATGGAATAGTGGTATAACCGTTGCCGAAGAGGCTACGCTTTCGTTTAAAGTTAATGGTGTTGCTTTGAGTAATACAACGATTAATAGTAATATGTATTACACGGTTGATGCTGATCAAACGACTTATAGGGTATATCATACTAATGGATCGACTAATACGACGCTTGGTCATAGCAGTCACGAAGTATTATTTACACTAACATCAGACGCGGGCAAGTTCCAGACTTCTCAGGGTGCTAGTATGAACCTTATTTTCACGGGTCCTAACACATCTTGGGCGAATAGTGATGCGAACCGAGATAGGGGTTATGGCTTTAAGATTAATGGTGTTAAGTACAAGACTACTGCACTCTCACTGACTACACCTAGTAGTGGTGTGATGACTATACCTATAAGTAGTTACGAGGCATCATCAAATACTATTGAAGTAAGCGTCGAGACGTTGTATGTCGTGCTTATTGGATTGCGAGAGGGTGGTCTTGCTAGTAATGTAGCTAATAGTGGATATATAGCTCCTGGCTCTGATAGTGGGAATTATACTGCGTGGGGTACAATAATAGGGCATAAATACTATTTTTACAAAAAAATAGATTTCAACCTTAAGACAACTTATGCTTCTGTTATTATATATACTGACGGATGTTATACGTTTCCAAGTTCAGGGTCTTCTAATGATATGATGACATTTTATGACACAACAAATCGAAAGTACCAATCGGATAGTACAACTGTGTACAAAAGATCATTTAATGTTGCTAGTGGAACGATTACATCATTAAATTATACAGCTACAAAACCTACGTCAACTGTGGATGGAACCAATAACAACTATTTAGTTTATGATAGCACTGGTAGTACAACCGGTGGCAACATTATGTGGTATTTAGTAAGAACAGTTGTTGTTACATCAACTGTTTCGGGCACAGCAGGAGCATCTACTGGTAACTTTACATTCCAAATAGGAACAAATACTGAGTTAAATGGTAATTATGGCAACCAAACACAATATAGGTATCAATTTGGTTATGACCTTAATCATCATTATCGTGAAAGTACAGTAACTATAAGAATAACTACAGCTGATCAATACAAAAAGATTGCGACATGTTATACTAGTAATAGTCCTGGCGGAACTGCAGTATATGATCTTGTAGCTGCTGCAAATGCATTACGCGGTTCGAATTATTCAGATTATCATATTAAAAACATAGTGCTTGTAATCACACCATCATTTAATGCAATGGCAGACTCAACTGGCAATGTAACAATGACAGTAACATTTGCCAAGGTGGGGCAAGCTGATGTCGAACTATCTGGCACCAGTGCTGGAGGTTCCGATATTGGTCAGAGTTTATTTGGCCAGACCGTTAAATTTGGTAGTAGTTATGATGCATCAAGAACTGCTCTTGCGTTTAATATGTCATATGCAGATGCTACACTTCCTGTAACTCTTAACGTAACGCATGTAGGAACGACACCTGCTAATGCTACTAATGATAAGATTACAGTTACTTATGGTGGAACTAGTACAGCTCAGACGCTTACTGGTCAGACCAGCAAGACTGCTAAAGCATACACCTACCAAGTATTGCCTGGAGCGGCTGCAACATTTACTATTAGTGGTGTAACAGCTGTAACTAATAGTACAGGATTCCCGTTCCTCATCTATAAGAGCAATAATTACAATGTAAGATTTGTATGGTCGACTAGTGCAATAACTAATCTATCCACATCAACACTTACTGATGATCTTAGTTATACAACTGGTACAATATCTGCCGCCACCACGCTATATCTATATATAGTTGAGGTGCAGGCGTATACAATGACATCATCTATATCTTCTACATACAAATGTGAAGTATTAGACTTAATGTCGAGCAAGTCAATTACAGTTAACCTCTCGTATAAGAATAATTCTGGTACAGCAATTGCAACCCAAACAGGTGTGCAAACATATAGTAGCAGTGCAACGGTATTCTCAGATGTAACAATATCTGGGTATACTACGATTCCAACTGTAGCAGTAACAAGTTCGTCTGCAACATCCTCTGATTATACATTTAGTGGTAATCCTTTGACTGCAACTACTGGTAAAAAGCTTAATCTTAGTGGACTAGTAACTAATGCTAGTAATGGAACAATAACTGGTCCTGCAACAGCAACTAATTCTGCTACTGCAGCAACAGGATCGACATGGACTGTAAAAACTGTAACCATTAAGGTTTATGTCCTTAACTTAGATCTACAAGACGAGGCATCTCCTAATATTTATTATTGGGGAATAGGTAGTAATTCTGCATTAAATAGCGTGGTATCACTATCTAGTCTAAGTGGAGATATAAGTGTTAGTAGTGTTAAGCTATTTAACGTAGTCAAATCTACAGAAAGTAGTCGTAATATATATACTATTACTATGGCCAAAGCTTCGCCTGTAAAAATTACTAGAGGTGACGATTATGGTAGTAATAGTAGAATACTGATGCCAATCACTATGAATCCTAACGAACAGGCTATGGAACAATATACTCATGTAGCCGGCAACTATATTGGTGTAAGGGGATATATCTTATCTAGTGAGACTGCATCTACTCCTGCAGAAATAATCTTTACTTATGCACCGCTAGTAACTATTGGAATTGCTTCTAGTGAGCTTGCAGATGTATCGTATAATTCTGTTCAAGCCAAGGCTCTTAAACATGATGCGATTACTAACGAAACAATTAGTGCTAATGTATATTCTGGCGGTAGTAATAATAACGTAACAATTGCTCCTGAGGCTAGTAACAATACGGCTAAGACATATACATATAATCTTGGTAGTACTAATTCTAGCACTCCAGTTGACATTAAGATTACCATTACAGCATCTGTTAGTGTAGCAGGTTATGACTTCTATGGATGGTATGTTGGTGCACATGGAGTTATCACCAGTGCTAGTGCTAATACTACTTCAACAGGTGCAAAGACGTCTGTTAGATATGTTATAGACAATAGTGGAACAACCAAATCACTAACAATATATATGAATCAGGATTGTTTCTCGTATAATATTGCTTCGGGTAATTACTCAGCAACAGTTAACTTCTATCCAATCTTTAGAGAAAGGATAGTGGCTAGTGGAACAACTAATTCTTCTCTTACTGTTAATGGTAAGATTAAGGCAGAATTAATTGACACATATAGTAGCACTTCTAGTACAATATATACAGTTAATAATACATCTCAAGCAAGTGCTTCGGTTAATAATAAGAATTTGTACTACTATGGCATATATTATCTATCTACAACTCCTGGAACATATGCAATAACTGGTACAACCTTAAATGGAGGTAGCGAAACTGGCTGGAACGGTACAGCAGCTAAAAATGCTGAGATTGTTAAAGGAACAGCGCTTAGTGGAGCATGTCAAATAGTAGTAAATGCTACATCTAGACACTCGTTTACTGAAAGCAACCCTCAGTATACTTACATAGATAAAACATCTAAGGATAATGCTGGTAATGCCGGAGTAAGCTTTATAAGTACGCATGATTTAAGTAGTGGATCCTATACATATACTAATTGGAAATATGGTATAGGTAGTGGTACGACATTTACTAATTATGCTAATAATAATGCAAACTATCTACTCACTCATTATACAGTAACGATAGATACTACTAAACTTGTTCTACGGGTTGGTGTTAGTGGAGCTACGTATACAGATGACGTTGGAACTTATACATTTGCAGTTAATAATTATTGTGTGTTAAGTGCAACGCTTACTAATAATTTTGGCTCAACATCTCACTCTATTACTGTTCAAGCACACTTTATAGAAAGACCGGCTGTTGTTGCAGTGACAGGTGGAGATGCTACAGTTGGTGCAGTAACATCTGGTGTAACAATGAGATATGTTCGTATTGGTTCGACAGTATCTTCGTATAGCGGAGGAGTTGTATTCACCGATATGGGTGGAACTGCAACAACAATAAACACTAAGACTAGTTTAGGCTCTATTGATGGTTTGACTTACTTTAGATATGATTTAGGATCTTCTAAGGTACTTGCGTCTATTCAGTTATCTGGTACTACTACAGGTGCTCAAATTGTTGAGATCTCCAATGATGGATCTAATTGGTATACAGTAGCTGATGTTTTTATGGGAGATAATGTAACTGCATTAATTGACTTTATAGCTGATAGTCATATTAATACTTCGGCAGAAACTTATTATCCATTGGTCGGTGGTTATACTTATATTATAAGATCGTCTGAAAGTGATTGTAAGTATGCTACATATACGACCATCCCAACAGAAGATCCTGCCAGTGGTACATCGGTAACTGCCAGCGGTGTAACAATTAATTTAAGTAGCAATTCTGGTACAGTATATCTTTATGTTAATAAAAACTTCAACATTGTCATTAGTAATGCTACAACACTTGGTAGTCTTGGTACACAAAATATCTTTACAAGTGTCGCTAACCGCTCTTCATATAATTCTGTGGGAATTAGACTTGTTAATAGTCATGATACTTATATTGATCACTACAATACTACTAATTATGTACAGCATAATTTAACAGGTTTAAGTATTACGCCTATAACAGTATATTCGTATAAGTATATCAAGTTTGGAGCGATTTCTTCTGTTCTTGATATGAAGACTGATGTTATTAATGATAACGACAGTTCTAATAATAGTTATATAGATACTGCTTTATCCAATCTTACTTATGCTCCAACTACTAATGTAGGTAACTATTATAGATATTTCCGTAAGAGTAATTCTGCTTCTGGTGCTAGTGATGCAGTTAAAAATGCTCACAAAATGCGTTATGATTATACTGGTAACATACCTTTATGGGCGACATTAAGTACAACATCTAATACGGATACATCTACCATTAATGCTACATGGACAAGTAATGCGACAACCTCTATTGTTGTAACATTTAATGATACTGGTGCTAATACCACATATAACCTCAAAGGTACTTATACTGAGAAAACTCTTACTAGGTACTTTGGATGTGGACACGCATCTAATGCTCATAGTGGTTGTGGAGTGGATAATACAACACTTACTATTCATACTAATTCGAGAACTCATACTGGTACATATAGTGGTGCGACCTATAAGGTAACATCCATTATATCTAGCAACGCTATTGCGTCTACTGTATTCGGTACTGGTATGCAGGGAACTACTGTTGGTAATAGAGGAGATCTAACGATCACTGCTGGATACTTTACAATATTCAAGGTAGAGACAGATAACAACATCAATGGAAATACTGGTAACGATTTAGTTGATAAATGGACTATTGTTGATAGTGTGGTAAGTAGTAACAATTCTACATTTAACCAATACAAAGGTGCTAGTAGGTCTAGTTATAGTGCTAATGTGTCTGATGCTATATATGGTAATTGGATACAGACAGAAACCATTAAAACTGTTGCTACATATCCTACTAATACAGTTAGAATTTATCATGCTTTTGTAATTCCTGTTAGAGTATCACTTGATGCGAAGATCGTTCAGCGTAATACAAGTCTAACTATCAATTATATTGATGATGCAACTTATAATAGTGCTAATGATGATAAATTATACTTTGAGATGAAATGGGGTAGTATTGCCGTTGGAATTATCTCTGTTACTCAAGGTGGTGGATCGTCATACTTGCGTTGGGATAGTACTAATAAGAATATTATCCTAAAATCCGGCATTGCTTATGACGTACAATTTAACGAAACATATGACTATATGGGCATATGTCATTATGATAGCAATACTAACAAATCTAAACATGGTAATGTAACATATGTAACTAGTACATCAAGCACTAATGCATATAAGGAATCGGCTAATAAGCATTACGAGCCAACAACTGATGACTGGTTGAAGCTTGCTATTGGTTCCAATACTTCGGGTATGTCATCTGGGGCAACATTAACTCTAACAGCATATTTTAATCTCTATGGTAGAATATTTGTTAATGGATATGACGTTACAAGCAGTAGAGAACCTATCAATGATGCTACAATTAGTTATACGGGTGGCGTTGTAACCAACATTGCTAGCGGAACTAATACTCGCAGCATAACATATACAACATCTTCTGCTGCAGGATCTAATACTTATGCTTACTTCTTAGAGGGATCGAATCCTGTGTTTGTTGCTAACAAAGGTAGAAATTCTGCTAGAACTATAGCAACATTACCTCAGAATGTATATAGAGTAAGTAACTTTACAGATAGAACTGCGTTTGGCTCGGGCAAAACTCCAACAGTTGCTAAGGGCACATCTGCTATGTCTTATTCTGATACGTCTAACAGCAAATTTGTGAAAGATAGACTAACTCACACAACTCATGCTGATGAGGTAGGTCAAGGCGGAGGATCAGATCACTACTATGTAGTAATATATCAGACATACATACCTCACAAAGTAGGTATTCTGGCTATGCAGTTTGATATGACTATGGGTAATACTCAGTCTGGAATTAGTACTGCAATTAATGGTGTTGTTAGTGGATATCAATGTACTGTTAGTTATGAAACTAGTGTATTTGTATATACAGATACATTTGGTAACAAATTGTATGTATGGGGAAATTCGGCATGTAATGCTGTTCCTGCAATGACAATGGAAGGTCTTATACCAGTAGGTGGTGGATATATTGCTTCTACTAACTTATATTATTCGTACAACGAGTCTGAGTCACCAGCTGTTTATGAGTTTAATAAGTGGACACTATACGACTCTTATGCTAGTTCCAATTGGGCAACATCTGATTCTGCAACTAACCCTAGTGCTGTTAATACATTAGGAGCATCACATTATACTTGTTTCATAAGCAATAGTTATGCTTATCCTAGTACAACATATTCTGTAGTTCTTAAGCTTGATTACGTATTTACGGTTAATCTTGTATATAGAATTAAGACAGCGTCTACTGGATCGTACAGTATAACAACACAATTTGCTGGTAATAATTTTGTGTCAATAGGAACATCTTCATCTCCATCTTGGAAGTCTGTTGCTAATGCTAATATTGCATTAACATATTCGGCAACTAGTAGAAATATATATGTTGCAGCCAAAGCTCCTAACGTTAGTGATGTAAGATTCAGAATTGAGGCGTTCAAATTCGCTACTTCAATTGACGCAGCGGGGGACACATTAATTACTTGTAATACGTCTTCTGATACTGCTCTTAACAAGGGTTATGGTTATATTAATCATAATATTACAATTAATAATGCAACACATGGATATTACTTTGTAGATATTATTCCTGTATATTCGTTTGGATATGCTACTGGAAATGATGCAGATGTAGTATCTAACAATAATTATTCGGTAGAAACATACGTATCTACAACTGCTAGTAATGGAAAGTATGAAGGTCTGACCGGATTTGATGAATCTCTTAGCGGATATAGTTATGCTGTATCTGGTACAACATACTATGATGCTTGGAGCGTACTAACAATTACTCCTCAATTAATTGATGGATTCTCTGGATACCACAAGACCGGAACTAAGGTTGGTTGGGAGTCTGCTAATGGTGTAACTAATTGGGTAACTAATGTTCCAATTGCTACTACCACTAGTGGAATATATACAGTTACATTTAATCCATATAGTAGTGGAACTACATTATGGGATAAGTCGTTCTTTACAGGACTGAAATATAACGTTCAAGAGAAAACAATTACGGTTAATGTTTATCTTGGACTAGTTGATACTGCTGGTAATAGTGTGACATATACTAATGCATTAGCATTACCTCAAGCGACTGTAGTATTTACAACAGACAACATATCTGATGCATCTGTTACGCGTACGATAGCTGCGGATACAACTCTTACAAGTATGGAGAGTGCTGCTTATACCAAAGGTTACTATGGTTGGGTACAAGCGGTAGTAACAATTACTAATGCTGGGACTAATACATATCTATTCCACGAAACAGATCAATTCAGAACAACTGGTAATAATATTACTTGTAGTTCGGCTATTGTTAACTCAATTACAGGTCATAATATTAACACAGAGTCGCTTACAACTAATAGATTAACTGGAACATTAAAGTTAATAGATGATATTCCAGCTAGTCCAGACAAGTCGACAACTGCATATCTAACATCTTCTTCTACTAATGGAAATATTGTTGTTAGTGCTAATTTAGTACAATTATTCTATGCAACTATCAATATTATGACACTTGGCGAAGACGGTATTAGTAATAGTGATACTCCATTAGATAGCTTTGCAATTACTAATAACAAAGTATTTGCTGACGGTACTGCTGGCGGCTCTACATTTGCAATTGTGTATGATAGCGGAATCAAAGGATACAAGATAACTACTCAAATTGAGTATCTTGATGACCTTAGCTTCTCTCTTGATACTATAATTGAGCCAAAGTATAGTGAAGGCACTTATATTAGAGGTTATATCTATAGCTTTATCAGTGTTAATGGCGGTCGAAACATAACTAGTTCGGTTAACACAACTAATAATGTTATGACAGTTAATAGTGCTGATATGTACCAGGCAGTAACTATTGATATTTATTACATACCGGTAGTTGAGCTTGAGCTTAATATTAGTGCCGGTAAAGGAACACTTGAAACGACTTTTGCTAACTTTAATAATGATGGCGGTAGCAACGAGTCTGTAGGATATTATACTTATTCTGGTGGTAATGCTACATATAATAATAGAACTAATCTTATTTATGCTACAGCAGATACAAAGCCTACTGGATCGGTATCTATAGCAACTGCAGCAATAAGTAATACACAAACAATTACTGCAACTTCTAGTGCAGTTACTAGGTATGTATATATTCCTATGCTTCATGCTGCTAATTCTAAGACTAACTTAGCACCAGTATATTATACGAGTACAGCTACAGCATATGTAGAGAATAGTGCTAATCTAGCTGATAGAGAAAGATATA
The DNA here is from genome assembly GCA_015055665.1 of Clostridiales bacterium. Taxonomy (GTDB): domain Bacteria; phylum Bacillota; class Clostridia; order Christensenellales; family UBA1242; genus UBA11490. The sequence continues at coordinate 25,648 of SVHX01000001.1, forward strand.
TACCAGATGTGTTAACATATTATGTGACTGCTTACTCAATGCACAATACCTATGTATATACATTTGATGGCAATACATATACAAGAGAAGAGATGGCTAGTGGCTTTAAGTCTGATGGCACAGCTATCGCTCAGAGAGAGACCGCTAATCCTGATGTAACGTTAACTACTAATTTTGCAAAGACTATAGGAACTACTAATTATACTCAGTATCCAACAAATTATCCTGCTAGTGCTAGTGATACTAGTAAGTTGGCAAATAACTTCATACCAATGTATGCCAAATATTCTAGTGGTGATAACCATGAAGGTAATCATAGAGTAACTTGTAACTTCCTCAAGGAATACACTTTCTCTTATGAAACATATCTATCTTATGTACATGCTAATGAGAATTACATGACAATGAAGATTGATGGTAATACTTATAGCGAATATGATGATGTGTCTGGCACAACCGGTCGTATTCTTAACTTTACTAATATTCACGTAACTACAGCTGATGCTGAGCAAGAATTGATCCTTGATTGGGATACAGATACTTATGAGGCAATCTATTATACATCTTCTAAGAAAACTTCTTCGGCAAGTGCTGATGTGGTTAATGTAGGAGCTCCTGTTATAAGTGATAGTGTTGCTAAGATTATTAATATATCAGATTTGGGATCAAATAATGCGTACTATATTTCTCAAAAATATGTACAGAAATCTAATCTTACAATTAATATCAATCCTACGAACTTTACTGCTGACGATCAACCACAGATTAGTATTGCACAATCTCCAGTTGATCCTGGTACTAAAGTTCCTAGCGGTGCAACTCCAATAGGTACATCTAGTACATTTATTGGTAGTGTAGCAAGTAATGTTTATACTCCTAACAATGTATATGTTCATAATGCTACAAGCGAGGTTAATACAATCTCTGCAGTATTACAGAGTGATGTTAATTATACATTATGTGCTGAATACTTAGATCCTAACATATTTGGATACTACTTTGCAGGATTCTATTTCCAAGGACAATCTACATCTATTGAGAATATTACTCCAGAGGATTATCTATCTAAAGTTGAGCCTCCAACCAATATCACTATCAATGGCGAAACTATATTGGGTTATACTTATACATTTAGTCCATTAACTGTACTTAATAATACAATTATTGCTAGATATATAAGAATTGATCAACCTAATGATATTATCAATATTAGTGGTAATGCTCATGTTGAGATAAGTTATTCTTCGGCAACTAGCCTTGGAGCAATTGCAGCAGGTAATACTTATAAGACTGATATGACCAAATATTCTCAACCTATCAATACTATTCAGAAAGAGGATAGGGAAGTAAGTAGTGTAACTCGCAACTTTGTAATATTCGATATTTATCCAGGATACAAGACAGATATTACAACTGTCGTAACTGGTTATAAGAATAGTACACTTGATCTAACTACTAACTTTAGTTATGGTAAGGTAAGTGGTCAGAATTATTATAGACTTGCAATATTTATTGGTAACTTTACCAATAACGGACTAACAGATCTATATCACGATTATGCATTGCTTATTAGCATTGTTGCCAAATCTCAGACTTGGGCAGATAATACACTTGCAGTTAGTAAGACTAATGGGGTATACAAGGTAGCTAATGGTTACCAACTTGCGTACTGTCTATACAATCCTGATATTGCAGGAAGTGCAGATACTGAGATTGAGCTTACTGCTAATATTGACCTCGAAGATTATTTATGGATTCCTGTTAATAACTTTAGGGGAACAATTAATGCTAAATCTTATACAATCTACAATATCAATACAGCTACTAACTCAACAACTATAACTAACGGTGCTCCAGATCCAAGTAACACTACAACAGGACTCACAAGCATTGGTAATAGTAGTGGATTATATGGCACAATTGATGCTAGGTTCCAGAACGAGTACGATAACACAGAAGAGTATGATACTCGTGGTAAAGTATTCCATACTAGTATTGGGGGTAGTCCTAATATTGGCGATATCGATTCGTTAGCTAATGAAATTACATATTATACTTATGCGGAACAAACCGGTACAGGATTGCTAGGATATACCGAAAATGCTGAGATCTATGACCTTAGAATTGCAGCATACAATAACGTATATTATAATACAACCAAAGTATCTAGCAATTATCCATATTTAGTTATGGGTAGTATGGTAGCTACTGCGAATAACACTTATATTGTTAATTCTAGTATCAATAATTATGGTGGAGTAGGCGTATCGTATAGTTCGCTAATGAGTGTTCCTACTATCGTTCCAATTGGTATGTTAGTAGGTAAAATGACTGGCTTTGGCATAATTGATGGTGTTAATGTAATTAGTGGTACTAATTTGTCATCAACAGTTAGTGGTCCACAAGATGCAGGCAGTTATGTAGGTGGAGTGCTTGGTATGAGTAGTACAGCAACTGCCAAGACCTATTCTACCTCTAGCGTATCTGCATCAACACATATTATTAATGTATCACAGCTAGCTAACTTTAGCGTATCGAGTAGTACCGCCACCGCAGGTGTAGTTGCTATTCAAGATACAGATGCAGTTATTTATATTAGCGAAACTATATTAGGTATTACAGGATCTGCTAGTGGAAGTCTTGCTCCATTATGTCAGAATATATCTGATTCTTCGGATATTAAGGTTGATAATACTTATGTTAGTCAATTTGTAACTAACGCATCTAATACCACGGTTACATCTACGAGCGGAATTGCTAATAACTTTAATAATGGTAAGTGGAAATTGTCTGGTGCTACTCCAGTAGCGTTAAGACGAGCTATTAGAGATACATATACTCCAACTAATGTATCTATAGCAGATAATACAACTTATCTAATTACAACAGGTCAAGAACTTATTAATCATCTATATTCGGCTCAAACATCTTATAGCTCTGCTACTGGTGTTAAGCTAAGGATAACTAATAATATTGATCTAGGTAATATTATCTGGAGATCTTATAATCTTCCAGCTGGATACACATTAGATGGCGGCGGTTATACAATAACAGGCTTGCTACTTAATGACGAGAAACCATATACGGCTGATGGACTAACAGGAAGTGCATTTGCATCTTGCGGACTAGTTAATAATGTATATGGCACAATTAAAAATGTTGTTATAAGTGATGCTTACTCAATTATTGTGGGTGACGACACTGTTAATAACGAAGCAACTAATTCGAGCTATGATATTGATGATGTTGATATTGATTATTTTGGATTCGTTGCAAGGACTCTTCAAGCTGCTGGTAGAGTTCAACAATCAATTATTAGTGGACTTAACGAGTCGTATACTAATGCGACAGTTATTAAAATTGGTGGTGTAGTAGGTAGCGACATTACTGCAAGCAATGGATTGTATGAGGTTGAGTTTACTGGAACGATTGATGTATATAGTTATATCAAAGCGTTTACTATTGGTGGAATCTCGGCTACCAGTGGTGATGCCAATGCTAGATTGCACTCGGCAGCTAAGATTAACGTGTACAATCTAGCACCAACGACTACTTCTTATATTGGTGGAATTATAGGTAATTCAACAACTGGACAAACACTTACAGATTCTTATTACGGTAACGGATCTAGTATAGATATCCATGGATTATCTGCTACTAATATTAAGATTGGTACAATTTCTGGTGGCAGTTCTAACCTTACTAGGGTATATAATGGTTATAATACTAATTATCCAATTAGTGGTGTATCTGCATCAAGCACTAATGTTTATTCGTTATTCGGTACATCTAAGAATCTTGAGCCAACTAAGGCTAACACTCTAGCACTTGCTAAGGCTAATATGACCGGTTATGACTTTATCAACGTTTGGACAGTTAATACTGATATTAGTGGTACAGGATATCCATATCCTATTCTAATTGGCAACCTAAATGCTCATGATATTACATTAATAGCAGAGATTGAGGGTATGGGCTCAGGCGAAACTGCAATTAATGCAGGAACAATTGTCGATCATGCAACTAACTATAATGGAGATGCAACTTGGGGTAATAGCTATCACATTGATTCGACATTATCAGGTGATAACAAGCTTAATACTCAAATAGCTAAAGCTCTACATAGTACAACTCTTACTAGCCATACAGTTACAGTTACTCCAGCAACTGGATATCATATTGCAAGAATCGAACTTGATGATGTAACAATTTACTCTGGACGTATGACTTATGAGTCTAACAATAACGATCCTCAAACATTTGATATTAATACTATGTTTAGTACATATGAGAGTAGCTTTACTGCCCAATATGCTAAAACTCTAGCAGAAGAAAGCGAGCATACTATCAAAGTTGTGTTCTCTAAAGACTTCTGGTATATCGAATCTGGTATTTACGATCTAACAAGCGGAGCATACCAGAATAACGATAATACAGATGGCAGTGGTGCTAGTCCTACAGCATATGGTGTAATGGCTAGTAAGTATGGTCAGATCACAACTACAACTAGCAATACATTTAATCTAACTCATGCTAATGGGTCAGACTTGTACAATAATAATTCAGCAGGTAATACAAATCATTGGACACTTGCTAATAGTAAGACAGATTACTATTATATAGATACTTATCCAACGCTTGAATCTACTGTTTCATTTACATTTAATAGTAGAGTCGAATATGGATCTGGTAATAGTATAATAGCTTCAAGACTAGTCGGCTGGGTATATGTTCCGATTATTAGTAGTAATATTAATACGTCAATAACTGTATCAGAACTTATAGCTAACAATGCTTATATGATGATAAGCAATACTGGTGCTGTTTCATTTGGAACACCAACAGGTGGCTATACTAATTACATTGAAGAGTTATTTGATAATTCTAAGCTAGACAACTCTGGAATTACTACAGATAATACAACAATTACTTATACAACCAAAGATGGAGATAAAGTAACCAACAACTATATTTCCGGTAGTACAATCACTGTTAGACCAGAGGAATCTCCTTATGGAAGTGGTGTATTCTACGCAGTTGTTGAGTATATTGCGGTAGGATCGTTTAACGATCAGATTCATACACATATACACGACATTGATGAGTGCTTTACAGATGGTGTAATTACTTGTAATGATGATTTCCATGCAATTTCACATACAGTAACAAGTGGTGCATTTAGTAGTTCTGACAAAGAAGCAGCTAACTGTATCATTAGCACAGATTCTACAATCAAATATCGTGACGAGGCTGGCTCTCAGATTGACATTACTTGGGGAGATTATATCCCTAATGGAGCAGGACATAGCGAAGACGCTCCGCAAGTTACTCTCACTCTTGCTAATATAATTGCAGGTAGGGTAATTGGACGATTCGCCCGTACGTTCTACGATCTAGAAACAGACACCGTCCGCACATGGTATTATGTATATGATGAAGTTGCAACTACAGTACTCAATACTATTTACGAAATTAATGGTAGTACTAAGACAATAATATTTAATCGTAAAGACGGAGAAGCTCCAGTTAACTACGATCAATATATTAACCATATCAATAATTTCCGTGTAGAGAACTTTACAACAGTTACAACTGATCCTGTTACTGGTATCAAATACGCTACAAGCGAATTAAGACTTACCAATTGGACCATAGAGTATGCTGGTCAATATACATTCTTCCTAAGAGAGAATTTATATGATGTAACAACTCAAATTACTAATCCTCAGAACGAAACAGAGACATTAGTTTATGTTTCTAGCCAAGAGCTTGGAACTTCTGGACGTTCTTCAACGTTCCTTGCTGGCGTTAAGACAGACGAAAATGGTGTTAGCTATTACAAGATTGGTGCTGGTTCATACGCAGTTCTAGAGAATAATATTGTTCATGAAGAAGTTGTTATGGCGGGTGTGTATAACTTAATTGTTCAAGTGCATTACAATGCCGGATCAATTATCATATTTACTCAGATACCTAATAACTACTTCATGCATCATACATTTAAGACTGGTTCTAAGTATAGATTATCAGATAAAGTAGGTGTCTTAGCTAGGGATCTTACAGATCCAACAACTGGACTCAATACTGTAAGCAAAACAACATCATACACTCAGACTGCTGTTAATACCGGCGTGAGGGATAATGGATATCTATATTATATCTACGAAGTCGATTCTACTATCACAGATATTGATAAGACTTACTTCTATGATTATGGTAGATTAACTAACGAAGCTGCTAATATGATAATCGAAGTAACATTTGAAGAAGACAAATTTACATACTTTGATCAATTAGGTCTAGATGTTACTGGGCTTACTACCGCCACCCCAGAGAGTGTTACGGTTACTGGTGACGCTAGTATTACAGATGCCGAAGGATTTATATCCAAATATATTGACTTCACTCTTGTATCTGGAGATAATGGCCTTACTAGAGATACAGCATTTGTACTCAATAATCCTTACAAACTTGGATATCTAGCTTATCTAATAAACGAAGGTGTACAGATTAATGGCAAGGGTGCTTCCCAGTATATTTATCAAGTTGTTGGTACATTAGATATGTACGATAGATATTGGGATACAATTAGCATATTTATTAATGGTACAATTTTTGGAACTAATATTAATGAAAATCTATATACTACTGCAACAATTGATAATTTGCAATTGTCTGCAAGTGACGAAAGTGGCTTTATTGATTTGTTTGTAGGTGCAACAATTAGCGATATTAACTTCACTAATATGGATTATAATCATGACGCAACCCATACTTACAATAGCTATATCCTGTTTAATCTGCTTGTAAGTGCTACATTAGATCGTATTAGTGTGACTGGGACCAAAGTTGATTGCAATAATTCTGTGGGTTTAATTTATAACTTTGGAGCAACTTCAATATTAAATGAATCTTATATAGGATTAGTTACTAAGGCTGGTTCGTCTTCTAACCCTAATGGTAAATTTATATTTGAAGCTGTTGATAAACATGCAACTATAAAAGATAGTTATATTAATGTTGGTGGATATTTAGGGAATGATTATACTACCTTATTACCACAATGTCATAATACAATTATCGAAAAGAGTGGTACGAGTACTACACATACTGTAAGTGGAACTAACCATATTATAGATAGTAACTTCTATACTAAGTCAGAGTCTGAGGCGAAGTCAATACTTACTGATATAGATACTACTAGAATTTGGAAGTACAACGCTACAACCAAGACATTTGATATGGTTAAATTACAGACTTATGAGCTTGCTAATGTTGCATATAAGGTAAGTGGTACTGCTCCAACGGCTGGAGATGGATCCAAATATAACCCTTATATAATTGATTCACTAGCTAAGTATTATTGGTTTGTAGATAAGATGAATACTGATGCTTCATATAATGATGATGCTAAGTATTATGCACTTGGTGCAGATATTGACTTTGCGGGTTATTATGTAGATGTCATTGACGATTTCCGTGCTAACCTTGATGGTAGGGGATATGTTCTTAAGAATATGTACTACTACAATAATACTCTTGTAAACTTCGCTCCAATAATTACTAATAACGGAGTTGTAGATAGATTGTATATTAGCAATATCAATCTTAAGAGTGTATATACAGATTATAGTACAGATACTTATTCTGCAGGACTAATTTCTAGTAATAACGGAACGCTAAGTCGTACAAGTATCAATGGTAATATGATAAGCAATGCATCATATCATGCAGGTGCAGTAGCACATAACTATTCTGATGGTATTGTGGATACCGTTATAATCTCAAAGAATAATACAATCAATTCTAATATTATATCGTCTGCCGCTGGGGAATCTGATGTTGTAGCTGGTGTTATAGCATTAGATGAAGCAACTACAGCTAATATGCTAGGAGTAGAAGATACTAATATATTGGGATATTGTAATATTGCTGGTGTTACCTACTCTGAAACATATATTTCAGTATCTAATTTATATTCTAAAAATATTTATATTGGACAATACAATGTTCAAAATGCCAGCGTTGTTGTTTTGAATTCGGATACTGTGATTTCTATAAGCAATATATATTCAACCGCGACATACGGAAATGATGATGATATAGAAGGATTAGTGGTTTATAATCTTGGTGATGGCGATATTAATATCACATATGCTTATGCATTATCGCAAGCGTCAGTTCCAGTTGCTTATAGTGAAGGCGGTGCAGTTAATTCAGTAATGACAGAGTCGTTATCTGCTAGTGAGATGACAACTACTAAGTTTGATCCTAGTTCTTGGGATTATGCAAGAGTATGGAGTGTATATGGTAGCACACCAGTATTCAAGTACTTTAATGATAATATAATTCAATTGCCGTTTGGCGAAGATTATGATTATATTGATGCTAGTACAATTGATGATGTTTATGGAGCAACTAATCAGTATTATACTTATAATATTGATGCTAATGATAATAATAGGCGTGTTGCTGGCAAGTATATAGTAGTTCGTAACGCATCTACGGGCGATAACTATATCATTGAAGTTCTCAGTGGTAGCGAGAACGGAGTTAATATTATGCAGACAGGTGTAGGTGGTAGCACACTTAGTCAACGCGAGATAGTTATTAATCCAGATGGTACAATCTACATATATAAGGGTGCAACTGCTACTATTAATGTTACATCAGTTATGTATAGACATATTACTGAGATTAGATTGCGTAATTATAACGATACATCCGTTGATGATATCGAAGAAAATACTCAAGGTTACCAGATGACTTATGATGGTGATTATACCAATAACCATAGATTGACAGATGGTAACAAAGTTGGTGTAACGTTTACAATTATTCCTACTCTAGATATATCTGATATGTATGATAGAGATAGATTCGATTACTATGTAACAATATCAGATGCAATTGATACTTATGATGTATCACTTAGCCGTACTCAGAATACTTCGACTACTAATAACCTTATCTATGACGCTACTATTACTGATGGAACTAATACTGTTACAATCCGTAATAATATAGCTGACAAAGATATGGCTGACGGAGAGAAATTAACATTATCTAATATCGAGCATGGCAAAACAGTTACAATCTCACTTGCTCTTAATCCTACAATTCTTGCCAAAGTTGACGAGAATATTAGGGTAGACAAGTGGAGATTAAAAGGAAGTATGGATAATAACCTACTTCTAAGTGATGTAACAATCACAGATTCTCAGTGGGACGAAACGTATGGTATTACTAATGCCCTCAACGATCTAGAAGGTGCAGGTTATACGGCATTGCCAATTGAGAATGATATTAATAATATTACCTCTGCTACTGCTTACTATGATGTAACCGCAGGTCGCATCTCTATTACATTTACAGCTACAACCACTACTTGTGGCGAATATGTGGTAGACCTAGTTCACCAGTGGTTAGTTCAAGTAAGTATGAAGATAAGTACTGACGCTGGCGAGAATTACCCAGATGTATGGCTAAGCGGTAGTGCTAATGGCGAAACACTATTCACAGATAGAACTCTATCTCAGGTAGTAGATGCTAATGGCAATACAATAGGCTACAATAGACAGTACATAGATGCAGATGGAACAACAGTTAATACGCTTAACCATGGTATCTACACAATAGGTAATACTAATTACAATTATAATGCTACCGGCAATATTGAATATCCATTTAATTACTTGCCAGAAGCTACAAGAAATGTAAGTTACCAGAATATATTCGTAGATAACGGAAATTCAATTAATGTGTACACATCACATACTCGTAACTATACCTTTAATGGATTCACAGATAGTGGAACCAATACCATAAGGACAGATACATTATCTCAACATTCTGCAGATTATATTATCCTATACCACTATGTAACACTTACAATTACTCGTGCATATAGCGGAACTAATGCAGCTAATAGATTCATAGCACATTATACTCCAGCTATACACAATGTTAATGTTATAGTGTCAGAGGGTGAGATCTGGGATTATAATCAACATAATGGTGAGGTCGAAGCTCCTGCATCAGTACTAGCCGGTAACGACATCAGCGACGACAAGGTAACAGGTACTAATATCAATAGCAGTGTATTGCATGGCGAAAGCATCACTATCAAGACACTTCCAGATATTAGATATATACTTAACTTTGTCGAAGTTAAATATTATAACTATATCACAGATGAGAACGAAGTTCGTAAATATCGTCTAAATAGCAATGGAACTATTTCTTATGTAGGCTATAAACCAGCTCAATTATCTCTACCAACTATGGAGATATATTCGGATGGATCTTGGATAACCTCTACAATATCTATGCCTTATACCGAGCCGGTAGTTAATTCTACAGGAGATAAGATAAGGACGTATGAAATAGTGCTTAATAATGTATACGGAGATATTGAAGTTAATATAGACTATATTAGACTATATTGGAACGATACTCCTACAACAACTACTACACCATCTCCATCTGGCAAGACGGCAACTGGAGCTATAGATAATCCTTATATTATTGATTCAGCTCAAGACTGGGGCTGGATAGTAGATAATGCAAGCGAATCTAATAACTACTTCGAAGGCAAATACTTTGAGGTTACAGCTGATATCGACTTCGAAGCAAGATTCATGCCAAGTATTCCAGTATTCAATGGAACAATTATCGGTAACGGACATTCATTTAGTAATGTCATACTAGATGGAAATGAATTACTATTGTTATTGCTAGACGGAGCTAATGATCAGGGATCTATATTGGGACGTAGGAATTATCTTGGAGAATATAAAGCGATTATTTGCGAACAAGAATCATTAATGATCTATTATGGACTAATATGTGTAAGTCATGCTGGTCAAATACGAGATCTAGACTTTGTTGGGCTTGATTTAAGAGTTGTAAATACAGCTCCTGCTGAAGATTTGGATCTTATTGTAGGATCAATAGTTGCATATTCTGATTCTCAGTATTTAGATGGTTGGACACTCAGAGATGTGACAATAGATAATACATCCAATATTTCTGTTACAGATTCATATTCTACGACAGAAAATGCTTCGTTAATAGTTGGAGGTATGCTAGGTGCTTCCGCAAGAAACGGTGTTGAATATTCTAATAATATGGCTGATATTACAGTTAATATTAATAACATTATATGTACTCATCCAGAATACATGAATAGTCATGTCGTTGGTGGAGTAGTAGGTGTTGGTAATATTAGAAACTCTATTAATTATGGAGATATTAATGTTACAAGTAATCAAGCGGTTTTAGTTGGAGGAGTATTAGGATTTGGAAATTCTACGTTATTAATGTATGCTGATGCACTTATTAATCATGGTAATCTAACATTGAATAGTTCTGCCGAAGGAGTAGCAGGGATTGCTGCAATTGGATGTTATAATGGAACAATCTACGATTCTTATAACACAGGCGTAGTTAGTGCTACAGGCGGATATACAGCTTATGCTGCTGCTAATACTGTTAATGGCTATTCAACAACAAGTATTAATAGTGATGCGGCATTTGACGAAGGATTTGAATACTTCCATTACTATGATGTATCTAGTCTAAGCGAAGCTAATAAGATGGCGGAGAGCAGTTATGCAGAATTCGACTTTGATGCCGAGTGGACAATAGATACTAGCGAAAGTTCGACTTACAAGTATCCTAGACTATGGTTTGAGTGTGCTAATGGTAGTTGGGCAGACACAGACTTTAGTGGAATAACTTTGAATTCGCTATACGTATCAGGACTAGATGCTTATGTAATATCAACTGCCGAAGAACTTGCATATATGTCTTATATTACTAATCGTAATACATCTGGATATGAGGCACTTGATGGAAAAACATTTATAATAGCCTCAGCCGATGGCATAGATATGAGTGGCAAGTGGTGGCAACCAATTGATACAGATATATCTCTTAATATTATTGGTATCAATATAGATAAGGCTAATCTACGTGCATTTGATGTAAGTCACTTAGGTGCAGATCAGGGTGTATCTATAATTGGCTTAACATCAAGAATTAATGGTTTCATCCACACAATTGGCAATACTACTACTCAATCTAGAGTAGCTGGTATCAATATAGAAAAGCTTACAGTTGCATCAGATATTGAAAGTGAATTTGAAATAGATGGTGTTAGTTGGACATATACGGCATCATTAGCTGGTGGAGCTACAAACACATTATTCGAATACTGCAATTATATTAGTGGATTGGTTAGCAATATTGATGGTGTTGCTAGTGGTTTAGTTGGTTATCTAGATGCTACTTCAATTGTATATGGATGTAGTGTAACAGGATATAACGAAGCTGAGATTGACAATGGCCATCTTGGAGAACTACATAATTCTGCTAACTTTGGCGACGATTATGGTGGAAGAGTTATGTCTAATTATGTTGCAGTTGGATTAGTTGGAATCAATATTGGAACACTTAAAGAAAGTTACTTTAATGGTATCATTACTCGAAGTATAGCTAATAGCATTGTTGATAGTCGAACTCGTGATTCTGCAATTGCAATTGTAAATGTTGGAATTACTAAGGATTGTTATGCTAAAGGTTTATTCAAAGATTATGATCTAGTTAATTCGCACATTTTTGCTGGATTGTATGATAATAGTGGATCACTAGAAAATACTTACATTGCTATGAGTACATATAATTTTGATAATGTAAATTATTATATTATTTACTATAATGGTGGTGACACAATGGCTCGTAACTACTATCTAGTTGATCTAGCAAGTGATCCTAAGGTTGCAGAGGGCTTGACTCGAGTATGTGGTGAAGGTAGTCTGACTACCGCGCAGATGCAGCAGATTAGTGACGAAGATCTTAGCGACTGGAGAACATTTAAGAAGAGTAGCGGTTGGGACTTCCGCGATATATGGACATATATTGATGGATACAATAGGGATTATCCTGTACTTCGTAAGATATATGGACCTGGACTATCTGAGATAGCGATTACTATATACAATCCGCACATGATGGTTGGTAGCACTCCTGTGCAGCTTGGAGATATGGTAATTAACCTAGACGAAGATATCCTAGAGTGGAACGACACAACTGGTGTATACAGTATCTATGGAGAGCTTAATACTCATCCAACGCTCAATATACCAGTGCTAACACTTATGTATACAGTGCCTATTGATTATATCAACGAGATTGTTGTATCTAATACTGGAGAAGGTCTCATTACGAGTGTAATCTTTGGAGAGAGATATCCAGCAGGAACCGACCTTAATGGAACTATTCTTGAATCGGAAATCACTAATTATAGCGAATATGCGGGCAAGAATAAGGCAACAAATGATGGAACGACATACAACAATAATGATGATATTGTTATTACTCAGATGTTTGATGAGAAGTACTATGGACTATTCATCACTTACGAAGAGAGAGATTTCAATATCACAGTTAATGCTGATATGACAGCTCATGCTGATACTGATGGAGTACTAGAGACTGACATTATGACAGTTGTATTAGTACATTGTGATGATTCTGGTGTAGTTGATTATGCTTATACAATTACATTAGGTGATGGCGATACTGTAAGTCTAACTGATATCTATAATGGTACTTATGACAAGCAGTATGACAATACCGATTACAAAGGCAACACAAGGAGTCTTACATACGACGACTTTGGCTCGTGGACGATATACGCATATCTACCACTATTCTACGAGAACAATACTACTGATGTTGGTATAACTAATACTATTGATACTACTCATCCAACACTAAGTAATATCGATAGGAAGATATACGACTTAAGTAGTAACACAGTTGTTGATGCAACTGCTCCAAGTATATTACCTTTAAGCGGTATTAATAATAGTCAGATTGGTGTTAATTGTTTAGGTACATTTACACTAGATACAATGGTTAGAGATGTTACAATTAACATTACTATCCATAAGGCTCTCGAACACTGGTTACATGCTAGTGCAAGTAATGGTTATTCTAACTATTAATATTGGTGATATCCAATAAATCACAAAAAAAGACTCTAATAGGGTTATTCCTATAAGAGTCTTTTTTTTTGTGGCTATGAGAAAGATGTGTTTGAGGAAAGTGAATTGGTTGGATATTGGTATTGATGTGGCGGCGGCGGAGTCGTGTTAGCTAAGGAGTAGTCGCCGACACAATAAAAAGCACCCAGCGGCTAAGTTGGGTGCTAATATTATATTAGAAATCTCTCTTCTGGAAAACAGAGTATGCAACAGCTAGGAATACAAGTGAGTATATAGCATATAAGAAACTAGAGAATAGTAGGCTCATACTGCTATGTATACCAGTAATAAGTACTGATTGTATTGCTCCAGCAATACCAGATCCTGCTCCCATCGATACAAATGTATTACCAAAGTATTTGAATAGATGCAGATTCATACCAGGAAGTAGGGTGTACCAGAACGTGCCACCAAATAATATATTGAGTGCAAAGTTTACAATTAATAATACTAATACACAAGTAATTGAGGCCGGGTAGTTCTTAAATAGTATGGATATCATTAGTGCCAAATATACAAAGAATAATATATCCAAAGTAAGAGTAATAATGTTAATTATCATAAGTAGTAGAGGGGATATTTCGAAAGCTGTGGTTGCATTGATTACCGCAAGTACTGGAGTAGATGACAATCCGTATACGAAGTATCCACCGACAAATGTAAGTATGCTCGTAAATAACATAAATGTAATTACGAAGAATATAGTTGCAAGTAGCTTGGATGTGATAATTTTACTACGTTTGTATGGTCTAACAAGTAACAATTTGATTGTGCCGCTCTCTGTTTCGCCAGTTATTAAGCTACATACTAACATCATTGCAAATACCATAATAACTACTGTACAAAGCTCTAATGTGAAATACATATAGTCATAAGCGTTGGTCTTGATTGTAGAGTCCTGTGCAAACGAGAAGTTTGACGCAAATGAATTGCTATATTTATTGTTATTTAGATAATATCTATTAGTTGTAATTCTTTCGTTATATTGGTAAGTATTAAAGTCTTTGAATTCGTATCCGTATAGATTGCTATAGGTATCTTTGTTGTATTTGCTAGCTATTGAGCTTATAACTATATCATTAATGATTGTCGAATAAGTACTACTTAATAGGCTATAATTAGTAACAGCAGTGCTAATATTTGATATTGATTCGTCGCCCTTAAGTTCTTTGATATTATTAAGAATATCATTGCTATTATTATTCTTGGTCGTTTGAAGAATTTCCATATCTGATACAACCGAAATATCCAGATGAACTTGGCTTATGCGAGTGTTGTCAGTTGATGTCTCTGCTTGAGTTAAAGAATCAAGTAATCCTCTAATATTGAGTAATTCTAATGAATGTTTAACGTTGACATAATTATCCCTAATGCCCATTTCGTATTCGCTAAGATCTAGTATGTCTAAAGCTTCTGTAAGCTTATTGTTTAAATCATGGTAATCATCATTGCTCATAACGATTACAGGGAATTCTGACTTCATAAGAGTGTCTAAATAATTTTTTAGGTTAGTAAGACAAAGAGTCATATTTTTGCAAGATTCTTGAATTTTATCAATCTTACTATATCCAGAGATGACAGAGTCTGAGTAGGAACTATAAAAGCTATTAAACTCGATTGCTGCACCTTTGATTGATGTGTAAACAAAATTTGTACCGGAGTTAAGTGTTGACTTTAGATGCTCTTTATACTTATTGCCTTCAACATTATATGTATTGACTATTTCGGTATCAGTTTTGCTTTCGTTTTTGCAGTCTTCGTATAGAGAACTAACTCCTGTGCATCCTTGACTAAGGTAATAAGATGAATTGCCAGTATATCCTATATAGGTTGGTTTTGTTAATGCAAGTTCTGTTAATTCTGGAAATTCGGCAAGAGATTCAAGAGATTTGTAAGCTTCAAGGAAATTACCTAAATGTGTTGTGAATTCCTTACGTAGAGAGTGTCTTATCTCTGTATTATTCTCGGTAGACAGTTTCTCGCCACAAGATATAACTTCGTTATAGTAGTTGGTAAGTTTGATTGTATTATCATTAAGTGACTTGTAATATCTAATTACTTTGTCTGTCTTATTAAGTGTATCATCAAATTCCTTTTTGGAATTGATTTTGTTCTCATCATAAAAGCTGTCGTAATAATCGCTAGAATTAGTTGCCATATCGTAGGTAATAGTTGGATCAGTTATAGCTGTTGGGTTAAATATAGCAAGGGACGATAGAATTGTTATCACAAGCAAAACTGCCATAACAAAAATGCTAGGGCGTTTGAAGATTTTCTTAAATTCGGCAGAAGTTAATTTGAATATGCTACCCATATATACTCCTTACATTTGCTAAATGTTACTATTTAGCTATATTTAGGTTTAATTTAGATTATATTAGTCTTTCCTTTGGATTTGTTATTAATAATTTCTAGGAAGATCTGTTCTAGTGATCTTGATACTATTTCGATACCGAATATAGAGATTCCATAACCAAGAAGTCTTTGAGTGATATCCGGTATTGCTTCTTCATTAGTATAAGCTAGGACTCTATTACCGGCTATATCGCATTTGATTTGCATTTCGTTTACAAGAATTTTTCCTGCAAAGTTAGGGTAATCAACCTTGATCTGAACTCTCTTAGCTCCTTCGATACTCTCTCTAAGGGATGTAATAGATCTAATCTCAAGCAATTGTCCGTTATTGATAATACCAATTGTGTCGCATATTTGTTCCATATCAGAGAGCATATGGCTAGAAATTAGTATTGCAATCTTGTATTCTCTAGCAAGTGTTTTTAGGAAATCTCTCATTTCCTTGACACCGTTAGGATCTAGTCCGCTAAGAGGCTCGTCTAGGACAAGAAGTTTAGGGGAGTGGAGCAATGCCTGAGCAATTCCTAGTCGTTGTTTCATGCCCAGCGAATAGGTCTTGAGCTTATCTTTGAGCCTTTGTTCTAGTCCTACAACGCGAGCATATTTAATTATGTCATTTTTGGTTACTCCGGTATGCAGACTAGCATAGTATTTAAGGTTGTCCATGCCTGTCATAGTAGGATACATTAGAGGATTTTCGATAAGTGCACCTATATATCTAAGAGCTTTTTCTGAGTCCTTAGGCATATCATAATTGCATATACGGATAGAGCCTTTGGTCATGCTAGTAAGGCCACAAATCATCTTCATGGTGGTAGTTTTGCCAGCACCATTAGGGCCTAAGAATCCAAAAATTTCACCTTCTTTGATAGTGAAAGATACATTATTAACTGCGACTCTGTTGCCAAATGTTTTGGTAACATTTGAAACATCAAGAACTACTTTTTCCAATTCATTCTCCTTTATTTTTTTGCGTTATATGAGTAATAACACGAATTAGTTAGTAATACAATAATCTATAGGTGTAAGGTGGTAAGTTATGACAAGAAGGTTAATTATTAGATTATTACAACTTATATTATTAGTATCAACTATTATTCTGATAACAATATGTGACACAAGTAAGCCTATATTGCACATTGTATTAATTTGTGTCCCACAAGTATTGTTAATTCTTTCGTATATTTTTGATTGGTTAAATCATGGGGTGTTGTCCAAATTATTTAAGACATCTTTCGTGATTTCGTGTGTAATTATAATAACTTATATAGTAATGATTCGTTTAGGAATATTTGATAAATTCTCTAGTGTGTCAGCATTAAGACAATACATTATTTCTTCTGGTAATTTAGGAATATTTGTTTATATTACAATTCAGCTGCTTCAAGTAGTATTTTTGCCAATTCCTGCATCTATTATTTGTATAGTAGGTAGTCTTATCTATGGCCCAGTTCTTGGCGGGTTATATTGTAGTATTGGTGTAGTACTGGGCTCTATTATATCGTACATCATTGGTAATGTATTTGGCTTTAAATTAGTATCGTATATTATAGGCAAAGATAAGGCAATCAAGTATTCGGATATCCTTCGCAAGAGAGGAGTACTTTTCTTAGCAATTGCATTTTTGTTACCAATGTTTCCTGATGACATACTATGCTTTGTTGCAGGGGTTACCAAAATACCAATCAAAAAGTTCCTTCTTGTAACATTAATTACTAGGCCAATAGGTGTAATATGTATGTCAATATTTGGCTCGGGGTATCTAATACCGTTTAGCGGTTGGGGTATATATGTTTGGATGGGAATACTAGTTGTTGCAGTTGCCATTATGCTAATAATGTTTAAGTGGCAAGATAAAATGCAAGACTGGATAATCTCCAAAGTTTTTCGAAAGAAAACACTTAAAAGTAGCGAGATTAATCAAAGAACAACTTAAGCTTAGTTAGTATGTAATATACAATTGGTCCAATGCAGAAGTTAGTTGCCATAACGATCGGTACTATTATTGTAGTAGCAAAGTATCTGAAGTTATCTAACTCGAATCCTCCAAGTGCGTTAAAGCAGTAAACAAGAATAGTTATAACTATGAAGGTAAGGATTCCAAACCAGAACGTATATTTAAATCTAAAAGTATTAACCTTGTGAGATCCCGAATTAAGTATATATGGGATAATACAACATAGTGCGAATATTCCAATAGCAACACAAGAAAGTATTAATGTTGTCTTGCCATTAGGGGTGATTAAGCCTCTAGAATTGAGCATAACCCAAGATACAACTATCTCGGTTGTCATAATAAGAGTCATTATAATACCAAAGACAAGTTTAAGCTTATTAACAAGCATATAAGTTTTGTCTACAAGTACTGCTTTGGTAGTATTCTCGTATCTAGTCATGTTAACATTACTTGCTGGAGTAGAGTAGTTATTGATCTGCTCAATATATTCGGCATCGTTATGTTTAACCTCGAATTCTTCATCAGAATCAAGACTAATCATGCTATCGTTAGAGTCCTCGTTATCCCAATTATCTTCTTCGTCATAATCAAATAGTCTATTATCGGTAATAGAGTCTTCTTCAAGGTCGACATAATCGTCCTCTTCAATTTCTTCCTCATCTTTATAAATTTTGCCTAACTCGTTGCGATAATCAACAGGTTTATCAGCTACAGGTGAGGTCTGAGTAGGAGTTTGTTTAACAGGTGTTGACACAGGTTTCATCTTAGACATTGTAAGTAGGTTGAATTTAGCGAGGAAGTTTTCGTTACGTTGATTCTTCTCCTCGTCACTAAGGTCGACAATTGAATCTTTAGGGGATTTGTCAGATTTATTAGTAGTTTCGGTATATGTTGTGTAACTAAAGTTGGAGTTACTTGACCTTCCAACAACGTTATCTATTACAACTGGCTCGTATTTTTTTGTTTCAGGAACATAATCTTCATCTCTAAGTTTATATATGCCATCTCGGTCTTTAACAATAACTTGTTCCTTCTTTGGTTTGCGAAGGTACATAGTATTGTAATTGGATGCGGAGCATTTCTTTATTGATTCCTTAGATCTTGTTACAAAGTTTAACCAATTATTATCTTCTTCCGATTG
This sequence comes from Clostridiales bacterium, assembly GCA_015055665.1. GTDB lineage: Bacteria > Bacillota > Clostridia > Christensenellales > UBA1242 > UBA11490. The sequence continues at coordinate 45,152 of SVHX01000001.1, forward strand.
ATCGTTGCTAGTATTATCTACTATTGATGTTGTCGGAGCCACATTTTCTTCTACGATAGATTGACTGCAATTAACTTTTGTATCGTCAATCATATTGTCCATTGGAGTAGGTTGGTAGAATTTATGATCGTATACCATATCATTAGTAGGGGTGGCTGATTCTTTATCTTCAAAATCTGCTATGGCTGGGACATCATCTTCACTAATCTCAGTTATAATATTTGATGAATCGTTGGATGATTCTAACTCGTCATCTTCTTGTTCATCTTCTTGTTCGTCATCTTGTTCGTCATCTTGATCTTCATCTGTATCCATGTCTTCAGTATCATTTTCGGTAGGCGAAGATAGTGTAATGTTGTTATCTTCGAGCACTTCTTCGACAGACTCATCAAGTTCTTTTAATACAAACTTACGGTAATACTCTTGTCCTAACTCAGTAAGGTGGTAGTAGTGTCGTCTGCCACCAATATCGCTATCTCCCCAATATGATGTTACAAATTCCTTCTCTTCAAATCGGGAAAGACTGCTATAAAGACTAGGCTGTTTGAGCTGAATCTTACCATCAGAGAATTCTTCCACCTCTTTGATTATTTCGTAGCCATACTTGTCGCCGGTAACAAGAGTCTTAAGAATTATGTTGTTTACAGATCCACGAGATGCGTTTCTTTTCCTTTTTTTTCTAGGCATATATTGTTACTCCTATTATGTTATATCAAGTTATATCGTGAACAATTGCTAAGAGGTGAATCCCATCAAATAATATCACTATATTACTAGATATGATAAATACATACTATTTATATAATATATAATAATACAAAAATAGTCAAATAAAATGCTATGCAACCAATTAATTTCTTGCTAAAATATTAACTTTATTTGTAATATTGTTTTTGCTCTGATATAATAATTTTGTAATATATAATATAGGAAGTTCAAGCAAGCAGTGCAAAGCAATATTTGAATTGAACTGACGACAGTTTCACTATTGTAATAGGCAATTTATTGCCTGTGTGATGAAAATCGCACGAGTTGCGTTAGCAACATTACATAATGTATAATATAGGAAGTTTAAACAAGCAGTGCAAAGCAATATTTGATTTAAACTGACGACAGTTTCACTATTGTAATAGGCAATTTATTGCCTGTGTGATGAAAATCACACGAGTTGCGTTAGCAACATTACATAATGTATATTATAAGTAAAAATTGCTATTAGTTAATAATGGAGAAGTTATGGTAAGTCCAGATTTGATAGTTAGGAGTCATAGGCGAAGTTTGAGTCTAAGCATTAATAAGCATGGCGAGCTGATTGTTCGTGCACCAAAGAGATTATCTATTGATCACATTATGCGATATATTAAAGAAAAGGAACATTGGATCATCACCAAACAAAAAGAAATAGAATCACGATTATCAATTAATAAAGATGTTATTAATTATAATGAGATACTATTCCTAGGCAAGAAATACAAAATCAAATATTCTAATGCTATCAAAAAAATTGAACTTGTGGAAGATGGCCTATTAGTACCTACTAAGTATACTAACGAGATAGCACCCCGATTAAAGAAGTGGTTGCACTCAATGGCAAGCAAGATTCTCTGTGAAAGGATTGAGTATCTAGCCAGTGTCATGCAAGTTGATTATGCAAGTGTAACAATCTGTAATAACAAAACAAGGTGGGGAAGTTGCGATAGTAGTCGTAATATAAAATTAAATCTAAGACTCGTATCGTTACCACATAAGATAATTGATTTTGTTATCATACATGAGCTTGCACACATAATAGAGTTTAATCACTCGAAAGACTTCTACAAGATTATATCGCTTGTTCAACCTTCGTACAAATTACAGCAGAAGAATCTTAAAGAGTATGACTATCTCTTGAGTGTATATAGGTGATGATATCGACTAATCCCGATTAGTAATTATAGGTAATCGGTTGTGCATTTAAATAATCCGTTAGGATTGGTATAATCGTATAGGCTGTCTGAGCATATCTAATGTTATTAGTTGGTTATAGGAGAGTTGTGTAAGGAATTTGATATAGGGACAGGGATGTTTGCCTGTCTTTTTTGTTGCCTTTAATAGGTGTTAATATAGGCAGGGTGTAGTGTGATGCATAATAAACCTACACGCCTTAGATGGAATTTTCACAAGAAAATTATATAAAAACGCTCAAATTTGTGACCATAAAAAAGTGGCTTTATTACGTATTTATAGACAAAAACTATTCGCAAAAGACAAGTTTAACGAATAGTTTGGCATATAAAATATGGTTGTTTGGCGGGTGAAATATTATACTGACTCGTGCTTTGTGATAATTGTTAAGTATAGATATATTGTATTGAATTAGATTATCAAATATAATTATTCAAATTATCAAAAAAGCTTGCAAAGAATTGTTTTTTTAATATTATGCATTTTTGCATAGTACCGTTTGCATAGTATTAGAATTGTACTTTGCATAGTACATAAAAAAACTAGTAACACGACTTTATAATATATCTACAATAAATTAGATATGCTAAAGTTATGCTACTAGTAATTATTAGTAATTGTTACCTTGCTAGATAGTTTTCTATTATACGCAAGATATGTTTGCAGTAATATGGTGACATCCCTCGATAGATACTTCCGAACGCAGAGTCCTGTTCATCCACTGTCTTAAATTCTTTAAGTGAGTGATTGCGTATAAAGTTAATTAGTCTAAGCATGCTATCTTTGTCATCACCTTTGAGGAATTCGTTAGGTACATTATATACTAGTGTTTCTATAATTTCAGATGGTAAGTTATCGATCTTATTATTCTTGAGCAAAATATTTTTGAGTATTAATACTATATCTCTATACTTACCTTTCGTTTGTTTGTTCTTGTGATTGTAATTATCTATAAACTTCTGAGGGTATTCTATTTGAATATCATTGCCATGATAATATACAAGACCCCTAACATTATTTTCGTTATAATAAGTTAGTGCTGGTATTATACGAAAATAATAATCTGATGATGTATTGTCATCCAGCATTACATTTGACTTGATACATATTGATGCTCTGTCTATCCAGATTATATTGTTAGAATCAAAGTGATTAAGGCAAGCTTGAGTAATACCTTTGCGAATATCCGATAGACTTATATATAGATCAGGTATATCGAATTTGCCTGGCTTGTGATTCTTTGGCTTAAGCTTAGGTCTATAATTAAGTGGTTGATCAATCTCTATATAAAGTGTTGTAAATATATCTTTGTGGCAATTGGTCTTTAGGATATATTCATCAAGAATTCTGATTGTAAAGTCGTCCTCGCTAAACATATGTTTATCAGCAAAGAACTGTTCGATTATTTGGAATAGATTATCTATTAGATTATCAGTTATTTCTTCTTGATATGGTTTGTCAACTGTTTTTTTAAGTTCATTAGGAATATACATTACGCCCTCCATTAACTTAGTTTAACACAATTTTATATTTTTGTCATACAAAACACAATTTGTATTATATTTTGTTTTACAACTTTTCGATTAAATGTTAGACTATAATTATATATAACTATTCGCAAAATATTGCAATAATTAGAGGGGAATTATATGGATCAAAATTATTTTGTACAGCGAGATGAAGATAATATTCTTAAGCTTAGAGAGATTAGGCGCACATTGCCTGCTTTCTGTGGAGAGTTCTTTCGAGGAATAGAGCCTAATTCGACACCCCTAACCCGCCTTGGATATGCGAGAGATCTTAAGATTTTTTTTGATTTTCTGGTTACAGAAACAGAAGAGTTTTATGGCAAGCCTATTCTTCAATTTGATATAGAGGATCTAAACAAGCTTACATCCACGCACCTAGAAATGTTCCTTGAATATATATCGCTGTATAGAGTTAATGGCAAGACGGTTAAAAATGGCGAGAAAGCCAAGTGTCGTAAACTTAGTAGCATAAGAGCTATGCTTAAGTACTTCTACAAGAAGGAAGCAATTAAATCTAATGTCGCATCTAAGATAGACACTCCTAAGATACATGAATCTCAGATTATTAGGCTGGAATTAGATGAGGTTGGCAAAGTTCTTGATCTAGCCGAAACTGGTCAGGATATGACCAAGATGCAACAAGGATTTCACAAACACACTCAAGCTCGAGATTATGCAATGTTGTCACTTTTTCTTGGAACTGGTATTCGTATTTCCGAGTGTGTCGGACTTAATATAGATGATTTTGATTTCAAGCAGAACGCCTTTAAGGTAACTCGCAAAGGTGGCAATAGAGTAATACTCTATTTTAACGAAGAAGTAGCGGATGCCCTACAAAATTACATATTAGAACGCAAAAATGTCAAAGCTCAACCAGGTAGCGAAAAAGCCCTATTCTTAAGCCTACAGAACCGAAGAATATCTTGTCGTGCCGTAGAAAATCTGGTTAAGAAGTATAGCAAAATTATTAACCCACTTAAGAAAATTACTCCACATAAATTGCGTAGCACCTTTGGTACTAACCTATATCGCGAAACCAATGATATATATATCGTTGCGGATGTCTTAGGACACAAAGATGTTAATACAACTCGTAAACACTATGCTGCAATTTCGGAGGATATCAGAAGAAGTGCTGCTCAGAAAGTTAGGTTTAGAGAATCTCAAAAAGTTGAATAAAAGGTAGAACAAATGTTTGACAGGGGCTTTGCTTCGTGATATAATACCTATATAATATTAATTGGAGCAAGGAGATTAACAATGCCTAAGTATTCTAAAGAAGATCAACTATATGATTATATAAGAAGTTATAAGAACGAGAACGGTTTTCCCCCTACTATAAGAGAGATGTGCAAGGCTATTAAGGTAAGGTCTACAAGTACAATTTTCTATTATCTTAATAAACTTGAGAATTCTAATAAAATTAAGAAAAATCCTAATAAAAATAGGGCTCTTGAAATTGTCGAAAGCGAGAAAAATATTAATATACCAACTATTAGCACCATAGCTGAGAATATTGATAATCTTACTAGAATTCCTGTTCTTGGAACTGTTACTTGTGGAGAGCCAATTCTTGCTGTTCAGACTAATGAAGAATACTTTATGGTATCTCCTACATTATTCAAAGGCAATGACTTATTTATGCTAACCGCCAAGGGTGACAGTATGATCAATGCTGGAATATATGATGGTGACAAGATTGTCCTTAAGCAACAGTCGTATGCTGATAATGGAGATATTGTTGCAGCACTAATTGAAGATAGTGCTACAATTAAGCGTTTTTATAAGGAAGACGGCCATTACAGATTACAACCAGAAAATGATACAATGTCCCCTATTATCGTGGATAATGTACAGATTATTGGTAAAGTTGTTGGACTTGTTCGTAAATTCTAAAACAAAAAACTCTAATACGTATTGTGTTAGAGTTTTTTACATGTAATTAATTTTATTTAAGAATTATATAATTTGATTATATTATCAATTATATTCTTGTCCTCAAGCGGATTAAACCAATGTATATCAGGATTTCTTTTGAACCAAGTAATTTGCCTTTTGGCATAATTACGAGTATGTTGTTTAATTTTTTCGATAGCTTCATCTAGAGATATTGATCCAGTAAGATAATCCACTATTTCTTTGTAACCAATGCCTTTCATAGACTGGGAGTTGTCAGGGGTTATATTTCTCGAAAGTAGTCCCTGCACCTCTTCTAGTAATCCATCTTGAATCATGATATCAACGCGTTGGTTGATTCGAGAATACAGAACACTTCGATCCATGGTAAGCCCTATAAAAAGCGGATTATTGATAATAGGGACTTCGGAATTTTGCAAAGAATTGCTTGTATCTTGGTTTTGCATTGCAATTTCTAGTGCTCTAATTACCCTAACAGTATCATTAATATGTAGTCTATCTGCGGCTTCTGGATTTAACGCACGAAGTTTGTTATGGATATATTCCTTGCCATGCTTTTCAAGTTCCGTATTTAATTGTTTTCGGATATCATCATTATGGATAGCGTTGCCATAAGAGTAATCTTTGACTAGACTATCTATATAAAAGCCTGTTCCCCCTACAATTATCGGTAAAATTCCCCTGCTTTTAAAATTATTAATTGTATCTTTTGCTAGATTGCGATAATCTACTACATTAAAATCTTCTTCTGGTCTTGCAACATCAATTAGATGGTGCTTAACACCATCCATTTCTGCCGCTGTTGGCTTTGCTGTGCCAATACTAAGCTCTTTGTAGATATACATACTATCTGCGTTAATAATCTCCGTATTAAGAGCTTTTGCGAGCGAAATTGATATACTTGTCTTGCCGGTTGCTGTTGCTCCTAATATTATAATTGCATCATACATTATGTTATACAATCCTTTTGAACCATTTTTCAATTTCTTTTTTGCTAACTTCAATTACTATTGGTCTACCATGAGGACATAATAGTACTTGTCCGTCTTCACTGAGTTGCTTTAATAGTTGACTAATTTCGTCTTTGCTTAGCTTGTCATTGGCTTTTACAGCACTGCGACAAGCTTTCTTAGCAATATAATCCTTAATTGAATCTCCTCTAGACAATACTAATTTACCATCTAAGTTAGTTAGTATTTCATCAAAGAACTTATCGAGGTCTAGATTATCAAATAGCAATGGCACTGTCGAAATTTTGAAGGAACTATCGCCAAATGCTTCAATATCGATTCCCATAGAGATAAGAACATCAATATTATTGGATATAAATGATGCTTCTGTATAATTGATATCTAATATGTAAGGTATCATAAGTGGTTGAACGGCAATATTTTTGGACTCTAGTTCTGCATTGAATTTATCAAAGAGTAATCGCTCATGACCAGCATGCTGGTCTATTACTAGCATTTTATCGTCTTTTTCAACTAAGATATATGTATTAAATAACGAACCTATTACATTGATTTCGTCATTAAATAAAACACTTTCTTGCTGGCTATTAGTGGTATTAGTAATGTCGCCATATATTTGGTTACTATCCTCGGTGTCGAGTTTCATATCAACTTGAGTGTTGTTATCTTCCATTTGCGGTCTCGTATTCTGAGCAATTTTATATTCAAATGGTCTAAAAGGAGCCGGCTCTTTGTAATTGAAATTTTCAGATTTGGCTATTTCTAATGATTTATTAAACTCCTCGACTTCGACTTGTTTTTTGTTAGATTCGTATTCGACTTCCTTGGTAAGAGTAACTTCGATAATCTCATCATTATCTTTGCTACTTGGCTTGTTTTCTTGAGAATCTATATTATTATAATTTGAGCCAATGTTGTCTAATACTTTAAGTTTGCTTTTATCAACCTCTTCTATATCTTCTGAAGAAATGGTCTTGGTGTTGTTGATATTATATAGAATATTAAGAATCTCGGAATACACAATACCAAATAGCGAGTTACTATCCTCGAATTTGACCTCAAGTTTGTTAGGGTGAACATTAACATCAACTTTATCAAGCGGGATTTCTAAATTTAGGACAAAGAACGGGAAACCGCCCTTCATCATAAAGTTCTCATAAGCACGATTAATAGCCGTTGATATAGTTTGGTTAATAACATACCTGCCATTAATAATTAGTGTCTGATATGTTCTGTTAGCCTTAGAAAATGATGGCTTGCCAATATACCCAGAGAACTTAAAATCCCCTCGCTCGAACTTAACATCTAAGATATTGTCTACGATAAGCTTGCCGTAAATTGTATAGATGGCGTCATAGAGCCCCGTGCCAAATGAGTGATAAACAATCTTGTTGTCTGCTATATATTTAATCGAGATATCAGGATTGGCAAGAATTAGTCGTGATATATAATTGGTGATGTCGTTTTCTTCGAGTTTTGGCTTCCTTAGGAACTTTTTTCTTGCAGGGATATTATAGAATAGGTCGCTAATAACCATATATGTGCCAGTTGTTGCTCCAATGGGAGAGATTTCACCCATTTCACCACCTTCACAAACAACTTGGTAACCTTCTTCGTCATCAGCGGTTTTTGAAGATAAAGTAATTTTTGATACAGACGCAATTGAGCTTAGTGCTTCGCCTCTAAATCCAAGTGTTCCTATACTTGCTAGATCCTCTACTGATTTTACCTTGCTTGTAGCATGAGCTAAGAAGACTTTGTCATAATCATCTCTTGAGATTCCGCATCCGTTGTCAGATACCTTAATTTGCTTTATTCCGCCATCTAGTATTTCAATAGTTATACTAGTTGCTCCAGCGTCTATACTATTTTCTACTAATTCTTTGACTACGCTAGCGGGTTTCTCAACAACTTCGCCAGCAGCAATCTTATTATACACATCTTTGGTTAATACATTAATTCTTGACATAATAATCCTTATTTTAAGTAATTTTTGAGTTGAATAAGAACATCAAATGCATTAAGAGGTGTTAAGTTGTTTACATTAAGATCTTCTAATACACCCATGATATTCTTAATATTCTTGTTGTTTTGTTCGTTCTTGACTGCATAATCAGAATCAAGGCTATTTATGATTTTATGCTCACGTACCATATCATTTTCTTCAAGTACATGAAGTATTTCTCTAGCTCTAGATAGCACATCTTCTGGAAGTCCTGCAAGTGACGCCACCTCTATTCCAAAGCTTCTGCTAGCTCCGCCTCTAACTATCTTTCGAAGGAAAATGATACTATTGTTAAATTCTTTGATAGAAACTTTAAAATTCTTAACTCCATCAAGAAGCCCCTCTAGTTCTGTTAGTTCGTGGTAATGAGTAGAGAATAGTGTCTTACAAGAATAATTCTTGCTAATATATTCTATAACAGACCAAGCTATACTTAATCCATCGAAGGTAGATGTTCCCCTGCCAATCTCATCAAGTATAAGAAGGCTATTGTTGGTAGAATTCTTAAGTATGTTACTTACCTCACTCATTTCTACCATGAAAGTACTCTGACCAGTAGATAGGTCGTCACTAGCACCAATTCTTGTAAATATCTTGTCTACTAGTCCAATTTTGGCTGATGCAGCAGGTACAAAGCTACCAATATGAGCCATTAGAGTAATTATAGCTACTTGCCTCATATATGTGCTCTTACCTGCCATATTAGGTCCAGTAATAATCATTGTTCTGGTGTCGTTAGAATTTAATATTGTGTCGTTAGCTATAAAGTCCTCTTGCTTATTAATTATCTCGACAACTGGGTGTCTTCCACTAATAATTTCGATACAATCGTAGTTCTTGCTTACAATTGGTTTGCAGTAGTTATTTTCCATTGCAACAGTGCTAAAAGATAGCATAACATCCAATTCTGCCAACGCTTTGGCTGTAATCTGCATCTCGGTAAGTTTTGCAAGTAATTGCTCTCTAATATTAGCAAATAACTCCTTTTCTAAGTTTTCTTTAAGTGACTCGGCATTAAGTATTTTTTCTTCAAGCTCTTTAAGTTCTTCTGTTACATATCTTTCGGAATTTGAGATGGTTTGTTTGCGAATATAGTGATAAGGCACTGCTCCCGATTGAGATTTAGGTACATCAATATAGTATCCAAATACTCTGTTGTAGGATACCTTTAGGTTCTTAATACCTGTTATCTCTTTTTCTCTAGCCTCTAATTCGCTCAACCAGATTTTGCCTGATTTTGATATATCTATTAGTTCATCAAGCTCTTTATGGAATCCGTATTTTATTGTGTCGCCATCTTTATTAGGCTTAATAATATTATTTTTGTCTACAATTGCTTTGTCAAGTAAAGTTACAATATCCTGAAATTCGCCTAAACTTTCAAATATCCTGACTAAGTTAGCGGATTTGAAGTTGCTTAATATTTCTTTTAATTCGGGGATATAACTTAGAGAATTTTTAAGAAGTATACAGTCTGCAGGAAGCAAATTATTGTAGCTAATTCGACCACACAAACGCTCTACGTCGTATACGTTGTATAAAATATCTGATAGCTTGCCTCTGGCAACTATGTTTTTGCATAGTTCCTCTACGGCGTTAAGTCTAGCAGAAATCTTCTTGTCATCATACAATGGTTGCTCGATATATGTTTTTAATAGTCGAGAGCCCATAGAAGTTCTTGTTTTGTTAAGCACCCAGTATAGAGAGCCTCTTTTTTTCCTATCCTTAATTGATTCGGTAAGTTCTAGATTACGCCTTGTGCTTGCATCTAATTGCATATACTGAGAATTCTCATAATACTCGATATTGTTGATGTGTACAAGATGTCTTTTTTGTGTATCTTCTATATACTCAAGTATTGCTCCTGCACTAATAATAGAATATTGTCGCGAAGATATGCCAAACTTTTTAAGAGTATCGACCTGTAGTTGTTTTTTTAGTATTTCGTGAGCCTTGGCATAGTCGAAATGCTCGTCTGCATATTCTTGTCCAACAACTGCGTAGGCAGACATTACACAAGGCAATGTGTTGTAATAAGTTAGCATATCTCTAGGCATAATTACTTCGCTAGGCTTAATGCTTACAATATAGTCGTTAAGTTGAGATAGAGTATTGTCCCCTGTAAACTCGGTCGTTACAAATTTACCCGTAGATATATCTAGACAAGATACGCCCATGTTGTCTTTTTCTTTGTAGATAGCTACGACATAATTGTTTTTTGATTCATCCAGCATAGAAGAATCAATAACTGTACCTGGAGTAATTACTCTTACAACGCCCCTCTTGACTGGGGCACCCTTTTGTGGTGCTGTCAATTGCTCGCAGATGGCTACTTTATATCCTTTGTCAAGAAGTCTAGCAATATATGTTTCCGCGGCATGATGAGGGATTCCGCACATAGGTGCACGCTTTTCTAACCCACAATCTCTACCGGTCAGTGTAAGTTCTAGCTCCCTTGCACAGAGTTCTGCGTCCTCAAAGAACATCTCATAAAAGTCGCCCAATCTATAAAATAGTATTGCGTCTTTGTATTCTTGTTTTTTTTCTAAATATTGAGTCATCATTGGTGTTAATGCCATAAAAATCTCCATTTTTAGTTAATAATTTCGGCTATTAGCTTGTTGTTTGCGAATCTAATAATTCTTGCCTTGTAGAATTTGTTAAGTTCAAGAGAAGAATTTTCGATTAAAATTGTCTTTCCACTATCGCTTTGGGCAATTGTGTTGTTGTCTTCATGATTAATTGTAAGTATGTTGTAAATTTTCCCAATAGATTGCTTGTTATTGTCCTTTGTAACTGATTTGGATAATTGAAGTAGTTTGTGAATTCGGTCTTTTTTGGTGTCTTCGTCAATTTGGTTATCCATTTTTGCTGCAACAGTTCCGCTTCTTTTTGAGAACATAAAGGCAAATACTCCATCATATTTTACATCTTTGACAAGATTGTATGTATCCATGAAATCTTCGTCAGTTTCACCTGGGAACCCAACGATTATATCAGTTGATATGTAAGCATCCGGCATGAATTGGCGAATATTCTCGACAACAGACAAGTAATGTTCCCTTGTATATTTGCGGTTCATTAATTTGAGTATATTATTACTACCTGATTGTACAGGAAGGTGTATGCATTTGCAAATTTTCTCGTTCTCCGCAATGACTTTAATTACATCTAGAGTCAGGTCTTTAGGGTGTGATGTCATAAACTTGATACGGAAATCCCCTGGAATAGAGGCGATTTCTTTAAGTAAGTTAGCAAAATTAATATTTTCATCATCAATATCGTTGCCATAGCTATTAACATTTTGACCAAGCAAAGTTATATACTTGTATCCATCTGCAACAATTGATCTACACTCGGATACAATATCTGCCATATTGCGGCTGCGTTCTCTTCCTCTAACATAAGGAACAATACAGTAAGAACAGAAGTTGTTGCATCCATAGTTAATATTAACCCAAGCGTTAGAGAATAGCCCATCTCTAGAGATCTCAATATCTTCGTATATCCCTCTAGCTTCAGGCCAAACATCAATTATGTGTCTTCTGTTGCCTTCTTGATACTGTAGTATTAGATCTTTTAGAGCGTGTATATTATGTGTTCCGAAAATAATATCGACAAAAGGGAATTTTGATAATATCATCTCGCTTCGACCTTCTGCTTGTGACATACATCCACAAATAGCAATAATAAGATGAGGCTTAGATTTCTTAAGCTTCTTAAGAGCTCCAATATTACCCATAATCTTTTGCTCTACTCCATCTCTGATGCAGCATGTATTAAAGACAATTATGTCCGCATCTTTGGTAGTGTCTGCTTGCTCTTTATATCCAAGTGATTGTAGCATACCTGCAAGTTTTTCGCTATCATGTACGTTCATCTGACAGCCAAATGTTTTTATATAATATTTCACTGTTTCTTCCTCTGGATTTATAATAGTTGTTATTAATCAATCTATCTGATTATTTAATAAAATATAGTACAAAATAAGTATATAATATATTTGCAAAAAATTCAAGTATTTATTAAATTTTTTCTATCGATAATTACTATTATAGGATACAATATGAGAAAAAGAAAAGTACTAAAAATATTGGCTTTATTAATACTGATTGTGGTAATTATAGCAGGCTCAAGCTGTTTAATTTTTGTAAAAAATGCAATTGATGATGTCAAAGATATTGAACTTGATAATATTAAGTCTATGCAAACGTCGTGTCAAGTATATGATGTTAATGGCAATGAATTTGCTGATTCTCAAAAAAATACATATGTCACAATTGATAAGATTAGTCCCTACCTAATATCTGCATTTGTAAGTATTGAAGATAAAGACTTTTATGATCATAATGGCTTTAATTTCAAACGTATTGCAGGAGCGGTTGTAAGAAATATTTCGAGCAGAAAAATTGTTGAGGGTGCTAGTACAATATCACAACAACTTATTAAGAATAAATATTTGACTAATGAAAGAACGTTTGATAGGAAGATAAAAGAGGCATATTTAACAGTCAAACTAGAATCTCAGTATTCTAAAGATGAGATAATGGAAACTTATCTAAACACAATATATTTTGGTAATGGTGCTTATGGTATTGCAGATGCATCATATGCTTATTTTGGCAAAGTACCCATAGAGCTTGATTTAAACGAAAGTTGTGTCTTGGCGGGACTTGTCAAATCCCCTGCTAACTATTCACCATTTAATGATATCGATAATGCAATAGACCGAAGGAACTTGGTTCTAAGCGAGATGCTTGAAGATGGCAAAATAGATATCGAAACATATAATACAGAAGTGACAAAAGATATTGCCCTAAATCCAAAATCTATTAAGAAAGACAACTCTGACCTCTATTATAGAAATGTAATCAAAGAGGCAGAAGAGATACTGGACTTAAGCAAAAACGAAATTAATAGTCGCAAGTATAAAATATTTACATATATGGATCGAGATATCCAAACTAATCTTAATAATGTAGTGTCAGATGACAAATATTATCACGTTAATGAGTATGGCAATATTGCCGATAGTCTATCAATTGTTGCAGATAATAGAAGTATGAGTATATCTGCAATAGCTGGGCGAAGCGAATATGATTTGTTAGATTTTAAAAGGCAACCTGGTAGCTTGATTAAGCCGTTGCTGGTTTATGCTCCAGCATTTGAGAGTGGCAAATATTATCCTTGTAGTAGAATTCTTGACGAGCATACAACAATTGATGGTTATAGTCCTAGAAATGTTGGTAATAAATATTATGGTCATGTGTCTATTAGAGATGCTGTTGCACAAAGTTTAAATGTCCCCGCTGTTAAAATTTGTGACGATCTAGGAATTGATACTTGTATATCTTATGCTGACAAGCTGAATCTAAACTTAGCTGAAGAAGATAATGGTCTGGCAATTGCATTGGGAGGATTAACTTACGGATGTAATTTAAAAAATATCATTGATAGCTATTCACCTTTTGTGACTAATGGCGAGTATCAAAAATACAGATTTATTGATAAAATAATTGATTGCAATAATTGCACTGTATATAGTAGATATATGACAAAAACACAAGCATTCAAAACATCAACGTGTGAGTTAATGACAAAAACGCTTGCGTATAGTAGTAAAAACGGAACTTCGAAACTATTAAAAAATTTACCGTATGATGTTGCAAGCAAAACAGGTACAGTAAATATTAAGGATACCAATTATAATTCTGACGCTTACTGTCTGGCGTACACAACCAAGCATACTATGGTAACTTGGCTTGGCAACTATTCGATGGAAAAACAACATAATCTTTCTGGTTGTAATAATGGTGGAACGTATTCAACGCAGATGGTCAAAGATATGTTTGAACTGATTTATGATAACCATTATCCTGATGATTTTGAATTCGCTAATTTGGTGGAGTTGCCGATTGATTCTGTATCGTTATCACGAGATAATGAAGTTAAACTTGCCTCCAATCTACCCCAAAGATTTGTTACATATGAGGAATTTGCAATTGATAATACCCCAACTTTAGCCTCCAATATATTAGATGTTCCTATAGTCCCTACTCTAAAATGTATTACAAATACAAGTAGCGTAGTCTTATCTTTTGATGTTTGCGATTACTATACATATGATATTGTAAGATACTGCAAAGGTGAGAAATTTATTATGGAAACAATCTCTGGCGAAAGTGGTAATTACGAATACGTGGATACCAATCTTATGGACAATACAAAATATAAGTATTGTGTAATTACTCGATCTAATACAACTAATATTGAAAAAGTTTCTAATGTTGTTGAAGCAACTATTAATCGAAATTATAATGATTTATTAAATAATATAAATAGAAATTCTATGTGGTGAGGTACGACTGAGTATATTATCAATGTTATAATTTGAGTATTGTGTTTAGTAAAAAAGCAAAAGTAATTATAATATTACTTTTGCTTATATTTTTTTAATAATCAGCTAGATAAAATTAACACTTGCCTTGTAGTTTATCGTAAACTTGTTTCTTAACCTCTTCAAATTGTTCTGGGTTAGATTGTAGATATAGTTTAACATTTTCTTTACCTTGGCCAATTTTCTCGCCTAAATAACTATACCATGAGCCACTTTTCTGAATAATATCTAGTTCAACTGCTGCGTCAATTATACAACCTTCGTTATTGATACCTGTTCCGTACATGATATCAAATTCTGCAACTTTAAATGGAGGTGCAAGCTTGTTCTTGACAATCTTTACCTTAGTGCGATTACCTATTATGTCAGCACCATCCTTAATTACATCAGATTTACGGATGTCCATACGTATAGAAGAGTAGAATTTTAGGGCTTTTCCGCCTGTTGTGGTTTCTGGATTGCCGTACATAACGCCGATTTTTTCTCTTAATTGGTTAATAAATATAACGCAGGCATTAGTTTTATTCACAATTGCAGTTAATTTTCTAAGTGCTTGGCTCATAAGTCTTGCTTGGATTCCTACAAAGCTATCTCCCATTTCGCCATCAATTTCTGCCTTAGGAGTAAGTGCAGCTACACTATCAATAACAACACAATCAACAGCTCCGCTGCGTACAAGTGCCTCACAGATCTCTAATGCTTGCTCACCAGTGTCTGGTTGAGAGATATATAGATTGTCTACATCTACGCCTAATTTGCGTGCATATTGAGGGTCTAAAGCGTGTTCTGCGTCAATAAAAGCGGCTGTACCGCCCATTTTCTGAGCTTCGGCGAGTACGTGCAAGGTAACGGTAGTTTTTCCTGAACTCTCAGGGCCGTAGATTTCAATAATTCTACCCTTTGGAAGTCCGCCTATGCCAAGAGCCATGTCTAGTGTTAAACATCCGGTAGGAATAACGTCAATAGACTTCTGAACATCATCACCTAACTTCATAATAGAACCTTTGCCAAATTGTTTCTCAATCTGTAATATGGCTTGTTCTAGTTGTTTTTTCTTATTTTCGTCCATAGTAAAATTTCCTTTTATCAAACATTTGTTTTATAACTACATTATACTATAATCGTATTGCTCTGTCAATCAAAAATTCTAAAAAAACTAATTTTTACACGAGAAATTTATAATCGTTTTGTTTAAGCTTTTTTATTAAATAAAACATAGTTGTTTCGCTAAGAGTATCTATAAGTGATGTATCATTATGATTAATCTTATTTTTGTAAACATGAATACCGTCAAGATCACCTATAGCCACATAACACATATCATCATTAATATCGCCTAGCACGAATATTGCTATATCTGCAACGGTTTTTTGAATTAGTAGATTGTCAAGTTCGTATACGATATTAACACTATTAAATCCGTGATGGTTAATTAATTTGTCGTCAACGCGAAATTGTTCTAATATAGCACTCTGATTTGTGAAATTTTGAGAAAATTGGATTAGGTTATTTGCATTATGTTTGTTAAGTTGATGAGCAATATTACCATTAGTAATTGTTTCTACTATTGCTAATTTTTTACGTTGAATTGATAGCAAATTTGTAGCTGTTTCGTATAGATTCGTATCATCAGTTGAATAGATATAGTTATTTAATTTCGAACAAATTTCTGCAATAATTGGTTGAGCAATTGCATTTTGAGTTGAATTGTATCGTATATAAATGGCTGTATCTAGCCGATTATTGACAAATGTAATGTTTATAGAACTATTATTTAATTCGTTACTTATGGTTTGCTTGATGCTAGACAATAATGTTCCATAGCATCTAAGCGTTAATAGCGAATCAAACTGAGCAATTGTCGGTGCTAGAAATCTAGTAATACCTTGATCAAACACAGCTTTTATAAACTGATCGTTATTGGGTAACGATATAATTAACGTGTTGTTATATTTGTTGATATATCCTGCATCCAAGAAGTGAGGATCTATTATCGGGATTGAATCTGTAGGAACAAGCATAGTCTTATGAGATTCTAAGCTAATATTATTATAATTACAGTAATTATTAATATTAGCTATTATTGATTGATTTGTTGTTGTACCCTTATGCAATAATTCAGACAATTTGCTTGTGTTGCTATTAAAACTTCCGATATCTTGATTGTTAAGCAATATGACACAGTTATAATTATTAAGGTTTATATTTGATATCTCTTCTATATTATTGCAATAGAAAATAAGGGAAGCCTCCTCCCCTATTTTGTTTATATTGAGTTTTAGTGTATTGAGAGCCGAATAATTACTCTCCAATTTGTTGTCAATACAAATTATTGCAATTTTCATAACTGAGTTTATTTTTTAAAAATATACTTGTTTATTTTGTGGATGTCTTTTTAGTTGCTTTCTTAGTGTTTGATTTTTTTGTCGTAGTTGTTTTGTTTGGTTTTGATTCGGTAGTTTCGTTTGTATTGTTATCGGTATCTATTTTTGTATTTTCATTTTTTGACTCTGGAGCAAATACAAATCTTCCTTTGATAAGATAAGAAATGCCAGATAGTAATACAAGCAATGTTGTAATTGCAACTACGCCATAGAATATGTAGGTGGTGATTTCGAAGGCAAGTGTTTCATTGATTTTGTCGTATTCTCTAAGTCCAGCGATCAAGAATCCAAATACTGTCATAACATATTGGAAATTGGACTTAACCTTGCCAAACATATCAGCTGGAATTACTACGCCTTTAAGTTGTGCTAATTGTCTTAGTCCATTGATAGCATAGTCTCTAAGTAGAATTAGGAAGATAACGATTATTCCATAAGGTTGAGGAATAACTGGATCAGAGCCAACTATAAGTAGTAACAATCCTGTGGTGCATAATAATTTGTCTGCAATAGGATCAAGAAACTTGCCAAAATCGGTAACTTGATTGTACTTTCTGGCAATATACCCATCTATAAAGTCAGAAACTGCCAGTATAATAAACAATCCTCCTGCTACAAAGTCGTTGCCCGGAAAGTTGATTAATGCAACTGCTAGGAATACTGGCAACAATATAATTCTTGATAATGTGATTCTGTTAGGTAAGTTCATCATAAATTTCTCCTTTTAGATCGTAATCTAATGTATCTATAATTTTTACTTTTAATATCTCCCCAAGAGGTAATTGTCCATCAACAAAAATAACTGTATCTATCTCAGGTGCTTGTCCGTAGAATCTTGTAACTGAGTAATCTGAATTGCTTTCGTCAACAATAACATCATACACTCGACCAATTAATTTTTGGTTAAAGTTGTTAATGATTTCATACTGCTCGGAGTATAATCTGTTGTATCGAGATTCTTTAATTTTCTCATCTATTTGGTCAGACAATTTATAGGCGTTAGTCCCCTCTTCTCGACTGTATTTAAAGAATCCTACATTTTGTAATTGATAGGTCTTAAGGAATTTGGATATCAGATCAACATCTTCTTCTGTTTCGCCTGGGAATCCAACTATGAAAGTAGATCTAATAATAATATCAGGAATTTCATTTTTCAATTTATCAAATAATGTGCAAATACTTTCGTAATTGGATCGTCTATTCATTGCTTTGAGAACTCTAGAAGATACGTGCTGAAGTGGTATGTCTAAATATTTAAGGACTTTTGGGTTATCTCTAATTTCTGATATTAGATCGTCATCAATCTCTTCTGGATAACAATATAATAATCTTATCCACTCTATACCTTGTACTGCAGACAATCTTCTAATAAGCTCAACTAGTGATTTTTTACCATAAATATCTACACCATATTTAGTAACATCTTGTGCTACAAGTATGAGTTCCTTAATGCCAATATTTGAGAGTCTAGTTGCTTCGTTTACTAGCTCTTCTATATCTTCGGATTTGTACCTGCCTCGGATATATGGGATAAGGCAATATGTGCAGAAATTATTACAACCCTCAGATATCTTAAGATACGCATAATGCTGAGGTGTCGTAAGAGATCTACCGATTACATTTGGGATTGATAGATTAATATTATATAAGCCCAGAATAATACTAACTATTTTGTCATTATCCTTGATATTAACAAAAGCATCAACCTCAGGCAAACTAGAGGTTAAGTCTTGGTAATTAAGTTCGTTTAAACATCCGGTAACTACTAATTTCTCAAGGTTAGCAGATGATTTATACTCTGACATATCGAGTATATTCTCTATTGCTTCTAGTCTTGCACTCTCGAGAAAAGCACAAGTATTAACGATAATAATCTCGGCATCTTCTGGATTACCAACAATTTGGAATCCAAAAGACTTAAGATTAAATATGATTTTTTCTAGGTCTACGCGATTCTTGTCGCATCCTAAGGAGATTAGACCAATGCGTTTATTTTTAACTTCTTCTATTGTCATTATTCGTCTATCCCCTCTCCAAACCTTTCTTCAAATTCTTGTTCTGTAATATATAGTTGTCTACGACCATTATGATCCCCTGGAGAAATGAATCCTGCTTTTTCCATTTGCATAACAATTTTGCTAGCTTTTGGATATCCCATTGCAAAATATGATTGCAAAGATGATGCACTAGCACGTTTAGATTTAATAAAGAATTTTAAGCAATCCTTAAGCATTGGGTCAAATTGATCTTCTGCAGATCCGCTTGTTGGGTCAAATCCATCTTTTTTATTAAACATTTGGTCAACGATTTCGTCATCAAACTCGGCGTCATTGTTATCCTTAATATATTTAACAACATTTAAAAGTTCTTGGTCTTTGACATAAGCACACTGGATACGCTCTGTATCGTTGCTACCTTTAGGTAAGAACAACATATCGCCCATACCTAGTAGTGACTCTGCTCCAGCTGTATCGATTATAGTTTTGCTATCTATATAAGAATTCACAGCAAAGGCAATTCTGCTAGGAAGGTTCGTCTTAATTGTACCAGTAATTACATCTGTTGTTGGTCGTTGTGTAGTAAGTATTAAGTGGATTCCAGCAGCTCTTGACTTGGCAGCAAGTCGTACAATCTTTTCTTCAATTTCCTTCTTGGCAACAGCCATATAATCTCCTACTTCATCAAATACCATAACAATATAGTACATCTTAGGTAATTGACCAGAGATAACTTCTGGGCTTTCGTTGTAACCTTCGATATTACGTGCACTAACCGAACTTAATCGTTTATACCTACGCTCCATTTCGTCTACTAACCAGCCTAATGCACTAACCGCCTTATCACACTCAGTAATAGCGGTTGGTATCAGCATATGTGGTAAGTGATTATACATTGTAAATTCAACAGTCTTTGGGTCAACAAGCAGTAGTTTAAGCTCGTCTGGTGCAGCCTTATAAAGCAAACTTATAAGCATTGTGTGCAAACATACAGACTTACCACTACCAGTACTACCTGCAACTAGCGTGTGAACTAATTTGTCAATACAAGCAACTTTGCAGTCGTTAGATATATCTTTGCCTAGAGCAATTGTAAGTGGAGATTTGCTATTCTGGAAGTTGGAGCTCTCAATGATATCTCTAAGTCCTACGGTAACACGTTTCTTATTAGGAACTTCTATACCAAAGGCGTTCTTGTTAGGTATTGGTACCTGTACTCTACACCTACTCTCAAGAGCCATAGACAAGTCGTTGATTCTTGGATTAATTGTGCTAACAGAAATTCCAGGAGCCATCTGCAACTCGTATCTTGTAAATGTTGGGCCTTTGGTTGCATTAATTACCCTTGTATTAATCTTAAAGTTAGATAATGTTTCTACGATCCTATCAGCTCTTTCTTGCATATATTGTTCGTCACTGTCAACTTGGGTTGCGTATTTGCTTAGCAAGTCAATTGGTGGTCTATTATATACAGCTGGCGGAGCTTTGTATAGGTTCTTAGGCTTAGGTTTCGCAATTGGCTCCATTGGTACTTGAACAGGTCTTGGACCTCTTGCATCAACAATATTTTCGTTAACATTACCGTTATATACTTCTGCTGCCTTCCTTGGCATAGAATTAAATGAACTAGTCAAATTAGGTATTGTTATTTGCTGAGATTCGGTTATTGCGGAATCTCTATAGTTATCTTTCGTAAGATTAGGATCAAAGATATCCTTGCGTTCGTTGTTGTCTGCCTTCATCCTAGACTCAAAGAGATTAATCTTCTCACTAAGATTGCTAAGTCTATTGATTCTATCAGTATTCTGACTAGTTTGTTCTTGCATCATACTTTGCGTTGGAGTGCTATTGGTCTGCTGTGGCTGAGTCTGAGGTGTTACATTATTAACGGTATGCGTCGTTGCCACCTCATTAGAAACATTGTCTAGCCCCTTAGGCATATTGGTGTTAGATTGAAATTTGCCCTTAGTAATATTAAGATAGTCTAGAGCGGCCTTTTTTCTTTCTTCGTTCTTTAGTTCTTCGATTTTCTTCTTGTCTTCTTTTATTTTCTCTTTTCGAGAAACTTTATTCTCAATCGTTGTCGAGCTTGTCATTTCGATCGGATCTTCGTGAACGATAATTTCTGGCTTCTGGGTTACTGATGATTCGAAGTGTGTATAAGTAGGAGTAAACTCTTCTTCATCATCTACATTAGACGCTTCTGCAATAGAGTCTAGATCTCTAATTGTGCGTTCTTTTTTATCCTCTATTTCATCTTCATCATCTATGAAAATATCATCATCAATATCAGGTTTCGCATCCGTAATATTTGATGCTAGTGCAAGTTCTTCTTCCTCATCAATATCTTCGTATTCGATATCGTTATCTCTGATATCTGAAGTGTCCCTTATAATCTCGGATGTCTTGTGTGTTATAAAGTCCACTCTTATTCTGTCAATAAGGAAAGCTGTTGCGATTACTAAGCCAATAGACAAGATTATATATGTTGCAACACTATGAGTCAGCCAGTACAATGGGTATATCATTACTCCAAATACTACCCCACCAGCAGTAATGTTGTGTTTAAATGTATTGGTAATATAATCAACAAAACCCTGATCCATAGACTTTGATGTAATCATCTGTAACAAAAGTACAAATAATATCAACCATATTACAATGCTAATTGTCAAAGACTTGGATGCACGTATAGGCTTGTTAGCACAAATAAGGATTCCTATTGTTATCAGAAACAAACAAATTGGATAAAAAAGCAAACCAATAGAGCCCAAAACTATAATTGTAAAAATTTCAAATAGATCAAATGCAACAAGGGCTAGTAACACAGAAAAAATTAATATAAGCGAAGTACCAATGCTTATTCTGCGACGTTTTTGATTAAGTTTATTGGTTTTAGTAGAATAAACTGCCAAAATTATCCCCTAATTAATATAATAATTCTATATAATTATATCACAATAATATATTTTTTAGAAATCATTTTAGCACAATTACAATTATAATATTATGTTTTTTATTTTTTAGCGAGAAATAAATATCCCCACCTAGAAGGTGGGATTTTTGTTCAAAGAATAAAAAACTTTAGTAACAACTACTAAAGTTATAATCAATATATTAACAGTATTAGGCTTGCATTTCATTATCGATATTAGGTTTATTTATAATTGCTGCTCTCGTACCCCAGTGACAAGTTACTAATTCTGGCATGTAATTAGCAAAGTATCCCCTATCTTCAAAGGTTTTCCATCTATTTTTCATTTCATAATAAACTTGTATCTTGCCGTTAGGATTGAGGTTTTTATTATACAAACTATCTACAGTACTTTCGAATTTGTCATGATCGACATAATCAAGAATATTAGATAGCATTATGTAATCATATTTACCACTAAGTTTATCGGGAAAATCAAATACATCAGCCGTCTTATATTCTATATCATAATCCCCTGCTAGTAACTTTCTTTTGAGCTCATTATAAGTCTTTTCGTTACTATAATATGATATCTTGGCATGGTGCGGAGCAAGATGCATTGTAGATATATATATCATTAGATAATCAAAGTCGGTTATTTTTCTGGTTCGTGTATCAAAGTGCTCTTGCTCAAGCATAATCTTATCCCAGAACTCTCTAACTGGCCTAGACAAATCATGCGAAAGTCTGCTATATACTGTCCACATGAAAGTCCTCTGATTCTCCATGATAGACATAGCGGTATGATAGTTGTAATTCTTGAAGAGTGCTATTTTGTATTCGATATACGCACGAGCATATGGATTGGCATCTATAACAGTAATATCTTTAGCACCATATAATATTGCATTAAGTGCTTGATCTCCACTAGAGCCAACAGTTGCTACACGCTTATTTTTAAGATTGATATAACTAGGCTTCATTATTTCATCTAGAAATTCGTTAGTCATTGGATAACACCTATCTGCAATAGATGTATCATAATCAGTTCGCTTGGAATCAGGGGCAAAAATCATATTAGAAAGATAATCGTATTCTTTATCATCATAATATTGTATATCGTCCATAAATTACCTCCTCATAATTACTAATTGCAAGAATTTTACATACAAGAGCTAGTCCAACTAAATCTTGGCTCAGTTTCGCCCATAGGCTTGTTAACGAGTATACATCTAGTTCCTTTGGGATCAACTGGGACTTCGATTGTTTCAAGATCGGCAAATATACTCTTGTATGATTCCCACGGATATACAAGTTCATAATGCACTTGAATCTTTCCTCCGGGATTAAGATTGTTATCGTACAGCCTATCAACTGTATAGCCAAATGTTTCTATATCAACATAATCAATTATATTAGATAGCAATATCATATCAAACTTACCTTGTAATTCGTCTGGGAATTCATAAACATCAGCGGTTATAAAGTTAAGTTCGAAATCCCCACTTTTAAGGATATTCCTTAGTTTGTTGTAGTTTGCTTCATTTTGATATATACTTATCTTCTTAGTAGAGTGGCTATGTAGCATATTACGTTCTATGTCCATATCGTCAAAGCCATTATCACACCAAGAAACATGCTCACCGGCTTGTTCAAGAATAATTTTGTCCCAGAATTGTCGTGTGGGCTCAGATAAGTCATGAGAAATCTTACGATACACACTCCAATGGAACAACCCTCCGATATCTAGGAGTAATTCGGTAGTGGTATCATAATCAAAATTCTTAATCATGGCAATCTTATATTCAATAAATGCTCTAGAATAAGCATTGGCATCAATAATAGTGACGTCTTTTGCACCATTTTGAAGTGCAACTAATGCCTGATCTCCACTAGATCCAACCGTTGCAACTCTTTTGCCAGTTAGATCAAAATAGTACTTATTAATAAAACTATCCAAATGCTCATTTGTAGTTGGATAACAACGCTCTGTTGTGTTGTTATCATAATCATTTCTCTTAGCACTAGCATAATATAATACTTTGTCTGTAAGATAATCGTATTCAATATCTTCGTAATAATTAGGTTGATTCATATTTTTCTCCGTTGTGATTTGTTAAATTAATATCCTTTTCCTTCATCTTCTTTTGAAATATAATAGGAATAAGTATCTTTGAATTCTTTAACTTCATGTTTTAGTTTGGTTGGATTATGATATTCCCATAAAAAATTATAGTGTGCTTTTTTATTGTAATTATACGCGTATTGTATTTTGCCTTCAGGATTCAGATGCTTACGCAAATCTTTAATAAGAGTTATGAACGAATAGTAATTTACGTAATGTATTATATTAGAAAGAAATATATAATCATAAGTTCCATCAAGACATTTATCAAAGTCAAACACATCAGCGTTAACAAAGTGAAGTTTATAATCATCATTTTTAAGTATTTGTTGTAATTTTTCATATGCGTAGTTATATCTATAAAAACTTGATGTTTTTAATGCGTACTCTTGAATTAATTTACGGTAGATATTAAATGAGCTTGCAGAATCAGAAATAGATCTATTATCCTGTTCAAGAATAATTTTATCCCAGAAATTTCTAATTGTCAGAGGCAAATCATGAGAAATGCTTCTATAAATTCTCCAATCAAACATTTTTGAGCCCAAAATGTTCCAAAATTGGTTTTTATTAAAATTCTTCATAAGAGCAATCTTGTATTCAACAAAAGCTCTTGTAAACGGATTTCCATCTATTAAAGTAATATCTCTAGAACCATAATATAATGCATTAAGTGCTTGATCTCCACTAGAGCCAACTGTAGCAACTCTTTTACCCGCCATATTCCTTGGCATATGCCCATATAGTAGTTCGTTGCTTGTAGGATAACATTTGTCTGCTGTAGTGTTTGAATAATCGTTTAAAGAGTATAGATCATTGTCATTAAGAATAATATAACCAAGATAATCGTAATCACTATCGTCATATAAGTCTATATCAGGATTGTCGAAGTAATTTGGATTCAGCCTCTTATTAATCATTATTTTTCTCCTGTTTTTTTAGGTGGCGGAATTTCTTAGTTACCTGCCCATTTCTTTTTCTTTAGAATTTTGTTTTTTTGTTAGAAAATACGCGTAATGTCCATTACAGTATTTTATTTTTGCTTTTTGTTTGATTCTAGGGGATGTAAGAAGACAAAATCTTTCATGAGGTCCAAATCTATAAGTATAATTATATTGGATTATGCCGTTGGGATTAAGTTTCAAATCTCTTAGCCTCTGTAAAAATTGTGTGTACTTATGATAATCTGTATATTCCATTATATTGGATAATAATATTGCATCATATCTCCCCTTCAATGCAGAGTTAAAATCGTAAACATCTGCATTTTTAAACTCAAGATTAAAATCACCCTCTCGCAGTATTCGCTGAAGTTTTTTGTATGCTAATGGGTATTTGTAGAAGGAAGAAGACTTAAACGGGTAATCGTTACATAACCTATAATATATATTTACCGGTTGCAAATCGTCAGGATTATATGAGCCATTATGTCCTTCAGATTGTTCGAGCATTATTTTGTCCCAAAAATATCTTGCCTCTTCACTTAGATCATGAGATATTCTTGCATATGTTTCCCAACTAAATAACTTGGTTGTAAACTGCTTATCAAGTAATTTCCAGAATTCTCTATATCCTAGATTTTTAATTAACGCCATCTTGTATTCCACGAAAGCTCTAGTATATGGATTGCCGTCAATCAGTGTTACATCCTTAGATCCATAAAATAATGCGTTAAGTGCTTGATCTCCACTTGAACCTACTGTTGCAACACGCTTGTTCTTTAGGTGCATACGACTCATATAACTGTCTAAATGCTCGTTACTAGTAGCATAACACCCTTCACCTGTGGGATTATTATATTGAGTTGTTTGAAAACCATAATCTTTATCTATGATTTTAGATGTTAGATAATCGTAATCGCTAAAATCATACAAATCTATGTTAGGGTTGTCAAAATGTGATCGATTAAGTTTATTATTTAACATTATCTTCCTCCAAATCATCTACTTGAGCTTCTGGTTTGTTAAGTATCCATGCGTACATTTTATGGTTGTGTGTGTGAGGAATTTTTTCTATTAGTTTGCGATATTTTTTCTTATTAAAATAATCTAACAATTTATCCCCAGATTTCATGTGAAAATCGTAATGATATTGCATTTTGCCACCTGTATTTAGATTGTTTTTATATAATCTTTTTAGCGTGCTAACAAAATTACTATCATCACAATAATCAAATATATTGCTTAGCATGATTACATCATATTTTCCATCCAGCAATTTAGGAAAGTCATTATAATCACAAGTGATGTAATTGATATTATAATCACCATTAATTAGTTTGTCTTGAAGCATCTTATACAAATGATTATTGAGATAAAACACGCTATTATGAAATCGAGCAGTTTGGGCAATTAGAGTGGCATGAATCTGAAAGTCAGTTGCTACTCTAATATCAAAATCTGTACCTTGTTCTAATATTAACTTATCCCAAAATATTTGTACGGGTTTAGATAAATCATGTGAAATTCTTCTGTATGTTTTATAATTAAACATAAATGTTTCGTCATAATCAAAATAAGAACTAAATTCATCTAGATCCATATTCTTAATCATGGCAATTTTATATTCAATATAAGCTCTAGCATATGGGTTGCCGTCAATTAAGGTTATATCTTTTGCGCCATAATATATAGCATTAAGTAATTGATCTCCACTGGAGCCTACCGTTGCAACCTTTTTGTCTCTCATATCAAGTGAATTCATATAGCTAATAAGATCTTCATTACTCATGTCGTAGATATGTCGTTCGGGCATATTATATTTGTAATTTTCAAAAGTTAATAGCGGATATTTTTCGTCAATGGTATTAAGTGCAAAAGCCGAAAGATAATCGTAGTCTGTATCATAATAATCTACTTTTGACATAATAACCTCCTTTTAATTCTTACAATTGCATATTATCAATTTTATCAATATCTTTTGTTTTGTTTATAAACCATACTCTAGTTGGAGGGAAGGTCCCCTCAACTGTATAGTAGTTATAATCGAAGTTGGTGTAAAAGTTTCGCCTTTTCCATATTCCGTTTCTTTTCATATCATAATATACCTGAATCATCCCATCTTCACTTAGATTATCGTTGTATAGTTTAATAATGGTCTTTTCAAACTTCTCACTATCAAGACTATCGTATATGTAATCATAAATATTAGAAAGTAGTATAGAGTCGTATTTTCCATCTAATTTCATAGGGAATTCACTTAATTCTGCTGTAATAAAAGATAGATTATAATCACCGCTTTTAAGAACATTCTGCATCTTTTTATAATTCTCAAATTTGTAAAATTCACTACTGCAGAATGGATAATCTTGTATCAAGATTCTATACATATCTTCAGAAGATAGTGTGGAGTTAGGACTATTGTCTTGTTCTATAATTAATTTATCCCAAAATCGTTGACTGTCCTTTGACAAATCATGAGATATTTGTCTGTATGTAATCCAACTAAACAGATCTTTCTTGCTAGTCAAGATTTTATGGAATTTATTACAATCAAAGTTCTTAATCATGGCAATTTTATACTCTGTAAAAGCTCGTGAATAAGGATTAGCATCAATTAGAGTTACATCCTTTGATCCATAATATATTGCATTGAGCGCTTGATCTCCGCTAGAGCCTACCGTTGCAACTCTCTTATCTTTTAGAGGCATAAAATACATATAGTTTTCCAAATTCTCGTTACTAGTTATATAACACGCGGAAACTGTGCAATTTATACAATTTTCTTCATCAATGTCTTTAGTTAAAACCTTTTCGGTAAGATAATCATATTCACTGTCTTCATATAAATCTATATCTGGATTATTAATATAATCTGTCTTTAACATAACATCCTCCTCTACATTGTTGATTCTGGAAAAACTTGCTCCATTACATTAGGTTTGTTTATAACCCAAACATGACTGCCCCAGCGCACATCAATTGTTTCAAAATCTAATTCAGATAATCTTGCCTTTAGACCTCCACCACCTTTACTAGAACAGAGCTCGTAGTGTGCTTGAATTTTGCCTCCAGGATTTAGTTTGTTATCATATAAATCTCGTACGATCGTAGCAAATACGTCGCCATCTTCGTAATCATAAATATTGCTTAAGATAATAGTATCAAATGTACCGTCTAGATCATGAACGAAATTACGGAGGTCAGAACAAATATAATTAACATTGAAATTATTATCACGCAACAACTTTTGCAAATAGTTATATGATGACTTAAATTTATAAAAATCACTATTTGAGTAGAAAGTACCTGGATGACACAATGTTACATATGTATTATAAGCAGTTGTATCCATAATGTCCCGAGATTGTTCTAATATAATTTTATCCCAGAACTGTCGAACAGGTTTACTCAAATCATGAGAGATCTTCCTATAGGTATAATAATTAAATATATCCATGCTAATATTGTCTCCTGACACCGACTTAAATTCTTCATATGACAAATTCTTAAGTAGTGCCAGCTTGTATTCAACAAAAGCTCGACTGTATGGATTACCGTCTATAAGTGTAATGTCTTCTGACCCATAGTATATAGCATTTAGTAATTGATCTCCACTCGATCCCACAGTAGCTACGCGTTTATCCATCATGTTAAGTCTTTTCATATATGCACTTAAGAGCTCGTTGCTAGTTGTATAACATTTTAACTCTGCTGTGTTGGGTTGTTGAGCTTCTGCTAAATACAAAGGATGTGTATTAGTATCTTTATCGTCATAATTATATAAGTTAAAAATATAATCTGTTAGATAATCATATTCTGTATCATAGAAATCAAATTTGTCCATTATTAACTCCCCTATTCCATACTAGCATCACATTGCTCTATAGCATTTTCTCTTGGTTTGTGTAGTATGTATGCTCCCATTGGCACTGCTGGTTTATCTAATTTGTATCCTTTGAAATATTCAATTAATTCTTCTGGAAAGTATCTATAACTAAACGAATAATCTACTTGCATCACTCCACCTGGATTTAATCTACTATTGTATAGATCTTTGGCGTGTCTACAAAAGTTATAATGATCAACATAATCATAAATATTAGATAGCATTATTACATCAAACTTGCCATCTAGCACCTCATCAAAATTGCTAATATCTGATCTAATAAAATTTAAGGTAAAATACCCTTTCCTTAATATATCTTGTAACTTATTATAGTTTTCTTGACTTGAAATATAATTAACACCTACTTCACAATCAAACTGTATTAATTCCAAACTAATAGCTGCCGCCGTTACTCGTTTCGCGTAATATTCTTCACAAAAATCGGTTGAATCGTTATATCCTCCTTGGTATTCTAGATATATTCTGTCCCAGAATTCTTGAGCTGGCTTAGACAGGTCGTGAGATATTTTCTTATATATATTAATATCGAATAGCTTAGTGCGAGGATCGTCTATTAAATCAATATATGTAGCATAATCAAGATTCTTGATCATAGCCATTTTGTACTCAGCAAATGCTCTTGAATAATAATTGGCATCAATAAGCGTAACATCTTTCGCACCGAGCAATAGAGAATCTAACATTTGATCACCGCTAGATCCCACAGTTGCAACTCTCTTACCTTCGAAATATTCTCGTTTCATAAATGCCTTGAGGTCTTCGTTACTAGTTAAATAGCATGTATCGCGTATATCGTTGAAACATATATAAGAATCAGTGTCAAGAAATCTACCTGTAAGATAATCATAATAACTAAGGTCATAGCAATTGTCTGGTATAAATAGGTCTTCTAATTCACTATAATTAATCATAACGCCTCCATACTCTCGTCTATATAATAATCTTTATTATTTTCTCTTGGTTTGCGTAGCATAAATCCGCCCCAGTCGCAGTAATAATTGAAGTCACGGAAATACTCTTTGAGAGAACTTGGCATTATAGCACTAAAGACATAGTCAATCTGCATAACTCCATTAGGATTAAGCTTGTGGTCATATAGGTCATAAAGAAGTGGTATGTATTGATTTGCAGGTACATAATCGTATATGTTAGATAGTAATATTACATCAAATTTGCCTTTTAGCTTATTATCAAATTCAAAGACATCAGCAGTAATATAATCTACTTGATAATCTCCTTTGTGGAGAACATCCTGTAGATGGTTGTATGCCTCTTCGGTATTTGTAAAAGCTGATCCACCAATCATGGCTGAGTCTTGAATTAATTCCGAATAAAAAGACGTTGGGTTGGCGGTAAAGCTATCTTTGTCGTATTCCAGAAAGAGTCTATCCCAGAACTCTTGTGCAGGCCTTGATAAGTCTTGAGATATTCGACGATATAGACTAAGGCTAAATAATTTAAGTTGAGGTGCTTGTAAGATAGAAATAAACTCATCATATGACAAATTTTTTATCATAGCCATCTTATATTCGGTAAACGCTCTAGTGAACTTATTGGCATCAATAAGCGTTACATCCTTTGCTCCTAAATACAGAGCGTTTAATAGTTGATCCCCACTAGACCCTACTGTCGCTACTCTTTTGCCTTCAAAGTCCTTTTTGTGCATGAACGCACAAAGATACTCGTTGCTAGTAATGTAACAACGATCGCGAATATCCTTAATTCTTTTGTTATAAAGATGCATATTTAATATTTGATACGTTAGATTATCTTCTTCTTCAAAGTTGTACCAATCGTCTAGAATAATCTCAGATCTCGATTCTTCGTAATTATTCATTATATACCCCCATAATCCCCATTATAGTTATATATATTATATCATATTATATAGTCAATTTCAATAGGGTTATAAAAATTTGTATATAGCACAAAAAAAGTAAGGATTGAAGCCTTACTTTAAACAATTACTAACAGTTGTAGCTGTTAAATTATTAACTTTGTAATATTCAAGAATTAGCGGAAGTGCTTTAAGAGTATTCTCAGTAGGATGTGCAAGAACTAGATCTCCGCCTGATATATTGCTTGTAGCTCGCTTAAATATAATATTGGCATCTTTATCTCGCCAATCGATTGTGTCCTTGCTCCACATGATTGTCGAGTAACCAAGTTCGGCACAGGTATCTAGAGTTGATTTGTTAAAGCTTCCACTTGGAGGAGCAAATAAGTTCATTTCGTAATCATGTACTACTTTGACAAGATTATGAGTTGTGTTAATCTCCTCCAAATTTTGCTCATAGCTTAGATGCTCGTGTTCTTTGTGAAAGTATCCGTGATTGCCAATTTCATGACCCCGTGATATGATTTTATCTAGCATTTCTGGCTCTTTTTCTACCCATTGTCCACCTACAAAGAAGGTCGTCTTGACACCAAATTGATCTAATACATCAAGTATGCCATCAATATATTCTGTTCCCCAATAAACATTAAACATAATACTTACATTAGTGCTATCTCGGTTGCCATTATATATAACATTTTCGTTATTATAGTTAAACACATACTGGTAGTTACTAGCACCTATGAAAACACACATAAATATTAGCATACCAATAATTACAACGTTACTAAGAACTCTATAGGCTTTTAATTTCATATGTCACCTTTGCGTGTTATTACATAATAATATACTAAATCAGCTTTGTAGTTATGACTCGAAAAAAAGATTTAGTAGATATAATTTCTACTAAATCTATAATTGTTATTTGATTATTTCTCTTTTTTGTAAGTTCCAACAAGCTTTAGGTCAACTTTACCATCATTAATCTTGATTACCTCAACTTCAACGGTATCGCCAATATTAACAACGTCCTCAACCTTCTCTACTCTCTTGCTAGAAAGTTTAGAGATATGAATCATACCTTCTTTGTTAAATCCAATCTCAACAAAAGCACCAAAGTTAAGGATTCTTACAACTTTACCAGTATAGATTTTACCGATCTCAACATCTTCAGTAATAGATAGAATAATCTCTTTGGCCTTCTGTGATTTCTCAGCGTCAACGCCACAAATCATAACAAGTCCATCATCTTCGATGTCGATCTTAACGCCTGTTTCGTCAATAATCTTGTTAATCATTTTGCCACCAGAACCGATAACATCTTTGATCTTATCTGGATTAATTGTGAAAGATATAATCTTAGGAGCAAATGGGCTAAGTTCCTTTCTTGGCTCAGAAAGAACTTGATTCATCTTGTTCAATATAAATAGTCTTCCATCTCTAGCTCTAGAAAGTGCTTCACGCAATATCTTCTCGTCAATACCCTTGATCTTAATATCCATTTGGATAGCTGTGATACCCTTAGTCGTACCAGCAACTTTGAAGTCCATATCTCCCAAGAAGTCTTCAAGTCCTTGGATATCAGTTAGAATTGCTACCTTACCACTCTTCTCATCTTTGATAAGTCCCATTGCACAACCAGCAACTGGAGCTTTGATAGGAACGCCGGCGTCCATAAGAGCAAGTGTGCTACCACAAACAGATGCTTGAGATGTAGAACCGTTACTACTTAGAACTTCACTTACTGTACGAATTGCATATGGGAATTCTTCTTCGCTAGGAAGAACAGGGATAAGAGATCTCTCTGCAAGTGCACCGTGTCCAATTTCTCTACGACCAGCAGATCTAAGAGGTCTAGCCTCTCCTGTAGAATATGCTGGGAAGTTGTAGTGATGCATATAACGCTTCTCTTCCTCAGTGTCTAGTCCATCAAGGATTTGAGTATCTCTTAGGCTACCAAGGGTACAAGTTGTCATAACCTGAGTTTCGCCTCTTGTGAATACGCCACTGCCATGAACTCTAGGAAGTATTCCTGCTTCACACCAGATAGGTCTAATCTCGTCAAGCTTACGGCCATCAGGTCTAACGCCTTTCTCGATAATCTTAGCACGCATTATTTCCTTCTTAACTTTGTAAAGGACGTCAAGAATCTCACGAGTATTCTCAGGATACTTTTCGGCAAAATGCTCTATAATCTCTGCATTGGCTAACTCTTCAGCACGCTCTCTCTCGTGTCTGTCGAAGTTCTCCATTACTTTTTCCATGATAGGATAGCCAAATTCTCTTACATCTTTCTCAAGAGTTTCATCAATTACATAATAAGGTAGATTTTCTGCCTTCTTTACGCCAAGTTCTTTGGCAATTTTCTCTTGGAAAGCAACTTGCTTCTTGATCTCTTCATGAGCGAATAAGATACCTTTAAGCATCTCTTCTTCAGATACCTCATTAGCACCAGCTTCAACCATCAAGATAGCATCTTTAGTTCCAGCAACTTTAAGATCCATTAATGACTTAGCTTGTTGATCACAAGTTGGGTTAACAATGTACTCGCCATCAATATAAGCTACTTGACAACTTCCGGTAGGGCCAGCAAATGGAATATCACTAATAGTTAGTGCAATAGAACTAGCAAACATAGCTAGAGGCTCTGGAGCAACATCATAATCTACGCTTAATGGAGTAGCTACGACTGTTACGTCATTGAAGAATCCCTTAGGGAACAATGGTCTAAGTGGACGGTCGATAAGTCTAGATGTAAGAATTGCCTGATCGGTTGGTCTACCCTCGCGCTTCTTAAATCCCCCAGGAATCTTACCTACTGCGTATAGTTTCTCTTCGTAGTCAACACTTAGTGGGAAGAAGTCTTGACCTGGTCTTGGCTCTTTGTTCATACAAGTATTAACCATAACCATAGTATCGCCACATTTAACAATACAATGACCATTAGTTTGGAACGCGTATTTGCCTACTTCGACTGTAACTTCTTTGCCACCGATTTCTGTCTTAAATTCTTTATAATCGTTCATAATTTCTCCTTTATTTCAAAAAAAGCGAAAGTTTGAAATCTTTCGCTTGGATAGATAATAATTATCTAATATTTAACTTGGACTTCAATACTCTATAACCTTCAAGATTAGTTCTTTCCATGTACTTAAGTAGACTCTTTCTACGGTTAACTAATTTTAGAAGTCCTCTACGAGAATGGTTATCATTAGGGTTCTTTTTTAGGTGGTCAGTAAGCTCGTTAATTCTTGTAGAAAGAATAGCGATCTGAACTTCGCAAGAACCTGTATCCCCTTCTTTAGTAGCATAAGCTTTGATAACTTCTTGCTTTTTCTCTTTAGAAATCATAATTTTGTTCTCCTTTTTTTTTATAATTTTATTCACCTGAAACCAAGTCTTCCATTGGAGAAAATGGACAAACGTAGTCTAGGTACAATGTAAGTATATCAAATATATTTCCAAATGTAAACACTTTTATTAAAAATTTTTCATCAAAATCTCATATATTTTTGTCATTAATATTTGTGTAATTTACATCTCGGGACTGTTTGTGTTTAGATATTCTTCAAGGTCTTGTTTATAAGGCTCATTTTTGAATTTGTCAGACATCATTTTCCAGTAAGCACGAAGTAAGATTACATCTCTTTCGGAGAATTCGTCGTCAATAAAGACCCTACAACAGACAAAGTCATTTAATTCGATTATATTAATCTTATGATTATCTACATATTCACTAAGATTTAATCCAGTTTGATGAGCTATTTTTTTGGCAATAGCATCCATTATTGGATTATTAATCACTTTAGTGTCAAAACATCTTATATAGCACGAAGACTCATTATTTTCGCTGCAATCATTAAGATTTTCTTCCAAATCATCATCAATAACATATAATCCGTTTTCATTAAGAAAATCAAGTACTTCTTGCATGCTTAGTTTAGTAAAATATTTCATATTTAATATATCCCCTACTTTTGTTTGGGAATATTATAGCATGGTAGTATACGAGTGTCAATAGCAGATTTCATAATGTTGATTAATTAACTAAACAAAGCCTTCTTCTTGTCTATCATCTCATCAATTCTAGTAATATATTCGCTAATATTCTTGAGATTGGCAAATCTCTCTATCTTATTGTTGAGGCTATAATACCTTTTTGAGATAGCATTAGCACCACAAGCGATTATAGATGCAAATTCTTCCATGCTATCTATATTAAATATGGAAACTTTATCTCTAAAATATCCGATATTTTCAAGATTTCCTAGCATGTTCTTCTGCTTGTACATATAATATGGCTTGTAGCCAGCATTAATTAGCGTAGGATACGAGTATTCGATCATCTTGGATACGACATCTTCGGTCGAAGTTTCTCCGCCTTCAGTTTTTAGTTCGCTTCCACGCTTAATGCTTAGTGTATGAACTGTAATATTGTCTGGATAACACTCTATTGCCTTATTAAGGCTCTTTTTAAACGTTAGAAGACTCTCTCCGCCTAGCCCTGCAATTAAATCCATATTGATGCTAAAATTATAATTAAGTGCTAGTTTGTAGGCATCTAAGATATCTTGAGATGTGTGATTTCTGCCAATTGTTTTGAGCGTTTTGTTACAAAAGGTTTGTGGATTGATACTAATTCTAGTTACATTATGTTTTTTAAGTACGTCAAGTTTATCAGCTGTAATTGTGTCTGGTCTACCACACTCAACCGTAAATTCTGCGACGTTGTAATCTATTGCCGATAATAACCTATCCATTTGGTTAGCATCCAAAATTGTAGGAGTTCCACCGCCAATATAAATAGATTTTACAATATAATTTTTGGTTGAGATTAATTCTTTTGTTGCTGATATTTCCTTAATTAAAGCCTCTAAATAAGGCTCGACCTGATCTCTGCACTTATCTATTGGAGCAGAGATAAACGAGCAATAATAGCACTTTGATGGACAAAATGGAATATTGATATATAAATCTACTAAATTATCATTTTTTATAATATTCTTTTGATTTTTTATTATTTCTTTAACAAGTTGTGCCTTGGCTGGGGTTACTTTGAAGGTATCTATAAGCATATTCATAGCTTTCATGTAGTCACCACTACACTCTTTGATTAACTCATAATATAATTTTGTTGGCCTAATACCTGTCAAACTACCCCATGGCAATATTTTATCTGGTTTAATACTTTGTAAAATGTCAAAAACAGCCAGTTTTGCGTATCTTTTTAGATATCTATCCGGAAAATTTCTATCAACAATTTTATCTTCCCTATTTACTTTGCAATCATTATAATTACAAGTTGCATGAGTAGAAATTGAGTCACCTTTGACATCCTGATCAATACAAATTTCATAATCTAAATCGTTTATTTCTTCCTCGCAAAAGAATAATTTGACAACCAAATTAAGTTCGTCTATTAACTTTTCGTTACTTGAAATAATGTTTATCATATTAGTTCGTCCTATAAACTTCGAGTGCAATATTGAGTTGTTTAATTTTAACAATCAATGCGTCCAGATCAGCTTTGTCTTTGATGTTAAGATGGATGGTAACTACAACCTTGTTGTCTTCAATCTTCTTGGCAAGTAGACCAACCATATTAATCTTCTCATCATTAAGCTTCTTGGTAATGACAGATACTAGTCCTGGGGTATCTGTTGCGATAATAGTGATAGAGCCAACAAAATTCTTATTGGATGTTGTGTTCCAAGAACACTCGATTAGTCTTTCGAATTCGTAGTTCTTGAGAGCTTCGCAATCTCTTCTGTGTATTGTTACACCATTGCCCCTAGAAATGTATCCTATAATATCATCTCCTGGCAATGGACTACAACATTTTGCAAGCTTAGTAAGTAGATTCGAGAACCCTTTGACTTCGATATCACCTTCATTTTTGATATTATTAAGTTGATATTCTTTGTTAGGTGCAAATAATTCTTTATTATCGGCTTTATATAGGGCATTTAGCTTATTA
Source organism: Clostridiales bacterium (assembly GCA_015055665.1). Lineage (GTDB taxonomy): Bacteria > Bacillota > Clostridia > Christensenellales > UBA1242 > UBA11490. Next base: position 81,997 of record SVHX01000001.1, read on the forward strand.
AGTACTTGACCTGCTGTAATAGATCCAAAGCCAAGGGAGGCGTACATATCATCAATTCCTTGAAAGCTGTACTTCTCGTATAACTCTTCAAGATACTCGTTAACAAGGAGTTTAGATAAATTAAGTGCTTTCGTTTTTGCGTAATTCTCAAGAATTGCCTTGCCTTTCTTGATGTTTTCTTCCTTCATAGCTTTCTTAAAGAAAGTATTAATCTTTGACTTGGCGGAACTGGTTTTTGCTAATTTTAACCAATCTCTCGAAGGCCCATTGGAATTAGGATTGGTAATGATTTCTATAATATCGCCATTATTCATTGGTGTTGATAACGGAACCATCCTATCGTTAATTTTTGCACCAACGCAAGTATTACCAATATTACTATGTATTGCATAAGCAAAATCAATTGGTGTAGCACCTTCTGGGAATTCTATAATCTTGCCTTGTGGAGATTGTACGAATATCTTACCGCTATAAACGTCAGTATTCATAATCTCAAGTAGTTCGTCATTACTCTTCTCTTTATGAAGATCCATGATGGAACGGATGTAATTAATCTTAACACCACTTTCGTCAACTTTCTTCTTCTCTTTGTATGCCCAGTGAGCAGCAAATCCATATTCTGCATAAGTGTGCATATCGAAAGTTCTTATCTGGACTTCAACCGGGTCGCCGTTATCTAGAACGATTGCTGTATGAAGAGATTGGTATCCATTTTCTTTAGGGTTAGCAATGTAGTCTTTGAAATTTCCAAGAGGCTTAAAGGTTGTAAAGACTTTGCCAAGAGCCGCATAACACTCTTCTACCCTATCAACTAAAATTCTAACTGCAAGAATATCCATTATCTGATTTAATTTGTTTTCATTGAAAGATACGTTGTCTGCAACATCATGCAAATAATTGTTACGTCCATAAATATCAGTAATAGTACTAACTGCCATATTTTTGCTTTGAAGTTTCTTAGCAATACTGAAGAGTTGCTTTTGTCTACCGTATACAACAGCATTAGGACATATCTGCACTAGCTCAGTTTTTAGTCTAGAGATTACTTCCTGAATATTATTATTTCTTTCTTCCATAAATGTATTAAGTGCCTCTGATAGTTCCTTATACATTGCAGGTTTGTAATATTTGAAAGTAGCATTCCCAAAGTTGTTTTTTATGGTATTAAGTCCTAACATCTGGCATAACGGAAAGTATACATCTGACACAGATTTCATATAGTTTTCGACAAGTTCTTCAGACATATTGTCAATAAAGTCGAGTTTAGACTCTTCAATGCAGAGTTTAATAATGATAACACGAATATCCTTTGCAAGAGCAATAAACATATTTTTTATATTGTCTAACTGTTCTTGATGGGTTGTCAAATTAAGGTTGTCAATTTTTGCAATACGATTAAATATCCCCTTAATCTCTTCATCAAAAATATCTAAGTCAACTATGCTTGGCTCTATTCTAAAGATTGGATACATTAGCCCAACGACGATTGATTTGTAGTCGAGCCTATTATCAAGAATAGCCTCTGCTATTTTAACTGCAAATCTTTGAGATTCAAGATCGTTGCCTTTGTATTTATCCTTCATTAGATTATAAGTATTCCTAACATATTCATAATCTTTTTGTGCCAAAACATTGCCAATCTTTTCAAAAAATTTTTCCATTATTATCTCCTACTATAGATTTAAGAATTTCTTAATAAAATAATATATACTAGAATTTTCTAATTTGCTCTTAATATCTGTTTCTACAATTGTGCCGTCTTCGAATTTAAGAATACCTAGTTCTTCCATTGTAAGCATAAAGAATACGAACTGATTGTATTTGATATTCTTATCAAAGTGATTTGTTCTACGCAAATAATTAAAGTAAGTAATTAGATCTGGTGCTGGATTGGTAACAAGCTTAGATTTAATTGAATTATGAATCTTTGCAAAAGTATTTCTTGATACATCAAGGTTGTTAAACAATCCAATATTTATCTTATTGTCTACACAATACACATGATTGAATTTGGTACATAGACTCGAAATGTAGCCTTGACAAAGATAACTATCCATAACAAAGATATTCTGGTAATCTTTGTAACTTACATCACTATGTGGTGCAAAAATTATAACATTTTCGCCACAAGCATTGTTTATATCAAATAACTCATAATTAGTAACATTAGGAATAGCTTTAACCACATCAAAATATGTATCCATATTATTAACGATAATAGCTGTGCCAAATCTACTCTTAGTGGTCATCTTATTAATACGACTAAGTGCCTCAGTATACGAAATTACTTTAGAATTATCATAATCATTTCGACAATTGATGTATTTAAGCTGAGTAAGGTAATTAGCAGATATAATTTCACTCTTTGTAGCAGTATTTAGCTTAGAGTAATTAACGTGACGAATAAAGCCCGATACTTTTTGTTTATTGTCGCCTTTCTCAAATGCAAGCTCTGCAATAACCTCTTTGTTACAATTTACATTTAAATTATAATAGTAATCGCCTTTGCCAAATCCAATAAGGCTTATATTGTTTTGCTTAATTCTAAGGTGTTGATGATGATTAATCATACGTGTTGCATTGTTGTCTGTAATATTGACTCTAAATAGTGGCTTTTCGTTCTTGAATCCACAAGGCTCAAATATTTGAAGGTCTTTCACAAATTCTGGTGTGAGGTCAATATCTGAGATGTCAACATCATAATATTTACGCGAAACCATCTCGTCTTCATTAGTATTATTTAATACAAAATCGTTAATTCTTGTGCGGAATTCTTTAAGATATTTGCGTTCAATAGAGAGTCCACCTGCTTGATTGTGACCACCAAATCTAATCAAAATATCGCTAACACTTGTAAGTGCGTCAAATATATTGACGCCTGGTATGCTACGGCAACTACCTTTAAATTCATTATCGACTAAACTTAACAAACAGACGGGTTTGTTATACTTTTCGACAAGTTTAGAGCAGATAATGCCAAGAACTCCACTTTCCCAGTCTTCCTTATAAAGAACTATCATACCTAATCTGGATACATTTGTATCTTCAAGCATTTGGCACGCAGACTCAAAAATTTCGTTAGTCTTAGTTACTCTTAGGTCGTTGAGAGCTATTAACTCATCCAAATTTTTCTGAAGTATAGCATCATCATTTTCGACATATAGTCTAAACGAAATTATCGCATCTCCCATCCTTCCGGTTGCGTTAATCTTAGGTGCTATTTTAAAAGATATATCTGTGCTAGATAGAGGCAAAGGTATTTTGAGATATTTGCATAACATCTTGATACCTTTGGGCAATTGTTCCTTCTGTTGTTCAAGTCCAAGCTTGACAATAGCTCTATTCTCATCTACTAGAGGTACAATATCTGCGACTGTTGCAAGCGTCGCTATTGCAACATAATTAAGAGCCTCGGTTATTCCACCTAATGCTTGAATAAGTTTCAACGCTACGCCTGCTCCGCATAATTCCTTGAAAGGATAAATTTGATCAGGAAGCTTAGGATTAATAATTAAAGTATCCGGCGTAACGCTTGGTATGTCATGATGGTCTGTAACAATAATATCAATTCCAATATCTTTGCAGTACTTAATTTCGTCGACGCAAGTGATTCCGCAGTCAACTGTTATAATAAGATCTGGTTTATATAGATTATTAACCTTGTTAATCGTATCAATTGTTAACCCATATCCATCAACAAATCTATTAGGGAGAAAGACGTCTGTACTAATCCCCTGCTTTTCGAAATACTTATATAATATAGCAGCAGCACTAATGCCATCAGTGTCATAGTCTCCCATGATCAGAATATGCTTGTTATTATTGATATAGTAGTTAATCTTGTCAACGACCTCTTGCATATTCTTTAACATAAATGGATTATAAAGCTGTGTTTCGCCAGCGTTAACAAATTTGTTAATCTCGTCATCAGTTGTGTATCCACGTGCAAAAAGTAATCTAACAACATCTTTATGTATGTTAAATTTGCTTGATAATCGGTCAATATCAGCGTTATTAAATTGCTGTGTTTGTTTCTTAATAAATTCCATAATTTAGAAAATAAGCCCCTATAAAAGTATTATAAGGGCTTTGAAAATATTAAATTAGACAACAACTTTGTCATCTGGCTTTTGGCCAGCTTTGCGTTGTTCTTCCTTGATCTTAGCTTGCTCAATTCTACGCTTAAGAACTGTGTCTTTATCTCTCTTATAGGTCAAAGCCCAGAAAGATGTATTAACATATAGACTAGCCAAATATGCTATAATCAGTCCCACAATAATTGCAAGTCCTAGATAAATTAAGCTTGCGCCACCAAAGAACATTACTATCATTATTGCAACAACGATAAACAAAGATACAATGCCAAGAGGTAACAAGAATCGCTTAGTAGTTTCTGCAACTCTTTCGCTATTAGTTACTTTATCATATTTTTCGTTGCTTAAAGTGTTTTTGATATAGTTATTCATGATAGTGCTATAGATAACTGTAGTTAGTATCATTACAACGAAAGGAACTACAAAATAAGTATTAAGTGGTATACGGAAACAGATTATTGCAGCAAGCAATGTAACAACCTCGATTGCAAGGGTTGATATTAAACTACAACCTGCCATTAAGTTGAATCTAATCCACATATAAGCAAATACGAATAGTAAAATGCAAGCAAATGTAAGTACAGATAACCATATCATCTTGGTTACATTTTTTGGTAATGAAAAACCTGTATCACTAGTCGATACCACAACATCACTCTCAATCGATTCTACACTTGAAATCAAAGTTTCTTCGATTGTAGCCTTGATACTTTCGATCTTGTCATCAAGTTTATCACAATCATTGGCGATACGTACAAAAACGCCATTTTGAGCACCTTTACCGACTCTCTCGAGTCTATAATCAGATATATCATTATCGCTAATAATCTTATCAATTCCTTGCTCTAATGTCTTGTAATCAGACTCTGTTACAGTAGTATTAAATTTAACTGTAAAGTTAGAAATCTTCCTAAAGTCATAATCAAGATTAAAGTTAAATATTGCACCAATTATAATTGATACAAGTACCAATACAATTGGAACAAGCATGAGATATTTGAATATAGATACATAGTTATTTGATTTAGTTGACTTCATCTATCTCGACCTCCCTCTTGAAATTAACCTTTTGGATATTCTTTGTGTTAAATGCAGTATAATTAACTGCAAGAACTTTGTTTAGGAACATAGATGTAAATGCAGTACCAGGAATAGTCATAAGAAGGTTATATGCAAATGCATCAATTAGATTACTAGGAATAATTAGAGTAATTGCAACGACACCACTTGTGATTAGTAATATATCTAATATATTAAATAACGCACCCCTGTATCCAGACGAGAACGAAACTGTAAACTTCTTACCCATTGCGAATTCTCTACGAATAACATTTAGATAATAGATATGAAGTCCCCAGTTAAGCATTGTTCCAACAAGGAAACCTAACCATCCACCAAAGGATACTTGAAGATCAACAATAGCAGAAATAAGTACAGTTACACATAGACCAAATAACATAGAAAGCATAGAAACTAAGCCTAATTGTTTAAATAAAATGTATGCAATAATGGCACTTATAACAATAACTGCAATAGTCACAATTGTAATTACAAGTCTAGTATTAGTTCCAAAAACTCCTTGGATATCAATAGCCTCGACATCACTGGACATATTAACGCCAATTGTAGCACTCATAATCTTGTCGGCATACATCTTACCAGACCTTTTATCTTTGATACTAGAACCCGAAATAAATGTGTATCCATAGGTATTCTCTTCGGTTACAGTAGTCTGAGAGAAAGCATTGTCGTAGTCCTTGTCCATATAGATATACATTGTTTGACCTTCGCTAGCACTAACAGTCTTAGTAAGTTCGCGGAATTTCTCCTTGCCTTCTTTGGTAAACTCAATATAAACTCCATGAGTTGTACCGTTAACAGTGTACTCAGCTTTCTCGATATCAGCACCTGTTACCAAGGCTTCTGCATCTTCTCCAGAAGCTGCCTTCATTTCGATAAATCCTACAGTTAAGTTAGAACTAATTGCAGTATCAGGAACTTCGATAGTAACCTGATTATCACCGCTTAAATAAACTTTGGCATCTGAGTAGTATTTGTCTAGCAATTTCTGAACGCGGTTAACCGCATCGATATGAGCTTTGCTGTCTTCTCCTTTGTACCAATCAGCTACTTCAAGATCGTAAGTGTTCTTAACTCCACCACCAAACTCAAGTCCTAGGTGAAGATTAGCTAGTCCTACAAAATCATATGTAGTACCCGGAACTGGGAACGATACAAATGTAAGGACAAGAACAGCTACAACGAAAAGACTAACTAGCACGTAATTCCTAATAGCTCTTTTTTTCTTCATTATGTCACTCCAAATAAGTTATTTTTGCAAGTTCTGCTTGCCAATATACAAAGTATATTAAATATCCTTTGTAAACATCTACAAAACAATTATTGACAGATATTAATTAATAAAGCCCTTAAAAAATATAAATTAACAGCCGACAATAGATGCATTGTATAATTTTACTCAATTATTATACAATAATAGCCTAATGTAGTCAATTGTTTTGATTAATGTTTATCTATATTTTAATTGATTTTTTCAATAAAAAAAGATTCTGCTATATGAAAAACAGAATCAATATTGTGCTATTTTATTATATGTACAGATATTAGTCCTATAATACCACCCATAATTGCGGTAAGGATAATATCTAATAGATTGTTTATTCCAAAAGTTAATCCACCCTGCAAAATTCCAAAAATCAAGTAACTTATAGCGTAATAAAGTAAGCCAACAATGAGTCCATTAACAAGTCCTTTTGACTTAGCTTTTTTGACAACGAGTAATATTCCAACAAACAAACTAATTATCTTAATTAATTGGTTTACTGGGAAAATTGCCGCATCTGGCACATTAAAGAATCTTATAATAACAGCAAATAACAAAATAAGGACTAATGTAATAGCAATCGAACATAATACTCCGCCGGTAATCGCTAATACATTAGATCTTTTACTCTTATCAACTCCACTTTCCAACATACACCCTCGCAAATTTTATATACTTTACTACATAAATATATGATATTAATCAAAGCAATATGACGTATGTAAGAATAGTTTATAATAAAAAATCCCTAATAGAATATTATCCTAATAGGGAAACAAATAATTAATTATTTAGTTGATTTCTTTGAACTGGATTTTTTAGTAGATTTAGGAGCAGTTTCTTCTGCAGGCGTTTCTTCTACAACTTCCTCTTCCACTTCTTCTACAGATTCGGCTACTTCTTCAACAATTTCATCTTCGTATACAACAGGTTTCTTATTATCAATACCCATAATTGCATTAATATGGATTGTCATTGTGCAGGCTGTTTTGCTAGATCCTGTCTTAATAGTAACAATCTTACCATCAGTTGTTTCCTCAACTGATTCAACTACACCATACACTCCGGCAGTAGTAACAATTTTAGTTCCTTTCTTAATTGAGCTAGTTAGTTCGTTACGATTATTAATTTCCTTCCTCTGTTTAAGAAATGTTGTGATAATAAAGAACGCACAGAAAGCAACAAGAACAAGTAGCATCCAATTCTGACCCAACCAAGTCAATAATGAAAATTCTAATAAATTATTCATATAATCCTCCGATAATGTTGACATCAAAGTCAATCATTTATTAATATTTAACTTAAGTATTATAACAAACATCAATAAATTCTCAAAAACATTTAGCATGATAATTGCAAATATTTTGTTAAATTTTGGTTATTTCTTTTTGCACAAATTCGCATTACGCTCAGTGCCTTTGTTATACCTATTTAGGAATTCATCCTTAAAGTCAAGGAGTCTATCCTCCCTAATTGCCTGCTTAATATCGTCCATAAGCTTAGTTAGGAATCTAATATTGTGAATACTAAGTAACCTTGCTCCCAATATTTCGCCAGTGTTGACAAGATGTCTTAGGTATGCCTTGGTATAATTTCGACAACACTCACAGTCACACTCTGGATCAAGTGGCGTGAAGTCCTCCTTGTAGATAGCATTTCTAACAACAACCTTACCATCATGTGTAAATGCAGTTCCATTACGTGCAATTCTAGTTGGTAAGACGCAATCAAACATATCAACGCCTCTAATAACCCCTTCAAGAATACAATCAGGACTGCCTACTCCCATAAGATAATGAGGCACTTCTTTAGGTAAATGCGGGTGAAGAGCGTCAAGCATCTCATACATTATTTCTTTTGGCTCACCAACAGATAACCCACCAATTGCCAATCCATGCTTTATATACGGCTTAGTACGCTCCAAAGATTCAAGTCTTAAATCCTTATAGAAGTTGCCTTGTACTATTGGAAACAATGCTTGTTCTTCTACCTTGTGGTAATTATAGCATCTATCAAGCCACTCAAGTGTACGATTCATGGCTTTTTTGCTTTTCTCGTAATCAGTACCATATGTTGTACACTCATCAAATGCCATAATGATATCAGCACCTAGCGACTCCTCGATCTCCATACATTTTTCAGGTGTAATATATAATCTCTCTCCATTTAGATGAGATTTAAATTCTACACCATCATCAGTAATCTTTCGTAAATCAGCAAGCGAGAATACTTGAAATCCACCACTATCAGTAAGAATTGGTCTATCCCAATTCATAAACTTGTGTAGTCCACCAGCTTTTTTTACAATCTCCTCGCCAGGTCTAAGGTGCAAGTGGTATGTATTGCTAAGAATTATTTGCGAATTAATATTCTTCAAATCTTCTGGGGTTAAACTCTTAACTGTTGCTTGTGTTCCAACTGGCATAAATACCGGTGTTTCAATTACCCCATGTGGAGTCTTAAACTCGCCAATTCGCGCACCAGATTGTTTGCATATATGTGTTGTTTTGTAACTAAATTTCTCCATTGTCTATCTCTTCAAATCTTTTTATTCTTTTATCATAATCTATTATATCGTGAAACATACAACTAGGTCTAATCCAAATTAGATTAGGATCATCAATTGGCGAATATACCACCATTTCCTCACCAGTTTCTGTATGTACACCAATATTTATCACCTTATAAATATGTCCTTTGTAATGTTTATAAAGTGATCCAATTTTAATTTCCATTAATCAATACTCCTATATCAAGAGGGTTGCATCTCCAAAGCTAAAGAATCTATATCTATCTTCTACCGCAATTTTGTACATATTCATAGTTTTGTCGTATCCAAGAAAAGCAGATACTAACATTATAAGGGTACTTTCTGGAAGGTGGAAGTTAGTAATCAACCCGTCAACAACCTTAAACTTGTATCCAGGATATATAAATATCTTTGTTTCCTTCTGACAAGGCACAATTACCCCGTTATCGTCACACGAACTTTCAAGTACTCTTACACTTGTAGTTCCAACCGCAATAATTCTTCTGCCTTGCGACTTTGCCTCGTTAAGTAATCTTGCGTTTTCTTCGGACATCTCAATATATTCGCTATGCATATCGTGATCAAGGATATTATCTTCGTCAACAGGTCTAAATGTTCCAAGTCCTACGTGCAACAATACCTCAATAATCGTCACACCTTTCGCCTTAATTCTGTCAAGTAGCTCAGGAGTAAAATGCAACCCTGCTGTAGGAGCAGCACTACTACCTGATACCTTATTATAAACAGTCTGATACCTACTTGGATCTTTGTATTGCTTCTTAATATAAGGAGGTAGAGGCATTACGCCGACCCCAGCTATTACATCCTCAAAAACTCCTTCATAATGGAATTTAATGATCTTTCCGCCAAAGTCTGTGTCAGATACAATTTCGCCTTTTAGTTTGTCCGAATAGACAATCTCTGTTCCTACTTTAAGTCTTTTACCTGGTTTTGCAAGACACTCCCAAGTATTAATATCAATTCTCTTAAGCAATAATGTTTCGATATTAGCTCCAGTTGATTTCTTGCCATATAGTCTAGCTGGTAGAACTTTGGTATTATTAACGACAAGAACATCACCCGCATTAAAATACTCAACAATATCACTAAATACTCTATGATCAATGGCTCCCGAGTCTTTATGACACACAAGAAGCCTAGAACTATCCCTAGGCTCTGCAGGAGTCTGCGCTATTAATTCTTCCGGCAAGTCATAATAATATGCCTTAGTTGTAAGTAAATCTATATTTTTTTCGTTATTCATCTTCTTCGCTTTCTATAAACATTTTTAAATATTCTTGGTTTTTAGCAGATAATTTCTTGCCAAGGTGCTTATAAGCATTAGGAAGAGCTATTCTTCCCCTTGGAGTACGAGCAACAAATCCTAATTGTAATAGATATGGCTCATATACATCTTCGATAGTGTTGGCATCTTCGCCAGTAGCAGCAGATAGAGTATTAAGTCCCACTGGCCCGCCGTGAAATTTATCAATAATTGTATTAAGGACTACCCTATCAGTGTAATCTAGTCCAAGATCATCAACTTCAAGAATCTCAAGTGCTTGTTTGCATATACCAATTGTTATTCTATCACTACCTTCGACCTCTGCAAAATCTCTAATACGTCTAAGTAATCTATTGGCAAGCCTAGGAGTCCCTCTACTACGTTTAGCAAGCTCCATACACGCATCAGGATCAATTGGAGTTCCTAGTATACTTGCACTTCGTGTAATAATCCTTCCTAGTTCTTCAGGAGTGTACATCTCTAGCCTACACACAACACCAAATCTATCTCTTAGCGGGCCAGTTAGCATACCGGCTTTGGTTGTAGCTCCTATTAAGGTAAATGGTTCAACATTAATACGCATTGTTCTAGCTCCTGGGCCTTTGCCTAGGATTATATCAAGAGCAAAGTCTTCCATAGCCGGATACAATACTTCTTCAACAGACCTACTAAGCCTGTGAATTTCATCAATAAAGAGCACTTCGTTGCGTTGCATATTACTAAGAATACTAGCAAGGTCAGCAACCTTCTCGATTGCAGGACCACTTGTAATTTTGATATTAGTGCCAAGCTCGTTAGCAATGATATGCGATAGAGTTGTTTTCCCTAGTCCTGGAGGCCCATATAGGAGCACATGGTCTAGAGCATCACCTCTATTCTTGGCAGCCTTGATGTAAATGTTAAGATTTTTCTTGATTTTCTCTTGTCCAACATAATCATCCATTGTAGTTGGACGAAGAGTATTCTCAACCTCAGTTTCTGTAAGGTTTCTTGTTGATGTTATAAATCTTTCGTCTTCCATAAATACCCTTATTTGTTCATATTTTTAAGACTTTTCTTGATTATATCCTCTGCCTTATCGTTTGGCTCGGATACAGATTTGACAATATCAGTTGCTTGCATCCTGCTAAGCCCCATAGCTATTAATGTTTCGATAGCCTCGTTGCAAGCACTAGAAACAGTAGAACCAGTCTTTGCAGTAGCAAACATTGTTATCTGCAAGTCATCTAAGCTATTCTTAAGCTCGACAACAAGTCTTTCGGCAGTCTTTTTGCCAAGACCTTTGACAGATGATAATAACTTAATATTCTCACTAACGATTGCATCAACAAGATTAGCAACAGGCATTGCAGATAGTATTGCAATAGCCATCTTACCACCAATGCCACTAACATTAATTAGTTTAAGGAAGGCAGACTTCTCTTCCAAGCTAGCAAATCCAAATAGTGTTATAGCATCTTCTCTAACTGCCATATAGGTATGCAACTTAGCAAGTTGACCAACCTCAGGTAGTTCGAATATAGTGGTTTCGCTAACATTAACTTCGAATCCAACGCCATTACAACTGATTACAGCAATATTATTTCCTTTCTCAACAAGTTCACCTGTTAAAAACGATAACATATATCTCTCCTAATTAACAACATTATTTTATATCAGTACCAGCGAGTAACTGATTTGTTTGACTATGACAGAGTGCCGCAGCGAGGCCATCAGCAGCATCATCTGGTCTTGGTATAGAATTAAGTTTAAGAATTGCCTTAACCATGAATTGCACTTGATGTTTATCTGCCCTTCCGTTACCGGTAAGTGCTTGTTTGATTTGAAGTGGTGTATACTCAAACAATTTGCATCCTTTATTCATGCAAGCCAGTATAATTACACCCCTTGCCTCAGCAACGGCTATACCGGTTGTGATATTTGTATTAAAGAACAACTCCTCAATCGCTACCTGATCAGGCTTGTATTGGTCTATTAGGGCACACATACCTTTGTAGATTTTTTCAAGTCGAACAGGGAGAGTATCTTCCTTAGGCGTATTAATTACGCCATAATCAACAACTTCAGTTCTACCCTTTTGTTTATCAAGCACACCAAAGCCTACTATTGCAAGCCCCGGATCAATTCCTAAAATAATCATTATTCACCTACTATACTATATAGTATATCTTAAAGTATAATTGCAAGTCAAACAAATGTTCTTGATAATTCAAATTTATGTTTAGTAATCTATTCAAATGATGAAAAAGAGATAGCTAATCTATCCCTTTATTTCAAATTAATAAATTTAATTATTCTGATATATCTACATTATGATAAACTCCTTGAACATCATCATAATCTTCAAGATAATCAATCATCTTCTGGAAAGTTGCTTCCTTCTCTTCCTCAAGAGTAACGTAGTTGGAAGGAATCATATCAAGTACACTATCAGCTATAGTAACACCGTTACCTTCCAAGGCTACCTTAACATCATCAAAAGTTTCTGGTGTGGTATATATTTCGAATACATCATCTTCAATATTAATATCCTCAGCACCACAGTCAAGAGCAATCATCATCATATCATCATCAGAAATTCCAGTACCTTTCTGAACATAGATAACGCCTTTCTTAGTAAATAAATAAGATACACAGCCATTGCTACCAAGTGATCCACCAAATTTATCAAATGCGTGTCTAACGTCGCTTGCAGTTCTGTTCTTGTTATCAGTAAGTGCGTATACAATTACAGCACTACCACCAACACCATAACCTTCGTAAGTCATACTCTCGTAGTTAACGGTATTAAGTTCTCCACTTGCTTTCTTGATGCTACGATTAATATTATCGTTAGGCATATTAATGGCTTTTGCTTTAGCAATAATATTCTTAAGCTGATTGTTCGAATTAGGGTCTGGACCACCCAATTTAACTGCTACAGCAATTTCTCTACCGATTTTAGTAAACATTTTTGCATTTTGTTGGTCGTTCTTCTCTTTTGCATTTTTTATCTTCGACCACTTATTATGTCCTGACATAATTCACTCCTTAATTTTATCTTAATAAATACATTATAATTCCAGCACTAACACTAGCATTTAGACTCTCAACACTATTCTCCATTGGAATCGAAATAATAGTATCAGCCATATTTTCTATTTCTTCACAAACTCCATTGCCTTCGTTACCAATAACAATAGCATAAGCTCCTAATTTTTCTTTATCAATCTTATCTATGCTTACGCCATCCATGTCGGCAGCAATGATATTTAGATTATATGCATCTTTTAGCTTAATCAACTCATCAATAGATATATCTAAGAAATTAACATTAAATACCTGCCCCATGCTAGATCTGATACATTTGGCTGTATATGGGTACACAGATTCTAGAGATAGTATTGTATTATATCCAAATGCACAAGCGCTACGAATAATCGCCCCCATATTGCTTGGATCTTGTATATGGTCAAGAATCAAACATTTAGAATAATCAACCTTCCCATCATGAGGAATATTAGCAATTGCAAATACTCCATCTGTAGTGATAGTTTCGGACAAATACTCAGCGATTGCTGATGATATTATCATAACCTTATCACATGGCAAGTTTTTCACCAAGTCTTCCTTACCCTCAACCACAAGAATTGTATCGACCATATTCCTATTAGCAAGCTCCCTTACTAACTTGATACTCTCGACAAGTGCTTGTCCTAGTTGGCGAGAATACTTCTTACTTTTAATATTTAGACAAGTCTTAATAATTTCATTACTTTTGCTGGTAATCATAACACTCCTTAACAAAAGTTAAAACAAGTATAAAATATACTTGTCTTAAATCTAATAATTAAATTATTTAGCAATTGCTTTCTTAGCAGTTGCAACAAGGCTTGCAAATGCCTTCTCATCTGTAGCAGCAAGATCTGCAAGAACCTTACGGTTAAGGTCGATATTAGCAACCTTTAGGCCATGCATGAATTGGCTGTAAGACATATCGTTAGCTCTACATCCAGCGTTAATTCTTGCAATCCATAGTTGTCTAAAATCTCTCTTCTTAAGTCTTCTACCAATATAAGCATACTGACCAGCTTTCATAACAGCTTGTCTAGCTACTCTATATAATTTGCTTCTTGCTCCCCAGTAACCTTTAGCACTTCTAAGGATTTTTCTTCTCTTCTTTAATGCGTTTACACTTCTCTTAATTCTCATAAGTTATCCTCCTCTTTGCTTTATGCAGAAAGCAATCCTTTAATGTTTTTCTCGTCAGCTTTAGATACATATCCAGCTTTTCTTAAGTGTCTCTTTCTGTCTGGAGACTTCTTAGTTAAGATGTGACGTCTGTTCATCTTATTTCTTTTGATAAGTCCTGATTTTTTAAGTTTAAATCTCTTTTTTGCTCCTGTGTGAGTCTTTTGCTTAGGCATAATTTTCTCTCCTTTGTTTTTAATTATTTAGTATTCTTTGGTGATAATACCATTACTATTTGTCTACCATTAATCTCAGGCTTGCTAGTCAGTTCGCAAACATCAGACAACATCTCATAGAACTTCTCCATAATAGGTAGTCCCATCTGAGGATTGGCTAGCTGTCTACCAAACATCCTTAGCGATACTTTAACCTTGTCACCGTTGGTAAGGAACTTACGCACGTTCTTAGCCTTAAACTGCATATCATTATCAGCAATATTCATGCTAAGTTGCATACCTTTGACTTCCGATACCTTCTGCTTCTTCTTAGCTTCCTTCTCTTTCTTCATGGTATCGAATCTGTGCTTACCATAGTCCATAATCTTACAAACTGGTGGTGTAGCATTAGGAGACATAAGCACTAGGTCTAGATTCTCCTCCTCGGCCTTCTGCATAGCCTCTTTGTAACTAACGATGCCAAGAGCTTCGCCTTGACTTCCTATAAGCCTTACCTGTTGAACACGAATTTGTTCGTTAATAAGTAACTCTTTAATAGTGGTGTACCCCCAAAACATATTTATAGCTAGAAAAAAGTGAGTAAACATATTTACCCACTCCTCAACAAATAAATAAAAAATTATCTATTATCTTTACCACACCAAAACGATATTCGGAGGGTGAGAAGTGGAACTTCTTCTTTAACTACGATACAATTATATATGCAATTAATACATTTGTCAATGCTTTTTAGCAATATTTTTCATATTTTATAATATTATAAAAGCAAAACTCAAAAATCTACCACAATCAATTGTCTAGCTATGACAATGTTGCAAAAAAAACACAAACATCAAAAGATATCCCTTCTGATGTTTGTCTAATCACTATAGCATACAATTATTCATTTGTCAATAGTTTTTATAAAAATTTTTAATAAAATTATTACTGCTCAATCATCCAATCGATATAAAGTCCAAAACCTTTGGTAGCGTCATTTACAAACACATGAGTCACTGCTCCAATAAGCTTGCCGTTCTGAATTATTGGGCTACCACTCATACCTTGCACTATTCCACCAGTTCGTTCGATAAGATCCTTGTCGGTTACACGGATAACCATACTCTTCTGATTACTGGATGATTGGAAGTTTGTTTTAATTATCTCTATGTCAAATTCCTCAATCGTTTCACCATCTATACAAGAAAGTATTGTTGCATTACCAGGTCTAGCAGATAGTCTTCCACCTATATCAATTGAAGTTTTACCATCAGTTAGGATACCAACATCATCAACATAACCATATACACCATATTCACAATTTTTATCAACAGAGCCAATTACGTTCTCGCGACTAAAAGTACCCATTAGTTCGCCCGCTCTACCAGATACGCCTCTTTTGACACCAAGAATTTTGGATCTGTAAATATTACCACCACTAACCTCTAGGCACTCGTTAGTTTCGCTATCATTAATCGAGTGACCCAGAGAGCCAAAGCGACCAGTTGTCGCATTAATAAATGTCAAAGTTCCAACGCCAACTGCATCTTCTTTAACCCATAAACCTAGCTTATAAGTATTACTAAGTTTATCTAGTGCTGGCTGTATTCCGATAGTAAGCACCTCGCCTTGTCTCTTTACAGTTAGAAGCAGTTCGCTACCATCATAATCATTTAGGATATTATTAATATCTGTAACTGTATTTACCTCTATATCATTAATATGTGTTATGATATCACCCGTCTGCAAATCGCTATCTTCAAACGGTTTAGCTATGCCGTTATTCGACAATATATAATTACCACCGATTAAGATAAGACCTTTTGACTGCAATGTAAAACCAAGACTGTTGCCTCCAGCAAAGTATCTATCTGGCTCAATTACATTAACTCTAAGTCTCTTGATATTAAATAAATCAAACAACTTATAATCAAGTACGAATTGCTGATTGTCTTGAGGATCGGTTGAGGTTGTTACAACACTTGGACTAATGAAGAAATTACCACTAAGCATTTCGGCAAATTCTTCGGTAGTAACATACATATCGTTCTCGAGTGTTGTGTATGTTTGGTATGGAAAGCAAAGAGAAATTACGACAAAAATCGCTGCTAAAAAAATTTTTAAAATCTTACGATTTTTTGCCATAAAAAATACTCCTATATAAATGTAAAAATACTTATAGGAGTAGTTTATATAAAATTAACGATATTATGCACTTATTAACTTGGTAATCTTTGCTATTAGATTAATTGGAATAGCTCTTAAATCCTCTTGCCATTGTAATTAATTCTCTCGCATGATTGATTGATGTTTCGCTATTATTACCACTAAGCATACGAGCAATTTCTTGTACTTTAGAGTCTTCGTCTAATCTTCTAACAGATGTAACAGTCATATTGTTTTCATCATATTTCTCAATCTTGAAGTTGATATCTCCAAAGCTCGCAATCTGAGCAAGGTGCGTAATACATATTACTTGGTTGGTTCGACTAATCTGACATATCTTCTCACCAACAACGCCACCAATCTCTCCACCGATTCCAGTATCAATTTCGTCAAATATACAAGTTTTATTATTATCGCTATTCATAATAGACTTAAATGCTAGCATAAATCTACTCATTTCTCCACCAGAAATTATCTGAGCAAGAGGTCGTGGCTCAACTCCTAGATTGGCACTAAATAAAAATTCAACCTCATCTGCGCCATCTGGATTAACTTGACTTTCTATAACATCAATATTAAGGTCATTTTTAAACTCAACCACAAATCTAGAATTCTTCATGCCAAGCAATTTGAGTTCGGATTCTAGTTTAACCGAGAACTTCTCAATCTCTTTAGTCCTCACTGCTCTTAATTGTTGGCAAAGCTCCAATATCTCCCTTAAGACATTGCTCTTGTTACTAGATAATCGTGCTAGTTCCTCATCAGCATTAATCAGTAATTGCAAGCGATCATTTAACTTAGCTCGGTGCGAAAGTACATCCTCTATAGAATTGCCGTACTTTCGCTCAAGGTCATTAATCAGCATAAGCCTATCCTCTAGCCTGTCTAGCTCACGCTCATCATAAACAACCGAATCCGATAGCGACTCAATTGTGGAAGTGATATCTTGGAATTCGTATCTAAGGGATGCCAGCCTTCTGTTTAGATCTTCCGCACCATCCAAATATTCTTCGGCTGATGTAAGCGCACTAATAGCTGTTTTGATAGCTCCATCTATCGAATATTCACCGCTAAGCGATTCTCTTGCTACATTGATAGATGCAGCAATCTTTTCGGCGTTCTGCATTGCTTTGATTTGTATCTTTAAATTCTCTTCCTCTCCAATCTCTAGATTAGCATTGTCAATCTCCGATATCTGGAATTTGAGCAAGTCTATACTATTTTCTCTATCTTTATCAAGACCACCGAGTTCCTTAATAGCAGAATTAATATCGTGTAGTTCGTTCAATTGAATAAATAAATTGTTTTTCACTCCTCTCAACGAATCTTCAAACAAGCTATCAAGCAGGTTTAAATGATTATTGCTATCAAGCAATATCTGGCTATCATTTTGACCAAATATATCCAGTACATGAGAAGATAACTTGCGGATAATATTAAGGGTAACAATTTCGCCATTAACCCTACACTCATTTTTGCCACTGATATTAAATTGCCTAGAAATGATAAGAGTGCCCTCGTTCTCGAGTCCAATAGAAGATAATATCTCGTTAATCCCCTCGTTGTCTTCCGCAATAGAAAATACTCCCTCTACACGAGAGAATTCTTCTCCAGACTTAATAAAAGTCTTATCTGCACGAACTCCTGTCAAGAAGACCAACGCATCAACAATAAGGGATTTACCAGCACCCGTTTCGCCAGTCAGAACATTAAACCCCTCGCCAAATTCTACACTAGACTGAGATATCAGTGCGAAATTGGTTATCCTAATACACTCTAACATATTTACCTCTATAAAACTTATGTTCGCATATATTCTAACAAATTTTATAAGAATCTCCAAATTAATAAAATAAAAAAATACAATTCCCACCTGAATTGTATTTTCAAAAAATAATTACAAATTAATTAATAAGTGAATTCAATTTGTCCTTAACAAATAGAGCATCATCTTGATCACTAGTAATAATCATTACGGTATCATCACCAAATGTACACCCCAACACCTGTGATAGTGACATCTGATCTATAAGTCCGCTAACCATACCCGCAGTCCCCTTGATAACCTTAACAACGGTTAGGTTCATAGCAGATTTAACAGATATCACACACTCCTTAAAAATGTTAAGACATTTATTAGATAATGCTTGAGTTGACGAATTAACTATAGCGTACTTATACTTCTTGCTGTCAGTAAGAATTTTAATGAGCCCCAACTCCTTAATATCTCTACTGATAGTAGCTTGTGTAACATCAAAGTTAGCATTTCTTAATGCTGTAACTAGTTCTTCTTGAGTCTCTATCTCTTGCAAGGAAATAAGTTCTAGTATTTTAGATTGCCTTGAATTACGAGCCATAATTGTTCCACCTCAATAAACTATAATTAATTTGCTACAATAGTTATTCCACCAATAACTATTGTAACTATATGTGAGTCTACGTTCCACCAACATAGCCGTCACACACAATCTAATATAACTATTAGATTAAGATTAACTTGTCTGCAACATCCAAATCATATCCCCATATAACCAGCGGTTGCATACAATTAATCCTATCACATGATTAGTGATTGCTATAATTATACACCATGTTTAATGTTTATGCAAGGGGTTTTTGAATATTTATTCATAAAATTTTTCATAAAAATTCAGAGCTGTGAATATTGAAAATTGCAAATGTATATTTATGCAGTTTTATGTATAATGGCTTAATGTAGCCATTTAACAACTATAAATTTAGGCAAAACGCGACAATTTTCGACTTTTATGCATAATTTTGGTATATTTATACTTTGATAACTAATAATAAAATTTTTGTTAATGAATTTTACCCTATCACTTATTTTGAAATAATGCAGAATATTGTATAGTAAGATTATTACACTATTAAAATTTAATACATGAAAAAAAGTTGCCATATATTATCCATATATAGCAACTTTACTTAGTCAAAATTAATTATTAGGCTTTAACTTAGCAATAAGGTCATCAATATTAATTTCTATCTTATCAAGAGTTCGGCGATTAATCAACTCAACAACACCATCCTTAGCACCCCTACCCACAATGACAATGTATGGAACACCAATAAGCTCTGCATCATTTAGTTTAACACCAAACGACTCCTTCCTATCATCAAGGAGAACATCATCATTTTCGTCAATAAGTGTTTGATATAGATTATTAGCAACCTGTGTCTGAACTTCATCTTTGTGGTTAGCAATTACTATTGAGATCTTATATGGAGCTACAATCTCAGGCCAAACAATACCCTTCTCATCACAATTTTGCTCAACCAAAGCACTAAACGTTCTACTAATACCTATTCCATAACAACCCATAATCATGTATTGCTCTTTGCCATTTTCGTCAAGGAACTTACACTCAAGAGCTTTGGAATACTTAGTACCCAATTTGAATATATGTCCAACCTCAATGCCCCTAACTGTATGGACTTTGCCACCACATTTAGGACAAGTATCTCCGGCACGCATAGTCTTGATATCAGCAAAGTAATCGACTTTGATATCTTCTAGATTAGCACCAGTATAATGATAATCTACTTGGTTAGCACCGATTACGAAATTAAACATATTCTTAACATCATTATCAGCTACAACAATTACATCTTTAAGATCTCTTGCTCCTACGAATCCAGCAACCGATCCAATCGAAACAATTTCTTCAGGAGTTGCCATCTCTAGAGTTGTTGCACCCACATTATTCCTTAGCTTAACCTCTTCAACCTCTCTATCGCCTCTTACAAGAGCAACAACAATACCCTTATCAGTCGAATACACAACAGCCTTTAGGAAGTTCTCCTCACTAACGCCAAGCATATTAGTAAGATCCTCAATAGTTTTCGCATTAGGAGTATGAGTAAGGGTTAATGTCTGCTTAAAGCTGTCATCATGTTTAACCTCTTCAAAGACACACTCAGCCTTCTCGGTATTAGCAGCATATCCGCAATCACAGACAATTATCTCGTCCTCACCAATATCTGCCTTAACCATAAATTCGGTAGATCCAGAACCACCCATTACGCCATTGTCTGCATCAACCATAGCAAAGTCAAAGCCAAGCCTTGTAAACACATTAACATACGCAGTCTTCATCTTATCAAACGAAATATCAAGTCCGCTAGTTGTTGTATCAAAAGAATATGCGTCTTTCATGATAAATTCTTTAGCTCTTTGAAGACCAAATCTTGCCCTAATCTCGTCACGATACTTGTTCTGTATTTGATACAATGTAACCGGTAATTGCTTGTAACTACTAATGCTTTCCTTAACTAAATAAGTAAACGGCTCTTCGTGTGTTGGACCCAAGCAATAATCTTTACCCGTATTATCCTTAAGCTTGTACATTGTACTACCAAAAGTATTAATACGATTAGCATAAATTTCTTGAGGAAGAAGTATTGGCATTTGTATCTCAATCGCACCAGCACGATTCATCTCTTGCCTAACTACATTTTTAATCTTCTCTAGAACTTTAAGCCCCATAGGCAAATAACTAAATATACCATTACCCATTTGCTTAATATATCCAGCCCTTACAAGCAACTTGTGACTATTAATCTCAGCATTAGCTGGATCTTCTCTAAATGTTTTAAAAAACATATTTGTTAATTTCATATTTTCTCCTAATCTAGAGCCTCTTCTCTGTAAGCATCTAGCTCTTTTCTAATAACATTAATTTTGCCTTTCACACCTTCAATTTGTTTTAGGCAATCCTTAGCAATTATAACACCTTCTTCATAAAGTTTCAACCCCTCTTCGATAGTTAAATCAGGATTTTCTAACTTCGAAGCAATTTCGGTTACTTTATTTAATCCTTCATCAAGATTCATATTACACAACCTCCTCAACACTACTAACAATCTGACCATCCATCATAGAAATATTAATCTTGTCACCAACCTTAATATCTTTTATAGATGCAATATTTTTGCCACCCTTCAACACCTTGGAATAGCCTAAGCTTGTAACCTTTCTAGGATTAAGCGAGTCAAGCAAAATAATTGACTTATCCAGCTTATGACCATAGTTATCTACCAATCGATCAATCAAGGACAAATTAGACACACTCATATCTAGTCGCAAATTGTACCTAGCAATCAAATTATCTATATTAGAACTGCAACCATCCATATTATCAATAATGGTACTTGATACATCATGAATTAGTGCATCAATGGATCTATTCATAGATCTAATAACAGAGTTAACCTTCTCAATTTCAAGAGTCTTATCCCACGCCACAAGCTCTGCCGCAGCCGATGGAGTCGGTGCACGCAAGTCCGCAACAAAATCAATTATAGTAAAATCCGTTTCGTGACCAACTGCAGAAACAACTGGCTTAGTACAGTTATAAGTAGCAGTTGCAACAATCTCAGAGTTAAACGGCTCAAGATCTTCCATGCTACCACCGCCACGTGCAACAATTACAACATCAACGTCATCATAGCATGAGAAGAAATCTATACCCATTGCAATCTCGTGATCTGCACCAAGACCTTGCACTTTAACAGGAAACAAGACAATATCTATACCATCATTTCGCCTATGTGTAACATCTATTATATCTCTAATAACCGCTCCAGTTTCGCTAGAAACAACACCTATACGCTTAACCCTACCTGGCAATGTGCGTTTGCGTGCAGGATCAAAGTACCCTCTAGACTCAAGCTCTGCCTTAAGTGCCAAGAATTTCTCATATAACAATCCCTTACCATAAGGCATTATAGATATGGCGTTAAAGGATAACTTACCACCCTTGGCATAATAACTCATGCTACCCCTAACGAGAACCATATCTCCAATCTTAGGGGCATCAAATCTGCCAGCACCAAATAATACACAAGCTAACATGCCAGACTCATCTTTGAGATTAAAATAAGCATTTCCACCAGAAACACTATAACTACTAACCTCGCCATACACGCAAATATTCTGAAGCATGACTTCTGCCTCAAATATATTGCGAATATAAGTATTAATCTGTGAAATAGATATATATGGTTCAGACATTATGCAACAACCTTGGCAAGTACACCATTTATAAAGCTATAACTCTTGTCGGTCGAATATTTCTTCGCAAGTTCAACCGCCTCGTTAATCACAACAATTTTGTCAGCACCATCAGCGAACTTAATCTCATACACTGCAAGAACAAGAATTGCAAGGTCAACCTTATAAATTCTATCAATATCATACCCAACAACATTGCTTGATATGATGTCATTTATCTCCTGATAATGTTCATTAATACCACCGATTAGACTATTGGCAAATTCTTTGTCAGTATCTTCAAGAACGATATCCTCGTTCATCACATCAAAGTACTCATCACTATCATGAAAGAAGTTCTCAAACACATACCTAAAAGCATACTCTCTACTTTTTTTCCTACTCATCTCAATCTCCTACCAAAAAGAAATAAACCCTTGGGTTACAAGGGTTACTATACTAATTCATCCTTAGGAATATCTACTCCCAATACATGGACATTAATCCTATTAATTTTAACATCAATCATGCCAGACAAACTATTCTTAATATTCTCTTGTACTCTAAACGCTACTTCTGTTACATTATAGCCAAAATAGACATTAATATAAACATCAATATTCATAGCATCTTTGTTATATGTAATTTTAACACCGTCATAATAGTTGTTACTAAACCAACGCTTAAGCGCCGATCCAAATTTAGTAACAATACTACTAACTCCAGCTATCTCCTTAGTTGCTAGATTAATAACAGACAATACTATATCGCTGCCATAAGTAACATTACCTTTAGCCTGTTTCTTTATGCTATTCTTGTTATCATACATCATAAATAATCTTCCTTAACTGTTATGCTATTAGGTTGTGAAGCACACATTAAACCCATGTTATATTATTAATATATCACAAACAACCAAAATATGCAATTAGTTAGATTACAAATAATATTGATTTTTACTAAAATTTTTATACTTCAATAATCTTAATATTATCTATAGCATAATCAGAATTATTAACTACAACATCAACAATTTGAGCAACCTCTGTGCTTGTAAGACCTGCCGACTCAACCATTACGCTAATATTACCAGAAGATGTTGATACAGCAACATCACTAAATCCCTTGGCAAGAATTAAGTTCTCAAGGTTAAGAACAACATCCATATTAGTAATAAGCTCTAGTCTTTCTGCCTCTGCCAATGCTTTAGACTCTGCAGATGTAGCCTCGCTTGCTATAATAGCATCCAAATATAATATCTCTTGCTTGCGGGTATCTTGACGATCAGTTCTGTAATTGCTAAAGAAACTTGCATTAGCTGATACTTGCTTGCTAGGCTCAGATGTTGCCATATTATTAATCATAATATTAACACCACCAGTTACAAGTAATAATACACAGAACCCGCTAAGGATTAATACTTTCTTTAGTTTTCCTGACATCTTTTTCTTAGTTTTTGGCTGTTTAATTTTCTTTTCCTTCATAACAAATACTCCTTATAAAAATTATTTTATTCCCTTCAAGACACTTACTTTATCTCTAGATATCCCAAGCAATGTAGATACAGCGTTAAGAATATCGAGCTTAACAGCAACATTACCAGCACCAGTTGCTACAACAATCACCCCCTTTATATCTGGTAACGACTCTGTTAATATCAAAGCACTACTACTCGCACCAGCTCCAACTATAATCGGACTAGAGGAGCTAGAAGAGCTAGTAATACCACTTGAATTACTACTGCTTGTGGAATTATTATCCGACGCGTATACATACTCTGGACTACCATCTACAGTAACCATCACTTCCACATCTCCTGCATTATCTATCTGAGAAATAATACTCTTAAGTCTTAGCTCAATCTGCTCACAATAATCAAGTGTACTAAGATAAGAACTGGTTGATAGCGTTTCTTTGCTACTTAACTTTTCGTCCTTGCTATACGATAACACAATCATCATAACAGCAATAATAGCAAGAACTAACAATAATATTATCTTAGCTTTTCTCTGCGTCATCAATGAGGTAAGTTTAGAAAGTAACGTATTATCACTCTTCACCTTATCAAGACCTACATCATCATCAATTCGAATTATCTTATTGTCCATACACCACCACCCGTTCTTTATTTACACCTGTCACCTCTGTCACACAGCTAGCTATAACTTCATACTTATTTATATTCGCAAGTTTGTCCGTTAGAACCAAATTTGTTATATCCACATAAACATTGTTAATTGTATAATCATTATTATCAATTTTGCTATCTATTTCGACAACAACATTGCTTAATCCCGATTCGTTTAGTTTACTAGTTATTAACCTTATATACGAATCATCTCTAGCATCAATGAGCCCCTTGTCTAAGCTTATATTTGTAGAGAAATTAGAAAACGCACTATCTATATCCCAGCTTAAGATTGGAGAGATAATTACGAAAACCGCAATTGCACCAAATATACCTTTGCATAATTTGTTTGTCTTGCCAGCTGGGTACAACAAATCCATCATCACACCTAAGAAAATTACTCCAACTATCGATAATAACCATTTACTCATATTAACCTCAGAATATATTAGCAGTACACATAATTAACGCAACTGTAATTATATACATGAAAGCCACACCAAGTATAAGTACAATCGGATAAATTAATATTTTTGCACACATTGATACGAAATTAGACATTTTGTCAGCTCCAGACATTTCTAACACAGCAGAGGTTAACTGAAGCCCCAGCTTAAGCGTTAATATCATAATAATTGGACTAATAATGGTTATAAATAGTATCAGAATTCCAACAAGGCCGATTGTATTCTTAACAAGTACCGATCCTAGTGCAATAAAGTCCATACCATCAGCAATATAAGACCCAATAATTGGAATATAACTCTTAACTGCAAACTTAGTAGCCTTAATGCTAACGCCATCAAACTTGCCAGCAGTTATTCCTTGAATTGTAAGAAATCCACTAAAAAGTGTAAATATTATCCCAACAATCCACTTAAACGAACTTGTTAGAAATCCTTGCATCTTATCAAGTTTAAGACTATTAGTCAAATTGCCAAGTATTGATAAAATAAACATTAGTATAAACATTGGATATAATAACTTGTCAAAAACAACACTAACGACAGTTGACAGTACCGCAACCAAAGGATTAAATATCGAAATACTAGTAAGAGATCCTATTGAAGTAAGTAATGTAATAAGTATTGGAAAAATAATATGTATTTGCTTTAATATAAGATTCAGAGTATCGCTTGTATACGAAAGAACATCCTTAAAGACTATAAGAATAGTTGTTATCATAATACCAAAGCAAGCAAAGTGTACTATATCACCAACTGATGAATTGTTATCAATCCTAAACTCTGTCATCAAACTCGCAAGTATTCCAACCGCTAATATACTTAGAAAAAAAGGCAAAAACTCTCTAATATCACCAACTACTAGCGACAGCAATGCCTTTAGTAAATTCGAATAATTACTAAAGTACTCTCCCGATACAATACTTACAATCTTGTCTTTGACCGATCCATCGAACAATCCAAAATCGTCGATATCCTGAACTATATCTTCAAGCTCACCAAGATTGAGGCCACCTATAATATCATAAACAACTTGCGAAATCTCAATTTCTATATCATTTTCACTACTATCCGCACTTACGTACTTTGAATTACATCCAAGCAATAACACAAGAACTAAAAGTAGAAATATTAATAAAAAGACACGCTTTCGCCAATTAATATTGTATATTAAATTCTTATTTAACCTTATTGTCATATTAAATCCAATATCATATTAAATAAATTACTTATAATAGGTAGACTTACAACGAAAATTATTAGTTTGCCAGCAAGAACAACCTTATCAGCCATAGAAGAATTACCTGTATCCCTACAAGTACTCGCGGAGAATTCCACCAGATAACCAATTCCAATAATCTTAAGACAGCCGATATATAAATCTTCACTAATTCCTGTCTTATTAACAACAGCTCTAAAAAAATCTAAAATATCTGCAACATATCCAATGATATATCCAATAATAACAATACTACCAATAATAATACATAATATCGAGTACTCTGGCTTAACCTCTTTTAGCACCAATGCAAGTACCGATACAATAATTGCAAATACAAGGATCTTAATGATATCCATATTTCCCTCAGATTGCAAATAGAGTTTTAACTGTATTAAATAGATCACTAATCATATCTGTAACACTAAAAAGCACTATAATAATCCCGGCTAATGTAACAAATGTTGCTATATCATCCTTTCCGCTAACTTTAAGTATTTGATTAATAACGGCTGTAAGAACACCAACCCCCGCAATCTTAAAAATTATACTTATATCCATAATAGTTCCTCCGTAATTATATCATCAATATACAAATAGCTATACCCACTCCTATTATTAACTTAAGATACATCTTGCCGTTCTTATCTAGATTAATTCTTGCTTCATCTTCCATATCCGCAAAGGTCTTCTCATAATACAACAAATTCTCTTGTTCGTATCCAATATCGCCCTTGCCGATTGAACTTATGAATTGAGCAACAAAGTTAATATCCCGTGCATGATACATCCATGGGAGCAAACTACCTCTATTAGATATCACTCGCTCTGTATTTTTGCTTGTATTAGCTAAACTTTCATCTATGATTTGCGATATGTTATTTTTGCTAAAAGCAATGTTATTTCTAATATATTTGCTTATGTAAACCATGTCTTTGAACAAAGTGTACCTAAGCCTATATCTATAGTAAACATACAAGGCGATAAGTACGAAAATAAGCATTACAAAAATCAAACAAATTATTTTCATCTACACACCGATAAGTTTTAAATTTTGATTATATACACCCTCAATTGTTCCAATACCATTAGCACAGGAAAGAACGATATATCTATCAAATAGTCCTTTGTCTATTATATCTTTCATCCCCTTCTTGGACTTCAATTCAAATACACTGCTAGCATGAATACTTGCAAAGACTTTAACCCCAGATGTAAGAGCATTTTCGATATCATCAATATCTCTATCAATATTAATCTCATCAGTTACAATCACATCCGGCTTCATACTTCTAATTCCGTTATTGAAAGCAAATTTTTTGGAACAATTATCATATACATCAACATTTTGTACTTTGCTGATTTCTTTGCCGTCGAATAGATTGGTTAGTTCTTGTCTTTCATCAACAACAAGAATATTAATCAAATTAAGGCGTGTGCTGAGCTGATATAGTATATCTCTTAGCATTGTTGTTTTCCCGGCTCCTGGGGGAGAAATAATAAGCGTGTTCTTGATATCACCATCATAGATATACTGATAAATTCCCAGCGAACAATTTCGAATTTCGTGAGGAAATCGAAAATTAAGCGAGGAGATATTCTTTATAGTTTTTACCTTACCATCATTGCTAACAACCTCTCCACAAACCCCAACTCGTATTCCTCCGTCATATGATATGTACCCATCTATTAATTGATCGTTAATACTGTATAACGAGTACTTTGACAACTTTTGCATAGTACTTTGCAATACACCCATACTCACACTCAGAGAGCCTTCAATATTTTCGCTAATGCAATCATCTTTCAGATAATAGTTCTTACCCATAGAGTTAACAACTATTGGCGACTCTGCTCTTAGCCTTAATTCGCATAACGAGCTGTACTTGATATTGTCAAGAGCCTTTGATATTCTTTCTGGCAACAATTCGTTTAACATTGCAACCTCCGATATATCAATACAATATTACATAACAATTCGATTAATTAATCATAAACAAAAAAAGGACTCGCAAATCTAGCGAATCCATCATAAATTAACATAATATTACACTTATCATTACAAAATCTTATAAGACTACTTAATCGATTGATATATGTCTTTGAGTATCTTGGCATCACGAGCCATATATTCCTTAGACTCGGAGATAACTACTCCACACAATCCATACTCCTTAGCAACTTGAGCAAGAGGCTCAAATTCCGGTCCATATACAGTATCTTCAAGAGTCAAATGTTTAACTTCTCCCTTAGCAGAATATTCAATCTTGCTAAAATGTATATGTGCTAGCCTTGTTCTTTCGAGTCCAATAACATCTATGCTCCTTTCAATAATTTTCTTATAGTCATCATAACCTTTAAGAGTGCCTTGTGTTAGAGCATTAATGTGACCAAAGTCAAATGTCGGGATATATTTATCATAAATTGTGCAGAAATCTAGGATTTCCTCGTAAGTACCAATTTGAGCAGACTTGCCCATAGTTTCGAGGCAAATGTACATATCACCAAATCCTGCCTCAATAATCTTGTCTTTGAGGATTGTCAGCCTCTCCTTTGCAAGACTAACAGCTTCCTCACGTGTCATCTTGCCTTGGGATGCAGGATGAACAACCAACCTATTACCACCAAGAATTCTTAGCTTCTTAAGCGAATCTAATACGTACCCATAGCTCTTCTCTGCCATTTCATCAGTCGGAGTAGCAAAATTAATATAGTAAGGAGCATGTATTGATACTTCTATATTGTATTTTTTCATTTCCTCGGCTATTTTTCTCGCTGTATCATCAGTAAGCTTAATTCCTTTGCCAAAGGAGTATTCATAAGCATCAAGCCCCTGCTCACTCAGCCACTTAGGTGCTTCATATGTATGCTTATATCCACTTTCATAAAACGTTATACAATTACCCGCTGGTCCAAATTTTAACATATTAATCGTTACCTTCCTCGTATAAAAAAGTATCTAATTTTAATTTGTCATTTGACTGTTTAACAACACCAACAATATTTTCATTGTGCATCACAAATGTAGGCGTATTGATAGGCTTTGTTGTTATTGACTTGCCATTAAGAATATCTGCCAAGTCTTGATCTGATATTGTTATTCTATCAAACTTAGGCAATACTTTAAGTGGCGAGATTAGGTATTCATCTAGGCTATCTTGACTAAGTAGATCTTCCAGATCAATAGCATTATCTATATCAAATTCGCCACATCTTACCCTGTTGAGCACACTCATACAAGCATATGTATCAAGCTTAGATGCGATATCTCTCGCGATTGATCTAATATATGTCCCCGAACTACATACAATATCGAAAATATAACGACCGCCTCCTAAGTCTTGGGTACAGGTTAGACTGTGTATGGTAATTTCTTTTGGTCTAAGGTCTACTTGAATTCCTTGTCTAGCCAATTCATATGCTCTAACACCATTAACATTTTTGGCACTAAACATAGGAGGAATCTGATCCTGAGAGCCTATCATATCAGAACAAACACTACTAATTTCTGATATTGTCGGAATATACCCACCAGATGATGTTACATTTCCAGTAATATCAAGTGTGTCAGTTGTGTAGCCGAAATCAAATACAGCAATATACCTCTTGTCCTTTGCTAAGGTATAATCAAATAGCCTTGTTGCCTTGCCAATAGCAATAGGAAGTACTCCTGATGCCAATGGATCTAGAGTCCCTAAATGGCCAATCTTCTTAATATGAAATTTATGTTTAATCCTCTGAACAACATAATTACTAGTAACCCCAGAAGGCTTGTTAATATTAAGAAATCCTAACATATTTCTCCCCATAAGTAAAAATTAGAGATAGCAAGAAAAATCCCACTACCTCTTGTAATAAATTATTGTCTATCTTGATTAATCTTCTCGAGAGTTTCGTCAATCTTTCTTCCATAATCATACGAATCATCTAGAAAGAAAGTTAGGAAAGGAACTTTCCTAAGGTCAACCCTACTAGCAAGCTCACGTCTTATGAATCCTGCAGAGTGCTTAATGGCGTTGATAACATCATCTCTAGTAGATTCTTCGAATACAGATATATATATCTTAGATTGATCAAGATCTTGAGTTGTATCTACCTTAGTTACCGTAATAAGCCCTTTAATTGCAGGATGCTTAAGTTCGGTAGCAATAATATCACTAATAGCCTTCTGAATTTCGCTATTAACTCTCAATATTCTCTCGCTCATAAATAAACTCCTATACTTGTTTTAATTCGTACGCCTCTAAGATATCTCCAACCTCAATATCATTAAAGTTCTTAAGTTTAATACCGCACTCGTAACCCATCTTAGCAGACTTAACCTGATCCTTTTCGTGTTGAAGAGTATCAATAGCAGTATCGATAACAAGCTCGCCTTTACGCATAACTCTAATCTTGCTATCTCTATTAACCACACCATCTGTAACATAAGATCCAGCGATATTACCAATGCTACTAATCTTGAATATCTGTCTAACCTCAACATGACCAGTAACAACTTCCTCATATTTAGGAGCTTGCATACCATTAATCTTAGCAGTTATATCATCAACAGCGTCATAGATAACTTTGTATAGAGATACCTCAACCTTATCACGTTCAGCAAGTTGCTTAGCCTTGGCTTCAGGTTTAACATTAAATCCAATTAATATAGCCTTACTAGCATTAGCAAGGATAACATCACTTTCGTTAATTCCACCAACACCAGAGTGAATAACCTGCACCTTGGCCTCTTCGTTACAAATTTTCTCCAAAGTAGACTTAAGAGCTTCGCACGATCCCTTAACGTCTGCTTTGATTATAACTTTAAGAACCTTAATTTCGCTATCTGCAGATTGTTGCAAGAAGTCTTCAAATACAACACCGTTGCCTTGCTCAATCTTCTCAGCCTGTAGTCTGCTATTACGCTCATCAATGATATTCTTAGCCATCTTCTCGTTAACAACATATACCATGTCGCCAGCATCAGGAACTATGTTAAATCCAAGAACAGATACCGGCATACTAGGAGGTGCAACCTTAACACTATTACCCTTGTAATCCATCATAGCTCTAATTCTACCAGAGGCAACTCCACACACAACAAAGTCGCCTATCTTAAGAGTTCCGTTCTTGATAAGAATTGTAGCCATTATACCTCTACCCTTATCAACCTTACTCTCAATAATAGTACCACTTGCGTCTTGGTTGCTATCGCACTTAAGTTCTTGCATCTCAGCAACAAGTAGTATTGACTCAAGCAATCCATCAATGTTCATATTGTTCTTAGCCGAGATAGGTACACAGATTACATCTCCGCCCCACTCCTCAGGAAGAACGTCGTATTCGGTTAATTGTTGTTTAACTCTATCGATATTAGCTTCTGGCTTGTCAATCTTATTAATTGCAACAATCATTGGAACGCCAGCAGATTTAATATGGTTAATTGCCTCAACTGTTTGTGGCATTATACCATCATCAGCAGCAACCACTAGAACAGCAATATCAGTAAGCTTAGCACCACGTGCTCTAATTGCGGTGAACGCAGCATGTCCTGGGGTATCAATAAATGTAATTGATTGTCCCTTGCAATCAACAGTATAAGCACCGATATGCTGAGTAATACCACCAGCCTCACCACCAGTAACATTAGTATTTCTGATAGCATCAAGTAGAGATGTCTTACCATGGTCAACGTGACCCATAACAGTAACAACTGGAGGTCTTGCTTCAGAATTGTTAGATTGATTATCGAACATTTCCTTCAATTTTTCTTCGTAATTCTTAGATATATTTTGCTCCAAAGTAACACCAAATTCTTGTGCAACTAATTCTGCCGTTGCATAATCAATTACACTATTGATATTAGGCATCATACCAAGCATCATAAATTTCTTAATAATATCTACAGCAGGTTTACCAATCTTCTCAGATAATATCTTAACTGTTAGATTCTCGGTATCGATTACAGCTTTCTCTATAACAATCTTCTCTGGAACAGCTTGAACTTTAGGCTTCTTAGTATTCTTAGTTCTTACTCTGCCTAATCTTTCCTCGCCATCCATATAATTGTCATCAATATCAATATAGCCCATCTTAATCTTGGCTTTCTTGCTAAGCTCCTTCTTCTCACTATCAAAGGTCTTAGTTTTATTCTTGTTACCAAAATTTCTTTCTGGCTTATTGACAATGGTGTCTGCTACCTCGTGCTTAACAACTTTAGGCTTAAATCCATTGTTATCTCTTGGAACGAAATTAGTTTTCTTGTCAAATGCAGGCTTGTTACGCTCATCTTTAGAATTATCTTTATCGCGACCTTGATAAGATTGACGATCATTTCGTGGTGGTCTAGCATCCTTTTGAGGAACTTTGCTAAACTTAATTTCGCTAGTTTTATTATCATTACGATTAAGCTTATCGGTGTTTGAAGAAGGTCTAGGAGCTGCTTGACTAGGAGCTTCACTCCTAACTGCCACTTTCTCTTCAACAGATTCCTTCTTAGGCTCTACATTAACTACAGTTTGCTTCTTTAGGGAATTTTCATGATTTTTTAAGTTCTTGCAAAAAACATCCAAAGCCGCACGTGACTTTGCGATATTAGCAACTATCTGACTAAGTTCATTTCCACCCAAAATAGCATTAAGCTTCTTTAAGTTCTCAAACGAAACTGCTTTCTTATTTTCTACTTGTTTATCCAAATCATTACCTCTTACAAAAATCGATATTATTTCCCATTATCCAATTCATTTAATATTGCACTAACCAAATTCTCATCTAGCAAACCTATAACCTTGCAATTATCTCGCCCTATGATGTCTGCAAGCTTAACATCCTTAAATGTAATTAATCTAATATTTAGATTCTCACAGTAACGGGCAACCTTGGTTGCAACCTTATTACTCTGAGAACTACACATTATAACACACTTAGGATACTTCTTGGAAGACATCAAATTATCATAACCAAATATAATCTTACCACTCTTAATTGAGAAAGATAAATATGTCTTAATCTTGTTGTAATCCAACCAACTTCTCCTTCAGATCATCATAAACTTCTTGAGGAATATTACATTTAAATACCTTATTGAGTACTCTTTGCTTAATCAGCAAATTCATACACTCGATAGAATTACATACGTAACTACCTCTGCCATTGAGTTTGCCAGTCTTATCAACAACGAATCCTTCGTCAGTCTTAACAATTCTAACAAGGCTCTTCTTGTCCTTAGACTCTCTGCAAACTATACACATCCTCTGTGGAATTTTCTTATCCATTAATACTCCTTAGTTAAAGTCGTCAAATGCATCTTCGCCATCAAATAAATCATCAAAGTTATCGTCATCCTTGTTGTCATCTAGGTTAAGAGATGGCACAGCACTCTTTGCTTTAACATCTATCTTCCAACCAGTAAGTCTAGCAGCAAGTCTAACGTTTTGTCCAGATTTGCCAATTGCAAGACTAAGTTTGTCATCAGGAACGACTGCTAGAGATGTCTTATCTTCTGGATTAGTATGGATATACAATACAGTTGCAGGACTAAGAGCGCTTACAATATATTCGCCAGCGTCTTCAGAATATGGAACTATATCAATCTTCTCGCCATTAAGTTCGTTAACAATATTATTAACACGCATACCCTTATTACCAACACAAGCACCTATGCAATCCAAAGTCTGATTGCTACTATATACAGACATCTTGGTACGATATCCAGGCTCTCTTACAATATTCTTAATAACTATCTCACCAGATGCAATCTCAGGTACTTCTAGCTCAAATAGTTTACGAACGAAACTAGCACTGCTTCTTGACAACTGAACATAAGGCGAATTAAATCCTTCCTTAACAGCTCTTACAACAACTTTGATTCTATCGTTAATCTTATATTTCTCGCCAGGAATCTGATCCTTAAGGGCAAGGATTCCATCTACTTGAGTAATTCCAAGGTCAACATATACGTTGTCACCTTCAATTCTTCTAACAATACCAGTAACAAGCTCATCTTGTTTGGTATATACTTCATCCATTACTTTGCTACGCTCAGCCTCTCTAAGTCTTTGCATAACGACTTGTTTAGCAGTCTGTGCAGCAATACGACCAAAGTTCTTTGGAGTTTCCTCTTGCTGAACTGTATCTCCAACCTTGTAGCTCTTCTTAATTAATCTAGCCTCTGCTAAACTAATCTCCTTATCTCCATCTACAACTTCCTCAACTACTGTCTTATAAGAGTAGATCTTAATTGTGTTCTTCTCGGGATTTAATTTAACATAAGCAGACTTAGCTTCACCAAAGTTCTTCTTATACGCACTAGTAAGTGCAGACTCAAGCGACTCTATAAAATAAGCACTATCAATACCTCTCTGCTCCTCTAAATCTAATAAAGCCTGAAAAAAATCCTTATTAACCATATGTTCCTCCTAAAAATCTAAATGCATACAAATAGATGCTATTTTCTTTCGTTCGATATTAATCTCAATATCATTGTCAAGTACAGTAATAGTATCAGAATCAAAACCAAGTAAAGTGGCAGTAATTAACTTCTTGCCGTTAAATGGTGCATAAAATTTAACATCAACTAGTACACCAATATGCTTGTTAAAATCATAGTCATTTTTGAATTGTCTATCAAGACCATATGATGATACGTTAAAATTATAAGGAGCACCACTTGTAACATCATTAATATCAAGCGGTTCGTCAAGTGCTCTTGATACCCTCTCGCAATCGTTAATATTAACACCGCCTTGCTTGTCAATAATTAGCTCAAGTACATTACCCGAGTAGTCCTTGCGGTATTCCAAGTCTACGAAAACATACCCTAGTTCTTCAACAACCGGCCTAATAATTGCCTCAGCCTTATCTACGATTCTCTCTGCCATAATTCCTCACTATAACTATACAAAACTAAGAGTGAACTAATTATAGTCCACTCTATCATATTTAGTATTACTATTATATAATACCACACCAAGTATCATAAATCAAGGCTTTTTTTAATAAAAAACTTAATTTTATGTTATATTTGGGCTTAATTTAATAACAACTTCGGCAGTAGCCATTGCATCATGAACAGCTCTATGGGCATTTTCGAGCGAAATTCCGAGAGCTTTACACGCTGAAGTTAGGTTAAATTTCTTTAGCCCTGGGATAAACATCCTTGACAAATACAAGACGTCAATCTGCTCATTATCAAAGACATACCCCATCTTCTGACCAGCGATACTTAGGAACTTATAGTCAAAATCAATATTATAAGCCATAATTGTGCAACCATAGCAGAACTTATAGAAGTCTGGTAATACTTGCTTAATATTAGGAGCATTGGCAACCATTTCGTCATTAATTCCAGTTATGCCTGTAATCTCATCTGGAATAGAAGTGCTTGGCTTAATAAGGGTTTCAAATGTTTCTGTAATTCTTCCACCACTTACCTTAACTGCACCAATCTCAATAATTTCACATCTAGATGCCTCAATACCTGTTGTCTCAAAGTCAAACACAACAACATCATGATCAAGTAGATATTGCCCAATTTCCTGTTTCTCAGCGAACAAATTATCCTGAAACACATCAACGTGCTTTTCTGGCTTAATAGTGATATATTCGGCGTTAGGCTCTTTAATAATTGCCACACTCTCAACTTTTTCTTCCTCAACAAGAACTTCTGCAAAGGCAATAGATTTTACCTTAAAGTTAACTCTTCCGCCAAATTCTTCAACATCACCGGCTACAATAACGTTCTTCTCCTCCCCGTTATTAATTGCTTCCATCAAGACCTCAGCCTTAGATATATCAGCTTTATTAGGAAAATAAACACAATTCATCCTACCAGTCTTGCCTTGTACAACAAAGCTAAAGTATCTTCGGATAACGGCGTTGCCTTCTTTGTCTTTTCTCTTGCTTTCAAAGGACTTTTCGTTTAAAAATTTCATAGTCCCCGCAATTTCAATATTTTCCATTACACCCTTAATGCAAGCAATATGGATTGGATATCCTTTGACCTCGCCAACAAATTGCTCTATCTGACCAACCTTGTGATATTTGTATTGTTCGCCAGCATCAGATGACAAATCTATATTAATTACAGGAACAACCTCGTCTTCAATTTTTAGTTTCTTAGAATTCTCATCAACAACTAGGTTAAGGACGAAATCTTCAAAAAAGAACGAATTAGCATAATCAATAATTTCGCGATCAATAGAGTTAGAGAGTATGTGCTCTCTTTGAAATTCGGTGCATTTCATATTGACAACTATTGAGTTATCTATCTCAACATTAATATCTTTTTTGCTAAAATTAACCTCTAGACTACTATAATTTCGCACAACAAAGTTAAATATAACATCTCTAACCAAATCAGAATCTACATATGCCTTCTTACACTTAACCACAATAGCAATATCTTCAGCCAAATAATCCCTTATTAACTTAGTTAGTTCGTCTTTAGCATTGTCACCCAGCTCATCTTTGTATAAGAACTTAAATGTAGCCTCAATTTTAGTTTCGTCAAAAATAACACTTACAAGTTTGTAATCCTTGTAAGCGTTATTAGTCTTTTCGTTAATAAAATCTAGTAACTTCATACTCAACCTTTTTCATTAGAATAAGAATATATGCAATAAGTCAATAAATATGACAAATCCAAATAACACCATAAGACCTATGCTATG
Organism: Clostridiales bacterium; assembly: GCA_015055665.1. Classification (GTDB taxonomy): domain Bacteria; phylum Bacillota; class Clostridia; order Christensenellales; family UBA1242; genus UBA11490. The sequence goes on from SVHX01000001.1 coordinate 119,277, forward strand.
AATTTGTGCCTCGACTTCTCTTGGAACAGGTTTGCGGAATATCCACTCAATTAGTACAAAGACCATCCTTGCTCCGTCTAAAGCTGGTATTGGCAACAAGTTAAATACTGCCAAGTTAACAGCTAATAGCGGGAACAATAGGAGTAGGTTCTTCATACTATTCTGAGTAGTAACAACTATTGTCTGAACTGTAGTAATAGGACCGCCGACATTTTCAAGACCTAATTGTCCAGTAAGTAATTTGCCAATAACAGCAAGACACTCCCAAGCCATATTAAATGTATATGGTACGCTATGCAGAACTGCTTTGCCAAAGGACATAGGAACATATTTAGTGGTGATACCGATTAATGTGTTCTTAACAATCTTGTTACCATCAGCATCTAACTTAAAGTCCTCACCTTCCATTTCGTATTCATTATACTTCTTAACTGGCACTTTAATCATTTCGCCATCACGCTCAATGGTAAGGATTATCTCCTCTCCTACTTCTTTGTCAGCCATAAGGCCTACAATACCACCATTTAAGAAAGTTGGATCTTTGCCATCAACCTCATGAATAATATCCCCGTTATGCAATACTTCGATATTAACACTGTTGTCCTCAATTTTGTCTATCTTACAGATACCAGAACCAACTGAAGAAAGAAGAATAATAACAAAGAATATGCCAGAAACGAAATTAAAGAACGCTCCACAGAACAAGACAATCAATCTCTTCCAACAAGCATAAGAGTTAAAAGTTCCAGTCTTGTCTGTAGCCTCGTCCTCTTCATCCTCATCTTCTCCCTTGAAAGCACAGAATCCACCAAGAGGAATCCACCTTACAGAGAATTTCTCCCCACTCTTCAAAGTTTTGGAAAATATCGGAGGGCCAAAGCCAATCGAAAATTCTTCTATCTCAAATTTAAGGATTTTGCCAGCAATATAATGACCAGCCTCATGAATCATTATCATTAGCATAAGAACAACAACTGCCAGCAAAATATAAAGTACAACCATTTTTCACTCCATTATAATACAATAAACATAACTATCAACACAGCGACTGCATTAAAGATCAATGCATCAACTCTATCCATAACACCGCCGTGTCCAGGGAAAATTGTGCCATAATCTTTGACTCTTGCACTACGCTTAAGAGCACTTGCAACAATATCTCCTATCTGACCAATAACAGATACAATTAGTCCAATTATAAGTATCTTCCACCAAGATATTTCTAGATACTCCATCATCTCTTTGAATACTTTATTCGCACCAAAGATCCAATATGTCACTAGTCCACCAAAAGCTCCAAAAGTTAGACCGCCAACAGCACCACTAATAGTCTTATTTGGACTAATCAATGGGCAAAGTTTAGGTCCTTTGAAATATGAACCAACAACATACGCCATACTATCTGTAACCATAGTAACAACATAAGTGTATACTAGGAAAAATACTACAATTAAGTTAGTATCGGCAAGACCAGTTTTATCAACAAAAGCAAAGTCATAGAAGTGGTTAATTACAAACAAAGCAGTAAATAATAACGCAGGATATATCATAACAAATGCAGAATTAAGACACTTAGTTGCTGCAAACTTGGTAACAGACATATCGCTAACACTGTATTTATTCATCTCTTTAAGCGTAATCTTACGGAAAATCACAGTATATAGGAAATTAATAAGTGCTAGAGCAAGCAATGCAATTAGGAAATATGCAATATAATGAGTCCAGCCCCTCTCATTAATTATACCTATCGACATAGCCACATAAAGTACTGCTGGGAAACATCCTATAAAAATAATATTAGTATATATTTTCTTTCTCTCTAATACCCTTGACACTTCCACACAACCCATTACCGCTATTACGCCAACAAAGACGTCAAATGCGTATGGTGTGAATCTAGTAGTAAAGAGAAACAATGCAGTAACAAGCAAAATAATGCTACCGGTAATCAATCTTTTCTTCATTAGTCTAGTCCTTATACTTCCATAATTTCTTTTTCTTTAGTAGATGTTATCTTGTCTATAGAGGCAACTGCGTCATCAAGATATTTCTGGACATCTTTCTCTAGAGATGCCATCTCATCTTCAGTAACCGTGCTATCTTTCTTCATCTTCTTAAATACATCAAGAACATCTCTTCTTGCATTACGGCAAGTTACCTTGGCAGACTCGGTATACTTGTTAATATCTTTGACAAGCTCCTTTCTACGCTCCTCAGTAAGTTGAGGGAATACAAGTCTAATAACCTTACCATCATCACTTGGATTAAGACCAAGGTTAGCCGCCTCAATTGCTTTGGCAACTGTCTTGAGCATAGATATATCCCACAAAGACACAAGAATCATCCTAGCCTCAGGAACAGATATAGTTGCCATTTGACTAATTGGAGTCATAGTACCATAGTAATCTACCATAATTCTTTCGATAATCTTAGGATTAGCTCGACCTGCTCTTATTTGAAGCAGTTCGTTGCTATGATGCTCTACAGCCTTATTAAGATCACTCTTAAATTCATCAAGATACATTTCAATTTCTTCTGTATACATAAAAAATAAAACCTTCCTAAATAAAAATTCTAATTAATTGTACTACAAAAACACCCCTATCACCAAACAAAATACCCGACTTAGTCAAATAATTATTGCAAAAATATCTATATTGATTGATATTTCGCATAATAATCTGAGCTGTCGGGTAAATTCTTTAAATTAATTTTTATGCTTAATTATATTAATTGGCTTAATTTTGCTTAATTTGATAAGTGGGATAATTGCAGAAATTATCGAAATTATTAAGATAAACACAATATCAAGCACAAGTATCAGCGGATTTATTTGGATAATTGATATAGTTGTAAGCGTTTCGTTCTTGATAAAATAAAGCATAGATGTTGCAAGAACACTATTGACCATATTGCTAAGAGCAATTGTTGCTATAGTTGATAACAAGCAAACAACCAGCCCGACCGAAATAATCTGAATAACAAATATCTTGCCCACTTGAGCAGTCTGCCCACCCATAGCCTTCATAACACCAATTTCGAACTTTCTTCTCCTAATATTGCCAGCACCAAAGTTGACTAACAATAGTAATATCGCAGTATATAGTACAACTGTAATTATATTAAAGAACCCTTCAAATATATCTACAACCTCTACTATAGAAGACACCGAATTATACGCACTTGAGTCCATACTAATAGCACAATCTCTAGTCACATCATAGGTATAACCAATGCAATCTACACCATCAAGATATATTGCATAATCAAAATTTTCAACTCTTCTTATGGCGTCGAAGTTGTCGCTATTAACTATTATACTATTTTGCTTACCAGCATCAAATAGTTTGGTAATATAGCAACTATTTGTGTATTTAGGATCAGTATTTTCCGTATCAAACCTATAGTATTTTTTCAATTTTACTTCTGTCGTTCCAAGGTAAGTATCGAGATTATCAGCATTATAGTTAGTGCCGAAAATTGTATTATAAGTATATGTGCTCATTGCAATTTCAGCTCCACCAAGGCTTGTATTTAGATAACTATTAGCAATATCTTCGTATACAGTCATTGACTCAAAGTAGTTAGAAAATTCAGAATCTTTGGAACTAATATTTGTATAGTCCAGTCGAGAATAACTTTTTGAATTACTCGACACATAATCTTCGTAATAATTAGGATTAAAAGAGTAAGAAACTCCTAAGTATTTTTCAACATAATCAGCAAATTCAAGGAATTTAGGAGTATTATATATGTTAGATGACTGTCCCTTAGACACATACATTTCGTATTCTCTCATTATGCTTGCTTTGATTCCGGCAAAGAGCGACTCGTAATCGGTATCAATTATTGCATTGATATAATGATTATAATTGCCGTTACCTTCGTATTTGAGTCCTAATATATCATTGTAATCAATATATTCTCCATCACTATAATATATAATCGAATCAGCAACATAATCTGTTATTACTATACCATATGTTTTAGCAAGCGGATCACCAATATACTTTATTTGATCAACACCTAAAGAATTACACAAATATTGCTCGTTGCATACTAGAGTACCATAAGTTTCGAGCAAATAGAAATTAGCAAGATTCTTAGGAGCATACAGTCTAATTTCTTGTCTAAGCAAATTCGAAGCCCCTGTTACACTTATTGCATCATTATATAACGAATATACATTGCCATCATATTTAGATTTTTTGATAGACTGATAGTCACTAGGCAACATATCATAGATAAATGAAGTATTAAAGACCTTAAGGTCTTCATCTATATATCTACTTTTGTATCCAACTACGACATTGCGATTTTCAGTAGCCACTGCTTTGTTAATAGCTTTGCAATAATCAAACTGAACAAAGAACTGACAAACGCCTAGCACTGCGACAATTAAGGTAACGATTAATGATGTTACAATGTAACTCAGTCTTCGCCTTTTTAGGAATACTCCAGCAAGTGCAAATGACTTGGCAAAACTTAATTTAGATTTATGAGTCGGTACAAATTTGTTAGAATCGATATCATTTGATGATGGATAGAATCCAGATTGACGTTGTTCGACAGAAACAACCTCCGAATTCTTCTGCCACTTGTTAATTTGTTTAATTTCGTCTTCGCTTAGATCTTTATGCCTTGGCAAAATCAATCTGCCATTAATAAGTTCTAGTCTGTCTTCGTAGCCGACCATCTTCTCTTCATCACGAATAATAACCCCATCAGCTAACTCAAGTATCCTATCGCCATACAACTCGGCATCTTCAATATTATGAGAAACAACAACAACCAATGTAGTCTTAGATAGTTCCTTAAGGATCTTCATAATTTGCTTAGCTGTCTTGGAGTCAAGGTTGCCGGTTGGCTCATCAGCAAGAATCACATGGGGGTCTTTTGCAAGAGCTCTAGCAATGGCAACTCTTTGCTTTTGACCACCAGAAAGTTCCCTTGGATACCTATTCTCACAATTACTTAGGTGAACCTTATCTAAGATATATTTAATAATACTTTTGTCTTTTCGCTGGTTAAGATCTAATACCAATTCAATATTCTGATATACAGTAAGATCATCAAGCAAACAATAGTCTTGAAATACAAACCCAATGTAAGAATTACGAAACTTATCGAAATCAGAAGACGAAAAAGCTGAGAACTTGTTACCATCAGCAATAATATCGCCTTTGGTAATACTATCCAGTCCCCCTAGCATATTTAATAATGTAGATTTTCCACTTCCACTCTTACCAGTTATAAAGACAAGACCTTTGTCTGGTAGTTTAAAACTTATATTCTTAAGAGCTGTTAGTGATGTTTTGTCGTGACCTGTATATACCTTGGTCAGCTTGTTTACGGTTATCACTACGTAACCCCCTATTAATACATTATCATTATAACAAATATTAATTCAAATCAAAACAAATTTGCACTATATTAATAATATTGGTATGTCATTATTGAGTTTTGCGTACAAAAAAAGAAGAAGTTATATTAACTATAACCTCTTCTATATATTTACAAAATCAACAAATTATTTGTTAAGATCTGTAGTAAGCTTCATTGACATTTCTTCGGTAGCACCAGTGATTGTTGTTGCATTATCAATATCAAGAACTGATAGATAAGAAGCACCAGTAGTTCCAGCAGGAGCAGTAACAACCTCAAGTAGTCCATAACCGTTAACACTAGTAATTGTACAACCGTTAATATCAAATGTCATAGCAGGATTATTCTTGTATCCTGATGCCGAATCAATTACAAGTCCAGATCCTGTGTTATTAGCACCATTACCATTGTAATCTGCATCACTAGCTGCACCAACACCTGTTAACTTACAGTTAGTGTATACATGAGTACCAGCCTTAGCATAAACACCATCATAACCACTGAATTCGCAACCAACAAATTCATAGTTGTAGTTAGCTGGCAAATATGCACCTAGTTCCTCTCCAGAGAATTTAGAATTAGTAGCCTTAATTGAGCCATTTTCTCTATATCCATTAGTAGCAATACCACCATATAATCCAGAAAGCTCTACATTATCAAGTGTAATAGCAATATTATTACCATTAGCAAGCATACCATACCAAGTATCAGACTCAGCTGTTTTGTTAATTATACCATTTCTAAAAATTACATTAACATGATTTGCAGTTTGAACTTTGTTGACATATGTTCTAACACCAATAACACCATTGATACCAGTATTAGCTGTATTAGTAATTGTATGACCATTTAGATCAATTACAACATTAAGGTCGCCATTTTCTGCATTAACCTTGATTTCTTGATCAGTTACAATATCTGCAGTAAGAATAATGTAAGATCCATCAACTTGAGCATATTTTATAAGATCTTCTACTGTAGAAACATAATGAGTAGATGTATAAACTGCATTTTCTAGATCAGCATTAGCAGTAGTAATTACAGTATCAGCATCAATATTAAGCTCTGCCAAGTAAGACTTAGGTTCTACATTTGCTGCACTAGTTACAACTTCTGACACACCGTAACCGTTGTCACTAGTAATATCACAATCAACAATATCAAATGTCATATCTGTAATATTGTTATATCCGCTAGCAGAATCAATTACAAGTCCAGAACCTGTACTATTAGCACCATTACCGTTATGCTGAGGAGCAGTAAACGCACCATGAGCTACAATTGAACATCTAGTATAAGAGTGTTGTCCGGCTTTGGTATAGATACCATCATTTCCCTCAAAGTGAGAATCTACAATATTGTACTCATAATTAGCAGCCAAATAAGCTCCAACCTTATCTAGAACATTGTATGGATAGAAAGCTGAATCAATAACAGTCAGCGAACCTACTTTACCATTACCATTGGCGTACAATCCACCATAGTTACCGTATGCTTCAACATTTTCAATTGTAAGATCAATGTTGTCACCATTAGTCATCACACCATAAACAGCAGCAGTTTCGCTAGCACGAACTTTACCATTACGAATAACAGCCTTGATGCTTGTTCCTGGAGCTTTGATAGTTCTAAGAGCAACCATGTTATTAATTGTATGACCATTTAAGTCTAAGATAAAGTCGAAATCATGATCAACTGTATTAATTGCAATATCATTAGCAGTTCCTGTGATATCACAAGCTAGGATAATATATGCGTTAGGAACAGTAGCAGCAACAGCTAATTGCTCAGCAGATGTTACAACGAAACCAACTCTACCAGTTTCGCCCTTCTCTCCTTGCTCGCCTTGTTCTCCCTGCTCACCTTGGATACCTTGAGCTCCTTGATCGCCCTTATCTCCTTTGTCACCTTTTTCACCCTGTGCTCCAGTATCTCCCTTGTCGCCCTTTTCTCCGGCTACACCTTGATCACCTTTGTCACCTTTATCACCTTTTTCGCCTTGAGCACCAGTTGCACCGGTATCACCTTTATCTCCTTTAGCACCAGCTTCGCCTTGCTCGCCCTGGATACCTTGGATACCTTGTTCTCCCTGATCGCCCTTGTCGCCTTTATCACCTTTGTCACCCTTCTCACCTTGAGCTCCTTGTTCTCCAGCAACATGACCAGCGTTAACCTCAGTTCCATCGCCAAGAGTGATAATTAGATCTCCATCCTGATTAACAGTAACATCACCAATACTTGTTAGGTGGTCCAAGAACTCCTCAAATGTTCCTGTAAATCCTTTAGACTGTGCAGCAGTATAAGCAGATCTGATTGTCCAAGATTGAGTTAGATCAGTATTAGGATCTTCTCCACAACCAGATAGTAACATTGTTCCTGCCATTGCACATGCAGCGAACATCTTAACAAATTTCTTATTATTCATACATCTCCTCCCATGAATTTAAGTTGATTATAGTATACTCCTATATAAACATAATGTCAATAGTTTTATTTAAAGTTATAAAGTTATAATTATTCACAATATTCTATATTATGCATTATTATAATATGATTTTAGCCTATTATATATTACTAAAGTTTTAAAAAGACCCTACATTACGTAGGATCAAATAATTAATAATTATTTCATTTGAGACATAACTTCTTCAGCAAAGTTATCACTTCTCTTCTCTAGACCTTCGCCCATTTCGTAACGAGTAAATCTTCTGATAGAGATCTTCTCACCAATTGTAAGGATAGCCTCGTTAACAATATCTCTAATTGTTTTGCTTGGATCTTTAACAAATGGTTGGTCTAATAGACAAACGTCTTCGTAGAACTTCTTAACTCTTCCTTCGATCATCTTATCAACGATAGCCTCAGGCTTACCTTCGTTAAGAGCTTGAGTTCTAAGAATCTCTTTCTCATGATTAAGAACATCTACAGGAACCTCTGTTTGGTCAACATATAGAGGCTTGCTTGCAGCAATATGAAGAGCAATATCCTTACATAGTGCAACGAAATTATCACTACGAGAAACGAAATCTGTCTCACAGTTAACTTCTACAAGAACACCAATCTTACCACCCATATGGATATAAGAATATACTAGACCTTCTGCAGCAATTCTATCTGCTTTCTTAGCAGCCTTAGCGATACCCTTCTCTCTTAGCCACTCAGTAGCCTTGTCAAGATCGCCATTAGTTTCTGTTAACGCATTTTTGCAATCCATCATACCTGCGTTAGTTCTTTTTCTTAGTTTTACAATATCTTCGTTAGTAAACATAATCATACTCCTTAAATTTAAATTTTTAGCAAATTATTCTTGAGTAGTAGTTTCTTCAGCTGCAACTTCTTCTGCAACTTCAACGCTTTCGGTAGCCTCAGCAGTTTCCTCTTCGATAACAGGTGCAACGCCTTCTTTAGCTTCAATTACAGCATTAGCCATAGCTCCAGCTATAAGTGATACAGCTCTAATTGCATCATCATTACCAGGGATAACGTAATCAATTGGCTCAGGATCACAGTTAGTATCAAGTAATGCTACAACTGGGATATTAAGAGTCTTAGCTTCTTTAACTGCGATATGCTCTTTCTTAGTATCAACTACGAAAAGTACATCAGGAAGCTTAGTCATATCTTTGATACCACCAAGGTTCTTCTCTAGTTTGTCTCTCTCAGCCTTAAGCTTAATAACCTCTTTCTTAGGAAGAAGATTAAATTCTCCAACTTTCTCCATAGTGTTAAGCTTGTTTAATCTCTCAATTCTACTTCTGATTGTCTTAAAGTTAGTAAGAGTACCACCCAACCAACGAGAATTGATATAGAACATTCCACATCTCTTAGCTTCGTCTTCGATAGCCTTCTGAGCTTGCTTCTTAGTTCCTACGAATAAGATAGTTTTTCCTTGACTAGCCATCTCTCTTACGTACTCGTATGCCTTGTCAATCAAAACTACTGTGTCTTCTAGGTTAATGATATGGATATCATTTCTAGAATTGAAAATGTATTTGCTCATCTTTGGGTTCCACTTTCTTGTCTGATGACCAAAGTGTACACCAGCTTCGAGCAATTGCTTCATTGAAATTACTGACATTATTATTTCCTCCTTGTTTTTCCTCCCCGATATTTTAACTCTACAAGACTAGCAATATCGCCAACAATCTTGCAAATCACCAATTAACCGGAATTAATTGCCGTCTATAACTTGCCGAAAACTCAAGTATTTTTTCTTCAACAAACCAATAGATTTATCGGGTGCGTAATTATTCAACTTAAGTATAATATCATATATTTTAACAAAAATCAATAATTTATTAAGAATTTTTAAGAAAAATTTTATTAAAAAATACATCTCATTTCGCGAGATGTATTTTTCATATCAAAAATTAAATTAAAATAATAATTACTCAGCGTCTTCTTCTACTTCAACGCCTTCTTCTTTAAGCATCTTGTAGTACTCTTCGAAAACCTTATCGATAATTGGGTCTTCGTCTACAATTACAAGACAATCTTCATCATCAATTTCATCAATAACGAAAACTAATGCTTCATCATCAGCAATACCGTCCATCTGTTTAACAGGCTTTAGGATTGCATAGGTCTTCTCCTCAATAGGAACAAGAGCTATTTGCTCGAACTCTACTTCTTGGTTGTCCTCGTTATATAATTTAATGTTATCGGTATTGTTCTCATCAAGTAACATATCGATTGGGGATAAAAAGTCTTCTGCCATAATTCGCTTCTCCTTTATACATTATATAATATTTTTCCCAAAATTCATATCTAGATAATCTTGCAGTATAATTGTAGCAGATAGTTTATCTAATACATTTTTTCGCTTCTTTCTAGATACATCTGCTGAGATTAGGATTTTCTCGGCAGAAACAGATGTTAATCTTTCGTCAAGATAATCTATCTTGCAATCAATATAACGACTAAGTTCTTGAGCAAATTCTTTAGTCTTATCCACTCTAACACCTGCAGAACCATCCATATTGAGAGGAAGTCCGAGAACTACAACTTTGACATTGTTATCTCGCACTATATCAGCGATATGTTGACAATCTTTCTCTAGGCTCACACGAGTATAATTCTCGAGTCCTGAGGCAAGAAATCTAGTAACATCACTAAGAGCAAGCCCTATTCTCACATCACCATAATCAATCGCCAATACTCTATAATATGAATTTTCCATATATGTATAATATCACATAATTATCAAATTTCAAAATTAATTATGAGGTAAAAATGCAAATTTGACAAATTTTTCTATAAATTTTAATCAGTAATCTTCTTAACTTGGTCTTTTACAGCTCTTTTACCCTTCTCAACAATTTTTTTTGCGTCACTATTACTTGTAACAAGAACAGCTCCAGCTATAAATCCCAATGCCATACATACCAAACAATCTCTCATATAATCCTCCAAAAATATTTTTACTGGCAACAGTAATTAATTTATTTTGAGTAATTATTGTAATTTTATACTAAAAATACACTCCCCAATAAGAGAGCGTATTATATAAATTATTCTTTATGATTATTATTTCTCATCTTAGATAAGCTCTGTTGCAAAGAATTTAATTTCCTCTCGCTAGAGTCCATAGGCTTTTCTTCTGGTTCACCATTGAGCTTATGAATCATATTGTTAAGAGTATTAAGCTTTGCATCTTTTTGTTCAGAATCAACATCATCAGACTTAGAATTTTCGGTATTCTTAACCATAGACTTAAGTGCAAGTATGTTGGTTGCTTGTTTTTTCTTACTTTCATCTTCGATAATAGCAACTTTGTCTTTGGTTATTTCATCAGCTTTAGAACGTGTTTCTTTCTTAGATTCTTTTGCCTTATCTTTCTTCTTATCTTTCTTCTTTGCTATAGTCTTTTTAGGTGATTTAACAGACTTAGAATCACTAGGCTTTGATGTTTTTGCTGTTTTCTTTTCTTCGGTTTTCTTATCATCTTTGCCATCATCTGCTTTTGCGGTTTGCTTGCGATATTTCTTAACAAGCAAGGCAAATGTTGCTAGTATAATATCTATAACATGCCTTTTGCTATCATCAAGTTCAACAAACGCCTCAAGCTTGGCACTATTAATCTTAAGTGCGTCTTGAAGAGTCTTACCCTCAACTATGCTACAAAAGTAATTGCAGAACACTAGAAAATATGTACATCCAGATGCCTTATAAGATATCTTGGTAATTACTTCACTATCATCAATCTGAGCATAGAATTTAACCGAGTCACCAAAAGCATTACGCTTAGAAACAACATTAACAGTACTCTTCTTCATAGGAGTAAGATAATCAAGAGAGTTAAGCTGTGCAAGTATCTTCTCGTTATACATATACTAATTCTCCTTTTTTGCCTTTGCCTTAACTGGGCTAGTTTTTCTAAGCTTAGCTACTAGTTCACTTAAAACCCTAACAACATAGTCTATGTCATCTCTGGTAATATTGATATCAAATGAGAATCTAACAGTTCCCCTAATCTCCTCGTTGGTTAGCCCCATAGCAGTCAGTACATGACTCTTCTCAAGTGAACCAGACGCACAAGCAGATCCAGTAGATACCGCAATGCCTTGCATATCCAACATCATAATAAGGTTCTCACCTTCCACACCTCTAAAAGATACCGAAACAATACCATTAGCCTTCTGATGGACATGACCATTAATCTTGATGTCAGGAATCTCATACTCTATCTTGCTGATAAAATATGTAGACAACTCAAACATCTTCTTATCTCTAAATTCGAAATCTCTCTGATTAATCTCACAAGCCTTGCCAAAGCCAACGATAGCAGGAACATTTTGAGTACCGCCACGCTTAGAGTGTTCTTGCTCGCCACCAATCATAAATGGGTTAATGTTAACACCATTGCGAACATAAAGAGCACCTGCTCCCTTAGGGCCATGAATCTTATGGGCAGATAGACTCATAAGGTCAATACCCAAAGCCTCTACATCAAGAGGCATAACACCAAGACCTTGAACTGCATCTACGTGGAAATTAACATTGTAGAACTTAACAATCTCGCTAATAGCTCTAATGTTCTGGATTGTTCCAACTTCATTATTAACAGCCATTACAGAAACAAGTATAGTTGTAGGTCTTATCTCGTGCAAAAGCTCAGAAATTGACACAAGCCCACTAGCATCAACAGGAAGATATGTAATCTCAAAGCCTTCCTTGGCTAGTTGTTTACAAATATCAATAATACTGTGATGTTCAATCTGGCTAACAATAATATGGTTTCCTTTCTTAACATTAGCGGATGCAATACCTCTAAGAGCCCAGTTATTAGCCTCTGTGCCACCACTTGTAAAATATATTTCGTTAGACTTTGCATTAATAGTTCTGGCAATAATATCTCTTGCATTATCTACTGCAGACACAGCCTCTCTTCCGTAAGAGTGAAGACTACTACTATTACCATATACATCTGTAAAGTATGGCATCATAGCTTGTAATACCTCACCACTTAACATAGTTGTTGCTGCATTATCCAAATAAATTCTTTTCATAAGAGTTCCCACCTTTTATCCCAAAAAAAGTTTATCTAAATAATATTGTAAAACAAAAAGGCGGCTATGTCAATAGTCACCCTTAATTTTCTTATAAAAAAGTTACACAAAATATCTATAAGTTATTTAATTAATTCCAATATTCTGCTTTCGCTAACAACTCCGCTTGATTTTGCCACCTCGACGCCATCTTTAAATATAATCAATGTTGGAACAGACATAATGCCAAACTTCTTAACAAGTTCTGTATTATTATCAACATCAACCTTGGCAAGCTTAATTCCTTGCTCTTCTACAACTTTATCAACGATTGGTGCAAGAATCTTGCAAGGCATACACCAAGTACCATAGAAGTCCATAATAACAACACCCTCGTGCTTAAGTACTTCTTTATCAAAATTATCATTATTAATGTCAACTACCATATTTACCTCCTAAGTAATTCTTCTATTACGTAACTAGCCATCATACACCCGCATACTGCAGGAAATGTTGCCATACTTCCAATTATTTCGCTACCCGTCTTAACAGTAGTATTCTCACAAAAAACAACTTTATGAGAAGATATATTTAATTCTCGCAATTTCTTTCTAAGAACTTTGGCAAGACCATCATCATGCGTTTGTTTAATATCAACAATCTTCACATTAGGAACACCAATTCGATTGCCTGCTCCCAAGGCGCTTATAATTGGAACATTATTCTCATGACAAAACCTAATAAGCTCGACCTTGGAAGACACCATGTCAATTGCATCAACAACAAAGTCATAAGATGCTATATTAAATTTAGCGATATTATCCACAGTCAGTTTATCATTAATTGCAACAACTTCACATTGAGGATAGTAGCCAAGTATTCGATCTTTCATAACTTCAACTTTAATTTCCCCAATAGTAGAGTCTGTAGCTATGATTTGACGATTCTTATTGGAAACTGACACTGTGTCGTAGTCTACTAGTGCAATATGCCCGACACCAGATCTAGCAAGCATTTCTACAGCATATCCACCAACACCACCTACACCAAACACAATAACTTTGCCATCTTGTAGCTTAGACACACCATCACCAATTAATAGTTCAAGCCTACTAAACATTTTTCCTTAAATACTCCTCAACATCATTAGACCAAATTTTTACTTGCTCGCCAGTAGCCATATTTTTGATAGACATTTTGTTCTCGTTAATTTCATCTTCGCCAATAGCAACTACAAATTTTGCCTTAATCTTATCTGCATACTTAAATTGTGATTTAAAGCTACGATCCATCAAGTTACTTTCAACTCTAAAGCCTTTAGCCCTTAATGATTTTACGAACTTAATTATATAATGTTCGTTATCTGTGTTACTAGCAACATAAACATCAATACTATCATCATTAGGGATATCTATACCCTTGTTCTCAAGGTATAATAACATACGCTCTATACCTATACCAAATCCGATTACTGGTGTTGGTTTGCCACCAAGCGACTCTACAAGGTTATCGTATCTTCCACCACCACCAAGGGCGTTCTGACCAAGTGTCACATCATTATCAACAAATTCAAACACCAAGTCTGTGTAATAATCAAGACCACGAACTAGTTTGACATCATGCTCATACTTGATATTAAGTGAAGTTAGCATCTTTTTGATATCGGTAAATTTAGTAGAACACTTGTCGCACAAATGCTCACTCATCTTAGGAGCACCAGCAACAATCTCCTTACAGATAGGACTCTTACAGTCAAGAATACGCAAAGGATTCTGCTCATACCTCTTATGGCAATCTGGACACATTTTGTCAAGATGATCTCTAACAAATTCTTTAATAAGCTCTTTGTATTTTGCCTTACAATCATCACAACCGAGGAAGTTAATATGAATACTTGGCTCAATTCCAAAAGCCTTGTAAAAATCAAAGGCGATCAAGATTGTTTCGATATCACTAGCAAGCGAATTTGCTCCAAATACCTCTACTCCAAATTGGTGGTGCTCTCTTAGCCTTCCTGCTTGAGGTTTCTCGTATCTATAACAAGGAGATATATAACAAAGTTTAACTGGTAATATTTCGTTACCAAGACCATTTTCGATAAAAGATCTGACAACACCAGCAGTTCCTTCTGGCTTAAGAGTTATACTCCTACCACCTTTATCCTCAAATGTGTACATCTCCTTATTAACTATATCGCTACTATCTCCGTCAGATCTAACAAACAACTCCGTACTCTCAAATACTGGAGTAGCAATCTCTTTGAGATTATATTTTCGCATAATCTCCCACATAACACTTCTAACTTTTTGCCATTTATAACTATCCTTTGGCAACATATCCTTAGTGCCTTTCTGAATATTAATCATAATTTCTCCTTAAATTCTTTAATAAACTTACTTTCTTCGTCAACCGAAAGTATCATTAATCTATGTAGTGCTCTAGACGCGGCAACATACAATATATTTCTATCAATTTCTGACTTATATAATTCGTTGCTATCAATGATTATAACAGCATCAAATTCCAACCCCTTACTATTAAACGCAGATATAACACAAATCTTATTATCATAGCTATCCGAGTTGTCATCAATCAGATTACACATAGGCAAATCATGAGATAACTCACTATGAATTCGCCTTGATTCTTCGTTATTCTTAGTGATAATACCTATTGAATTATATCCACTAGCAGTATATTGTTTTATGAGATTAATCAAAGTCCCGCCTATACAGCCTTTCTTGATACAATCGAATTCGACATCACTTCCAGAACGAGTAACAACATTTGCCTTATCTCTATTACCAATTGAATTATAGAAATCCGCAATCTGCATTGTCGATCTATAAGATTTTCCTAAGGTTAATATCTGAATATCTCCACTTAAAACATTAGCAAAATCATGGAAATTCGCCTTAGCTAGATTAATATCAATAGACTGATTGTAATCACCAAGAATTGTCTTAGGACAATCAAACAAATAATTAAGTATATACATCTGCAATGGCGAATAATCCTGCATCTCATCAATTAATAGATGCTTGACATTACTAAATTTATCAAGTCCATACACAAACATCTTGAAAAAAAGTATTCCATACGCATCTTCATTACGAACCTTATCCCCTACAAGTTTAAGAGTTAAACCCTTAGACTCTAAGAAATCCATATAAGCTTTAACACAGTTCTTATTATTAATCGAAGCATATAATTTGCTGAATATTAATTGTTTAAGCTTAATTTGAGTTTCTGTCTTCTTGTATTTGTAGAAATATGTATCAAAGATATTCTCTGCAATCCATCTAAATCTAGTGAACAGATCCCTATCGGAATACTTGTTATAAAACAAATCTCTTATCTTCTTGGTATCTATCTCAACATTATTAATTGTTAAATTATCGATTGCGAAATTATTAATATAATTAGCATTAGCGTATGCCAACAAGTCATCTAGGAATCTTCCGGATGTCTTGTATCTATAATCGTCTAAATCATCTCCCGTGAGCAATCTTTCTACCTGCTCATATCTTCGCTCAATAATCAAATGCTTGCGTAATATCTTGCGTGCATAATCATCAAGTTGCAATTTCTCCACGTCATCCTCAGCAAGCTCTGGCAGCACAGATGATATGTAAGACGAAAAAGCACTATTGGGAGATATAAACATTATATTGCTAGAATTAATTTTGCCTTTCATCTTATAGAGCAGATAAGCTATTCGGTGTAATGCAATTGCAGTTTTACCAGATCCAGCTACACCTTGAACAATTATTGTTTTGTTCTCTTCCCCTCGGATTATCTCGTTTTGTTCTTTTTGGATAGTTTCGATAATCGTCTTCATCTTATTGTCAACACTATTAGACAAAGCTTCTTGCAGTATTTGATCCTCAATATTAACTGTTGTATCTATATAATACTGAAATTGACCTTTGTCAATACCATACTGACGCTTGTTATTAAGATAGCAATTGAGCACAGAAGAATTATTAGATATCTTGCACTCACCACTCTCATAATCATAGAATATGCTGGCAATCGGACTACGCCAATCGACAACCTTGTAATCATTTTCGCCTTTTGTTAGAGAGTGTATGCCGATATAATATTTTTCGGGAGCAGCATTATCAGTTGATGATATATCAATACTAGCAAAGTAAGGCTTGTCTAGCATCTTGTTATAAGTTAATTTATCCCTCTCATAATTAACGCTATCCTTCTGCAAGTCTTCGAGCCTTGTCTGGTAATTAACCAACTCAACAACATCTTCTTCGTTTATCTTATTAGCATTTCGCTTAAGATACTCAAAGTACTCGGCGTTATCTTTGCGAAAAACACCTTCTAAATTATTAGAAGAATCTTCAAGAATATTAAGTTTGTCATGAACAATATCTAAGGTTTCGCTCAAATACTGCTTCTCTAATTCAACAATTTTCTTGTCCACAAATAACCACTCTAAATTATTTCGTTTAAATATTTTAACACAACATTAATATTTTTTCAATCAATAAAGGAAATTTATCACAAAAAATAACAAAAAAACAACTAACATCAACCCAAACAGCGATATTAGTTGTAAAATTATTAAATAATATATTTGGTCAAATCATATTTTCTGGTTGTTTCCTCAAATGCTTTATCCACATAAGCCTTGTCTATAACAACCTCAACTTCTTGATGTTCGCCATTAGCATTAAACGAAATATCCTCAAGCAACTTCTCCATAATATTATGAAGCCTACGTGCTCCAAGATTCTCGCTAGTAATATTCTCCTGCTCTGCAATATTGGCAATTGCTCTAAGAGCATCATCCTTAAAGTTAAGTAGAATTTTGTCAACTTTAAGTAACTCGGAATATTGTAATGTAAGTGCATTTTTTGGCTGAGTAAGAATATTAAAGAAGTCATCAGCATCAAGATTATTAAGCTCTACCCTAATTGGGAATCTTCCTTGGAACTCTGGTATCAAATCTTCAATCTTGCTTATATGGAAAGCTCCTGCTGCAATAAAGAGTATATAGTCTGTCTTAATTGTTCCGTACTTAGTGGTTACAGTAGAGCCCTCAACTAGTGGAAGTATATCTCTCTGCACACCTTCCCTACTAACATCTGGACCTTTGGATGCACCTTTGCCAGCAATCTTATCTATCTCATCAATAAATATAATACCATCTTGCTCAGCACGCCTAATTGCCTCAGCGTTAACACTTTCTGTATCAATTAACTTATCACACTCTTCTTGTAGCATGAATTCGTACGCTTTGCCAACACTTAATTTCTTTTTCTTTCTTTGTGCTGGGAATATACTGCCTAGCACATTACTAAGATCCATATCTGGTCCCATGCCTGGCATAACTCCAATTGCCTTAGGTTGCTCGTTAATCATTACCTCGATAATATCATTATCTAACTTGCCAGACTGAAGATCTTCCAATATCTTAGCCTTAAGCTCAGCAGCATCAACATCAGGATTCTGTTCCTTCTTTACAGGATAAATAACCTCAACAAGCTTATTCTCAACATTTACTTTTGCCTTGCTCTTGACGTCGTTCATCTTCTCTTCTTTGACAAGTCTTACAGAATACTCAACAAGATCTCGTATCATACTTTCGCAATCTCTACCAACATATCCGACTTCCGTAAACTTAGTAGCCTCAACCTTAATAAAAGGTGCTTTCACAAGCTTGGCAAGACGTCTAGCAATCTCTGTCTTACCAACGCCAGTTGGTCCTTGCATAATAATATTTTTTGGGGTTATTTCATCTCTTAATTCCTTAGAGAGTTGACTACGTCTATATCTATTTCTAAGAGCGATAGCAACAGCTTTCTTAGCCTCTGCTTGTCCAATAATATATTTATCTAATTCTCTAACAATCTCTTTAGGTGACAAATTCATTAACCTATACCTCCTCTATTGTTAAATTATGGTTAGTGTATACACACATATCACCAGCAATCTTCATAGCTTTCTTAACAATTTCCATAGCATCAAGATCAGTATTTTCCATTAACGCACGTGCAGCTGCCATTGCATATAGACTACCACTACCAATCGAGCAAACGTTACTTTCTGGCTCAATTACTTCGCCAGTACCAGATATAATTAACATCTGAGATTTGTCTGCGACAATCATCTGAGCATCAAGTCTTCTTGGATATTTGTCATCACGGAATCCAAGAGCAAGCTCTACCGCACTTCTTAGCAAGTTACCGCTAAACTTCTGCAGTAACTCTTCAAATCTTGCCTCTAGAGCAAAAGCGTCAGCCACAGAGCCAGCGAATCCAATAACAACTTTGTCGTTGTATACACGCCTAACCTTCTTAGAATTACTCTTCATTATAACGTGCTCACCAAGTGTTGCCTGTCCATCTCCCGCTATAATAATTTTACCATCTTTCTTAACACCTATAATAGTAGTTCCTCTTAGTTCCATTGTTTATAGTTTCTCCTTTATAATCAATTCATTAATCAAAGATAATGATTTGTCAGCAAGCAATTTGTTTTTTGCCTTCTTATCCTTCATCCTTATCTCTTCGTAATTAATTAGTCCCATATTAGCACTCATTGGCTCAAAGTCGCCAACTTTGTTAGCAATATATTTACATAATGCACCAATAATAGTGTGCTTGTCAAACAAAATCGGCTCAGCACCGCTAAGATGCCTATACATATTAAGTCCAGCCACAAGTCCGGACGAGATACTCTCGATGTACCCCTCAACTCCGCTTATTTGACCAGCAAAGAATATGTTAGGATAATTAATCATCTGATAAGTTTCTTTTAAAACTCCTGGCGACTTAATGTATGTGTTCTTGTGCATTGTTCCTAATCTTAAGAACTCTGCATCCTCTAACCCCGGAATCATACGAAATATTCGTTTCTGCTCCGGATAAATTAGATTAGTCTGGAATCCAACAATATTGTAATACTCGTTGCCAAAAGTTTCTTTGCGTAATTGTACTACAGCATATGGAGTCTGATTAGTTCTTGGATCTCTAAGACCTACTGGCTTAAGAGGGCCAAATCTAATACTATCCTCACCTCGTGATGCAAGAATTTCAATGGGCATACAACCTTCGTAAACTTTGTGTTTCTCGAAATCCTTTAATACAACAGTTTCGCCATTAATAAGTTCGTTATAGAATCTTAGATACTGCTCTTTGGTAAAAGGACAATTAATATAATCACCATCACCCTTATCGTATCTATCCTTAATGTACGCGATATCGAAATTAATGCTATCATATGATACAATTGGAGCAATTGCATCAAAGAAATACAATTCCTCCGAGCCTACAAGCTTCATAATTTGAGTAGAAAGTGCATCCGAGGTAAGAGGGCCCGATGCAATTATTGTTGGAATATTAGTATCAATATCGCATACCTCTTGCCTAATAATTTCTATATTAGGCATATTGGATAATATCTCAGTCACCCTTGCACTAAACTTCTCTCTATCTACCGATAGACTAGCTCCAGCTGGCACACGAGTTTCGTCAGCAACCTTAATAAGTAGACTATCAAGTTGTCTTAACTCTTCCTTTAGTAATCCACCAGCAGTAGTTATTTCGTTACTTTTGAGCGAATTCGAGCAGACAAGCTCTGCTAGATTCTCGTTATGATGGGCAGGTGTAAACTTAGGCTTCATATCATATAGCTTAACTTTCACACCACGCTTTGCAAGCTGATACGCACACTCACAACCAGCAAGACCACCACCAATAATTTTAACTATTTTCTCCATTGTCAACCACTTTATTACTTATACTTTCGCTATGACCACACTCGGCATTACTACACTTCTTTCTTGGTTTGCCATAGAACTCCTTCTGAGTCATATAACTGCCACACTTAGGACACTTCTCGTCAAGAGGTATCTCCCAAGATATAAAGTCACACTTAGGGTATTCTTTGCAACCATAGAATATTTTGCCATTTTTTGACCTACGTTCTATAACGTCACCACCACATTTAGGGCACTTTGCCACAACTTTATATATGTTCTGAATATTCTTACAAGCAGGATAATTACTACAAGCAAGGAATTCTCCGTACTTACTAACACGCTTAACCATCTTGTGTCCGCATTTATCACAATCAATATCAGTCATTTCTGGCTCTACTGGCTGTCCAACGAGCTTCTCTAAGTAATCATTAAATTTCTTCATAACACCTAGATAATCAAGACCTTCGTTAGCAATCTTATCAAGTTTTCCTTCCATATCAGCAGTAAAGTGTACATTAAATAGCCCCTCATAACCTTTGATAAGGAACGCTATTAATTTCTCGCCAATTTCGGTAGGTTTTAGGAATTTGCCTTCCTTCTCCACATACTTACGACTTGTAAGCAAAGTAATTGTAGGCGTATAAGTAGCCGGACGACCAATACCCTTTTCTTCCATCTCTTTAACTAAAGACGCTTCTGTGTATCTTGGGTTAGGTTTTGTAAATTTTTGCTTAGTTTCGATATCTTTGCACGAAACCTCATCCCCTTCCTTAAGTTCAGGTAATTTATTGTTTTCGCTCTCAGCTTCGTCATCAGAATCTTCTTTGACTTTCTCTTTCTTATTACTAGCAGATAGCTTCATAAATCCGTCAAATACAGGCGTTTTACCCGAACACTTAAATGTGTAATCCCCATTGTCAATTTCAACTACAACCGAGTTAAATGTAGCCTCGCTCATTTGGCTAGCCAAGAATTTATTATATATTAACTTATACAACTTATAATTCTCGTTACTAAGATACTGCTTGACAGACTCAGGTGTACGATCTAAGGATATAGGTCTTATAGCTTCGTGGGCGTCTTGAGCAGAGTTCTTAACCTTGAATACATTAGGAGTCTTAGGCACATACTGACTACCAAAATTATTAATAATATAGTCTTTTGCCATAGCCTGTGCCTCTGGAGCAACACGCACACTATCTGTTCTTATATAAGTGATAAGTGCTACCTTACCCTCACTACCAAGTGTAACACCTTCGTACAATTCTTGGGCACAAGATGTTACTTTCTTAAGTGATAATCCAAGCTTATTAAGAGCGTCTTGCTGCATTGTACTAGTAGTAAATGGAGCAGAAGGCTTAACTTTGCTAAGAGACTTCTTAACATTTTTTACGATATATTTGTTAGATGCCAAAGCAGCCAAAACATTATCAACATCATCTCTGCAAGACGGAACGTACTTTTTGCCCTTAAATTTTGCTAAACTTGCTCTAAATAAATCGCTATCGCCTTTGAACAAATTAGCTATCATTGACCAGTATTCTTGAGGAACGAAGTTTCTTATCTCATTTTCTCTATCCACAACCAATCTAAGGGCAACACTCTGCACTCTTCCAGCACTCATATTAGGGCTAATTGCCTTGCACGCTTTGGGAGATACTCTATAACCAACCAACCTATCAATAACACGCCTAGTCTGCTGAGCGTTAACAAGATTAAGATCAATTGCTCTTGGATTTGCAAGACCCTTAGCAATGGCGTTCTTAGTTATTTCGTTAAATTCTATCCTTATAGGAGCTCCTGGATCAAGATTAAGTATATTACATAAATGCCAACTAATAGCTTCACCTTCTCTATCCGGGTCGGTTGCAAGATAAATCTGTTCGGCTTGAGAACTCTTATCTCTTAGCATCTTAACTATCTCTTGCTTGTCTGGCATTATAGTATACTGCATTTCAAAGTTATTACGAACATTAACACCAATAGTCTTCTGAGGAAGATCTCTCACGTGTCCCTTGGTCGCAACAACCTCGTATTCGCTCCCCAAATATTTCTTAATAGTATCTCTTTTACCAATACCTTCTATAATTACTAATTTCATATATCTCCTTAATCAATTAATTATTCAGACTTTGGCGATACCAAAGCATAGTAGTTGTTAGGATACTTCTCAACAACACCTTTTAGTACAAGCCTAGTAAGCCAGGTCTGAGTAGTCCTAGTATCTAGACCAACTTCTTTAATTATTGTATCAAAATGCTTCTCTTCTCCAAGTAACGCATCATAAATCAGTTGCTCTTCCATAGTCAATTGAAGAATATTAGAAGTATTTTTTACCTCTTTAGATTTACCGTACCTATCAATTATATCCTTGGAACTAAGTAGCATTTCTGCCTGTCCATTACGAATAGCAAGATTGCATCCGCTACTATAAATATCATTAATTCTTGCAGGCAGAGCAAAAACATCTCTACCATAATCAATAGCATAATTCTTGGTATGCATACTACCACTCTTCTCTGTTGCCTCAACAACAAATACCGCTCTAGAAAGACCAGCAATTATTCTATTACGAATCGGAAAATGAAATGTCAGAGATTGCTCGCTTGGCTTATACTCACTAACAAGCAATCCGCCATTAGTAACAATCTCACTAGCAAGACCAATATTGCTAGCTGGATAGATATTCATAAATCCACCACCAAGCACGGCAATAGTTTTGCCTTTAACATCAAGAGTTGCCCTATGAGCACACGCGTCAATTCCTTCGGCAAGACCACTCACAATAACAATTCCTTCTGATGCTACATCATGAACAATCTTAGTACACATATCCCTACCGTACTTAGTTGATCTTCTAGAACCCACAACAGCCAGACACTCGGACTTAAGAAGAGAAATATCGCCTTTGCAATACAACACAATTGGAGCTGCTCCCGTTTCCTTAAGCAATTCTGGATAATCATTACTAACAATTGTTACTATTTCAATTCCTTGTTTATCGTAGTTTTCGAGCAACCTATCGATATCGACAAGACTGCGAGTTTTAAGCATTTCGTGATATTCTTCAGCAGTTACTATATTGAGCATCTCTGCCCTATAATTCTGCAGATTATCAAACAATTCCTCAATATCATCACAATCATTTATAATCGTATTTAATTTCCTATTAGTGAGAAACTCGAATTGAGTTAGCCATAATATAATTTTATCAGTTCTACTAATCATGAATCAACCCCAGTACTTACCATCTAGCGATCTATACGAAATTGCTTCGATAATATGGTCATCAAGAATATCAGCACTTCCTTCTAGGTCTGCAATAGTCCTCGCCACCTTAAGGATACGATTATATCCTCTAGCACTTAGATTCATTTTCTCAAAGGCATACCTAAGCATCTTATCGCTTTCGTAACTAATCTTACAATATTTCTTAATCTGTATATCGTTCATCTTAGCATTGGAATATATACCAGTCGACTCGTATCTACTAAGTTGAATTTCTCTTGCCTTATCAACTCGCGACTTGATACTCGCACTATCTTCTTCAAGTTCCGAACTATTAAGTTCATCATAAGTAACACTATCAACCTCAATATGCATATCAATTCTATCCATCAGAGGCCCAGATAATTTGTTAAGATACTTATGTATAGACGCTGGAGTACATTTGCACTCTTTTTCCTTTGACCCATAATGACCACATGGGCAAGGATTCATACTTGCAATAAGTGTAAAATTAGCGGGATATTCTATAGAATTTTCCACACGAGCTACCCTTATTACGCCATCTTCGAGAGGTTGTCTTAACGCCTCAAGAGTATTTCTGTTGTATTCGGGCATCTCATCAAGGAATAATACTCCCGTATGGGCTAGACTAATCTCTCCAGGCTTTGCCTTATGTCCACCACCAGTAAGAGCAAGCATTGTTGTCGTATGATGAGGTGACCTAATAGGTCTATTATAAACAATACCTTCCTTACTATCTAGCACACCAGCAACACTATGAATCTTAGTAACTTCAAGGGATTCTTCAAATGTTAACTCTGGTAAGATACTAGGAAAACACTTGGCAAGCATAGTCTTGCCACTACCAGGAGGGCCAATCATCAATACATTATGACCACCAGCCGCAGCAATCTCTAATGCACGTTTTGCATTAGCTTGTCCTCTAACATATTTAAAGTCATAAGAGCTTTTCTTTTTGGCTCTAATGGCATCATAGTCGGAGTGTTCGGTAGGCTTAATTTCGATATTTCCACTAACAAATTCAACGGCTTCTTTTAAGCTACTAACGCCGTATATTTCCATGCCTTCGATATAACTAGCTTCGTTACAATTGCCTTTAGGAATTATTACTTTCTTGTATCCTTCTTGCCTAGCAGAGATTAAGATTGGAAGTACGCCATTAATCTTTCTAACACTTCCATCAAGACCAAGTTCTCCTAATATTATATAGTCATCCAAGCACTTTTCTGGCAACTGCTCACTAGCGTATAAAATACCAAGTGCAACAGGTAGATCATAGAGGGGGCCTTCTTTTTTGGTATCAGCAGGTGCTAGATTAACGGTAACTTTGACTATTGGATATTTCAAGGCACTATTCTTGATAGCGGATTTCACCCTTTCCTTACTTTCCTTCATGGAAGTACCTACGAGCCCTACAATATCATAACCAGGCAAACCACTAGAAATATCAACCTCGCACTTAATAAGGTATCCACAAATACCAGTAAGACCATAACTTTTTACAATAGACAACATGGACAGAAACCTCCTCCTATATGTCACACAATTACTTATCATTATAACCACAAAAAAAATTAATTACAACTATTTTTGCAAAATTTTAAGAAATTTTTTCAAGTAAGTTTCCTATTAAAATATTATTTATATATTAATATATTATATAATATATATGTAAGTTTTATTGCGTAACAAAACGACAAATACTCCTATATTCCGCAATAAATTACACAAAAAGTACCAAGAGAATTTCTCTCGGTACTTCTAATTAACCAATTACCTTACTAGTAACTTCTTGCATAATATTTTTAATAAATTCATCTAAAGCTATAGATCCTTGATCGCCTACAAATCTCTTACGAACAGCAACACTTCCACTAGCTGCCTCGTTATCTCCTACAATAACCGAATAAGGAACTTTCTCTAGCTGAGCATCTCTTATTTTCTTACCAATCTTCTCGTTACGATCATCAAGTTCTACACGTAGACCATAAGACTCTAACTTTTCTTTTACGGATCTTGCATATTCAAGATGAGCATCAGCAATATTAAGAATCTTAACCTGAGTAGGTGCAAGCCATGTTGGGAACGCTCCAGCATACTTCTCAATTAAATAAGCAAGTGTACGCTCATAACAACCAATACTTGTTCTATGTATAATATATGGAGTCTTCTTAGCACCATCTTTGTCGGTATATTCCATACCAAATTTCTCAGCAAGCAATTGATCTATTTGGATTGTAATTAGAGTATCTTCCTTACCCCAGACATTTCTAATCTGAATATCTAGTTTAGGTCCATAGAAAGCAGCCTCTCCAATACCAATTGTGTATGGAATTTCGAGCTTATCTAGTATCTTACCCATAATATCTTGAGCTTCTGCCCACTGCTCATCAGTACCAATGTACTTATCTCTGTTGTTAGGATCCCACTGCGAGAATCTATAAGACGCATCCTCATACAACCCAAGAGTCTTAAGCATATAAATTGCAAGCTCAAGACAATTCTTAAATTCGTCCTCAAGCTGTTCAGGAGTACACATTAAGTGTCCTTCGGATATTGTAAACTGTCTAACCCTTATAAGACCATGCATCTCACCGCTAGCTTCGTTACGGAAGAGTGTTGATGTTTCGTTATATCTTAAAGGTAAATCCTTATAAGAACGAGCTTCGTTAAGATATGCCTGATACTGGAACGGACAAGTCATAGGACGAAGAGCAAATACTTCCTTATCCTTGGCTTCATCACCAAGAACAAACATACCGTCCTTATAGTGATCCCAGTGACCACTAATCTTATAAAGATCACTTTTTGCCATAAATGGAGTTTTGGTTAATAACCAGCCCCTCTTTTGCTCCTCATCCTCAACAAATCTTTGCAAAAGCTGAATAATTCTAGCACCCTTAGGAAGAAGAATAGGCAATCCTTGACCAATCGAATCAACAGTAGTAAAGATTCCTAGCTCACGACCAAGCTTGTTGTGATCACGCTTCATAGCCTCTTCCATTGCATTAATATACTTTTTTAGCTCGCTTTTATCAAGAAAACCATAAACATATACCCTTTGCAACATTTTATTCTTCTCGCTTCCTCTCCAGTAAGCACCACTAACTCTATTAATCTTGTATGCAAAACCTCTCAAGAACTTAGTGTTCTCCACGTGAGGGCCCCTACATAGATCTACAAAGTCATCACCCAAATAATATATAGAGATAGTTTCATCTTGAGGCAATTCATTAATCAACTCAATCTTGTATGGCTCCGACTTAAACATACTAAGAGCCTCTTCTTTAGATATCTCCTTACGAACAAAGTCTTCATTTCTCTCAATGATTTCCTTCATCTTATTCTCAATTGCGTCAAAGTCTTCATTAGTTATAGACCTGTCCACATCAAAATCATAATAGAATCCATTATCAATAGCTGGACCAATAGCAAGTTTCACACTAGCCCCAAACAATTCCTTAATTGCCTTAGCAAGTACATGACTCATACTATGACGATACATCATTTGCTTTTCATTAATTTCACTCATATTTAATCTCCTTTTAATATACAATAAGCATTGGATACAAAAAAATCCTTATGCTTTTATTTGCATAAGGACGAATTAACTCCGCGGTTCCACCTTACTTGACTACTAAGTAGCCCACCTCAAATCGCTATGAGATTGCATAGCACAAACACTAGAAAGTGGTTTCAAATGTAACCTTCTATATGTGATCTCAGCTACCACACTCTCTGTAATAGAACTAGTTACTTCTACTTGTCTTTCAATAACGTGATTTATTATACCATATATGTTAACACCATTATTAGACCTTGTCAAGCGAATAGAAAAATTTTTTTAATCATAATATGTATAACGAAACATAAAAACAAAAATCATAACTACTATTAATCAATATTAAATAACAGCATCAATCAACAAAAACTTCAAGCAAACAATTATACCTTTCAATAATAATCTATTATTGATGTATATTGACTTGCAGAAAACAATTCTACAAAAGATATCTAATGCATCACACAAAGAGCATTACCAAATACATAACGAAAATCATCTATCAAATCATCATGTTTATCTTCTTTAAATTTATCTATAATAATTTTTTTTGGACACATCATAATAACAATCTCAATAACTTTTAAATAATTAATCGTAAGTACACTATAATTATCTTTCGAAGTTATATTACTGATTCTTATAGTATCATCCTCGAAAGATATTTTTACAACATCTTCACTACCACTAATAGCATCTGCAACAAATTTAAGTGCAGACAATTGCATGTCATCTCCAAGCAAAACATATTTGTTAACATAGTCAATAAGCCTATCCCACAATGAATATAGTTTGACCAAACGAAAGCACGCCATTGACCTCACACAAACAATACCACGAAATAAATTTTTCTTCAAGACATAATCAACTTCTTCTTTTAATCCTATTGCAAGAAGACTATTTATAAAAAAATCAAATACATGAAAATGCATATTTTTTGCATTTAATTTTGACCTAATATATTCGTGCTTAAGCGTGGTAATTATGCCTTCGACAACATATTTGTTGACATTATCTATATAGTTAGTGTCATTTATTGCAATGTATACACGATTACTATCGCTAAATTTTACATCTATAAAAATACCACTTTTATATGTAGGCTTTAATGTTTTTAATATATTAATATATTTTGACAATTCCGATTTTTCGACACAAAGAACCACGCTCCACACCCCACCCCTTTATTAATATAATATGTATTTTGAATCAATAAAATTTATATTATCTGAAAATTAAAATAAAAAAAGTTAATGTGATTAGCCTTAACAACAACTCCCATTAACTTTGTTAATTAATAAAACATCTAATACTATTTCTTATATGGATTACCTGTTACAATTATATCAACACCAAGTCCAGCGACATTGCTTAACACAACATCCCCAATACTTACTCGAGTAGCATTTATCTTAGATATCTGATCAAGTACATCTTTAATTTTTTCTTTAGGCACATCCTTAGATGTTTTAACAGGAACAATCATATCGTCACTCTTGACCAAAGCTGTCACTGTACGCATTGGACACGTTAACTCCTCTCTTGCATAATCCAGTCCCCTCGGGCATTGGTTACCAGTAATATTATCACCATCAATATCTAATTCACATCCTCTTGGACATTTAATACAAATTAATTTCATATGTCCTCCTTTATAGCAATACTAATATCCTTGCTTATAATAGCCTTGTCTATCGCAATTGATTCCATCTCACTTGGATTAATAGCCAAGAACCTTTTTGACTTTACTATTTCTCCTGCAGAATATATTACAATACTGCCATTAACATATTTTTTATTTACCCTAAAGTAGATTTCTAGTTCGCCTGTCTTATTATCATAATAGGTACTTGGAACAGTATACCTAATACCATTGCCGGCATAAACATTATATTCTTGACCTCGATTAAGACCCTTAGTAGCAAGCATCCCAGCATTACGCCCAGCTGTAGAACTTTCTACAGTAACATTATCAACTAAATCATGTACGTGCAAAACATTACCACAAGCAAAAACACCTTCGCTTATTTCTCGATATTCGTTAACAACTAGCCCACCAGTACGCTTATCTATATTTGGCCTAGTAAGCACATCATATTCTGGCTGAAGCCCGACAGAGAGCACCAATAAATCACAATCTAAATACTTTTCCGTTCCATCTACAATATTCATATTGCTATCAACAGACGCGAATTTCACACCCTTAATTCTAACCGTACCAACAACTTCAGTTATTGTTGTATTATATTGTATAGGTATATTATAATCCTCTAGGCACTGCCTAATATTTCTAGCAAGCCCACTTGATGTTGAGTTCACTTCTAATACCTGCAAGACCTTAGCCCCCTCATAGGTTAATCGTCTTGCCATGATAAGGCCAATATCTCCACTACCCAATATAACTACTCTTTTACCAGGCAATTTACCATAGAAATTAACAAGTTTCTGAACTTGCCCAGCAGTCATGACACCGGCAGGCCTTGTGCCACACAATTTTATATTACCAGCAGTTCTTTCTCTACATCCCATTGCAAGTATTATGGCCTTAGGCTCAATTGTTTCTGCCCCTGCTGGACTAATTATAGATATTTTTTTGCCATCAATTTTTGTTACAAAAGTATTAAGCATAACATCTATATTAGATTTACTTACAAGTTCTACGAATCTATAAGCATACTCTGGGCCAGTTAATTCTTCTTTAAAGTAATGTAATCCAAACCCATTATGAATACATTGATTAAGAATTCCTCCTAATCTATTATCTCTTTCAATTATTAGTGTCTTTGCTCCAGTTTCAGCACTAGCAAGTGCGGCACCCATGCCAGCAGGGCCACCACCAATTACTACTACATCATATTGTTTCATACATTGATATCTCCTATAATTATTCGACTATCATTATTTTCTTTGATAACTGTATCTATTGGCTTGCCAGTTTCCTCAGCAATAATTTCCATTACCTTCATAAAACAGAATCCGCCTTGACAACGCCCCATACCAGCACGAGTTCTTCTCTTAATTGCATCCAAACTTCTTGGCTTTAGTGGCGAATTAATGGCGTTAATTATCTCCATTTCGCTTATATTCTCACACCTACATACTATTTTGCCAAATCGCTTATCCAATTTAATTAAGTCGTTAATTTGCTCTTCTGTCTTTGCTTGAATAGTAGGACGCTCAACTCTCTTTTTCATTGGTTTTTCTTGAGAATTCTCGTGAAGAATATCTGCCACATAATCCGCAATAGCAAAGCACGAACTCAACCCTGGCGAACAAATTCCTGTAACATTAAGAACGTTACTATGATTAGCATCTTTCTCAATAACGAAATCAGAGCCCACCACACATCTCACTCCAGCAAATACCCTAATATTTGATTTCAGATTCAAGTTATCAAGCATATTATCAGCCTTTAGAGCAATGTCTTGCAGTCCATCTCTGGTGGTTTTTGGAGAACTATCTTCATCAACAATTGACGTAGGGCCAACTATTACATTTCCGCTAGTAGTAGGAGATACAAGAACACCCTTACCATCCCTTTTGCTAGGTATTGGGAATATTGTCAGTCCATTAATATCTAGCGAGCCTTTATCAAGTAAATAATATTCACCACGTCTAAATACAATATCGTATTTCTTTGTATCAAAGATGCTAGCTACTTCATTGTGCGAATTACCAACCGCAAGAACAACTTGTTTACCAACAAACTTCTCATTATTCCCACTTATCTCTACCCCTTGCTCGGTATAATTCACATTATTAATTTTATAATCAAAGACAACATCCGCTCCATTAATTACAGCCTCTTCTGCAAGAGCAATTGTTAACTTGTATGGCGAAACAATAGCACTTGTCTTTGCATAGAGAGCATACTTTATATCTTCGTTAATATTAGGACATAGCTTGCGTAATTGAGTGTGATTGATAATCTCTAGACCATCTACTCCGTTTTTCTGTCCACGTTTGTATAGCTCTTCCATAACACTCTTGTCATTTCCAACAACTATAGCACCATTTTTTACATAAGGTACAGACAGTTCCTTGCATCTTGCCTCAAAGACTTTAGCACCTTTTACATTAAGAGTTGCCTTTAACGTGCCCGGCATTGCATCAAAACCAGCATGGACAATTCCACTATTGGCCTTACTTGTTCCTACTGCTACATCAGAACCCTTCTCTATAAGTAGGCACTTTTTATTAAGGCGAGTAAGCTTATTAAGTATAGAACACCCTATTACTCCACCACCAACAATTATATAATCATATATCATAGCAACACCATCCTATAATTATTTTGCTAATTAAACTTCCCGATTATTTCCTTTACATAATTAATCTATTAAAAAAAGCTAATTATGTCAAATAATATCAATGTAATTGCCTAAAATCATAATAAATGATATAATTTATCATAATAAAACTACTCAAAAGAAAAAAAAGGAATTTCGCTTATGAAGAGATACATTATAGGATTGGATGAAGGAACAACATCCGCAAGAACGCTAATCTATGATGCAGTTGATGACAAAATTATAAATATCACTAACGAGAAGTTTAAACAATTTTTCCCTAATCCTGGTTGGGTGGAACATGATGCTAACGAAATCTGGAGCGTTATGCAACGAACTCTTAACAAAGCTATTAAAGATTCAGATATTAGTGTTGCCGATATTATCGGCATGGGAATCACCAACCAGAGAGAAAGCATTGTCGCATGGAACAGAAGTACAGGAGAGCCCATCTGCCCATCTATCGTATGGCAATGCAGAAGAACCAAAGATTATTGCGACAGAATAAAACCAAGTATGAGAAAGTATATTAAGAAAACTACCGGACTAATTGTTGACCCATACTTCTCTGCAACAAAGATCAAATGGATCCTCGATAATAACCGCACGGCACAGAAGTTGCTAAAGGAAAATAATCTTTGCATAGGCACAATTGATTCCTTTCTTGTATTTAAATTGACGAAAGGCAAAACATTTATAACCGATACAAGTAACGCAAGCAGAACAATGCTTTTTAATATAAACACACTCACGTGGGACAAAAAACTACTTAAATTCTTCGGAATCCCCGAATCAATTCTCCCAACTGTAGTCAGCAACGGACAAGAGCTTGCTGTTGCAGAGACTAAATATGGTAAGATAGCCATCGGCTCAATCCTCGGAGATCAGCAATCATCTTTATTTGGACAAGGATGCTTTAATACAGGACTTGCCAAGGCAACATATGGCACAGGATGTTTTATTCTTAGCAATACCGGAGAAACACCTATCAATAGCAAAAAGATGCTCACAACTGTAGCATGGACAATTAACAACAAAACCACTTATGCACAAGAAGGAAGCATTTTTAATGCTGGTACAGTTGTTAATTGGCTAATAGACAATGTTGGCATCTTATCTAGCAACAAAGAATCTAGCGAAGTAAGCTCTAAACTTGCAGATAATAATGGAGTATATTTTGTACCAGCATTTACAGGCATGGGAGCTCCCTATTGGAACAACAATTCCACAGGAACTATTACCGGTCTTACAAGGGCAACTACCAAGGAACATATAATTAGAGCTGGACTCGAAAGCATGGCATATAATACATATGACATCATTAATTACATGGAAAATAACGGCATCAAAATAAAGGAATTGCATGTTGATGGTGGAGTTTCCAGAAATACGTTCTTGATGCAATATCAATCTGATATACTTAATAAAAACGTTATTAAAGCCGAGTCTTCCGAATGTACTGCTCTTGGAACTATTTACATGGCAGGACTTAGCCTCGGTTATTACAAATCCATTAGCGATATCCGCAAAAATATATCATTTGCAGAAGAATTTAAACCCAAAATCAAACCTGCACTAAGGCAAATATATATTAATGGTTGGCATGACGCAATTAACAAAACGCTTGGAGAAAAATAATGAAAACACTTAAACTCGAAGGATACAACAAATTTATATCATCTTGTTATGTTTGGGACAATGTAGACAACCCTAAAGGAGTTGTTCAGATTATCCATGGTATGCAAGAACACGCCAAGAGATATTCTGATATGGCAAAGTACCTTAATTCTCAAGGATTTATAGTATTCGCCTCTGACCTTAGAGGGCACGGACAAACTGCACTAATTAATAATATGCCATTTGGATACTCCAATGGGGATTTGTTCTGGGAAGTAGTTCAAGATCAAATTATATTTACAGATTACCTAATCAAAAAATACAAACTCCCTATAAGCATTTTTGGACACTCATTTGGATCATTTGTTGCTCAAAGGTATATGGTCGAGAACGGTTTCAAGATTAAAAACATAATACTTTGTGGTTCTACATACACCAACAATCTACAATTCAAAGCAGGTAGATTACTCGCCTCTACCCTAAAATTATTTGGCATGAAGAAAAAGAAGGCAACACTATTTGAGAATATTGGGATCAAGGCATATGGTAAGAAATTTCCTAACGGTAATTGGCTAACACGAGATGACTCAGTTTGGTATAAATATGCTACTGACGAACTGAGCGGTAATCCATTTCCAATTAATTTCTACTGGTCTATGTTCCGCAATGGAACTCGCAATTACAAAAATCTCAAGAATATTCCATTTTATTTACCAATCCTCTTAATATCAGGAACAGAAGACCCTGTGTGTGGCAAAAACGGCTTGTTTAAATTATTTGTAACATATGGTAAGGCTAATAAAAAAGTATTTCTTAAATCATACCTAGGTGCTAGGCACGAACTAGTTAATGAAACTTGCAAAGAAGAAGTCCTCAAAGACATATCAACTTTTTTTGAAAAAGACAAGCTTGACTATATACCTATCAGTATTTCATGATTATAAATATTTTTGTATAATTATAACTTTGTTTATAAATAAAAAGATGTTAGTCCCCTTTAAGGCATATAACATCTTTTTTACTTTACAAATCAATTTTTAATGATTTTGAGGCAACAAATTGTCTGTATTCAACGCCACACTCTGAGAATAGCTTTTTAGAAGCCATATTTGACTCAGAGCCGTTATATTTATCACTTTTGTATATAACAGTCTTAATTCCGCTTTGGATAATAGCCTTGGCACACTCATTACACGGAAACAAATCTACATATATCTTAGCACCTTCTAGATTACTGCCTATACCCCTGTAATTAAGTATAGCATTAAGCTCCGCATGACACACATACATATACTTAGTGTTAAGAGGATTACCCTCTCTCTTCCATGGAAAATCATCATCATTAAATCCATTAGGCGCACCATTATAACCACATGATAATATTCGATTATCTTTAGATACTATACAAGCCCCTACTTGCGTATTAGGATCTTTGCTACGCATTGCAGATAGCATAGCCACCGACATAAAATACTCATCCCAACTTAAATAATCTGTTCTCTTATCCATATTCACCTCTTGTCTTGCTTATATTCTATCACAAAATATTTTTTTTGCAAAAAAATTTGTATATGATATTTCTTATTCAAGATTAAATTGTTAAATTAACATTATTTGGAACAATATAATATATAATATTAATTGTTAACGATATGTATAGTCAAAATAATATTAAGAAATTTAACACAAATACTTTACTTAACGAAATTAATGTGTTATAATGATTTTGTTCTTAAGTACGGCACCATAGCCAAGTGGTAAGGCCCGGGTCTGCAAAACCCTCATGCCTCAGTTCGAATCTGAGTGGTGCCTCCAATATAAATAGTAGCCTATCCTGTAAGATAGGCTACTAATATATTCGCTGGTGTGGCGAAATCGGCAGACGCACAGGACTTAAAATCCTGCGGAGTAACATCCGTACCAGTTCAAGTCTGGTCACCAGCACCACATAAAGCAAACGTTCTGTTTGCTTTTTTGTTGCTTTGTGCATAGACTTTATGTACTTACGTACATTGCGAGCTTTGCTCGCGAACTGGTACTCGTACCTGTATTGGCTTTCAGCCAAACTTGCAATTTATTCCCAGAATCATTGCTGCGCCATGTCTGGTCACCAGCACCACATAAAGCAAACGTTCTGTTTGCTTTTTTTGTTGCTTTGTGCATAGACTTTATGTACTTACGTACATTGCGAGCTTTGCTCGCGAACTGGTACTCGTACCTGTATTGGCTTTCAGCCAAACTTGCAATTTATTCCCAGAATTATTGCTGCGCCAAGTCTGGTCACCAGCAGCCAACTAACCTTACAACAACTAACTAATTATTTCAAAAAACAGTATTGACATCATTAACGCACAATGTTAAAATATTGTTACAAATAAATTTCTTTAGGGGTTAATAAATTATGCAAGACAACAGAAAGAAATATATAGATTTTTTGGCAAAACGCAAGAAGAATTGTTACCAATTTATTACAGATACATTACTTAATGAGGAATCTCAAGACAACCTTAGTGTTCAATATAAAAACTGGAACACAGATGTTAGCAGCGCATCAATTCATTTCGATTTCAAAGTATTCAATACATCTAAGCATTTTGGCAGAATAGCTAATGGATTTGCAATTCTTAATGCTTTTAGTTGTGATATTGGGATGACATCTTATGACAAGATTGAATCATTTACAGAACATATCCGCAAAGAATATGGACAATTTATATATAATTTAATCAAAGAGGCAGAATCACAAGGAGCTACAACTCTAAGTAGCAAACAATATTTAGAGGACTATAACGATTTCCACCGCTTTGTTCGTGACTCGAAAGTCACCTCAGCTCAGAAAGAGTTCAAAGAAAAATACGAAAAAATTGCTAAAGATTATTCAGATATTAAATTATCTGCAGATGCTCCTGCTGACGAAAACAACGCCAGAGAATCTACTTTATAGAATAGTAGATTCTTTTTCTATAAACATTTTTTAAGAAGGGTATTTACAACCGCTATAACTTATGCTATACTACATGTACTTACATAATTATGGGAGGGACATAACACAATGGAACATAGTAAGGATTATGAGCAATACATTAGATTTTTGGATGACAATAAACTTAAATGCAAGAAATTTATAGCAGAAACAATATTAGAAAACAGACCGAATAATAATCGCAAGGTGTTATTTAGCAATTGGTCTACTAACCACAACTTAACAGACATTGCATTTGAATTTAAGATTGTTGACAATAATTACCATAGGATATCGTGTGGTTTTGGCTGTTTTACCCCAGTAGAACTTCAATTAATTTTTAGAGATGGTGATGGACCACTAACAAAGAAAGTTTATTGCTACGATAAAGAATTTGGCACTTTTGTGTACAACCTTATTAAAAGTGATCAAGACAAGGGAGAAACAGAGCTAAATAGCGAACAATACAGAAGATTGTACAACAAAATTCAAGACGAATATTATATTAAATTAGCAGAAGAAGCAAGACAAGATTTTGAGAAAAAACTACAAGGAATTTCTTTGCGTCGTGCAAATGCTTATTTATTCCCTGATGGTCTAGAATCTCCATTTGGTCCAGAATTAAGTGATAATTGATATAATCCATATATGATAATGAATAAATATTAGACAACTTGTATCATTATACAATGTATTGCATAAAAATAACTCACAATATATGTGAGTTATTTTTTATAATCATATCCCCTTCTCACTCTCAACAAGCTCCTCTTCTTGTTCAAAAGAGAGTTTGCCAAGTTCATTACATCTATCACATAGCTGTTGAGATATTTCTTCCTTGGTGAGCCCCTTAGAAAATAATTCAGAAAGCATAATAGGTTTATCTATAACATAAGTTCTAGTTGACTTCTGATAATAAGCCACATAGATTGGAACATCCATATCCTTCTTCTGACACATATTACAAAGCAATGTAAAACCAGCATGAAAGCCCTCTAACTCATCAAGATAACCCTTGGACGAATCTTCTGGGAATATTATAATATTCTGATTATCTTCAAGTGCTGCAAGGCTTTCGTTAAGAGTAGTCCTTAATTTGCCTCCACGATATACAGGAATAAGTCTTAACCCTCTATAGAATATAAATGTTAGAGGAGTAGCAAGAAGACAGAATAATCTAGCTGCGAATAAATTCCAATGTTTCTTCTCATGATAATATACTCTTGTCTGATATTTATATAGAGTAAATATATTAGAATTCATCTCATACGCACCCCAGAACCTTATGTTTTTGCAAGGACCGTATAACTCAAACGCTAGAGGAGCAGATGTTCCTACATGATTACTAAGAATTATTCCTCTATCTCCAAGCTCCTCACCTAGGAAAACAAACTTACTCTTCTTAATAAATATCCGCATAATCTTTTTTAGACCCCTAAACCACGCCTTACGATAATGCTTAGGCTTATCTGTTCTTACATTTTTTGCCATAACCACAACACCTCGAATTAAATACACTAAATTACTAACAACATATATAGAATTACTATATACTTTATTGTAACATAGTTCGATAAAAAATCAAATAAAAGTACACTAAATTATATGATTGCAATTAAGAATTAATAATATCAATGTAAAAATTGATGCTAGACAAACAAAGATATCTTTTTGAATAATTAAATCAACCTATATACATGACAGCCTTACAAAGCACATCAACCTAACAGTCAAACGCAAAATATAAATTTTAATTTAATATCACGCCAAGTGATGCGAACGCCCTCGCGCTTCGCACGAGTACACGCGTCGCGAGTTCCTATGTGATAACATAGACATTACGTAGTAATGGGAATCTCGTCTGCAAGCCACAAAAAAAAGCACCATACGGTGCTTAATTATTGGAGCGGAAAACAGATTCGGTGCCGAGCATCACACCAAGTGATGCGAACGCCCTCGTGCCCCGCACGAGTACACGCGTCGCGAGTTCCTATGTGATAACATAGACATTACATAGTAATGGGAATCTCGTCTGCAAGCTACAAAAAAAGCACCATACGGTGCTTAATTATTGGAGCGGAAGACGAGATTCGAACTCGCGACATTCGCCTTGGCAAGGCGACGCTCTACCACTGAGCCACTCCCGCAAATTTAGGCTTAATAAGCCTCGTGTTATAGGAACTATTAAATCAACATGGTTAATTTAATAAAATGGTGGGAGTTATAGGGCTCGAACCTATGACCTCCTGCTTGTAAGGCAGATGCTCTCCCAGCTGAGCTAAACTCCCACACTGCTTCGTACTTCCTATTTAGTACTTTATTAATATACCAAATATTTTAGAATTTTGCAACCCTTTTTTGCAACTTTTTTAAAAATTTTTTAATATTTTTAATTACAATATTATTTAAACACGCAATACACGCTTAATTTAGGCTTTTTACAAACATAACATACAAATAAAAAACCTTAAAAATTAAATTGTATAATGGTAAAGTCTATATATAATATCATACAAAACAATTTTTAAGGTTAATCAAAATGTGAAACTAGGCTAATTAGTTACAATTTTTTGTTCTAGAAGTCTTTTTGCTTGAAGTTCTAGAAGTTGTCTTTGCATTATCTGTACTAGCTTCTGCTTTGTTAGAAGTTCTCTTACTAGCAGTTTTCTTAGTAGTACAATCGCACTTTCTACTTGCCATATTTTCACCTCCTATAATTACAAGGCTTTCATTTACCTTGTACTTATATTTTGGTTCTCTCTCGCCAAAATATTACATTATTATCTATCCAAATTATGTAAATATAGTCAACAAAAAAATCTACAGGCAACTACCTATAAAATTCTTTAAAAACTATAAATTATCTTCCGTTATATTTATCAGCTATACTCTTAGCATATAGAGATGTATATAACCAATGACATACACACCAAACTAGTAACGCCACTAGATAAATCCAGTATGTGTCCCAGAATATCTCGTTTAATACCGAAATAATCAATAATACAAATGCAACAAATATCAACGATCTACCAGCAATAATGTGAGTCTGTCGCCAAACAATAGAGTTAGACTTTACCCATCTATATCCAAATATAGAGAAATCATCTTTGTCCTTGTTAATAGTGTAATACCCCTCTGCAATAAAGAATAGACCAAAAGGAAACAATATCATAATTGCCCAAGGCCAATCAAGAGATACGCCTAATGCATAGTTGTTGTATTGTAGTAACATTAGTACCCACATTACATATGTAGTAAATGCAAGTGCTACCCAAGAGATAAGATATCTATATTTATGCTCCTTTGGATTATATACATCCAATAGATATATAACTAACATACAGATAACTTGCGTAATAGGAATAATCAAATTATACCATCTTGAAATGTATGTAGACGCATACAAATTACCTGTTAAGCCAAATATTACATTGTCTGGTAAAAAGAACATAAAAACAATAGCACAAATCAAATTAATAACACTATAAATAAATATTAATCTAGAAGTTTTAGTCATAATATCCCTTCCCCCTTTTAAAAAGTGTCGTGTACTATTATTTTAAATTAAAATTATGTATTTGTCAATACCCAATTTTGATAAAATATTAGTTTTACATTTATACATAATTAACATATTAAATTTAAATCCAAAAAAACACTATATTAGTGCGTTAATCTAACATAGTGTTCTTATATTTTATTATTCAATTGAGATAATATAATAATAAACTGGTTGCTCACCACTTATCATATTAATGTCGCAATTAGGATACTTCTGTTCTAGTTCTTCAGCAAGTAAATTAGCATCATCCTCTGCAACGTCTTTGCCATAGAACAAAGTTATATTAAGACTTTCGTCAGTAACAAGTTTATCTATTAATTGAACAGTTGTATCTTTGACAAGCGTTCCCTTAGCAATAATACCCTTATTATCAAGGCCAATAATGTCACCTGTCTGAACATCAAATCCATTAACATGTGTAGTCCTAACAGCATATGTAACCGAACCACTTGTAACAGAATCTTTGGCATTGGCCATGTTCTCAATGTTCTCTTCAACTGTTCCGTCTGGATTAAATGCAAGAACAGCCGAAACACCCTCAGGAATAGACTTAGTAGGAATAACATGAAGAATCTTCTTAGTAAGGGATTTTGCTTGCTCTGCAGCAAGAATAATATTCTTGTTATTAGGTAATACAATAACATTTTTGGCAGGGATACGGTCTACGGCTTTGGCAATATCTTCAGCAGAAGGATTCATTGTCTGGCCACCTTCGATCATATCATCAACTAGTAGGTCTGCAAATACATTAGCAATACCTTGTCCAGGAGCAACAGCCACCATACCAATCTCTTTAAGATTCTGTTCTCTAGCAGTTTGAGCACGCTTAAGTTCTCTATTCTGCTCAACCATATTCTCAATCTTGATATTGATAATCTCTCCAAGCTCAAGTGCTGCACCAAGAGCTAAATTAGGTTCGTTAGTATGAACGTGGCACTTAACAAGCTCAAGGTCACCAAAGCACACTACGCTATCACCAATCTGTGATAATCCTTCTCTAAACTTCTCGATATCACTCTCGGTAGTCTTCTTCTTCATATGTGTAATCATGAACTCTGTACAATATGCAAATTCGATATCTGCAAGATTATCAAGATTAACATAGAAATCATTGTTGTTCATTGTCTGAGTACTAATAAGTTGCTCAATATTTATATCAAAGTCTTCTTCTCCAAGGATAATCTTCTCCATACCCTTGAATATGATAATAAGACCTCTACCACCAGCATCAACAACGCCAGCCTTCTTAAGTACAGGCAACATCTCAGGTGTCTGTTGAAGAATAGCTTCGCCATCATTAAGTATAGCTTCAAAGAACGGTTCAAAGTTATTAAACTTCTTACAATTCCTTTGAGCAGACTCTGCGATTACTCTAATTACGGTAAGAATTGTTCCTTCCTTAGGAGCAGCAACGGATTTATAAGCAATTGCAGCACCTTCAGACAAAGCCTTGGCAAATACCTTGGTAGTAATCTCCTTGTCACAAGTACCTATGATATTACAAATACCCTTAAGTATCTGTGACAAAATAACACCAGAATTACCTCTAGCTCCTCTAAGCGCGCCAGTTATTACTGCTCTAGTAATGCTGGCAAAGTCGTTCTCAAGACAGTTGTTAAGCTCCTTAACAACATTGTTATATGTAAGACTCATATTAGTTCCTGTATCGCCATCTGGCACAGGGAACACGTTAAGTGAATCAACGAAAGATTTGTTATCATCTAAAATCTTAGCACTAGCAATTATCATTTTTCTAAAACAAGTGCTATTAATTGTTTTTTGCATATCTATATCCTTTTCAAAAGAGTTATACTCTAACTCCTACTACATTAATATTAACACTATCGACTATCATACCTGTAAATTGTTCTACGCCATATTTAACGGCACTCTTAAGGTTGTCGGTAACTGTCCCAATAGATACACCATACTTAAGTATAACGTTAAGGTCAATGTATATCCTATTACCTACAGTAATAATCTTAATACCCTTGGTAAGAACATTTTTCGACTTAACAGAGCCTTGTCCAACTAGGTCAACAACGCCATAACATTCCCTTGCTATATGTCCAGTTGCACACGAAATAGCCTCGTCATTAATTGTAATATTGCCATAAGCATTACTAGTTTTAACCGACATATACACCTCCATGAGTATTATATTCCGACCGAAGTCAATATTTTCATACTACACAACACACCTATTGTATTATATAGTACATATTGATTTTACAACAAGATACACATTTTTGCAAGAGATTTTCAAAAAAATTATAAATAAGTTAAATAAACTTTCAAAAAAGTCTTGCCAACCAGCAAATTATTTGTTATAATCTCTAATGTCAAAGTAAGCTAAAAAGCAAACTACGAGATATACAATATAAATATTGTATGTTTGATTTAAAACAAAATTACCATGGGGGTGAATTTTACAATGGCAAAGGAATGTTTTATATGTAGTAAGAAAAAAGTGGCTGGAAACCAAGTAAGTCACTCTCATATCGCTACAAGAAGAACTTGGGGTGCAAACCTTCAGAAGAAGTCTATTGAAGTAGACGGCAAGATTCAAAATGAATATATTTGCACTAGATGTCTTAAGACACTAAAAAATGGCGAGAAATAATCTCACCATTTTATTTTTTTAATAAGAAAGCACCGATAATAAAGTAATACTTATAGAGATTACTTCGTAATCGGTGCTTTTTCATATTAATAGATTATCAGAAATAATTGGAATATCCTTATAATCAGAACTATTTGACATTGAGTATCCTCTGTACTTCATGTCGCAATTTAAGCTTAAATACTCAAACTGCTCCGAATTAACTGCAAAAAAGACATTATGCCCCTGGGCAATAAGTTCATTGGATAGTTTAAAATCCATATTAAATTGAGAATCGCTATAATTAACTAATATAACAATCTTCATTTGTATAACACCAATTATCTAGAACAATTTTTCCTAAACACTATCTTAAAAAGTGGCTTTAATATCCCCGGTAGCTTAAAACAATATATACGCATACTAATAACACCTTCTTTAATCACTTATACTACCAATAATATATGTGCAATTTTAAGAAAAAGTGCTAGCATCACAAAATATCTATTGAGCCTTATTCTTATAATGTTTGTCTATTGTATTAAGAAGTTCTTGCCTATTACTTGCCTTATAAAAGGCATTACCCATTACCAAAAAATCAGCTCCAGCCTCAACAATTTGCTTATAATTGTCAAGATTAATACCTCCATCAACCTCGACAATAATATTTTTATTATTTGCAAGAGCTCTAGCGTCCTTAATCTTCTGAATTGAGGAATCAATAAACATCTGCCCACTCTTGCCCGGCTCAACCGACATAATCAATATAAGATCAATATATTCGGCGAGATCTATAAGATTAGATACACTCGTGTTTGGCTTAATAGACACACCAAACATAATATCTTTGGAGCGAATCAGTTTAGACAGCTTCTTTAGTTGTCTTTTATTTTTTACTGCTTCATAATGAACAGTTATAATATTAGGCTTAATAGCAAGATAATTATTAATAATCTTATGGGGCTTGTCTACCATAAGATGTATATCGAGCAAAATGTTGCAATTATTACGAACATTAGTGATAGTTTCAAGATCAAGACAAGTACTCTTAACGAACTTGCCATCCATCACATCACAATGCAAATATTCGACACCCATATCATATATAGATTTCGCGTATTCTAGTAAATTTTCTTCCTTCTCAGGATTAGAACTTGGCAATACTTTAATCATACTTTTTCTCCCACAACTGCTTAAGTTTTGTATACATTTCGCAGTACCTTTCGTATCTATTTTTATTTATTCCACCAGCATTAACAGCACGTATAATAGCACAATCCTTACCTTCTTTGACATGGGCACAATCTAGATAAGTACATTTATCTTCTAAGCCCTCAAATTCAGGATAGAAGGATGCTAGCTCCTCGTGTTCGATATTCAGCTCAAGACTACTAAACCCTGGGGTATCTGCCAACATAATATCCCCAGATATATATAGCTCGTTAACACGCGTAGTATGCTTTCCCCTATCGGTTTTGCGGCTAAGCCCTTGAGTTTCGAGATTAACACCAGGAATTATTGAGTTAAGTAGCGAACTCTTACCTACCGCCGATTGCCCACATACTGCGGATAAAGAACCTGATATATAGTCCTTTAGCTGAGCTACACCCTTATTGGATGTTGCACTAACAACACATGTCTTAAGGAAATAATATTGACTAGAAATATTATTTACAAAATCTTTATCGGCTATATCGCACTTGTTAATAACGATTATAGGCTCAATTTGGTTAATCATAGCATATATAACCAACTTATCTACTAGCAATAAATCCGGCTCTGGCCTAGGAGCAACAAGTATTAGCAACTTATCAATATTGGCTAGAGGCGGTCTTGGTATAGAATTCCTCCTATCCATGACCTTTGTAATGATATACTTGCCAGTATCGTACTCATTAGGTACAATTTCCACTATATCACCTACAACTATTCTTACCTTCTTAGCAGATGTTCTTACACTACAAGTTTGTATAACCCCGTTGTCTAATACCGAGTAAATACTTCCAACTATTTTAATTACAGTTCCGATAACTATCTCCTCTTTGTTTTGCCCGCATATTGTCTACGAGGCTTACCAGAAATTTCTTTTCTTTCGCTTTTATTAGAAATCAATTGCGATACATCTTTTACCTTACGCT
Source organism: Clostridiales bacterium (assembly GCA_015055665.1). Classification (GTDB taxonomy): domain Bacteria; phylum Bacillota; class Clostridia; order Christensenellales; family UBA1242; genus UBA11490. Next base: position 163,856 of record SVHX01000001.1, read on the forward strand.
TAGTATTACTATTAGGCTTAGGTCTAGCAGTTACAGCAATTTTGCGTTCGACAACTTGACCATTACTTAGCTCTTTGTTCCTTAATTGTCCACATGCACCTTCGATATCATCACCAAGTACACGTCGCATTGTTGCGGATACTCCAAATCTATTAAGCGTATCAACAAACTTCTTACAACTATCAACTGTTGGAGCTTTGAGATCTCTACCCTCTACCTCATTAAGCTTAATAAGGTTAACATGGCAAGGAAGATCTTTAAGCACCTCAGAAAGCTCCTTAGCACACTTAAACGAGTTGTTAACCCCCTCAATCAAGGTGTACTCTATAATTATACGCCTATTTGTCATAGTGTAATAGTACTTAAGAGCATCTACTACCTCAGATATCGAATATCTTCGAGCAATAGGCATAATTTCGCGTCTGATTGCATCATTAGAAGCATGAAGGGACAAACATAATGTTACGGCATAACCAAGGTCGGCAAGCTCCTCAATCTTGCTAGGAATACCACAAGTAGATACCGAGATATTCCTAACACTCATGTTAAGGCAATCATCACTAGTAAGCACTTTCAAGAATTTCTTAAGGTTGTCGAAATTGTCTAGAGGCTCTCCACTACCCATAAGGACAATGTTTGTTACTTCTCGATCTTTAACAGATCCTCCCAAATACCTATTAACTGCTATAACCTGCCCAAGAATCTCACCCACACTTAAGTTCCTAACGAATCCATTAAGACCGCTTGCACAGAAGGCACAGTTCATCTTGCAACCAACTTGTGTACTTACACATAATGTATTACCAAAGGCATATCTCATAAGCACGCCCTCAATAATATTACCATCAGGCAGATCATAGAGGAACTTGACTGTCTTATCCTTACCTTTGCTTTCAATAGCCTTGCGTATCTTGATAGGTTGCAATATATATTCATAAGCTTTTAATTTGTCAAGAAAACCAGCAGGAACATTGATATTATCTTCATAGTCTTTGCCATTGTATATCGCATTAACTAGCTGGTCAACACGAAACTTTTTCTCGCCTAAAGGTTCTAACATTGTATACAATTCGTTTTTTTCATAATCCAATAGTATATTCATTTCTTCCTTAATCTCCCTATAAAGAACCCTTCAGTACCCGTCATATTAGGATAGAAGGTGTATTTGTTATCTTCGTTATGTATGTTAATATCGCCAAAATCAATTGGGGTTAGTTCGAATTCTGGGTGTGATTTTAGAAATTTGTCAATTACACACTTATTCTCCTTGCTAAGTATTGTGCAAGTTGAATATTGAAGGATTCCTCCACTTACAACATAATTAGAAGCAGTTTCAAGGATTTTGAGCTGAAGCCCCGATAATGTATTCATATCTTCCTTGGTTTTGTTTAGGAATACATCTGGCTTTTTCCTACTAACTCCTATATTACTGCATGGCACGTCACACATAACATAATCAAATTTGCCAATCCATTTATCTACAAGCTTGGTTGCATCCTGAACACAAGTGCGAACCTTAACACCGACACTCTCGGCGTACTTCTTAACTAGATCAACCCTATGAGGATGTATATCACAAGCAAATACATTAATATTTCTATTATGTGCTAGATATACACTCTTGCCACCTGGTGCACTGCACACATCAAGAACGTTACCATGATCAGCTCCTAGTACATTGCAAGTAATAATACTTGGCAATCCCTGCACCACATAATACTCCTTAAGTTCGCCACAATCAAGCAACTTGGCATAATCAACATAAAGTGTATAGTCATAATAAGATGTTTCGTAGCCTATCTCTCTGTCATCTAACATAACCCTGAAATCATCAGCCGATACCCTATCTAGATTAACTCTTATATGTGTCTTAGTACTAAGCTCTGCCGAAACAAGCTCCTCGACAAATTGTTCGTCATGCTCTTTAAGCAATTCTGTTATTACCCACTCAGGATAATTGTATCTAACACTTAGATACTTAATTTTGTCCTTTGGGTTAGGATATGTCATTTGCTCACTAATTAACTTCTTGGATACTGCATTTACAAATCCAGCCTGATGAACGTCTATCTTCTTGGCAATGCTAACAATCTCGTTAACAAGAGCATAATGTGGTATCGAATTGATATTATGTCCAACGAAAGCTGTAATTTTGAGCAAAATTAATATCGGCATACTAGGTTGTTTTTTAACAAAACGAGCAACAAAATAGTCTAGTGCTATATCATTTTCGAGCACTCCATAAACAATCTTGGTAACAAGAGCAGAATTATACGTACCACCCTTATTAAGACACTTATTAAGTTCAATACTAACATACGATTTGTCTATCACAACTTTAGATAGTATTTCGTATGCAAGATTTAGTTCTTTATTCACTTAACATAACTTCCTATTTTTATTTGTTTGCCATTAAGATAGCTACGAGCAGACATCTTTTTCGAATTAATAGGCAAGAACTCAGTAATCTCTATAGCTCTATCTGCACACATGATATGGAGTCCTCGCTTATTATCGGCTACTACAACCTGACCAGGCTTATAGCCCGCCACCTCTTCGATACTAGACAACTTAGCATTGTATAGTTTGAAATAAACATCATCTATAATAATTCTTGCATTAGGCCACATTGCTAGACCTTTAATAAGTCCAACAATTTTCTTAGCAGAGAGGTTAAAATCTATATTACCCATCTCAGGACTAAGAAGACTACACTTAGTTGCAAGACTATTATCCTGTGGTGTGTATGTTATATTTCCCCTTTCTATCTTATCAAGAACATCTACAATTACTTCTGCACTAAGATTAGACAGCTTGTCAAATAACGATATTGCATTATCATCTTCGTCTATTACTAATTCTCGACTATGCAAAATATCCCCATCATCAAGACCTATACCGGACTTTAGAACAGTTACTCCTGTTACACTTTCGCAATTAATAAGCACACTTTGAACAGGACTTGCCCCTCGATATTTAGGAAGTAGACTTCCGTGTAGATTAATAACACCATACTTAGTATTAAATAGCACATCTTCGCCAAGTATCTGACCATACGCACAGGTTACATATATATCAGCTGGTATAGACAATAACTGACTAATATCATCCTTCCTTATCTTGTCTGGCTGGTATACATCTATACCATGCTCCATTGCAAGTGCCTTGACAGGAGTAGGAACAAGCTTATTACTCCTACCCTTAGGCTTGTCTGGCTGAGATACTACCGCTACTACTTCATGATTACTATTTATAATAGCCCTTAGCGCAGGCACTGCATATTCTGGAGTGCCAAAGAACACAACTTTCATATATTCTCCTAAATCAATTAACTTATTTCTTTTTCTTCTCTTTGTAATCTTTAATTATCTTATCTACAAACAAAACACCATCCAAATGATCTATCTCATGACAGAACGCTCTTGCAAGCAGATCAACGCCAGTAATAACAAATTCGTTGCCATATCTATCTTGCGCCTTGACGGTTACCTCTTTAGGACGTTTAACGTATCCCCACTTCCCCTTACAACTTAGACAACCTTCTTGGTTAATCTGTTCGCCATATTGATCTATAATTGTTGGATTAACTAGTTCGAGCTTCATATTATTAACATCAAGTACAACCACACGTCTTAGTATACCTACTTGCACTGCTGCAAGACCTATGCCATCACCCTTGACCATAGTGTCCTTCATATCATCAAGAAGTTCCCATAACTTTTCATCAAAGTCGTGTACAGGTTTGCTCTTCTTACGAAGTATCTCATCTCCTTCCTGAACTATATTTCTAATTGCCATATTTTTCTCCTCTAACTTAGCGATATTGGATTAGTTTCCACAAATACGCTAACCTTATTAATCTTATTTTCTTCTAATAAATTATGAATTTTCGCAAGTACAGTATCATTAATATTAGCCGAATACCTCATAACAATCTGATATCTGTGCTTGTTTTTTATTTTGTTAATTGGCGACTTCATTGCCTCAAGGAAATAAAATTCCTTACCAAATTGCACCCTATATTCTTTAAGAGCCATAATTAACTTATGTGTTAATTTTTTAGCTAGTTCATCATCCTCGGATGTTACAAGCAACCTAATTATATTGGCATAAGGAGGATATTTCGTTACCTCTCTTAAATTAATCTCCTTATCATAGAACTTGAGATAATCATAATTAGCACAAGTAATATATACTGGGTTCTTAGGCACATATGTCTGAAGAACTACATATCCGTTATCTTTGCTCCTTCCTGCCCTTCCTGCAACTTGTGTCATTAGCTGAAATGTAGTTTCGCTAGCTTTGTAGCTATAATTGAATAACGATATATCCGCATCAACAATGCCAACTAGAGTGACACTTGGGAAGTCGTGTCCTTTGGTTACCATCTGAGTTCCAACTAATATAGATGGCGAGGTTGCACCGAATTCGCCTAGTATCTTGGAATAAGCATCTTTGGTTGTAACGCTATCGTTATCTAATCTGAATATCGGGGTATTAGGAAAATGCTCTTTTAGCACTTCAACTACCTGCTGAGTACCTGTTGCACCGAGTTTAATGCTATCACTACCGCACTCTGGGCATTTGGTAAGTGCCCTAAACTTCTTACCGCAATAGTGGCACTTAAGCACGCCTTCTGACTTGTGATAAACAAGACTAACATCACAATCGGTACACTTTGGTATGTACGAACACTCTCTACACATAAGATAAGAGCTAAATCCACGCCTATTAATAAATAATATTGCTTGTTTGCCGTTATCGATAGTTTCGTGTAGTTTATCTAGTAATTGAGTTGATAACATAGACACATTGCCCAATCTAAACTGCTCACACATATCTATGATTTCAATAGGAGGCATTGGCCTGCTATTGACTCTTACTGGCATTTCAACTAGATTATACTGTCCCGACTTTGCCTTATGAAATGTTTCCACCGAAGGCGTAGCACTTCCAAGAACCAATGGACAGTTATTAATCTTAGCTCGATATTCCGCTATATTATGAGTTAGATATCTAGGATTGCTATCACTAAGATAAGAATTATCATGCTCTTCATCTATAATTATTACCCCTAGATTTTTAATTGGAGCAAAGATTGCAGATCTAGCTCCAACTACAATTCTAGCCTCACCCCTATATATCCTAAACCACTCATCATGCTTCTCGCCAACGCTTAAAGCACTATGCAACACGGCAACACTATCTCCAAATCTAGCGTTAAACACTCTAGCCATCTGGGGTGTAAGCGATATCTCGGGTACAAGCATCAACGCTGTCTTATTGCTCTCTAGCACACGCTCTATAACGTTCATATAGACTTCTGTCTTACCACTTCCGGTTACACCAAACAACACAGTAGGCTTATCGTGATTGCTTAATATACTATTTACAGCTTTTTGCTGAAGATCTGTCAGTTGGTGCTTGGTATCGCTTGATTGGCTATGCGACACACGATTAACTCGCTTTTTACTTTCAATTAGCACGCCATATTCAAGCATTTTATTAATTACCGAATTGCCATATCGAGTAGATAGGGTTGTATATTTCTCGGTTGGTTGATTAGTTAGGTATTCTATTACAAGCTTAGGATTCTTAGATCTAGAGCTAAGTGTTGACATATACTCGGCTACCTTAGTATCGTCAAGCGTAATTATTCGCTCGAGCTTGTCCTTAGAATTACGAATTTGAGATGGAACTGCAAGCCTAATACCATCAATAAGCCTTAAATACATCTTATCCTTCATGTAATGCATTAGTCCAATTAGTTCGTCTAGTATTATTGGATAGCTATCCAAGGTCGAAATTATACTCTTAAGCTTATCCTCGGGACAGTCGGTAGTTTCTTTGATTCCAACAACATATCCTTCGATCTTCCTATTGCCAAAAGGGACTAGTACTCTATAGCCTGTAAGGTTATCTGGCAAAAAAGATGGGATATTGTAATCAAACACCCTATCAACTTCACTTGACATAACATCTACAATTACTTCCGCTATCAAATCTCAGTTCCCCTAAAAAATCAAAAAATTCTATTGCATATTGACTTGCAATAGAATAGAAAAAACTATCAATATCGCAAAAATACAAAATATTACTATTCTGCCATATCGTCCGCGATAATTGAGCCTTCGTGCACTTCATCAACTGCACGTGTAACCTCAGGTCTAGCTTCCTTCTCTTCCTCGGTAAGAGTTTCGCTCAAGTATTTAGCCCTCTTGCCAACTACTACTGCTAATCTATAAGGATTACCAACTTTATTAACAAGTTCATCAATTGGTGGCTCTAATAACATAAATATATTCTCCTCTATACTTAATAACTACTGATGCTTTATCGCACACAATAACTCATCTTTATATATTTTAATATATAAATCAGAAAAATTCAAGACTTTTGGATTAAATTAATCAAGAATTAATATAATTTATTATCTTTTTAGAATATTTCCGATAAAATCAACTCTCCGATAGTACATCATCCAAAGATATAATCTTTACTCCCAATGCGATTGCCTTATCTAGTTTGCTACCAGCATTTTCGCCAGCAAGTAGATAATCCGTCTTGCTACTAACCGATCCAGATACTTTTGCGCCAAGAGATTCTAACAATGCTTTTGCCTCATCTCTAGACATATTGTCAAGCGTACCTGTAATAACAACAGTTTTGCCTGTAAATATACTATCTTTGATAATAACTTCAACATTTTCAATATCAATTCCAAGATCTATCAATCTATTAATCTGATCGATATTTCGCTGATTGTCAAAGTATTCAACAATTGAGCTAGCAACAATATCTCCTATATCTTTGATAGCAACCAGCTCTTCTAAGCTTGCGTTCCTAAGCTTATCCAACGACCCAAACGCCTTGGCTAGATCTTTTGCTGTCTTCTCACCAATATTATTAATACCCAAGGCATAAATAAAATTGCTTAATTTAACCTTTTTACTATCATTAATACTACTAATTACATTATTAATTTTTTTATCTTTAAAGCCATCTAATATAGATAGTTCCATAGGTGTTATAGTATACAAATCCTCGAATTTAGTAACGTTGAGTTTGTCATACATAAGTTCGATTGTCTTCTCAGATAAGCCATCTATATTCATTGCATTTTTAGATACGAAATGGGTAAGTCTTGCTACAACACGCTCTTTGCAATGCTCATTATTACAGAATAGGTTGATGCCATCATAGCTTAGCCCCTCGCCACAACAAGGACAATTATCAGGCTTAGTTATCTTCTTGCTATTAGCATAATGCTCTGCAACACCGAGTATTTCTGGTATTACTTCGTTACTGCGTCTTACGAATACCGAACTTCCAATAGCGACATCTTTGCGAACAATGTCATCATAATTGTTAAGGGTAGCATGAGTAACAGTTGCACCCGCCAATTCAATTGGATCTATCTCGCATACCGGAGTTAACTTACCAGTCCTACCCACTTGCCAGACAACATCCCTTACAATACTTGTAAGCTCCTGAGCTTCGAACTTATATGCAATTGCCCACTTAGGATACTTGGCAGTGTAGCCAATATCTTCTCGCAAATTATAGTCATTAACCTTAATTACTACTCCGTCAATAAGAATATCTAGTTTGTTCTTAATGTTATCGACTTTCTCAATAGCCGATTTTAGCGAATCAAAATCGGAATAAATCTCAAAGAAATCAAAAGTGTCAAAACCTTGTTTTTGCAAAAACTCATGGACAAATCTCTGACTAGACACATTGCTATCCATAGTTAGGATGTCGTACATATATGCATCCAAATTTCTGCTAGCAGTTACCTTGGTATCTAGATTTCTAAGTGCACCAGCTGCAGCATTACGAGCATTTTTGAGAGGCTCGGTTGCCGTCTTATTATAATCCTCTAGTACAGACAATCTCATAAGCACTTCGCCCATGACGGTCACTTCTCCACGATACTCAATTGCCTTAGGAACATTTTTGATAGTCTTTACTTGAGCAGTTATGTCCTCACCAATAACCCCATTGCCACGAGTTGCACAAGTCTTAAGGAGTCCTCCAGAATATTTAGCCACAACTCTTAGCCCATCAAATTTATATTCTAGCGAAAATTCCTTGGCTCCAGCGGACCGCATATCGTCAAACCATGAACGCAATTCGTCCATATTCTGGGCTTTGTTTAGGCTATACAAAGGTTTCTCATGAGTAATCTTATCAAACTTATCAAGAACAACATCCCCTACTCTTTGTGTTGGACTACCTTCCAGAATAATGCCCGACTCTGATTCGAGTCTAACTAATTCGTAATACAGATCATCATATTCTTTGTCAGAAATTGTTGGATTGTCAAGAGTATAATAAGCATAGTTATGCTTGTTAATCTCTTCGATAAGTTGTTTCATTTTGGCTTCTATGCTCATTATATTCTCCTACTTTAATATTTGAAGTGGTGCAAAGTTAAGCGATAATGTCTTAACCCCAAGAGTACCAAAGTCGATTGATACATAGTTATTCTCTCCGCCATCTACTTTAATTATCTTGCCTACACCAAACTTAGTATGCAATACTTGAACTCCCACTTTGTACTCGGCAAACTTCGACTTTTGAGTATTAAGCTTGCTATTCATTAAGCTTTGAAGATTATTAAGCCCCGATCCACCCATACGCTTGTTATCGTAAGTATTAATCTTACTTGCATAATCATCATAAGTTGAGTATGAAGATGTCGCTTGTGATGCCTGTCTATTTGAATAAGTGGTGCTAGAAGCATACCTATCGCTATTGCTGTTACCATATCTATTGCTAGAATAACTGGAGTAACTATTATAATTATTGCCGTATCCCTTGGAATAATTATCATAATCACTATCGTAGTAACTATTCTTTGGTTGCTGAATTGGCACTGCTAGCCCCATCTCAGACACGAATCTACTTGGCATCTGCTTTTCCCTACTGCCATACATGAATCGAGATTTTGCCCTAGTTACGTATAACTTTTTCCTAGCACGAGTAATTGCAACATACATAAGACGTCGCTCCTCTTCAAGTTCGTCAGAACTATCCATTGCTCTTGCAAGAGGGAATTTGCCTTCCTCACTACCAATGATAAAGACATAATCAAATTCAAGACCTTTGCTGGCATGTACCGTCGAGATAGATACAGATGGTAGATTGTCGTCCTCTTCCTCTAGAGTATTCTGCAGTGTTACACTTTCAAGATAATCAATCAGACTTGCATCTTCGTTAAGATGTTCATAGCTCTTAACCGATTGCAACAACTGATCTATATTCATAGTTCTGTCTACATCTTCTTCGCTATCGGTATTATACATACCCTTAATTCCGGCTTTGTCTACAACAAATTCAACGAAGTCATATAAGCCTTTGCTAAGATACGCAGACTTAAACTCAGTTATCATATCTCCAAATTCGGCAATCTTGGACTTAATTGCTCCACTTATATCTAATTCCCTATAATTCTCCACAAGATCAACCATTGGGACATTTTGCCTCTCGGCTTCGGCAAGAAGCTTGTCAATCGTTGCTTGACCAATTCCGCGCTTAGGGTAATTAATTATTCTTGTAATGCTACTATTATCTCTAGGATTAACAATCATTGTAAGATAAGCTAGGATGTTCTTGACCTCAAGACGCTCGAAGAACTTAAATATTCCACTAACCTTATAAGGAATATTGTAGTTAAGCAACTTCTCTTCCATCAATCTACTAAGAGCAGATACACGCATAAGTATACCAACCTCTTTAAGGTCAATTCCTCTTGTTTGAAGAGAATATATCGCTCTTGCTACATACTCAGCCTCTTCGTTCTCATCATAGCCTTCGTAATAGGTAATCTCTTCACCTTGCTCATTTTCGGTAAACAAGGTCTTATCTAGTCTAGCACAATTGTTTTTTATCAATTCATTAGCGGACTTAATAATATTTTTGGTACTACGATAATTCTGTTCGAGTTTGTATAACTTACACTCATAATCTTTAGTAAAATTATTAATATTCTCGATATTAGCTCCACGCCAACAATATATACACTGATCCTCATCTCCAACTACAAACACATTTTTGTGTTTGGCTGATATAAGTTTGATTATCTTGTATTGAACCAAGTTAGTATCCTGAAACTCGTCTACATGTATATAACGGAACTTGTTCTGATAATACTCAAGTGTTGTAGGACTACTATGAAATAATTCAAGTGCCTTCATAAGCAAGTCATCAAAGTCAAGTGCATTATTATTCTTTAACTGCCTTTGATATTCTGCATAGACTTTGCAATAATCATCAATATACGGCAAGTTTTTGTTATCATGCAGATACTCTGCCGGTGTTAATCCATCATTTTTTGCCTTGCTAATATGATAACTGCAATATTTGGCAACTTTCTCATCAATATTTAGTTCCTTAATAACTTTCTTGAGCAACTTGTCTTGATCACTAGTATCGTATACCGAGAAGTGACTATCAAAGCCTTCAAGATTACTAATATCTGCCCTTAGTATACCCGCACAAAATGAGTGTAATGTCTTAATTGTAATACCGCTGGAATTGGGTACCATCTTAGCAATTCTCTCTTTCATTTCGTTAGTTGCTTTGTTCGTAAATGTTATAGCAAGAATATTACTAGGACTAACTGATAGATTCTCTATCAGATGACAGATTCTGTGAGTAAGGAGCCTAGTCTTACCTGATCCAGCACCAGCTGTAACAAGGATCGCCCCCTCCGTATCCATAGCAATTTTTCTTTGATGTTCGTTAAGTGAGTCTAAAGAAAACATAATATCTCCATTTTTAGTCATTTTTATATAAAGCATAGACAAGATTTCTCTATTAAAAATCAAAAAATACGCTACTTATATATCTTAATAATTTTATCACAAACAACTCAATTACGACAACTAAAAAAGGACAAGTTAATTATATTAACTTGTCCCCATATAAACTTATCCATTAATTAACCTATCATAAGTTCGCTCTTGACCTTATTGTATTTTTCGCTAAGATTAAGGATATAGAACTGCTTTTGCCTATCATCAAGTGTGCTAAAGTATTCCTGATCACATAGTCTTCCAAGAGGGTTGTAACAATCAGAATCCAGTATATCACGAACTTTGTTGATAAACTCAATGTCTTCGCTATCTTTAATTGTTACATAATTCGTTTCTGCCTTTAACTTCTTTAGAGCCAATGCATTACAGATAAAATAACTACTAGCCTTATTTTTGTTGATTACTGGTTTTTCATCATAATTTTTGTTCATTAATCTTTGCTTAGCAAGATTAGCCAAGAACTTAAGCTCGTTGCTTCTCATATTAATTCACCTTTTCCTTTTTTCATTTCTACAGGATTATTATAACAATATAGATGCACTCTACCAAACGAACTCAAGTTCTAAAATTGACTAGTTTTGTCGGTTTTTTTGATATTATTTTTCGACAAAAAAAGAGGAGATTAATCTCCCCCAATAAATGCGAAATAATATAATTAATTACGCTCTTTTCTTGTTTCTTTTGATAGCAGCCTTTTGTTTTTTCTTCTTCTTAACGCTTGGCTTCTCATATTGCTCATGCTTTCTTAGATCGCCGATAATACCGTCTTTTTGGCATTTTCTTTTGAATCTTTTGATAGCATTTTCAACGCTTTCAGTTTCTCCAACTCTTACTGTTGACAAGATATTCACCCACTTTTGTTCTAAATTCTCTAATATTATAGCTTAATTTTCTTATTTGTCAAGTGTTTTGTTGCAAATTTATGTTTTTCTTATATTTTATTACTAGTTTAAGCTATTTTATGCGTAATTTCTCACAAAGTGCAGACATATCGGAATTAATTTTAGGATAATCTACCCACGACTTTCTGCCGTCATCATGCTTTCTTGGCAATATATGGTAATGCAAATGGAATACAGACTGCTCGGCATCAACACCATTAGCGTTCATAATATTAACCCCTGTATAACCGCAATTGTTTACATAATGTTGTGCTACTTTCTGAGTTGTTGCAATTACCTTTTTTAGTATCTCTACTGGAACATCAAGCGAATTCTCGTAATGTTCTTTGGGTATAACTAACGTATGCCCCTCGTAATCGTCTGCAATATCAAGAAAAGCATAAGTATGCTCATCCTCATAAATCTTATAACTAGGAATTTCTCCACTCAAAATTTTACAAAATATACACATAAAACCTACTCCTTAATCTTCCAATATAAGTACTTTTATACCATCCATATATGGCTCAACAAATTTAACGTTATATTCCACACCTTGCTCCAAAGCACCACTTGCATAACACTTTATGTATTCTCTACTGAACCCTTGCCAACAACCACACTTCTTCTCTTCAGCAAGCATAATCCCGCGTGTGCCGATATAATCTTTAAGATAATCACATCTTAATTCTTCGACCACCTTAGATAACCTTTCTACACGCTCCTTCTTGACTGACATAGGGATATCTTCCCAATTATATGCCCTAGTCCCTTCTCTTCTCGAATACGGGAATATATGTACGAAAGAGAATTTGCACTTCTTTACAAATAGCAATGTAGTAACAAACTGCTCTTCGCTCTCTCCAGCGAAGCCAACAATAACATCTGTAGTAATATTGGCCTTAGGGAAATATTCTCTTATTAGCTCAATCTTAGCATAATACTCATTTGACGAGTAATGCCTATTCATCTTAGTAAGTATCTCGTCACACCCACTCTGTAAAGACAAATGAAAGTGTGGAGAGAAATTTGGCATATCTTTCAGTATTTCTAGCAATTCTCGAGTTACAACATTAACCTCTAACGATCCAAGCGAAATTAATGCCGGTATATCATAGAGAGCCCTCATCAATCTACCAAGAGCAAGCTCTCCATCTATCTTATAACTACTAATATCAATGCCTGTTAATACTATCTCTTTACTACGAGAAGCGATTACCTTAGCCTCAGCTACAATCTCTTCAAGAGCTCTACTACGAGATCTACCCCTAAGGTAAGGGATCAAACAGTACGAACAGAAGTTATTACATCCATCCTGAATTTTCAAGTTCTCCCTAGTTGTAGTCTTGATCGGATTAACTATACTACAATATTCTTTTGGTATTTCAAATTTCGATTTTGTTGGATTGTTAAGTATATCTAATATCTTATCCTTGCCTTCCGTACCAATAACCGATATTACATTGGATTTACCCTCAAACTGCTCAATATTACTCTCTCCCGCACAACCACAAACAATTATTTTGCAATCCGGATTAAGTGCACAACACTTAGCAATATATTGTCTACTCTTCTTCTCTGCCTCAGAGGTTACTGCACAAGAGTTAATAATGTATATATCTGCAGGTTGCATTTTGTCATATACAGTGTAACCATTATCTAGTAGAATTCTTGCCATGCAGTCACTTTCGTATTTATTCTGCTTGCAACCAAGCGTCACAATAATTACACTGCTCATACATCCCACTCTCCCATTTTACTTATAACTACTGCACTTAGAGCAATAGCCGCAGTTTCCGCACGTAATATACGCTTGCCAAGGCTTATAGATCTTACATTAGGAAGATTTAATAGCCTTATTTCGTTCTCGCTAAAACCGCCTTCGCTACCAATAATAATTGCAACTTTGGCAGTTCTATCAATTGTAATACCGCCTAAACTCTCAACTTTCTCGCACTCATTGGCAAAGATTACAATATCATACTGGCTTAGCGATTTTACCATATCGCCAAATGTCATAGTATTCTTAATATCCATTGGGATACTGCGTTTACATTGTTTAATAGACTGGTTGGATATATCTTGAAGCTTACCAACCTTGCCCATCTTGTCTTTGCTAGTAATATAGTCACTTTCAAACGGCACAAATGTCTTAACACCAAGTTCGGTTAATTTCTGCACAATTAGCGACATATTATCAGACTTTACAAGTGCCTGATATACCGTTAAATCAGCAATAGGATTATAAAGATTTTGTTGTCTTTCGCTAACAAAAACCTTAGTTTCTCCTTTGCTAAGCTCAGTTATCTTAGCCAAGTAATCGTAATCATCACCACAAACAAGAACTATCTCATCCCCAACCTTCATACGCATAACGTTCTTGATGTGATTATGCTCAATCCCCTCAATCTTAACAATACTATTAACCTGTAATTGCTCATCTACATAAAATCTTTTCATACTAGTATAATATCACAAAATAAAACAAACCTCAATGATTATTTTAATATCTTAACAAATATTTTAATTAAATAGATTAAATACAAATAAAATTTATGCTCTAAAATTTTTCGCAAACCTATTGAAATCGTAATTTTGATATGCTATAATATAGGAAGTTCAAGCAAGCAGTGCGAAGCAATATTTGAATTGAACTGACGACCATTTCACTATTGTAATAGGCAATTTATTGCCTGTGTGATGAAAATCACACAAGTTGCGTTAGCAACATTACATAATGTATACTAAGTGTACTTTGTAACTTAAGGAGTTAGATATGAACAAAAGACAATTAGGTTGGATTATTAACGGATGTTTAGTTGCTGGAGCCATTATTACAAGTGTTGCCTTTCCGAACCCTCTTGTAATTATGCCAGTAGTAGCTACTGCTACTATAACAGGAACAATACAAAGTATTTTTACTATTGTAGAATCAAAAGAAGAAAGAGAAAATCGAGAAAATAAAGAGTTAATTAGAATGTCCAGCACAGAAGATTCAAAAAACAATCCAAATCCAGAGGAGGCTTATGAGGCAATGCACACCAATCCTCATAAAGCAAAGTTCTCGGGTGACCATAGAATTTACTCTTATAATGGTAATTCTTATGACGATGATACGAACGATAATAATACCAATGAGATTTCACAAGACGAAGAGATGTCATTTTAATACAACTTGACTAAGGAGTTATTATGATTAAAAATTCATTACTTGGCGCATATAGAAAGTTAAATCAACTAAGAAAAAATCTTTACGAAGGTCAATATAACGAAAAATTAAAGAAAAGACTTGATTTTTATGAACAAGAAGGCATGACCAACGAGTACTATCAAACATATCGTGCACTGCAAGAATATGAACAAATTGGATACGCACTAGACCATGTTTTTGTTAAGCCGGGAGAATCTTACATGGGAGAAAAATTTTCATGGCAAGAATATTATAGACGTGCAGACCAATTGTTATATGGAGAGCCATGTCCAGAGTATGCTAATCCAGATTACTATGGAACAAATGATAAATTATTAAGTATTGCAGTAGAAGAACTTAATAAAAAATATCCGTCAGATAAATGGCAGTTGGGAGACCTACCTTTATATCGTTGGAACATTTTAAACTATCCGGGATATGAAACAACACCAGCCGATATTCAATATTGGAGAAGTAATCCAAATGTTACTGAAAGTGACGGTTATTTTATAGAATCTTCTGTTCGACATGTAAAATGTATTCATTCTGCAGGTGCAAAATCAATCTTAACACATGCACAAGATGATATTAAAAAATTACGTGATGCATGTAGTGCAATAAAAGAAGCAAGAGAGGCTTATGTCGTTGAAGATGATGTGCTACTAGACCATGAGTGCTCTGGTGGTTACGATTTGGGTTTAGATGTTGTATTTAGTGATAATGCTACAACAACATTCTATGGAACAGTATTAACCCCACAAGAACAAATATTAAATTCAACAATAGTTAGAGAAATAGATACTAGACTTGAAGGATCAAAAGATATGGCTATTGTTCATGAAAGACTAAATAGAATTTCATCTGATTTTATATCGTTTTTGGCAAACAACAAGTTTAAACTATCATCAAGTGAAGCTGCTCCTGCAAGTGCAGAAGAAACTGTTTTAGGGAAATAATCTTAAAGACATTCAAATTAAACTTTGAGTGTCTTTTCTTTTTGACACAATAAATATCCACCTGCTAGTGAAGTCAACCCCAGACTAACTGTGGGTTTTAGAAACAACAAAAAACCTTACTATTGTAAGGTTTTTTACTTTTCAATATTCTTCATATCTTTTAGATAATCTTTGTATCTGCCAAAGTTGTCTGTCTTAATCGAGGACTTAAGAGTTTCAAGAGCCTTCTTATCTGATTTAGATAGCGATTTAGGCGTTTCTGCGATTACAGTAACGATTAGATTGCCGTAAGTTTCTCTATTAAGATACTTAATACCCTTGCCTCTTAACTTAAATGTGGTATTAGACTGAGTAAGTTCTGGAATCTTAAGAGTAGTTGTTCCCTTAGCAAGAGGAATTTCCACCTCTCCGCCTAGCAGCAACGTATAGAACGGTACATAAAGTTTAAGATTAAGGTCAAATCCGTCACGAACAAGCAACCTATGTTCTTTAACTTTAACAATAATATGTAGGTCGCCATCCTCACCGCCACGCTTACCACAATTACCCTTGCCTCGCATTGTAAGTACTTGACCATCATCAATGCCCGCAGGTACTTTAACCGAGATTGTGGAATTAACTTTCTTGTAACCATTACCGTTACACTCTGGGCACTTCTCTTTGATCTGCTTACCAGTTCCATTACAAGCTTTACATGGACCTTGTCTAATAGTTGTTCCAAATAGACTAGCAGTCTGGTATCTTACTTGACCAGTACCATTACACTCGCTACACTTGGTATATTCTGTACCATTTTTTGCACCAGTCTTATTACAAGCTTCGCAGGATTCGAACCTAGGAACTATAATTTCCTTAGTTACACCAAAAACAGCCTCTTCAAACTCAAGAGTCATCTGCACTTGGATATCCTCGCCCCTTACTCCAGCATTGGCTCTAGAACTTCCTCCAAAGCCACCACCAAATATATTGCCAAATATATCTCCAAGATCGCTAAAGTCGCCAAATCCACTAAAGCCACTAAATCCGCCGGTTCCGCCACCGAAACCGCCGAATCCTTGTGGGCCAGATGCCGAGCCAAATTGGTCGTAATTAGACTTCTTCTGAGGATCGGATAGACACTCATACGCCTCATTAACCTCTTTGAACTTCTCGTCTGCACCGGCTTCTTTATTAATATCTGGGTGATATTTTTTGGCAAGCTTTCTATATGCTGATTTTATTTCCTCAGCGCTAGCATCTTTGCCAACGCCAAGGATATCATAATAATCTTTGTTTGCCATTATATCTTAACCTTTATTACTTATTATCTTTTGGATCTTCTACTATTACCTCATCATCTGCTTGCTTGGTGCTAGCCTCGCCATTTTCTGCTTGTGCTTTAGCAGCTGCGTTCTGATAAAGTTTAGTTACAATAGCCTCGTTTTCTTTAGATAATTTATCTATTGCTGCACGCAATTTCTCAATATCGTCTGTTTCAAATTCCTTCTTAGCTTCCTCAATTGCCTTCTCAAGTTTCTCTTTGTCTTCTGCAGAGATAGAATCGCCATTATCTTTAAGCATTTTCTCTAAAGCAAATACCAAGTTATCAGCGTCGTTCTTAGTCTGAACTAATTCTTTACGCTTCTTATCTTCCTCAGCATGAGCCTCAGCCTCTTTGATAGCCTTATCTATATCCTTCTCATCAAGGTTAGAAGATGCAGTAATTGTGATACTTTGAGCCTTGTTTGTACCCAAATCCTTAGCACTTACAGATACAATACCGTTAGCATCAATATCAAATGTTACCTCTATTTGTGGTACGCCTCTTGGAGCTGGAGGGATATCGTTAAGCTGGAATCTACCAAGGGTCTTATTGTCCTTAGCAAATTCTCTCTCGCCTTGTAGAACATGGATATCTACACCAGGTTGATTATCTGCAGCTGTTGAGAATACCTGAGATTTCTTGGTAGGGATAGTAGTATTTCTCTCGATAAGCTTAGTAAATACACCGCCTAGAGTTTCTATACCAAGAGATAGAGGAGTAACGTCTAATAGCAATACATCTTTAACATCTCCAGCAAGCACACCACCTTGAATAGCAGCACCAATAGCTACACACTCGTCTGGATTAATTCCCTTATAAGGATCTTTACCAGTCTCCTTCTTAACCACTGCCTCAACCGCAGGAATACGTGTTGATCCACCAACAAGAAGAACTTTGTTAATATCGCTATAGCTAAGCTTAGCATCTTTGATTACTTGTCTCATCTTAGAAACAGTCTTCTCTACAAGATACTCGGTAATCTGATCAAATTTTGCTCTAGTCAATTCGAATTCAAGGTGTTTAGGGCCTGTAGCATCAGCTGTGATAAATGGAAGGCTAACTGTTGTCTTTGTAACAGCCGAAAGATCAATCTTAGCTTTCTCTGCAGCCTCTTTAAGTCTTTGCATTGCAAGCTTGTCGCTAGATAGATCTACACCATTAGTCTTCTTAAAGTCTTCAATAAGCAACTTGATAATTTCGTTATCAAAGTCATCTCCACCTAGTAGGTTATCTCCTGCAGTTGCAAGAACCTCGAATACACCATCACCAATTTCCATTAAAGATACGTCAAACGTACCACCACCTAGGTCGTATACTAGAATCTTTTGGTTTCTATTCTCGCCTTTGTCTAGTCCGTATGCAAGTGCTGCAGCTGTTGGCTCGTTGATAATTCTCTTAACCTCAAGACCAGCTATCTTACCAGCATCCTTAGTTGCCTGTCTTTGGCTATCACTAAAGTATGCAGGAACTGTAATAACAGCCTCTGTAACCTTCTCTCCAAGATAACTTTCTGCATCATTTTTTAGTTTAGTTAAGATCATTGCAGAAATTTCTTGAGGGCTATACTCTTTGCTATCAAGCTTAACCTTCTTGGTAGTTCCCATATCTCTCTTGATAGATATAATTGTATTGTCAGGATTAGCAACAGCTTGACGCTTAGCCACCTGTCCTACTAGTCTTTCACCATCTTTGGCAACAGCTACAACTGATGGAGTAGTTCTGCTTCCCTCTGCATTAGCAATAACTACAGCCTCACCGCCTTCCATAACTGCTACACAACTATTTGTAGTTCCTAAGTCAATTCCTATAATTTTTCCCATATTAATATATCTCCTTTAAAATTTCAAATTTTTTATTAACTAATTTTATTTATTTGTACGACGCTATGTCGTATTACTCTTTCGTTCTTCATTATGAAGCCTTCTTGATACTCTTCGAGAATCTCTCCATCTGGTCTATCTGGATTAGATCCTGTAAGCACAGCATTGTGATATTTAGGATCAAACATAGCGCCCTTGGCATCTATCTTCGTAACACCAATCTCTTCTAGAGCCTTAATAATCTGACTATACACTAGATCTACACCCTTAAGAGTATTCTCATCCAATATACTTGCTCTTGCTTGCTTAAAGCTATCCATTGCAGGAAGCAACTTCTCAACCGTATGGGCAATTCCATTATCAAAGCTCTGCATACTAATCTCAGAATTTCGCCTCTTGTAATTCTCAAACTCTGCCTTAATACGTTGAGCAAGCTCTAGATATTCTTGCTCTTTACTTACCTCTTCTAATACCTCAGGAGCTTCTTCTGTCTTGACTGTTTTTTTCTCTTTCTTATCCACAATTATCTCCTTTAATCTCTCTTATCTATCTCGGCAATTTCTTCGGTTATGAATTTAAGTGCCGAAGCTATTCTATAATAATCTAATCTTTTAGGGCCAACAACACCAATAGATGCAACAACTCCGCTCTTTAAGCTATAATTAGCTTTGATTATAGAGTAATCGTCATACTCATCCTTGCCCTCTTCCCCAATACTATAAACAATATCGTTATTGCTAGTATCGTCAATCTTGGTAATTATCTTAGATATCTCTTTCTCATCTTTTACCAAACTTAAGAACTTCTTAGCAGAATCTATATCCTTATACTCATTATTCTCTAGTAGATCAGTCACATTAGCGTGCGTCTTAATTGCCGTATTAGTCGAATACAACTTAAGTATCTCTGCTATAAACGAGAAGAACTCTTGAAAGTATTTAATCTGATCCTTGAATAAATTATTGTAATAATCCATATTCTCTAAGATCTCTCTAATCTTCTTATTACCTAGATTAGTAGACAAGAATTTGCTAGCATCCTTGCAGTTATCCTCAGTTACTTCGCTAGAAAGATTAATTGTATTATTTATAATACCGGCATCTGTCTGCACAAGAACTAACGCCTGACCTGTTATTAACGGAATAATATTAATGTTTCTAATAGTAAGGCTGTCATAATTATGCATCTCAATAAATGTTGGGAGCTTAAGCACGTCACTTACGTTCTTGGCTAAACTATCAACAATATCGAGTATAAAGTTACTGCGACTAACAAACTTGCCCTTAATATCATCTACTACATCACTATCAAAATTGCTAGATTTAAGTAACATATCTACATAGAATTTGTACCCTTCGCTAGTAGGAACTCTTCCGCCAGATGTATGGAGTTGCTTCAAGAACCCCATCTCCTCTAGAGCGTTAAGTTCGTTCCTAAGAGTTGCCGAACTAAGCGTTGTGAACACTGTACTCTGTACATTACCACTAGTTATAGGCAAAGCGTTATCTATATAATTGCCTACAGCGGTTAGCAATATTTCTTTCTTCCTATCACTAAGATTATACCCTGACACTTAACCTCCATTAATGTTAGCACTATAAATTTTTATTTGTTAGCACTCTCACCTCGAGATTGCTAATTACATTTTATTATAGTTATATTCAGTTGTCAACACTTTTATGCCACTTTTTGAAAAATATTTTAAATTTTTTATTTTTCTACAATTTTTTGTTTATTACAATTATAATTATTATATAGATAGAATAAAAACATAATAATAGAAAAAAACGACTGGAATACATTTTCCAATCGTTATAATATATTTAGTTAACTAATTCGAGTATTATCTTATTAAGCACGTGCATGCCTTTGTCGGTTACAATTATATAATTATCTAGAATTTGAATTAGCCCTTCGGATAGAAAATAGCTGATTTCTGCATTTTTCTTAGCTAATAGGTCAACTCCAAATTTATCTTTAATGTCTCCTATATTAATGCCATACTTTGTCCTAAGCCCTAACATTATAGTTTCTTCTAGGAGTTCCGACTTAGAAATATTCTCTTCTTCATCAATTGGCTTTTTGTTAAGCCCAATTAACTTAATATAATCTTCAATAGAGCTTACATTGCTATATCTCTTTTTGCCCAGATACCCATGTGCTCCAGCACCAAGCCCTATATACTCATGCATTTGCCATGTATTTAGGTTATGCTTGCACTCCATATTTTCTCTAGCAAAGTTACTTACCTCGTACCTATCATACCCTTTCTCTCTAAGGTATTTTAAGGTGTAATCATACATACCTACCACTTTTTCTTCCTTAGGAAGCTTAACCTCTCCATTACTTACCATTGCAAATAACGGGGTATCCTCCTCAAGTATTAGTGAGTACACACTAATATGACTACATCCTAACTTTGTTACAAGTCCAAGAGTCTTTCTCACATCACCTAATTTCTGCCTTGGCAATCCTATAAGGCAATCGGTATTAATATTGGTAATACCTGCATCAATAATATCCTGAACCGCATCAATATAATCTTGTTTGGTGTGAGGACGACCAATCAGCCTAAGTAAGTTATGATTAGTTGTCTGCAATCCAACACTTACCCTATTAACACCACAATCGTGCCACTCTATAGCCTTGGCTTTAGTTATCGAATTAGGATTAGCCTCAATGGTTATCTCTGCATCAACCAAAACATCAAAGTTCTTTCTAATTTCCGAAAGTAGCGTAGAAATACATCCCGTAAACATTATACTAGGTGTTCCGCCACCTATAAATATAGTGTCAACCTTAATATCCTTAGAGGAATACATAGATATTTCTTTAAGTAGCGACTGAAAGTACTTGAGTTGCATATCATCCTTGCCACTATAAGAATTAAAGTTGCAATACTTACACTTAGATGCACAAAAAGGAAAATGAACGTAAATTCCAACACTTTTATCCATATTAGTCAATCTTGAGGATAGATATAAACGCCTCGCTAGGAATCTCTACCGAGCCAACTCTCCTCATCCTCTTCTTTCCTCGTTTTTGTTTCTCAAGTAATTTACGCTTTCTAGTAATATCACCGCCATAACACTTAGCTAAGACATCTTTCCTCATAGCCTTGATAGTTTCTCGAGCAATAACCTTATTGCCCACTGCGGCTTGAATAGGTATCTCAAATAACTGTCTAGGAATAACCTCTTTTAGCTTTTCGGCAATACCTCTTCCTCTTGCATAAGCCCTGTCTTTGTGAACAATAAGACTAAGTGCGTCACACACCTCGCCATTAAGTAGTATATCCAACTTAACAAGGCTACTGTCTTCGTATCCAATTATCTCATAATCAAGACTTGCATAACCCCTTGATCTTGACTTAAGCTGATCAAAGAAATCAAAAATAATCTCATTTAAAGGCATTTTATATATTAATTGACATCTATTGGCATCAAGGTATTGTAGGTCTAGATGTATCCCCCTCTTCTCTTGGCATAGTTTCATAAGCTCGCCAACATAATCCGGAGGAGTAAACATATTAACCTTAACCATAGGCTCTTCCATACGACCAATGCTCTGAGTATCTGGCATTTCAGCCGGATTACTAATCTCAATCACCTCACCATTTGTCTTGGTTATCCTATAATTAACAGTTGGTGCGGTTGTAATAAGATCTAGGTCAAATTCCCTCTCCAGTCTTTCTTGAATTATCTCCATATGCAATAATCCTAGAAAACCACATCTAAAACCAAATCCAAGTGCTTGCGATACTTCTGGTACGTACTCAAGAGATGCATCATTGAGCTTAAGCTTCTCAAGAGCATCTTTTAGGTCGTTATATCTATCACCCTCAACACAGAATATTCCACTAAATACCACAGGTTTTACTTCCTTATATCCAGGAAGAGCACTTTCGCATGGATTATCTGCAGATGTAATAGTGTCACCAACTCTAGTTTCGCTTACATTTTTGATACTAGCGCAAATATAACCAACATCTCCAGCAAGCAGTTCGGATTTTTCAGTTGCCTTAGGTGTAAATACCCCCACTTCCGTTACATCAAAAGTATTACCTGTTGTCCAGAACTTAATCTTGCTACCCTTCTTAACGCTACCATCCACAATCCTTACCAAGCACACAGCACCCTTAAAATTGTCATAATAACTATCGAAGATTAGAGCTTTCAAAGGCTTATTCTCCTCGCCTTTAGGACTAGGGAACGCACGAACAACTTCTCTTAAGACATCTGCAATATTAGTGCCACATTTAGCACTAACACAAGGAACATTATCACAAGGGATGCCTATTACGTCTTCTATCTCTTTCTTGGTCCTCTCAATATCTGCACTAGGTAGATCGATTTTATTAATAACTGGCAATATCTCAAGATCATTTTCGATTGCCAGATAGACATTGGCTAAAGTTTGAGCTTCTACGCCTTGAGTCGCGTCTACAATAAGGATAGCACCTTCGCAAGCAGCAAGAGATCTAGACACCTCGTATGTAAAGTCTACATGCCCTGGAGTGTCTATAAGATTAAGCTCATAATTAACGCCATTTTCTTCGTATTTCATAGTGGTTGGAGTAAGCTTGATTGTAATACCTCTCTCCCTCTCTATATCCATACTATCAAGCAATTGCTCAGTCAAATCTCTCTTTGCAACTGTTCCTGTTTCCTCAAGCAACCTATCCGCTAGAGTACTCTTTCCGTGATCAATATGTGCCACGATACAAAAATTTCTAATATTATCTTGTCTTGCCATTATAATTCCTCTTTTAATTTCATATTATTATATAAGAAAATCTAGATTTTAGCAATAATTTTTAGGAATTGATTTTCATTTTATAGCAAAAATTAATAAAATCAAAAAAATTAGGTTATTTTACTTTTGAATTACGACAACTTTTGATAGAATATTAGTAGTGTAAGAATTATAAATACGCAAATATTATAAAATTTCCACTTTGCACTCTTGCAAAAGTATAAGGATTGTATATATGAAAATTATTGAAAACAAATTTAATTTTGAAGAATACAAGAATAAGATTGACGATCTAATATCCAGCAAACAACTCAAAAAATTCCGTCTTCAAGACGATTACTTTGATATATGTAATAACTTCTGGATAATAGACAAATACATAGCAAGCGATGGAGTATTTGAAGATGGCATGACACCTAATACACTCTCATCCTATAAGGCTTGCATCAATGCAGACTATGCTATATCCATACCTGTTCAAATGTTAGATGACGAAAGTATAGTATGCTTTTCTCATAAAAACATATCTAAAGTTTTGCCTACCGAGAGCGGATATTTGAAGACTATGAGCCTAGAACAAGTCAAAGGTCTTCAACTCAATGATAAGAAGGAAACTATCCCAACGCTAGAAGAAGCACTTGATTGTATAGAAGGCAAAACCCCTATTGTAATAGAAATAATTAACGATGGCCTAGTAGACAAGTTTGAGAACAAAGTTATAACACTAATAAAAAAATATACAGACAAACATAACTGCCATAATCTTGTAGCCGTAATGAGCATTAACCCATATACCCTTGAGCATTTCTTAGATAATTATCCTTATATTACAAGAATCCTCAAGAGTGGCGACTTCACCGAGAAAATGTATGGCTCAATCAAATCAAACAAGCTAAAAAAGCTTAAACTATATAAAATTACACTAGCAGATTTTATCAGTTATTCTCATAATATGCTACCATGTATCGCAGTAGAAAAGCACAAACCAGTAGGAGTTATCGCACATGGAGTAACCACTCAGAACGAATACATCTCGGTGGCGGAACATTGCGATAATATAATATTTAGAAATTTCAAACCAACAATCTAAGGATAATAATAATGGCAACATACAACAAAGACATAATAATAATCGAAGGCCCTAGCGGAGTTGGCAAGGATACTATCATAGACGAGATAATTAGACGTTACCCCAATATCTTCGAACGCCCTATCAATGCCACAACTAGGGAAATGCGAGAGAACGAATCTCAAGGCCACCCATACCTATTCATGACCGAAGAAGAGTTTATGAACCTTCGCAAGTCTGGCGAAATCTTCGAACACACAATAAGACATGGCACTTATCGTGGCATGAGAAAGAGTAACTTCGAAGAAATCCACAACAAAGATATGATCGCTATTCGCGATTGCGACAAATTCGGACTTAGTGCCCTTAAGGAAGAATTTGGCGACAGAGTTCTAGGAATATTCTTAACTGTAGACAAAGAAGTTATTGAGAATCGACTACGTGGCAGAAATGAACCTGAAGAAAGCCTGCGTAACCGCCTACTCGACTACGATATCTGCGTAAAAGATGCTTATTTCTTCGATTACGTTATCGAAAATGTAGAAATCAATAGCACAATTGACCAAATCTTATATATTATCAATAAATACAACAAAACATCCATAAATTAATAACATTTGCCCTCAAATATCGCGTGTTTGAGGCGTTTTTTATTAATTTCCCTTTACCTATTGAAAAACAGCAAATTATATGTTATAATTATATTGTATTCTAAACGGAGGGATATAATATGATAGACAATAGAGAACAACTTGAATTAGATTTTTCTCAAGCTTTAAACTCTCAACAATCAAGTTTCTATTCTGACTACATGAAGGAACTTCTGACCAAAGAATTACAAGGGCTGCTAGACCTTAGCTTAATGGAAGGAAATAATATTAGTAGCATTGATGACATTGTTACATTGTCAGACAATTCGGTAGTATTTAAGGATCAAACCAAAAGACGAATAACAATTACAAGCGTTACAAAAAGAAATAATAACGACAACGAAATTTATGTCAACAATTACTCTTGCAATATACCAAGATCATCACACGAATTAGCAGTATTAAAGAATACAATCTCTAGACACCCTGCTGATTTAACCAACACCAAGTATAACGAACTAACATTTAATACAATATTACCAAGTCACACCTTGATGACCGATTTGGATCCAGAATTAATATGGTTTGTCATTTTCCGTAGCATCAAACTTGGAGAACCATTAACACTAAAGAAATCTCATAGCTGGAAAAATATAGGTTTCTCCCAAGGCGAATTTGTATACGGAGATATCAGCAACCCATATAGCAACGACACTAGAGAGTTCGTTCCTCATGACAACGCACCAATAAGTACCGAAGACAAGGAAGAAATTGCTCGATTTATCCAGAACGGCATAGATTCGTCAAATATGTTGTCCAGCACTGACACACCAGAATTAGTTGACGAATAACATATATAACTAATTATTCAATAATAAACACAAACAAAAAAACAACCTTTTACACTTATAAAACGTAAAAGGTTGTTTTTTGTTACTAATTAGATTTATTCTCTCCCGCATTGGAAGCTATCATTTTGTCATATTTACCAGCCTTGTCAACAAGCATTGTATATTCTTACTTAGATACTCTTACAAAATCTCTATCACTATTATTTATGATTAATTCAGAATTTTCTGCCCATAATCCTTTAATACAAATTTTTGCCTGCTCGATTTTTACATGGTTATTTCACTTTCATCTTGAGACCCACTCATTTCTGCTAAGATATCTTCAGTTTCCTTATTATATTTTTCTATTGCTCTTCCTGCGCTTTTATATCTAGATTCAAGCTTTTTACGACCCCGTGCTCTAAGCTCTATAAATGCTTGTAAATATTGATCTCCACAAGCTTTATGCATGAATTTCATCCATTCTGTTGTAACAACCGTTGGATGGCATTGATAAAAACTAGCTCTACCTTTTTTCGTATCATCTGAGTATGAAATAGAAAAATCGTCCAACCATATCTTCATATCATGTGTCCACCCATCACTACTGTAGCTACCATCTATATAAAACACTCCACTACCATGACTATTAATTTTAAATTGGCAGACATCTTTCCAGCCTCTATATTCTTCGGCAACCATTTCATCTATTTTGCAAATATTTCCAACTGCCTTTTTTACCAATTCAGGATTTTGTTCTAATAACTTTTCAATAAACATATTTACCTCCAAAAAGTTTTAAAACATTATATCATATATTTACGATTTGTCAAGATATGAATTAATTTTTTATTTACCAATACAAGCTAACCTAGCAAGTTGTTTTTTGAAACAAAATCCCTACCAAGATTATCTTGATAGGGATTTTTATATAGATAATAAATTCAAGCATTATTTTTCAGTATTATTATTTGAATTGGCCATTAATTTGTCATATTTGCTAGCCTTGTCAACTAACATTGCATATTCTTCTTTGGTAATCTTAACGTAATTCTTGTCATTTTCAACAGCATCAGAAACGCCCTTCTTTGCAAATACTTTAAGAATTACCACACCAACAATTGATAAGATTATTAGAGTCATAAACCAAGCAATAATTTTGCCTAAATCAATCGCTCCAAATATTCCTAATGTAGCAAGCAAATCAGTAAGACCAACAACAACATATACAATAATCTGCCATACAAGCTTGCTCTTACCAAGAGATAATCCACTAGATACTATAATGTTAAATAAGATAGATAGTAAGCCTAACGACAAAGTAATATCAAGCATCACTCCTTCTGCAAGATCTAACCAACATCCAAATATTATTAGTACTACAGATCCTGCTATTAATCCAAGCGACACATATCCAAGTACTTTATTCTTAGGAATCATGTTAAGACTATTAATAGCAAAGAACCCACCAACAGATAGACATGCAAACGTAATCAATACATTAAGCAAACTATCTCCAAACAACTGAACATCGAAAAGTAAGAATATAAGCAATAACGAAACTATACAAGTAGCAACAATGGTAGTAATTGTTAAGATTTTCTTAGCCAACTTCATAACGCACCTCTTTTACTAGCTTTTCTATATTTTATCACGAATAATATATTTTTAACAACTAAATAAGCAACTTTTTCAAAATTTGCATGAAAATTTAAACATATTCCCATCCTACCTAAAACATATTTTTTACACAAAAAAACCTACTAGGTTTCCCTAATAGGTTTAATTTTTATTCTGCAATAACATATGTAAGATTTGTGTAATATGGTAATACTAATTGTAAATTAGGATTATTTAATTCATTCATAGGAACTGTAACGGTATCGCCAGAGCCATCGGTTGCTGTTAATGTAACATTTTCATCATACTCTAACATATAGATAAATTGCCTTAACATAAATCCGACAACAGAAGCTCCAATTTCACCATTATCATATACATAAATTTTACCTTGTGGGTAATTATTTCCTTCCTTCATCAACCAAAACTCAGTGTAACCATTAAGAACATGTGGCTTCAATGTATAAGTTTGAATAGGTTCAGAAAAGGTTGTATCTGAACTATCATATGTTGTAACAGTTGTTCCATCTTCTGAAAATTTGAAAATTGGATTATTTGCTAAAACAAACTCTCTATAAACACTTTTTAATGCTGTTTTTGCACCTTCAACTGAACTTATCTCAGTTACACCTGTTATTTCTTTCATCAAGTCAGTATTGTAATATGCATCAATAAATTCGCCTAATGTCATTTCAACACTATAATCTTTATTTCCATCATTATAAGTAGATGAGAAAGATTTATATTCTATCCAATCCAAATCAGCAATTTGACCAATTACCAATGTTTCACCTGATAAATCTGCTGGTTCTGCTGTATAGAATCTTATTCCGTATCCAGTATTATGAGCAACACCATCAATAGCATCATCACCGGAATCCTGTATAAACCACTCCATACCATCGTTAGCTGTAAAGATTATTCTCATATCATATACAAAATCATTAAATGTTGTTTCGGCTGTAAGTTTTTCATAACTACTATTTGAATATCTTATTGCCCAAGAAAATGTTCCAAATTCGCTTGTAGGCAAATTAGGAAGATAAGCTACCTCACTAAATTTTTGACCTTTTGCGAATAACAATCCACCATACTCATATGTGTCTGATTGTTCTACATAATTATCAAGTTCAAATAATGTTCCAACATAGTCATCAAGTTCAAAATATTGTTTTGGGAAAACTTGCATAGGTATATACAATACAAAATCTTCATAACATTCATCACCTGGTTTTGTAATCTTAATACAGAAAATTCCAAGTGGACTTGTTTCTGTATTTTCATCAACTTCAAAGGTAATAATATTATCTTTAAATGTTCCTTTACCTGTTGTTACAGTTTCAGTATTAGGAATTGAATTAACAACTTCTAAAATAATAGGAGATTCTGAACCATAATAATAACTATCATTATCATACTGCTTTTCCATAATAACTTTGCTTAGGTCAACAGTTTTATCGCTTCTTACTATAACATCTATGTCATCAGATTCTTCAAGTGTAGTGTCATTGTGGTCTACAATACAAGGATTTTGCTCTGTTTTAAGAATTTCAAATAAGAATACTCTAGCACCTGTACTTAAATCATCTTCCCAAATTGTGCTTTTTCGATTTTCTAAATCATACATAACAACATAGATGCCTGGTGTATGAGTTTGTTTCCAATCATCTGGTATAACATCATTTCTTGTATAAGAGTCTTTTTCGCCTTGTCTAATCTTTTCTATTAAGTCAGATTTATCTAACTGACCAGCCCTATACGATTCAACTTCTGCATCAGTTAATTTATAGTGATAAGAAGCAACACCATCTTCTAAATTGTGAATATAGAAGTCATAATTTCCATTTGCCTTATAACTAAGCTGAACAGGACAATTAAATTGTTCATAGCATTTATTGTCTTCTTCGCCATAATAAGGAACACCAATTTGTTTATATTTTATTCTATAATTAAAACTAATATCTGATGAAGAAACTTTGTTATTATCATCATAATTTACCCATGCATGATTTGGATTCTTTAATCTTAAATATCCTTGATGATAACCTACTTCTGTTTCATCTGCATTGATAAATTCAAACAAATCAATATTATTGTATAGATTAAATGAGTCTTTTATTTCGTGAACAAAACTTCCACCTCTATAAGTAAATTCAAAACTATTATGACCAACAACAATACCTTCATATGCAATATGCTCAGCTTGTGGAGTATGTTCAAGAACCCATTTGTTTAATGTAATATAAGTTTTAAATATTTTAGAACAATCATAATGGGATTCATAAGTTGAATTTACATCTTCACTAACCATATAGTTAACAGGAATTTTAATTGAAGTTCCATCAATATATGACTGAATTTTTGTATATTCAACATATTCAATTACTTCATCACCTGTTAAAGCTTCACCTCTTGTTCCATCAGTGTTAACTTTATACCAACCACTACCGTAATAATCAACTAATACATACTTATCAAGCTCTTTTATAGCATTAACCTTTAATGTATCAAAACTTGATTCAAAATCTACAACACCCCATTCAGAGCCATTATAAGCATAAAAATCAACTTCTGTAATGTGATTTACTAAATCAATTTCATAGTCGATACAATTATAAAAGGCACTTTCATAACTAAAATTACCAGAATCTTTTGAAAAATTATGTTCATAAGGATGAGCGTTTTGTTCAATTACGGCATCAACAATATTTATTGTAGCATAATTATAAATATAACCTTCTTCGCCATATTTATAATAATCTGAATCTGACATCCACGCAAAGACATAATATGTGCCAGGTTCTTCTTCTAATGCTTCCCAGGTAGATGCTGACAATTGTTGAATATATTCTTTCTTTGCTTGTTCTGTTTCTAATGCATCATAGACGCTACGTTCAACATGATAGAAAAACTCAATTCCACTATATCCTTCTTCAACGCCTGAAAGCACTAGTTTGTATTGAGCGTCTGGATTTGCCTCGTCATAATTTCTACTATTATAATGCCACTGTATTGTTGCATTACTAGTAGTTCCACCGTAAGGAGTTTGAATTTGAACACGAGTATTTGGGTATTGACTTTTTCCTATATTAACATAAAACAACAAATTTGCATTATCATTTGTTAATCGAAATGTATACCCAGTAGGTAAATCATTAACCGTTGTTCTTTCTGTCCAGAAATTAGGCAATGTTGTTTGTTCTTCACTATTCTCATCATACCAAGAAACGCTTAACTCAAAATCCGTGATAGGAACAAATGCATTTTTACTAGAATCCGACCAATCACTTTTTATACGAATATCATCAGCAGTAATTGCATTATTACCATAGACAGTCTCAAAATAAGTCGTTTCTTCGCCTTTGATATATAAGGTATAACCATTTAATGTTGGTTCAGTTTCACTACCACAAGCACTAAATAAAAATGCACATGGTAAAATAAAACATAAAGATAACATAAATGTTAGAATTTTCTTTTTCATAAAACCTCCAATTATTAATATTTATTTTGTTTGATACCTTTATTATATCACATTGTTTTTAATTAATATATCAAATTTACTAAATATTTTTCAATTTTATTATCTACCACAAACACACAATTTACAACAAAAACATATAAAATACAACATAAAATTATTCTATAAAATATAAAAATAAAAAAGAGACTATATTTAGCCTCTTATCCCCGACCTATCAATTTTATACTCTCTAATCTCCTCAATGTCATCAATACCATAATAATAGGCGAGCTCTTCAACCATATTCATTACATCCGCAATTTCTTCTTTGATTGCATCATTATTAGAAAAACCACCATCAACACCAGCGTACCTCATAGCCTTACACAATTCCTTAGTAAGTTCGCTCATCTCCTCAATGCACATACGCATCTGAGATTCAATGCCATACTTTTCTATAAAAGCAGTATAAGCTTCAATAAAATCTTCTCTCATATAACACTCCTTAAAAAAAACAATATAGTTAAATAACAACACAATCAACCACAATAACTCAAAAATAGGTTAATCATTAAAACTTTACAATTTCTCAAACTTACTTTTTTTACGAACCAAGCCCTTTTCTCTACCGTTTTCCTTGGGAACATAATAAATTTTGGATTTTAATTCATCAGGCAGATACTGTTGCTTAACATATCCACCGAAGTTGTGTGGATATTTATACGCACCATGTCCATCCTTATATCCAGTTGGATGATTCTTAAGATGATTAGGAACTCTTGCATTTTTATAAGCTTCGGCATCAGCACGAGCACTTGACATTGCTTCATATACAGAATTACTTTTCTCAGCCTCGCAAATATAAATGATTGCATGACTGAGAGTCAAATTACACTCTGGCAACCCAAGCTTTTCACAAGAAGTAAGGGCAGAAATAGCCATAAGCAGTGCATTACTATCCGCCATGCCTATATCTTCGCTTGCATGAGCTATAAGACGTCTAGCTATAACGCAAGGATCGTAGCCAGAAACCAACAATCTCTGACAGTAGAATAACGCTGCATCAGTATCGCTACCCCTTAAACTCTTGCAGAAAGCACTTAACATATCGTAGCTAGTATTCTCATCTAGAGCAATATTACCTCTCTGCAGACAATCATCAATAATATCATTAGTAATCACAATCTGACCATCAGAATTCTTATCAGCAATACTTACCGCAAACTCAAGAGCATTATAACAAGTACGCATATCACCAGAAGAGTTATAAGCCAAATACGACAAAGTCTCGTCATCTATAACAATATCTATACCACCAAGACCACGTTCACGATCTTTCAGACATTTATTAAGAGCCTTGACAATATCCTTAACACTAAGTGGTTTAAATTCAAAGACCTTACACCTACTAACAATAGCCCTAGTCATACTAATATAAGGATTCTCTGTAGTAGAACCAATAAAAATAATGTACCCCTTTTCAATCGCCTCAAGCACGCAATCACTCTGAGCCTTAGACCACCTATGACACTCATCAAGCAAAAGATAAGTCCTCGTGCCATAAAGTTCCAGATTACTTTTAGCCTCAGCAATTATCTCCTTAGCATCCCCAACACCACTACTGACTGCATTTAACTTCTTAAAAACACCATTACAAGCCTCTGCTATTATACCAGCAATTGTAGTCTTGCCACACCCCGGTGGCCCATAAAAAATACAAGAACCGATAGCACCAGACCTAATTGCTTTAACAAGAAAACTATTACTTGATATCAAATGCTCTTGGCCAACAAACTCATCAAAATTTCTTGGACGCATCCTATCTGCAAGAGGCCTAAATTTATATGTAGACTCCTCAAACATATTACTCATATCTAACTCCATATTTTTAAATAACATTAAACACTAATATTATATCAAAAACAATAAAAAGAATCAATAATAATACAAGAATAAAATTCAAACTCAAAAAATAAACTTAGTTTGAACAATCAAATTCTCTACTAACTCTTGTAACATTATATTACATTTGTTTTGTATTAATTTTAGACAATTTTACACTATCAATACAAATAACCGCGATAAGAATTATTGCCATAAACTGCACACTATCTTCACACAATACGCAACACTAATGTCACAAACCACAAAAAAATACCACTAAAACATTTAGCGGTATTTTTAATAAAATACATTAGAATACACATAAGCCGAGTTCTGTTATAAATGATTATCTATCTAGCACTGTTGTCACCAACAATTTCAAGCGGTGTAAACAAGAAGCCTGCGAGTAACAGTTAAGCCTCTTAACCTTGCATCGGATGGGGTTTACACAATCACATAGTCACCCATGTAATTAATAGTATCTTACACTATTATTCCACCTATCGCATTAGAATTAACCAATGCTGTTTCTTTTCTGTTGCACTTTCCTTAGGGTCGCCCCCAGTAGCCGTTAACTACCATCCTACTCTATGATGCTCGGACTTTCCTCACGCGACAATGTCGCCCGCAATCATTTGTATATCTAACTAGTATAGTATAACACAACTAAACATTTTAAGCAATACTTTTACCTAAATTAATAGACATATTTAGTATCCATAGTCTTTTGGATTCAACTGCCCCCTAATTATCTCAATAGCTTTCTTTTCTAACCGAGATATATAACTCCTACTTATTCCTAGCTCAAGAGCCACTTCTCTTTGAGGCATCATTACACCACCTCGCAGGCCATAACGCATACACATAATCTTGTATTCTCTATCCGTTAAATTTTTCTTAAGAATTTTATCAAGCCGAGCAGACACATCATCAGACTCAGCCATCATCTCCACACTATCATCTTGACTATACGAAAGATCTCCAATTGTTATCTCGTTACCTTCATCATCACTACCAAGTACATCTTCTATAGACACATTGTTTTTATGCTTCTTATTAGCTCTTATCAACATAAGAATTTCGTTCTCAATACATCTTGCAGCATATGTACTAAATTGCGTTCCTCTATCCAGAGTATATGTATTAATAGCTTTTATCAACCCCAAGCTACCTACAGAAATCAAATCATCAGCCTCTTCCGACTGACCAAACTTTTTTACAACATGCACAACTAATCTAAGATTATGATGTATAAGTATTTCTTTAGCTTTTTCATCATGATGTAATATATACTCCTCAAGATACTTCTGCTCTTCTTCTCTAGTTAACGGCTTAGGAAAGGATGACGTACTATTGATATAAGAAGAAAACAACATAACCTTTTGCATAAACGCCATAAAAGACTCAAAAATCATACAATACACCTCTCAACGATATAATATATGTCGAAAGATGTCAACTTTTGCCTGTCCATACAAATTTTAATATTTGGTTATTTATGCAATATTTTGCATAGTTATAATTGACCACTAATAAATATTCATTATCAACCATTTACCAACAAATATTTATATTAATTCATGGTTGCGTATATTTATAAAGCAACTATAAACATATATTTATACATAAAAATGTATTTTTATAATATTATAAAAACACTCAATTACACACAAGATTAAACACATCCGCCTCACAAAAACCAAGAATATAGCCACAATATCAGAATATAATAAATCAAAAACCAACAATCTTTTATTATAACAGTATTATTTTTTTTGAATAAAAAAAGATATTAAGGATAAATTACAAACCTCAATATCTTTTAATATTTATTTGTCAATTTTTCTTCTAAGAATATCTCCCGCTTTCAACTTTAGGTCGGTTTTTAACTTTAATACCTGTTGAACCATACTCGCATCTGACACATTATTACCAGAATCATCCAGCATTTCTTCAACCACAATAACCTTATTAAATGTTTCATTAGGCGACAACACCTCGAGTTTATCTCCTACTTTAAACCTATTTCGTTGCTCTATTACAGCCCAACCATCAACTGCATCCACCTTAACTACTGCCATAAATTCATGGGTCTGTATTGGCATACTATTCTCAATATACTCCTTATCTTTTGCACCAAAGTAGAACCCTGTTGTATACCTTCTATGACTTGTCTTCTCTAATTCTTCCAAATAGACTTTCTTAAACTTCCTACCAGCCACACAATCATCAATAGCTCTACGATATGCATTTGTAACCGTTGCCACATAATAAGGACTCTTCATCCTACCTTCTATCTTAAAGGAGGTAACACCAGCGTTAATCAGCTCTGTTATATATTCAATCATGCACAAATCCTTGCTATTAAGGATATATGTACCCCTATCATCTTCTTGAATATCGTACTGTTCGCCCTTGCGAGTCTTCTCACATATCGAATACTCGAATCTACAAGCCTGAATACACGCACCCCTATTACTATCTCTTCCATTAAGATAATTAGACAACAAACACCTGCCCGAATAAGAAATACACATTGCTCCATGAACAAATGTTTCTATCTCGACATCATCAGGAATATATTCTCTTATTTCTTTTATCTCATCAATACTAAGTTCACGTGCCAAAACCAACCTTTTAACACCCATATCACACAAATACTTGGCCGAATACTTATTAGTAACATTAGCCTGCGTGGAAACATGAATATCTAGATCCGGAACAACTCTTCTTGCTAGTGCTATAATTCCAATATCGCTAACAATAATCCCATCAGCACCTATCTCACTTAGGAATTTCAAATAATCTTCAAGCCCATCAAAATCTGAATTATGCGCAACAATATTAATTGTGATATAAACCTTTTTGCCAAGAGCGTGTGCATACATTACCGCCTCAACCAATTCTTCATTATCAAAATTACCAGAAAATGCCCTCAATCCAAACTTCTTACCTGCAAGATAGCACGCATCTGCCCCATACTGAAAAGCAGTCTTTAATTTCTCCATATTTCCAGCTGGAGATAATAACTCTAACATATTTATTTTTCTCCTTTGTACCTAGTAACAGCTAACCCATCCTCTATCTTTACCATCTCGGTATTATAATCAGACTCATTAACCCTTGCCAAATATTTTCTTAGGTTGTTAACCATGCTACGTTTCTTCCTTGGCGGGATATCATCCCCCTCAACCATGCCACCAAGCAAGACATTATCAGCAAGTATAACACCGGTCGTACCAATCAACTTAGTAATATTAGGTAAATAATTAATATATTGACCTTTTGCTCCATCTAAGAATACCATATCAAATTTGCAACCAGCATCAACTAGTTCTTCAAGCAAATCTTTTGCATCCTGCAATCGCACATCTACCCGATCGCTAATACCAAGTTTATCAAAAGTTTGCCTTGCCACATCAAGACTATTACCATTAATATCACAGGTTATTAATCGCTCAACCCCTGCAGATATCATTATAGAACCCGAGTAACCAATTGCTGTACCAATCTCAAGTACTGTTTTTATATTATTACTCTTAACATAATCATACAAAAATTTCGCGGATAGATCCCTGATAATAGGAATATAGTTTTCCTTGGCATAAACCTTGAGATCAGAGAGCCTATCCATCAATTCGTTATAATCCATTATTCACCTTATTTTGTTTCGATAATTATAGGAATAATCATCGGTTTTCTCTTCATCTTACGGAAGAAGTATGTCTGAAGAGTCTTTTTGATATTATTCTTAATACTAGCCCAGTCTTGAGTCTTGAAGTTAGTTGAAATAACTGTATTAAGAACTAGATCTCTTGCTTCGTTCATCATCTCTTCATTGTCTTTGATATACACAAATCCTCTAGCATAAATATCTGGTTTAGATGTCAAACTCCAAGTTTTATCAGAAATTGTCACAGTTACAACACACATACCCTCTGTTGCCAACTGCATCCTATCTCTTTGAACAACTCCACCAGCATCACTTATCTCTGTTCCATCAACAAGCTTAATACCACTATGAATAACACCGCTCTTCTTAATACTTGCTCTGGACACACTAATAGTATCACCAATCTCAGGTATCACAATATTCCTCTCAGCCATACCAAGATCTTTTGCTAGATTACTATGTGCTCTTAAGTGTCTATACTCTCCATGCACAGGCACAAAGAACTTAGGCTTAAGCAATGTATGCAATGTCTTTAATTCCTCTTGATTAGCATGACCACTTACATGCACTTCTGCCAACGACTCATAAACAATCGAAGCACCTTTGGTATACAATAGATTAATAACATTATTAATCTCTTTCTCATTACCAGGTATTGCAGACGAAGAGAAAATTACGTAATCGTTATTGCCAATTTCAATCTTGTTAAATTCACCATTAGCCATCCTAGCAAGAGCACTATTCTCTTCTCCTTGACTGCCAGTACAAAGAACACAAATCTGTCCATCCTCGTACTTCTCAATATTATTTACATCCACAACTAGTTCACGATTAAACTTCAACTCACCAATCTTAGAGGCTGTTTCGCAAATATTAAGCATACTACGACCAGTAAAGACAATCTTTCTTCCATACTTCTCGCAAATATTAAGAATTTGCTGAATTCTATGGACATTACTTGCAAAAGTCGCAATTATTATTCTCTTCTTCTGGTTCTGTATAAATAGGTTGTCAAGAGTAATGCCGACCTTTTTCTCACTCATACTAAAGCCTGGACGTTCTGCATTAGTACTATCAGCAGTAAGAAGCAATACTCCACGCCTACCTATCTCAGCAAGTCTAATAAGATTCATTGGCTCGCCATCAATTGGAGTATAATCCAACTTAAAGTCACCAGTATGGAAATACACACCAACAGGAGTTGTAATTGCCAACCCCATAGCACCACTAATACTATGAGTAACCTTAACAAACTCTACTTGAAAACAACCAACTTTAATTACTTGACCATTTTTAATTACATTAGGCTTGCACTTAACCTTTCTATGCTCCTTTAGTTTATTCTCAATAAGAGCAACTGTTAATTTGCTTGCATACACAGGAATATTACCCAAATCCTGCAATACATATGGCAACGCACCAATATGGTCCTCGTGACCATGAGTTATTACCATACCTTTAATTTTTTGCCTATTATTTATTAGATAAGTAATATCAGGCAAAACAACATCAATTCCCGGCATATCATCAGACGGGAACGCCATACCGCTATCTATTATCAATATTTCATTATTGTACTCGAGTGCCATCATGTTTTTGCCAACTTCGCCGACACCACCCAAGAAAGATAGCTTTAATCCTAAATTTTGTTTATTCATCTTCTTCTCCTTATTAATCTTTTATGTAAGTTAGAATATAACTTTTAATATATTTTACAATAAAACACTCTTAGACATAAATCATGCCTTAAGTTTAAATATATATTCAAAAATTAGTAATCTTAAGTAATTACCAAGTCCACAACTTGCGACACCACACAAAAAAGAACGGCGACAACATTTATTGCGGAAATTTATTAACATTATCAGCATACAAGAGCCATTAATATACTTAACTCTGAACACTCTAATGCATATATTAAACTAACTTCATTACTAATAATATACTATAACTCAAACAAAAAATCAATAACTTATTTGCACTTTGTAGAAAAAAATAAGATATTTAATAAATAATAACCAATATTTCTTATAATAAATATACTCTTTGACAACATCTGCAAACCAAAACCAATTTTAATAATAAAAAATCGGCACCATATTAATGATAACCGATAATCAACTTTGATGTTTATTTAAATAATATATTTCATATCGTTAAGTTTGTCCGAAATTTCTTTCTTGTTTGGTGTAATTACATTATATATATCCACATAATATCTCATACCTTGTCCCTCGTATACACACACCATACCAAATGCGTTATACATAATAAACGACACAGGTATTGACAATATTAATCCTACAAAAAATGTAAATAACCCAAGGAACATATTAAGCACAACAATACCAAGAACGATTGCAATACTGCTACTAAACACCCTACCAAATCTTCTAAAATTCATCTTAAGAGCAACTCTCAAACTCTTAAACACACCATAATTCATAACCGTCATAGTAGGAGCCCATGCAGAAAATAATACCATCTTAAACGCCATCAAAACAACAAAACCAACAACAATTACAAATACAGCCAGTAAATCAAGGTATACCGTGTGTCTAAACATCTTAAGACTAGCCAAAAATAATCCCATATATATTAGACTCAATGGTAACCCAACTAGATATCTAGAAATCTGCAACCTCAAATTTTTAACAAAAACATCTGCAAAGCTTGCAAAAAATCCTTGCTTTGTCAAACTCCCTATATACAAGTGCAACGAATTACACACTGCCAAATGACTAAGAGATTGATAAAATACCGAAAGGAAGAATACTACAACCCCAGAACACACAATGTTCCACCATACCTGCGAGATATTTGAAACAAAAAATTCCCATGCATCATCTAATATAATTGATAAATTCTGCAATGCTACCGAAAGATTAAGCGAAGTTATAAAGCTCGAATACAGATCAATTAACTTCTCAAAAAAACCTGCATCCTCTATCAATCTAATTACAGGATTAAGAAACAAAGCAAGTAGACCACTACAAGCTAGCACACCCAATAAGAAATACAAGATCATCTTCCATACTAGATTAAAGTTAGAAATAAGAACTTTAATCGAATTCTTAAATAACATAAGATAAGCCTACCTCCTTCTTTTTCAATTCATTATCACCATTATTTTACTACAACTTAAACAATATTGCAATAAAAATGGCTACACTCTTAGCATTGACAGCCTAAAAATTATCGTGTAGCCATTATTGATTTTCTAGTCAACCTAGTAAGATTTCGTCTAGATAATATTATATATCAACATCCTCATCCGATTGTTGTTCCTGCAATTCAATCAGCAACTCATCCTTGCTATATGCAGTATTGTCTTTGACATTTTTCTTTGTCACAATTCCAAGCATTACAAGAATTGAACATATCGTAATTATTACACTTTCAACTTCCGCCGAAGGGACACTCACACCAAACAACTGAGATATCGCGTCAATGGCTATTACAACAGCACCACTTAACCCCAACCAGAACGAAGTAGTCTTTAACTTTTCCTTCATAACAACTATTCCTTTAATCTTATATTTGAACTAGAATGCAACATTTCTTTAATATCCTCAACATCTTGTTTAACCCCTTGAACAATCTCAAGAGCGTTTCCTAGTTTTAATATCGTTTCTTGATACTTTTTTTCTCGCTTACTACTATCTCTCAGAAAGTATATCAATAATCCAAGAAATAGCACAGCGAACAACCCATTACTGATTGCAAGATTAACAACTTCTTGCCACATTATTTGGCTCTATAACTCTCAATAAGACTAATCATATTCGAATCCAAATCAGCATGAGCTGCAAGCATATCTATAGTATCTTTATCACAAGCACCTAACACAGTATGTAACTCGTTTATAAATTTTTCTGCCCTATATTTCTCAACAACAAGATTACCATATTTATTAGAAAACTTATCCCAAGAAAAACTCTTTGACTCCACATCAGCCAATTCTTCCGACAACTGTTCCATCTTGGTTTTAAAATCGTTTTCAATTTCTACAATATCATTATTAACCAGAGCAATCTCCGACTCAATCACAGACATTTTCATCTGTTCTTTAGCAATTTTATCAGCAAGCTTAACAGAAAGAGCAATATCATAATCCATAATCGCTTTCTTTCTTTGAAGATTAAGCGCATTTAACTTAAACCTCACAACATCAAGTTTAATTGCAAAATCATGATCCGCCTCTATATATTTAGCTATCTCCTCGGGAACAAATGCACCTCTATTGGCAATCTTTATATATTTACCCTCTGGACAGGCAAATTCAACAACTCCATTAAAACAATAAAAGTCCTTCAACTTATTGATTTTTTGAACAAGATCATCAACTCTTTTTAGCATAAGAGTTTCTTCATAAACATTTTTAATATTATCAGAAATATCACTACTAATTTTATAATTATTCATACACAATCCTTCCTTCATTGACTTCGATACACGCAATCCAGTCAATGCCTTTTGCAAACATTTATCGATTAACAATAGAGAAATTACCTCCGACAGTTACAACAACTTTTTCATCACCAATCTCCATATAATCAATAACATTATTTAACCGAGTGGATTCAATAGACTTCATCACACCACAAAATCTTCCCGTATCCTCTATTACAAAGTCAACAATATCAACAGCATACTCATACATATATGCACTAGTACATCTATCTGCATATTCAAAAATACGCATATTATCGGCTTTTGTTTCAGATATTTTATCAATACGTTCAATAGAGTCTAAGTAATACAATAAGCATTTGTTGCCCGCTTTAATACCGAACAATCTACAGTTAACGCTATCGTTTTGCGACTGAATCAAACTGCTTGCGTTAAGACCTTTAATAACATTTGAACTTATCTTGTTAAACGCCACATCTAAGACATCAATTATAACATCACCAGCAACTATATATATGGCAACAGTATAACCATCCAAATGCATTATAATAATATCATCAACATGATCAGCAATTTTTGATTTACTCGTATAATTATCAATATTGTTGCAATAATATACACCTTGACTATCAGAAAAGACTTTATCAATAGTAACAACATTATCTTGCCAATATTGTCCTACAAACAACAAATCATTATCTTGACTTATCAGGCTTAAACTGCCACCAACCAACTCTTCGGCACTACTGCAACTATATTGACTCACCCAATATCCATATTCAACCAAACTATCATTACTAGACAGCCAAACACAACTTTTACCATTAACAATCTTTGCGCCTTTTACACCAATAACAACACTACTCGCAGTTCCCGTTATAATAAACTCTTGTTCATGGACAAATTTAATTGGCAACTGATAACGCCCCTCTGCAACATCAGCAAGAAGAACGACCTCCCCGTACTTAATTGTAACATTGGAATTTTCTCCATTAACTACCAAGCAAATATAACCATATGAATCTTCTACATCAAGCTTGACAACATACTTATCTCGTAATGGTGCAACACATCTAAAACTTAGTATATTATCGCGAACATCTTGTAAATTGTGTTTCTTAATAAGGTCTTTAAAATTCGAACTCATATGCTAAACCCCTACCGAAACATACGGATGACAAATATAATTATTAACACCCTTAGAAACAATGTCTATAGCAAACCATTTGCACTTAATATTCACCCTTATATCCTGTATGCCAACTCTACCCGCAACATTGATAATTTTATCTCCACAATCTGTCCTAACTACAACCTCAATATCTTGCCTTGTCTCCAATGACAAAGACTTTAATATTTTATCCTTATTTGTGCTCATATCAACTTTGTGAGATTGCCAAACCTTGCTAGTATTCTCGTTAAAATACTTACCCAAAATACCGACAGTTCCAAAACGATAAATCGAACCAGGCTTTCTAGAGAGAACACAAACACTACTCTCAATAGTATCGTTAATTATATAAATATCCATAACATCATAGCCACACAATATATCTAACATGCCACAAGTTACGTTGTATCTAATAAATGAATTGTTATTATAACTACCCTCTGGCAAATGAACATTATCTTGATAATCTAGATTACAACTTAAATAGTAGTAACCGTCGCAGAAGCCAGCTACAGAATAATCCTGACTAGCATTATTTAAAAGACTATTAACACCCGTATCAATTTTGGTAGATTTATTTCCATCAAATTTGTACAAGCCATCAGAAGCTAGATATAAAATTTTATCCCCACAAACACACACGGTCTTCTCAAATATTCGTCCATTACTTACAATCGACGACACCACTTCAAACTCTTTAGGATCTCCATATGTACTAATTCTACTTATACCAAAATCTCTAAAGACATACAAATCTCCATCAAAAGAAACAACTTTGTTACACTTACCCATCTCAATAGGTAATTCTATTATGCCACCCTCTCGTGAGGATATATTAAAATTTGTAGGATCTAAATTATCGCTATAATAAATCTTATAAACATCATCATAAACAGTAACAAATAACCTATCGTTAATTATACACATACTACTCATTAAAGGCACATTATCAACTTTTATAACATTTTGCGGATACTGCCAGACATACATACCTTTAGATTTAGATACCAGTATCAAACTATCTCTACCACCAATATTATAAACGGTTACCAACGGCACATCAGATAAATTAAGGTCGTCAATACGTGTTACACTAGACGAACTAGTATCTAATCTATTAAAATAGAAATCTCCATTACTAGATTGCAATATTAAAAAAGTCATATAACCACCACTTGATATATCCTGCATACAGAATCTCCAAGCAGCTTTATAATAATAACCACCAGCAAGACCATCTATAGCCTTTCTATCATTAGGAAAATTTTTGTCATACCTGAAAGAAAGGTCTGCAATGCCCAGTCCATCAACAAGAGCATCACCACAACTACCAAAGTTAGTTATCATCATAGATTTTTCTAATGGCAATTGACTTGCTTTATCATCATAATCAATAGAACCAAACAACGCCAACTTACTATTCTTTACTTTTATATTTTTAATAGGTAAATTATTTTCATAAAACATAATTACCACCTTCTAGCTGGCATAGAAATACTTCTTCTCGGTCTAAGCAAATTAAATATCGAAGTCTTAAATCTCTTGTCCCACATATAAGCATCATCAATAACACCCTTAATATACAAGTACTCACTAGCTACACCCATTGCAAAAGTAATCTCATTTAATTTAAGATAATAATTAATATCATCATCAAGAGTTACTTTATCAGGAAAATAAGTATAAACAATGCAACACTCTCCAGCATGATTTATCATTAATCCATCAGGCATAACTTTGTAAGACAACTTTCTACCTGACCCAGATTCAATAGATTTGATATCAATTATTGACTTATTAGAAATTTTGCCAAAAGCAATTAGTCCATCTCTGCAATTAATAGTTACACTATCAATCAAATCAATATAACTAGATGCAATTGTATTATTAACAATATTAGTAGCAAGCACAAGATTGTTAACATCTCCGAGCAACTCTTCACTTTCTGCAACTTCTCCATCTAAGTATTTTACAATTTCTTTTAAACCAAGCAACTCAGCACTTATTCTTACAATATTCTTTACTTTCATATTACTCATCTCCACTCTGTAACAAATACGTTATCACCAATAGGACGTGAGGCAGAACTTGCGTATTCATAAATTTCTCTAATTTGATACGCAGATTGCTCCAAGATTTTTTCATTACAATTTTTAGACACACCTATATTGTTTTTGGCAATATCATCAATAATATTGTCAATGTTTTCAATGCTAGTGTCATATACTTTATCCAACACCCTCTTGTCAATAGCCACATCATTTACCACAAAACAATATGTATTTTCTTGTTTATAGTTATGCACCTCATATTGACTAGTCAAAGTATTAAATACAATAAAGTAACCATCATCAATTTCTTTTATCCTATCAGTAATATCAAATACATCACTTTCAATTTTTATTCTCATTAACGCAACTCTTCTTATAAATTATAAAAATTACAGGCGGCCACCAATTACTGGCAACCACCTGTAAAATATTAATCAACTAACTTT
The DNA here is from genome assembly GCA_015055665.1 of Clostridiales bacterium. Classification (GTDB taxonomy): domain Bacteria; phylum Bacillota; class Clostridia; order Christensenellales; family UBA1242; genus UBA11490. Next base: position 208,794 of record SVHX01000001.1, read on the forward strand.
TAAGCTCCAGTAATTCCACTTAGCTTAGCTTGAGCATTTGGCCTATTACATAATAACTCAGCGTACTTAACTAGAGTAGCGGTAAACACAGGATATCCTTCCTTCTGTTTAATTATCTTACCATCATTACCCTCTAGCCATTGCCAATCACATAATTGACACAACTCAAAGTCCTTGGTCGATAGAATATACATAGCATCATCTTCTACAAATCTATCTGCTACCACTGGTATACCATTGTAAGATAGAGCTTTGAATCCGCCTTGAAGATTCATTACATCAATATTTCTCTTATAAGAACTCATAACTTCCTGATATGCTCTTCTTACTTTAGTAGAACAAGCAATAAAGTCAACTTCACTTCCAGACGCCTCTTCGATCTCATCTATTGCAGTTTGAATAGCAGTTTCGCTAATAGCACCTACACTTGCTTGCTTATATGGATTCATCCACTTATTAGCAGTTTTGCTTATTCCATACAATGTATCACCATCACCAAAGATTTTACCAAGACCAGTAATCTCGTTATTTAATCCATTAAGTGTAGCAATCTTCTTGTTCTTATAATCATCTTCAGCATAAGCAGAATAACTAAACTTCTTTGCTGCTTTATCTACGTGACGAACATAATATTCTTTGTTATCAATATATGCACTACCAGCAGCATTAACAAATCTAAACCCAAGGTTAGTTACTAAGTTTCTGATGTTATCAATAGGAAGATACTCATCATCCATAGATGTATTGCTATTGATAGTACCAAGAATACCGCTACCATCACCATACAACATTCTTCCTAGATTAAATGTACTAGACTTAATCAAGCTTTCCATTTCGTCATTAAGAAGGTTAACAAATGCTCCCGCATTATTCTGTGAACAACGAATAGCCTTATCTGTAATTTCGATTGTTCCATATAGATTTTTAAGAGTTGCCTCGAAATGTTGTCTACCCTTAGCGAATGCAGTAGGAAGAGCACCATCCTCAGCTCCAGCACTTACACCACCAGATATTCCAAATGATGTTGCTTTTCTAATCTCATTGCCATATACATTATTAGATGTTTGTTTGATTTTTGTTAGCAATGGATTTGCATTAATATTTAATTGATTACCAACAACGCCAAGATATACTGTCTTCAATGCGCTATCAGCAGTTTCTAATGTTACCATATTTTTCTCCTAGAATTTGAACATGTTCTCCACATAACTTCTAGCGTCTTCCAACGACCTAAAACTTTCGCCAGCTGCAACACTTCTACTAAATCCTTCATTTGCTACCGCAATAGGATTTTGAGACTTTTGCAATGTGGTAACATATTCTTTAATGATTTTATTTTTTATTTCGTCGTTAGAATATATATATTTATCCAAGAACTCTTGGTTATGAGCAAGCTCATCGTGGGATACAAACTTCTTTTCCATTACTCTACTATAAGCCTTGTCCAGAGCATCTTCTCTTCCAACAAGATCTTCGCTACCAAGTATTTCGTTGGTAATATCCTCAATATAATCGCTTGCCCTAGTGTGAGATTGCAGAAACTCACCTATGTTTTTAGTCCAGGCAAATTCTTCACTAGCACCAGCTTGATTCTGATTAGAGTCACTCTTATCAGTTTGATCATCTGAGTACTGTTGCAATTTTTTCTCGGCATCACTAAGCTTCTGACACTTGCGAGTAAATTCACTCTGTAACTCGTTATAAGCATCTAGCAATTTTGTTGCATCCTTGAATTTGCCTAGCGGAGAGCCCGATTGCGTATCTGTTCCTTCTTCCAAACCTGTCGCTACAGCATGAACCTCAGCATCATTTGGTTGTTCTCCGATAATATTTAATTCTTCCATATATTAATCTCCGTTATTTTCTATTTTATTAGTAACTTCTTTGTATTTTTTGTGTAATCTAATATGGTCTAACATCTTAGATTCTAACTTGTTATCTTTCTTAGATCGTTTCTCATATTCGCCACCTAACATAAATGCGATATGCTCGTTAATATGGATTTCATGATCATCTACTTCAAGTGGATCAGGTATTATATTGTCGCGAATTAATTGGATATTTTCCTTTGTTGCACTGTTCTTATGCAAAGTATTCATATCTTGACTAATTTCCCATACACCAAATCCTAATTGTTCTAGTACCTTTGCTCGCATATTATTGCTTAACTTGCCTTCGTCATTGTTAAGAAGTCCTGCATTAAGCACTTCAAATATCATGCTACGCTTCTGAGCCAATGTTTCATTAATCTCGTTCTCCGTTTCGAATATCACTTCTTCGCTATTAATATCACTGCCTTTCCAATAGAAGAGCTCAATGCTTCCATTTTCTCCAACAATTCGTGACGTATGATTAATAACCGCAAACTGCTTGTACATCCTCAAGATATGCTTTGCAATATCCTTGGCTGCGTTGCGTATTTCTTCTGCACTAGTAAGCAACCTTACCTCATCCTGCTCAACAAACAACTGGAGTGCAATACCACTAATATTACCACCAGCTAGATAATCGCTACGTGCTAGATCACTTACGCCCGAAATATTCATAAATTCATTAAGCAACGAATTTTCTTCTTGCTGAAAGTCAATTGGTACCGATCCAGTTGATAATAGCGTTGGAGCTTGAGAACCTTGTCTATGAATTAATACCTTGCCAGGAGACAATCCCTCTTCCTCCAAGTTCTCTACATCCAACGATCCATCTTCAACGGATAGAATCCCCATTGTTAACCTATTAAGGAATTCGTGCTTTCTATTTTTAACAGCATTGAACGATCTTTGAATCGGAATACACCTATCAACTATACAAGACCCCCAGAAACAATTAGGAGTTGCAATACATACTTGTCTAATAAATGGAAAGCCGCGTTTCTCTTCAACTTTATTAACATATGGCAATTCGCCTACAAATATTAGCTTGTCCCCAGCTACCACAATCAATCTGCCATTAGGATATTCAAGGGTTGGCTTCTCATATTTTTCTAATACTAATACTTGATCTTTTTTAAGTTTCTTAGCCATCGAATTCGATAATGTCGCATAACCTAGACCACCGGTAGCTCCTATAGAATCCAAAGTAAATACATCAATATCTCTTCCTTCAACCTCGACGCCCCAGATATTTTTTACTGCGTCTTTGTGGAAAGTTCTTGCATAAATTATCGACATACACTCATCAACCGAATTATATGTATTACTATCGGGATAGATCTCAAATGGACTAACAACAGATACTTCAACCTCTCCTTCCTTAATTACATTATCCAATTCGTCCTTGCCAACAATTCTTCCAGCATTGTTATTCCAATCAACTTTATAGAATACAGTACCACATATCTCACTCCACATAGTACCTTGATTAAGAATTTTGCTTATGTTAATATTGTGACTAACAGCCTTAAGAATTTTCTTACTAGTCTTAGCACAATTAATATCACTCTCCTCATCACTAAAAGGTATAACAGTTAGAGCCGGCCTTACTCTTGATAATTTGGAAAGCCTAAGCTCAATAATATTAGCAATATGATTATAAACTTCTCTCTCTTGCCAGAAGTACTGCTTGCCATATTCAACAATTTGTCCATTAGGTGCAATATAGCAATACTGATTACCCATAAAGAAATTTATATTAAGTTGCCACGTATTCTCGAAATTTTTTCTTTCTGCCTGCCTTCTGCCAAAATCCTCTAACACACTCTTTACAAGCTCTTCTTCATTAATCTGCATTAATCTCTTCTCCTTTTGTCTTCTTAGTTGTTATCTTGCGATTAAGCATATTATTAGGACTCTTAGGAACAATATGTGACCCGAGCGTTTTGTACACTTCTGTCAAACACTCCTTACAAAGAAATAATCCTGCATTTTTCAAAAATCCATCTTTCACAATTTTATAAGTAGCAATTGCCTTACAGTTAGGCATTTCACATCTTATTTTGATATTCGTCTCTTCTAATCTCATTTCTTCTCCTTTAGTAGTTTGATTAATCTGATTTTTTCTGCCTCCAACTCTTCATTAGATAACTCAACCAGTTTATCCCCCTCTTCAACATCCCCTAGCAACATTTGCATAGCAGAGAGATCGGGAGGATATGTCTTGTAACTTGTCTTCTTCTTTTGAAGGACAAAGTCCTCCCCAGTATACCCGTACTCTTCAATAATCTCTTGAGTTGTGTATCCGAGAGCTTTGTCCATTAGAGCCTTCTTCAATCTCTTCTCATCCTTTTTATCCATAAATTTTTTACTCCAAAAAAGCAACAACATTTATAAAATGCTATTGCTTAATTAAGTCTATACCCGCTAGAACCATGCCTATGCTGGCGTATTAATTTATTTTTGTTATTCCGAATTATAGACTGTGCCTCCTTTGATTTTTCTTTATTTTCTAGTCTACTCATTATGTAATATCTCAACTCGTCCATTGCATGGTCGTCTTTCTTAATAGGAGCATCTTGATTACCCCAGAAATAACCCTTAATCTCCCTAATCATATTTACACATGATTTAAATATAAACAACCTACGCCGGCCAAGAGTGTTCTTTAAATAGGACTTTACCTTATTAATGCCCGAAAACATATCTTTATTAACCTGTGGGCTAACAAGGATATCATTATCATAGAATAATTCTGTTACGCTTTTTTCACTAGCAAGAGTCTTCTGGTTAGCAGCACTATCAATAATAGCCTCTATTCTGCCATGCCGTTTAGGCCAACCTAACCTTTCCGATATTTCTTTGATCCTTGCTGCATGATAATCAACAGTCTTACCGCTTTCGTAATGCTCTGCGATTACATAAACATTACCATCATAATCGCAAGCATACCAATGACAGCTTAGGGGGTTATGCAACCCCGGATCAATTGATATCTTATCGTACCACTCGATAGGTACGTCAAACGGGTCTATTACATTATAGTTCTCATCAAACTCCGAATAGACAAGACCAGAAGCACTGGCAAAATGCCCATATTTCCTACTCTGCAATTCATCCTCGCTCAGTGTAGCAGAAAACTTCTCTATCTCTTCTTTATTTAGATATGGATTATCAGCCCACTCCATCTGCTCGTACCATATATCCGAGTCGCGTCTCTCATTAAGGTATATAGTATTATACACCCAGGTCAATCCTTTAAGCGGTGTCATTGTACCAAAAATCATACCGCACCTGTCTAACACTCTCATTTTACACTCAATATAAATATCCTCGGGAGGCTCTTCGTCAAACCATACATAATCTAGTGATGCTCCTTGAAACTTTTCCCTTCCTTGGTCGCAACTCTTAAATCCAATTTTGCTCAAAGAACCAAATACGTTTTTGACATATATAGTATCTATTACACCAGAACTTGCACCACCCTTTTTACCAGTTATCATCACAATATCATCTATCCACTCTCGCTTAAGATACGAGAGAATTTTGCTCTGTGCAACATCTCTTTGCACTTGCTGACTAAGAGATACAACCCAACCATCTGTTGGTTTGTTGTCTTTATATGGATGAATTCCTCTTGCTAACCACACAGCTTCGACCGCACCACACTCGGTCTTACCGCTTCGATTACCTCCAAAAACCCATCTATTTTTAGCTTTACATTTGTGAAATAGCAATTGCTTCTCATGCTTAATCTCTCCAGTATTATAATAATCTATCTTCCACTCTCGCTTACGCCTATCTTGTTCTCTTTCTATATCTTTAATTGCTCCTACAATCTCGCTTTCAGTCATTGTTTCTCCTAAAACCCAATTTTTAGCTATTTTTAGTGCTTAAGATTAATCAAAATATTAGCATAATTGTTGTAACATTATAATATGAAGCACATATTATCTTATTTAATCTTAATAGCATATTTTTGCATTAGTTTTACAGCCCCAATCAATGTTCGAGCCAAAACTTCTTTTGCCAGAATAGAACAATCTACCAATATATACAAATCTCCTAATATTAATAACAAGATTGATAATATTTATTGCATTGCCGAAGAATCGTATTTTGTCGAAATACTTGATACTCTCGAGAACTTGTACCGAGTTAATTATAACGGCGTTACTGGTTACATTAACAAAAGTGATGTGAGGTTAATAACTAACACTCCCACCACTCCGTATCCATGCAATATTGATATTATCCTTGGTAGCAACTGCAACCTAAGGAGAACACCTACTACACAAGGGGCTAACAACATTATATCTACAATATATGCCAATACATCTGATATCACTTTCGTTGGTAGATCATTTGGCGAGGAAGCCATTGATTTCGGTGGCACAACTTGGTATTACGTATGCTATCAAGGCAATTACGGATATATATATAATAATTATGTCAAATCCATCACACCAATATATACTAGCGTGGAAGAATTCGAATATCAGACAGAACAACTATCAACTACTCGCAATCCTATAACACATACCCCAAGTTTAATTATCATTATATTGTTAACAATCCCACTATTTATTACTATATTGCTACTATATTTACCTAAAAAAATTAAATTGCATCACAAATCAAAACCTAAGCAAAAAATCAAAGACAACTTCTAACTCAGATAAGAATTGTAAGCCATATTAACTCGCGAAATCTCATTAAACATCTGCTTAACCACCGATCTATCCGGACCATCTTCACACTCACAACCTTTGTAAACAATTTCATTATACACAGCCATAAACCACTTCTCTCCGAAATATTCACTCTCAAAGAACGATTGATCATAGCCAATCTCGCACATTATGTCTGCAATTCTTTTAACAGAACTAGCCTTGTGTCGAAAGAAAGTTCTTAGACTCATATTGAGTAGCTCCGCAATAGTTTCGCTCCTCACACCATCAAAAAACACAAGCATAATAATACGCCTATCAATTGGGCTTAATTTGCTAACAGCATCCTCAATAGCCACTTTAAGATTAACAATCTTACGCTTCCTATCCATCAATTCCATTATCTTATTTGCTTGATAATAGGTGCTATGATATTTAGGTGCTACCGCAGAATTACTATTCTTACCCATATCCAATACCAATCTATCTATGGTATCCGCCATAGTATTAAGATATCTGTATAAAGATAATGCCGACTTGCTCCAATAACGCATAAGTTCCTCCATATTGATTTGCTATACGAAGTTAACGCTTATAGTATAATGTATCCAAAAAGCCAAAGTCAAAACTTTATGTCAAAATTTGTAAAAAAATTTTATAATTTGTAAAATTTAATACAAAAAACACTGTTTTTAATTACTTTAGTAATTAAGTTTACCTTAATAATCGTGCAAAATTTTTAAAATTTTTTAATTTATTATACATTTATGCAAAATAAAGTAGTATTTTTATTGTCAAAATTAATTAAAATTGATAAAATTCTAATATATAGTCTAACAATGCTACTTAATCATAATTTTGCAGTAGAAAGGCTATTAATATACTTGGTATTCTTGAGTTATTAATGAAAAAGTTTTGGCTATCACTATGTTTAATAATGTTATGTGCCTTATTAGCTCCGGCTAGTAGTTTTTCTGTGCTCGCAGAGGACTCGGACAACCAACAACCAACTATCAATACATTATATCCTAAAGATGTATTAGATTATCAGAATCTAGATAATATCACTAATACCGCAATTAGCTCAGATCATATTGCGTATTCAACCAATACTAACTCGCTACATATTATTAACCGCATATCAAAATATCATATTGCAACTAGCCAATTTACAGACATCCTTGACTTTAAGTTCATATCTAATAATTTACTTCTGCTTATCAACTTTGATGAAACTAGCAAGAAAGGAAATGTTTATGTAGTAGAAATTATAGATAACAACGTTAACGTATCAACAATCAGCACAATCAACATTACTAACCTTGTTGTAGCAGATATATATAATCATGATAATTCTATTTACTTTGGAATTATCAAATCACAGACATCAGATAATAATATATTTGAACTTCACGAACTTAGCATTAATAATAACATTGTTACAGCACAGAGAATAGACACTTTCCCTAATGCATTACTAAATTCTGCAACACACCTAATCCTTTCGGAAGACAAACACTACGTTATATTTGAGAATAACAACGACAATCCTCGAATTCTTACAAGAGATTATGGGGACGACTCCACTTCTCCACAAACGACCAGTTTTGCGGATAACGTTAGTATCGCCGAACTATATGTTTATGATGACAAAGAATATATTATCGCATTTACTAAAGAAAATTTATACCTAATCGATACAATAGACACGACTACAACTATTACCTCTCTAGACAAACTTGATTTAATCGACATAGATGTCATTGATAGTTCGCTTATAATTTCGAATCCTACAGTACCACATGATGAACTATTGGTTGCTGACCCAAAGAATAAGAGCATCTCTACTATCGACATTGATATTACCTCCGATCAAATCGCTCTAGAATTAGGTAATGTACTTATTTCTAGTGCACACTCAGCACTAGGAAGATTTAATAATGTTAGTAATATAATTGTCCAAGGATCTCGTATTATTATATCGGATTCCAATAACGACCGTATTCAGATTATCGACAACAAATATGATTGTCAAGAAATACCAGTGCTACCTGTTGATAGCAATATCCACGCAGTATTACTCGATAGTCATCAAAATATGTTCTTTAACCTAACCCGTCCAGGAACAAGTACTTCCACAATCTATAAGTACAACTATAATTCGGATGTCAATGGATACACAGATACCGACACTCCTGCAGCAACATATTCAACTTGCCAATCAGCCGATCTAGGCTTGGTAAGCGACATGACAATTACCGACAAAGACGAACTATTCGTACTGGACGAAACCAACAATCAATTGCTATCACTTAATAATACAGGACTACAATTAGCATATACTTTCAATCAAGATATTTTAAGCTCTGCGGAAATCGAGTATATTAGAGGACTTAATATGCTAACAGTGCTCAATGATGGCAACCTACTTTTGCTCAGTATCGATAATATAACCAAAGAAATCAACCCACTAGTCGATCAATGGTCCGACATTAATTACAATAGCATTACTGCTGGAGTTATAGATATCTTAGCCCTAGCAGATAACAAAATTGTTCAAATATCAATTGAAAACAACAAACTGCTATTAACCAATAACTCTATAACCAATAATATTTTTTCGGATTTTAGCACAATTACATACGACAACAATAGCGGTATAATGTACGCATTTAATAGCAACAATCAATCAATTAATTTCTTTGATTGTGAGCTTTCATATGACGCACTTGTTTTTGACGAAATTACTTCAGACACCCTTACTAGTGCCAATCATCAGCCTCTTGCAATTGAAATTATTAATGATGGTATTATCTACGAACAACCATATAATATAGGTAACAAATTTGTAGGAATTACCCAATGTATTGCAATAGAAACCTCTAGCAATCAATACGAATTCGATAATTACTACCGAGTATTATTTAATTATAATGGAGAACTTGCTTCCGGATTCCTTAGCACTGCTAATGCAAGAATTATCAGTCATAATACCACCCAACAGATCAAAGTAATTACAACCAACCTACAAGTACCTGTGTACAAATATCCAACACTTTTAAAACAAAATGATAATGCTTTAATTAATAGCTATCTTGATATCGAAACAAAAATTTATATATCAGTTAACCCCTTCCCTGTAAGAATAGATGGCAAGTACTTCTATGCATATATCAAAGATGGCAAAGTTGGCTATATATTTAATGCTGATGTTGTAATAGATGATAGCACACACATTGTTAATCTTAATACAAACAACGCTACAATTTCGGCAATAGGACTAGATAAAGTAGACCTATATAGCGAAGATATGACCGAGGTTATAACATCAATTAACAACGGCCAAGGAATATATGTCGAGAATTACGACAAGAATTCTGATTACACCCTTGTTATATACAAAGACGAGAATCTAAAAACATACAAAGGCTATATCAAGACCGACTATATCAAGATGGACAAAATTGATAATACAACAATGGTACTAATACTAATTATAGTGTTATCCGTACTAATTCTAGTAATAATAACAAGTACATACTTTATTATTCGAAGGAAAAAATCATAATAAAAAAAGCACTTAACAATATGTTAATCATTAAGTGCTTTTTTTATTGATTTATTATTACCTTGAGTTCTTTGAAATGATACATATATCATAATATACACAATCATTAACCCTATTGTTAACGCTCCAAATATTCCACATAGTATTGGCAAAATAATACGCTTACTATCAAACTCAGATATTATATTGATAGGATTATTCTTATCATAGCAAATCTTAACACTATCCCCAATGTCATACTTGGATTCGTTATCAGAAACCACATTATATTCAATCATATCTATCTTAAATTGAAATACATCTCTTTGCTTGCCATCAACTTCTCTGTGTTCAACTACTTCGGAATTGATATACTCATAATCCTTAAATGCTGTATTATAATTAACTGTCCAGAATATCGTATAACCAACCATGGCTATCAGTATAACAAACATGACAACAACAATCAATCTTAGTTGTTTTATTCGTAACGACCTCACTTCATCTTGCACTAGTATCTATCTCCATTAATAACTATTATATACAATTGTACCACACAAGACATATTTTATCCAATCATTAATTAACAATTTAATTATCTAACATAATAATTTTCCATCTCTCCAGCAGATGTCATTATAGTATCTACACCAAGATCTTCCTTAATGAGTTCAATTTTGTTAAGACTAACTTCATACGCTATCCTAGTTACAACCTCATCTCCGACCTTTTTCTGATACTCTCTACTCTGTATTCTACCAGAAACAGACACCTTATCCCCTACTGCAAAATCGCGTACAAACCTTGCATTTCGCCCCCACGCAATACAAGGTAGATAATCGCTCTTATTATAGCTCCTATTAACAGCAAGAAGAACATCTGTTATTTCTCTATTAAACGGTGTAGTTCGGTACACAGGCTCTTTGCAGACATACCCCACTATCTCAATCATGTTAGGATTATCCGACTCGTTATACGGCATAACTTCACGCAAGAATACCGTCAAAAGCAACTTACTCTTTCCATCCTCTAATTTGTTGTAACTCCTAAATTGACCACTACCAGATAATTTGCTTCCAACTTTGATATCGCTCATAGACATAAGTCTTTCACTTATCGTTACAGGAATAATATCATAAGCAACAGATAACCTACCCACTTTTAGATCAAATTCATAAAACCCCTCGTTGTACACCTCATGACTAAACTTAGGCTCAGATACTACCTCTCCCGAAATGTAAACCTTATTATTGTTAATTAAATTGTAATTCATAGCTCTTTTCCTTTTTTCATTTTTAATTTTTTCTTTGTACACCAAGATTATCTATATAATAATCGTCTTCAATTATTAGATCTCCAACAGACACAACATCATATCCAGCATTAATTAACCTTTCTAGCATTAGCGGAAGAGCCTCTAGCACATGATCCGCGTTGTTATGACAAAGTATTATGCTACCATTTTTTACCCTGCTCATCACACGCTCACAAATTTCTGTTCCACTTAGCCCCTTCCAATCAAGTGTGTCTACATCCCATTGAATAGTCTTTAACCCCATGCTATCCGTAAGCTTAAGCATCTCGTTGTTATACGATCCATATGGCGCTCTAAATAATTTAACAGGCTTATTGGTAATTGCTTCAATACTACTAATACTTGTAGTAAGCTCTAACTCCATTTGCTCCTGACTTAGTTTAACAAAGTCTGGATGTGTATTGCTATGCGTACCAATCTCTATGCCTTGTTCATCAATCTTCTTGACCATATCCGGATAATCTTCTACCCAGAAGCCAACCATAAAAAATGTCGCTCTAACATCATACTGCTTTAGGATATCAAGTATTCCTTCTGTTTTGTCCGCACCCCATGCAGTGTCAAAGGATATTGCAACCTTCTTCTCATCTGATTCGACACTGTATATTGGTACAAGCCTTGGAGCAGTGCCAAAGAATACACTTGCACTAGCTCCCCCCTCATAAGGAATAGAAAGTATCACCATACTAATTACGGCAATAACAGCAAGTATTAGCATCTTTTTTTTGATTATTACAAATTTCATCTTGTACTCCAATATTATAGATTTTTTATTGATAATTTCTAATCTAATTTCAGTTTGAAAAAGCACCAATTAAGGCATCATTTGTCGAAAGATTAATAATGCCCGCGAAGAAAATCTTTTCCATCCACTCTTACCAATTATGTTATGCTCTAACACTCTAAAGTATGACTCTAGCAATAAAGCAACTAGAAAAAAGAAACCCACATAGTATCTAACTTTGTGGATTTCAAATTATAGTTTACATATCCATATCAAGAGTATCGCAATTTATCTGCTCAGGACTTATATAAATGACCTTACCATTATCTGGCTTGAAGTTAGGATTACCCCAGCTTATCCATAGTATATCACTACGCTTATCTTGGATTTGTGCATCCCCACCATCATCACCATCAGTAAAGCATATTTTATTTATATACCTACCTTTGCTAAAGGCTTTGCTCGCAGCATCAAAGTTCGTGCCTCCGCCCATAGGGAACGAGAGATTATCAATATCAGACACCTTTTTGATCTCAATCCAGCCATTAAAATTATTAGCAAAAGTACCAATCTTAAGCTTAGCATCTTTGGAGAACACCTTAATTTTTAGTTGTCTTAAGAATCGCTTAAGCAGATCTATACTTACCGATCCGCTCACATCAAGAATTACCTCAACTTCAGCTCTTCCCTCATATTCCATTTCTTCAATTCGCTTAGCGTAATTATTATACCTGCCAGACAGCCTATATCCCCATACCAATTCGGTCTTGGAGAAGTATTTGCTAAGTATTCTTGTCCAATTAACAACTGCTTTGTCGGCATCTCCAATATCAGTAATTGGAGTATCTCGACCAGCAGTGTCGCCTTGCCCATAAGACGACTTTTTAGATTGAATTTTGTCTATAATATCTTGTGCACGCTTAGTTCTTTCATCTTTAATTTTGCGGAAGACTTCCTGTTCATCAACTTCCTTTTTGTCTTCCTCCGCTTCCTTCTTGGATTTTTTAGGGCTTGAATCCTTTTCTTTGATATAATCTTCCCACATTGCATGATCATCATGACCTACAAAGTTCTCGTTTTCGCTCTCAGAACCTTCCTCTGCAGAATTACCACCGGCAGTATCATCAATATCCCCACTGCCGTTGCCACTATCTGGATCAGAGAATTCACTTTCAGCCGAATCTTCCGATTCGCTATTGTTATTATTGCTCCCGCCGGTATTATTATTGCTTGCTGCCTCCATGTTGTCAGCATCACTTGCAGATTCTTCCGACTCTGCACCTTGTTGCTCGCCTCCAGTAGCATTACTAGACTTCTTACCTCTCTTTTGAGGGCTCTCTTCTTGTTCTTTTTTCTTTTTCTTGGCTAGCAATTGCTCATATAGTTCCTCGGCATTATATTGCAAAGCACCTTCCATGTCGACAACACCAGCAGGAAGAGGCAACCCATCTGCTTTGAGCAATTGATTAATTACCGCATCTGTAGCAACGTTCCACAATTTTGCTTGCTTGCCCTTGCTTCGATATAAGTGATTAAGTGCTATATGTGCTATTTCGTGTGCAGCTACAAATACTTGTTCATCTTCGCTAAGCGTGGACATATAATTACCATTAAAGTATATTGTCTTACCATCAGTTGCAGCAGTCTTAACACTGTGTCCATACCCCACCACTTCATAATTAACCTTAGCTATTACCGAGCCAAAACTGTCGTATTTACGCAACAACCTCTTCTTTAACGCTTCAATATCTAGTTTGTATTCCATGGCTCACCTTACTTAATTACCATACATAGACTAGCGATATTCTTAGAAACTCTATCTAATCTATCTACAGTGAGGATTATTGTGCAACCACTTGGAAGAGGCACATTGCTAATTTCTTTGTACTTAATAATTTCATAAAACTTCTCTTGATAAGGCTCATATACCTTGTCAATGCCATCAATTACTATTTGCTTACTACTCTTACCTCTAGATATATCATCAAACCATTTAGGAGCAACAAGCCCTTTGGCGGTATTAACTATACCCAATTCCTTGGTATCTATATCACCAGCAAGTACTGTAGATTCACCCAACAATTCCAAAGGAACGCCAACAACTATTACAGGTGCAATGTTAGAAAGTGTAAGAATTTCCTCTATTTTGTCTGCTAGTTTCATATACTACGCCTCCATGCTACTGTTAAGGTCAGCAAGAATTAACGCTCTCTCAGGATCGTTTCGTATCCACATAAGATCAAACACCGAACGCAACTCTCCCCCAAAACACTGTGATATAACATTACGAATCTTAGGTAAATTATCCTCATCTACAAGACTCAAATTAAGAAGCGAAGAGTATTTCTCAGATAGACTCATTAACATAAGCTTGTCTGCACTAAAACTATCATTAAGGATATCTTCAACGGTCAACTGAGCAGTCTTAACAAACGAAACAAAGTCCTTGGTTAACTCTTCTCCAATACATGGCTTAAGCGAATAAGGATTATTAGTTGAATACAATACATTGCTCGCCATCTCCCACTTACGAGGATCAGTAACAATGCTAGGATTATCTTCGTCAAGTGGTTGATTAAGCACATCTTTGCCTCTACTCTTAACATATGCTAGTAACGCAGGATGAATCTTAGCTCTTTTTGTCTTATCGTCTTTGTTAATACGATTATATACACTAACTTCATTTGTATTAATTGATGTTGCCCAGTCTACCCATCTATCTACATCTACTTCATAATATAGATGTGCAAATCTTCTAAACAATGCATTAGTTAGAGGATATGCCGCCTTGTTGCCATCTTCTTCGTTACCAGCAGCAATTACAACCGAATTCTCAGGCAACGGCCATAATCCATCCTTGCCTTCTCTGTCGTATACAATTGTATATATTAAACTCTGCACTGTAGGACTAACGTTTGTTAGCTCATCTATAAATAATACATGCATCCTATCTGGCTCTTTCTCACATTTTTCCTTGAGTTTCGTAAACCACAATGGCGGGAAGTACTCGCCAGTTTCTCTATTAAGTATTCCGTCTACTTCTTCGGATGGTTGCATTGGTCGCAATGTAAGTCTAACACAAGTCGGATCAATCCTCTCCGCCGTAGCAGATTTACCCACACCACTAGTTCCATGCAAGAACACTGGGGTTCGCGATTTAACATATTCTGCGAGCAACTCATCATTACTAAGTTCATCAAATACAAACCCAAATGGATTACTATCTTTCTTTGTTTCTACAGTAGGCCAACTCACTTTTGGCGTACTAGACTCTTCCACCTTATTCTCCGCACCAGCAACCTTCTTGACAATCATCTCAAAATCAAACGCTTCTTTTAAGAAATTGTAATTACTAAAATCTCCACCTCTAGGAGCTTTAAGAGCAATGTTACCATTAGTAGTTATATTTTCGACATTATATCCATTGAGATATCCTCTGGGCGAACTATTCTGCCACAGAGTACTATTTGCATCAAATTCACAAGGGTAAAATGGTAATGTCGCAATTGATTTCACCGTCCTTAGATCCATATAGTTTACTGCATCCTTACCATTTCGGTTAATACCTGTAGGAAGACTATTCCAATTTCGTATTCTCCATACAATAGGCTCTACCTTAAACCATTGATACTCTCCATTAGTTGGTTTGCTACCATCTTGATATTTGCTATCTTTATCATAAGCCTCTACCAATACACGAACATACCTCTCTCCCTTATATTCGACCTCGTTGGCAACCATCGGAACAAATTCCCCCTTTAGTTTGCCGATATCAGTATTCCTACAAACATAAGTTTTCCCAGTATTCTTAAGATTCTCAAAATTCCGCTCAAACACTGCATTTAAAGTATCTCCAACATATGTTTGTGGAACATATCCGAAAGTTATAGTATGATTAGTATAATCTATATCCAACTGTCCATCAGCTAAGCGATAATTGTTACTTGTTAGCTGAGAGGAGTTTTTCGCAATAAGAACTTGTGAAACATCAAGTGCTATTGATGGAGGTAGTGTTATATAATCAACATCACAGTATGACGAGCCAATTTCCCCATCTATATCTATAAATTTACAAGATTTATCTGGTCCTGCATCTCGCAACCAATACCTTACCGCACCACTTGCACCTTGCATAGCACCATTAGCTACAGCATAATCCGTAGGATACGTTATTCTCGAAAGAATAGGCATAGACTCGACTTCTTTGCTACTATCTAGATAAACATTATCTGTTGTATTACAATTAAACTTAATGAATTTCTTTGCTTCATTATTTAATCTCATTGGCATAATATAGCTATTCACTATAGACATAATCACCAATCCCCCAATTAATATATAATTAGATAGATTATATCATAATAGACTCCGTATTTCAATACCCTTGGCAAAAATTCTTTTGGCAAGAAAAAACGCCTAATCATTAATCGATTAAGCGTCAAATTAATTATTATTTCTGGCTATCTATAAATGGATAGATATTCTTTACCTTTGCCTTAGCGATTGATTTACCAGATCCTGTCCTTGTATCAAGAGGTATCATATTAACAGGAAGATATGTCAACTTGCCATCTGTACCTTCTACAACGTAATTAGTCTTAGGACTAATAGTTCCTGCATAAACAATCTTAGCGTTCTTAGATTTAGAGCCTAGGAACGATAAGCCTTTGCGGTTACGTGCGGAATCTGCTAGTTCCATCTGCTTAACAATTTTAGCGTATCCGTCTGAGTAGAATAATGCATAAGCATCACTAATACCTGTCTGCATAGCACAAACTACATAATCTCCCTTATCAAGAGCGATACCCTTAACACCAAGACCAACCCTTCCTGATGCCGGTATATCTGACGTATCAACTTTAACAGCATTACCTGATGCTGTGAATAATGATAACTTCTTGTCTGGGTTATGGAATCCAACAAACACAATCTCATCAGCCTTAGCAAGCTTAATAGCGGATATTACATGCTTGGATACTAGAAAGTCAGATACCTTAGATATCTTAATCATACCATTTTTTGTAACAAATATTAGGTTTGTATCTTTGATAGTATTATCTAGTTCTAGCATAGCCACGATATTTTCGTCACTTACAATATTCTTAACCATGCTAAATAGCGAAGTTCCCTTATCTCTAAACTTACACTCTTCAATAGATTTTACTTCAATCTTAATGCTATTACCGCGATTGGTCATAACATAGACATCTTTGTTGTCGTCTATCTTAAAGCTTATCTTAGGAACTTCCGATAACATTGCATTAGCACTAAGATCCTTACTAACCAACTTATAACTCTTAAGGTTAACTAGTTTAAGGGTATTAGCAGGCGTTGCAATAATATGATAAGTCTGGATGTCTTCCGCCTCGTTCTCAATACTCTCAAGAACTGAAGAACTATCCTCGAAATGTTCGTTAGCGCTAAGGAACTTAGTCTTTCTTGGCTTGCCGTAAGCCTTAATAATTTCTTGTATCTCGGACTTAACAACCTTCATCTGAAGTGTCGGGCTCTTAAGAATTGCAGTATATCTCTTAATAAGATCTCTTAGCCTATTAAGGTCTGTAATTAACTTGTTTACCTCAAGACTAGTTAGTCTAGCAAGCCTCATATCTAGTATTGCCTGAGCTTGAATTTCGGATAAGTCAAAGGTCTTAATGAGGGTAATCTTTGCATCAGTTACACTCTTACTATTCTTGATAATCCTAACAACTTCGTCAATGTTACGAATAGCAATTAGTAAACCTTCTAAGATATGTTCCTTCTTAAGAGCTTCCTCAAGGTCGTAATTAGTACGATTGTATATAACTTTCTGTTGGTAATTAACATAATATTCAAGTATCTCTAGCAATCCCATCTGCTTAGGCTTGCCATCAGCAATAGCAATGATATTAGCACCAAATGTTGTCTGAAGATCGCAGTACTTGTATAAAGTATTAAGGATAGTATTAATCTTTGCTTCCTTCTTAAGCTTAATTACAGCACGAGTGCCGAATCTATCCGATTCATCAACAATCTCTTGTATTGCACCTAGAGGTCCATTAATATTAGCATCACGGTACTTAGCAATCTTCTGTAACATACTAGCTTTATTAACCTGATAAGGTATCTCGGTAATAACGATATTCTTCTTACCATTATCCGCGTTCTCAATACTAATTTTTGATCTAATAAAGATCTTGCCTTTGCCTTTTTCGTATATTTGCTTAATCTCACTAGTATCTAAGATATATCCACCACTCGGAAAATCTGGAGCTGGCATGACCTTCATAATCTCATCAAGCGTGATTTTGCGATTGTCAATATACGCAATAACAGCATTACAAGCCTCAGCAAGATTGTGTGTAGGAATATTAGTAGCAAGACCTACTGCAATACCCTGACATCCATTAACAAGAAGATTAGGGAATCTTCCTGGCAACATCTGAGGCTCTTTGAGTCTATCGTCAAAGTTAAGCCCCCATGTTACAGTATCCTTCTCAAGGTCCCTTAACATCTCCATTGCAAGAGGAGTAAGCTTTGCCTCTGTATAACGCATTGCCGCAGGAGGATCACCATCCACCGAGCCAAAGTTACCATGACCATCAACAAGAGTTTCTCCCATGTTAAAGTTCTGTGCCATACGCACCAAAGTATCATATATACTTGTATCGCCGTGAGGGTGATATTTACCCATACACTCACCGACAATACTTGCACTCTTCTTATATGGTCTATCTGGTAGTACTCCTACTTCTAGCATACTATATAGCACACGTCTTTGTACTGGCTTAAGTCCATCCTCTACACGAGGAATAGCTCTATCCATAATAACAAATTCGCTGTATGGTATCATGCTCTCGTGTATTGTCTGACTAAGGGATTTAGTCATATAATTAGTGTTATAATCCTCTAGAGATATCGCCCGATCGCTAGATTTTTTGCGAGATCTTCTAGTTCTGGGCTCGCTAGCAGGAACATCAATTATCTCTTCTTCCGCTTGCGATTCTTCTTCTACAATCTCAGGCTCATTGGTTACTTCCAAAGCATCAACAATAGTAGTCTTCCTAGTACGCTTTGCCTTAGGCTCTGTGATCACACTTTGGATTTCTTCCTTAATTACTTCTTCGGTAGTAGCAACTTCTACAATATCATCCTTCTTTGCAACTTTTGATGTTCTGGTAGTAGCAACATCCTTCTGCACATTATCTACTTCAGCATTAGATGCTGTCGCAGCCTTCTTTCCCGTTTTCATCCCTAGCAAATCTTTCTTGACACTGCCACGCTTAGTTGGTGTCTTGCTTGCATCACTATCTACATATTTATCTTTAAAGTCGTCACTCATTTCTTCAAACTCCTTGCTTCAAATGCATCAACCTTATTAAAGTTTGCATTAGATGTGATGTATTTCTTCCTTGCCTCAACATTATCTCCCATTAGTGTTGAGATCATCTCTTCTGCCTCTGCTAGATCTTCAATAGTAACTTTGACAAGCACACGTTTCTGAGGATTCATTGTTGTTTCCCACAATTGCTCGGCAGACATCTCACCAAGACCTTTAAATCTTGTTACATTGTAACCCGCACCAGCTTCCTTAACGATATCATCATAATCATCTTCGTTGTAGACATACTTCTCAAAGTTCTTCTTGTATATCTTATATAGAGGTGCAATAGCAACATATACGTGTCCGGTATTAACAAGCTCTCTCATGTATCGATAGAAGAAGGTAAGTAATATCGCCCTAATATGTGCACCATCCTGATCGGCATCAGCCATGATAATAATCTTGTTGTATTTAAGGTTCTCAATATTGAAGTCGTTGCCAATTCCCGTTCCAACTGCCGAGATAATTGTTCGTATTTCCTCGTTCTCAAGAACTTGAGATATACGCTTCTTCTCAACATTTAGAGGTTTACCTCTTAATGGTAATATAGCTTGGAACGATCTATCTCTTGCTTGCTTAGCACTACCGCCCGCACTATCCCCCTCAACTATAAACACCTCATTAAGTAATGGATTACGACCAGTACAACTAGATAACTTACCTACAAGACTGTAGCTATCTACGCTATTTTTTTGTCTTGTGATTTCTTTTGCCTTACGAGCAGCATCTCTTGCCTTAGCAGCACCCTTTGCTTTGTTAATAATATCAGTAAGTATCTGCTTACTACTTGTCTGATTAGCAAAATTTATAAGACCTTCGTATATAATATTCTCAACTTCTTGCCTAGCCTCTGGGTTACCAAGCTTAGTCTTGGTCTGACCTTCGAACTGCACGTTTTTCATCTTAATAGCAAGTACAACCGAAATTCCTTCTCTGTAATCTTCGCCTAAAAGATTGGCTTCTTTCTCTTTGAGCAGATTCATCTTACGAGCAATTTCGTTAAACGCCCTTGTTATACCGCCCTTAAGTCCAGTTTCGTGCATACCACCTTCAGGCGTTGGTATGTTGTTAACATAGCTAAATACGTTCTCGGAATATAGATCCACGTGTTGCATTGCACAACTAAGCTCTACTAGATCTGTTTTTGCCTCGATATATATAGGCTCTTTGTATAGAACTGTATTTTTTTCGTTAATAAATTTGATAAATTCCTTAAGCCCTTCGGTATAATTATACACTCGTTTCTGATTTCCGAGCTCTTCAATTTCATTTTCATTAATAAGTTCAATTGTGATACCTTTGTTAAGAAAAGCAAGTTCTCTCACTCTTTTTGCAATCATCTCTGCATCAAATAGACAATCTTTGAATATTGTATCATCAGGTTTAAATGTAACAGTAGTACCCGTTTCAGTAGTAGATCCTTTGCACTGAAGAGGTGCAACAGGCACACCGCCCGTATACTTATCTTTGCTCTTCTTAACACGCTTAAATTGCATCTCGTATCTGCTACCTTCTCTGCAGACCTCAACCTTTAACCACTCAGATAACGCATTGGTTACACTAGCACCAACTCCGTGCAATCCACCCGAGTAAGAATAGTTGGAATTATTAAACTTTCCGCCCGCATGCAATTGTGTAAAAACTACCTGAACTCCGCTTACTTTTAGAGTTGGGTGCTTATCTACCGGTATACCTCTTCCATTATCTTTGACAGTGATACTATTGTCGGTATGCATGGTAATTGTAATCTTATCACCATAACCATTAGCAATCTCGTCAATCGAATTATCTACTATTTCCCAAAGCAGATGATGCATACCCTTAATGCCAGTTGTACCTATATACATACCTGGCCTAAGCCTTACAGCATCAAGACCTTCTAGGATTACTATGTCTTTACTATTATAATTCTGAGCCAAAACACTAATCTCCTTAATTCACTTTTTTACATTACTAAAATCAATTATACCACAAAAAAAGCCAAAAAACAATTGTTTTGCCAATTAATCAAAATTATATTATTTTTTTAAAATTTTTACTATTTATACATTTTGGTTAATATTTATTCACAAGAAAAACACTCCTCAAGCTCTATAACTTTTGAAACTAGCGAAATAAAAACCCTATCACTAAAGATAGAGTTTTTGTTTTTAAATGATATTGATAGGTTTATCATTAAAATATGCTTCAATACTTTTAATACATAAATCAATTCTATTGTTTTCACTTTCATTTGTATCATATGCTCTATGATAAGTGCAAATAACATTGTCGTGTTTTAATAAATCTTGTGGGACTTGTTGTTGGTCGACATCATCAAGTCCAACCCCAAATAATTTATTTTCTTTTAAAAACTCATTTAGTTCATCAAGATTTACAATTCCACCTGTTGTTGATGTTAAAATTGCCGTTGGTTTCATTTGTTTTAATTCTTTCATTCCAATTAGATTACGGGTTTGAGTTGTAAGTCTACAAGTATTACAAACAATATCACAAGATGAAAGTAAAGTGTTTAGGTCAACATCTTTAATGTTTGGTAAATTCTTTGGAGTTCTATTATAAGTCATAATTTTAACATTAAATATAGACAATAATTCGGCAAGTCTCGCGCCAATATTACCTAGTCCAATAATACCAACTTTCTTACCTTTTAATTCCAAACCACGATTAAAACCAACGTCTTTACCCGATTTGTAAATATTATTAAAACTTGTAATATGCTTTGCACAATCTAATATTAAAGATAAATGATGTTCGGCAACTGCATTTGTCGAATAATTGGGGGTGTTTGAAATTATAACACCATTTTCTTTTGCAATGGAAATGTTTTTAACCCAATCATATCCTGTATACGGTAAACAAATAAATTTCCCCTTTCTCATCTTTGCAAGAATAGGATTTGGGTCTAACCAATCAAGTAAAATGGCATCTGCATTTTTAATAGCCTCATCAATTTCTTGTTCATTTGCTTTTTCATAATATTTAACTTCGCCTAGAGATTGTAAATTTTTCATTTGTTCATCAGTAAAATCAAAGTGTTCTAAAACATATATTTTTTTCATAATATTTCTCCAATAATTGAATTATAACATATATTTTAAATATTTGTATAGTATTTAATTAAATAATTGTAAATTTGGCACTTAGACGTGTGCTTGTCTTGATACAAGTGTTCTCGCTTCGCTCGAACAGATGAGCACACTTAAATAACTAAATTGGCCAAGAAAAAAGAGAACTAGATTGTTCTAATTCTCTTAATTACACTAGATTCAAAAGTTCTAGACTAACCATGTGTTTTTGTAGACTACAAAGTCGTTATTAATACATATAAGAGTCAGTCATTACATAAAATATTAGATAAATAATATAGCAAGGAGATTTTATGAAATCAATCGTGTTTACGGGCGGAGGAACTGCCGGCCATATAATGCCCAATATTGCAATAATCAAAGAACTCATAGGTAACTATAACATATACTATATTGGCTCAAATGGTATGGAAAAGGAAATTGTAAGTAGATACCCAGAGATTAAATTTCTGGAAATACCATCAGTTAAATTTCGCCGTAGCCTTACCCCAAAGAACTTGCTTATCCCATTTAAATTAGCCAAAGCAATCACAATAGCAAAAAAGCACCTTAGACTCATAAGCCCTAGCCTAATATTCTCCAAAGGTGGATACGTGTCCCTCCCAACTTGTATTGCAGGCAAACAACTACATATCCCCGTTATCACTCATGAATCGGATATGACTTTAGGACTTGCCAATAAGATTATTGCACACTTTGCAGATAAGGTATGCTGTAGTTTCGAGTCCACAACCCAAGGCAAAGAAAAATATATACACACCGGGTCACCAATTAGACAAGAAATTATCAAAGGCAACAAATATATAGTCCTCCAAAGACACAATATTCATAATAACTTACCCAACATACTTGTCGTAGGCGGAAGTCTAGGAGCGACCACTATCAATAGGGTTATTAGAGAGTCCCTTTCTCTACTAAAAGGCTACAATATATTTCATATAACTGGCAAGGGCAATATCGACAATGCAATTCACTCTAGCAATTACCACCAGCTAGAATTTGCAACAGATATCGAGAACTACATGGCAGCAGCCGACGTATGTATTTCACGAGCTGGCAGTAACGCAATATTCGAGCTCTTGGCAACTCGCACTCCAATGATACTTATCCCATTGCCAAAGACAACCGCAAGCCGAGGAGATCAGGTCGATAACGCAGAATACTTTAAATCAAAACACTTTGCAACCGTTATACCCCAAGACACGCTTAGTCCAGATACACTAATTAACAACATCAAGCAAACTCTTAGCAAACACAATTTCTATGTATCTCACATGAACAAATCCAGCAACTCTATCGGCAATCACACAATCATAAACATTATGAAAGAATATTTGTGATACGATACCAAATTATAATTTATTCAAAAATACCACTATATTAGGGATATTTTACAACCACGCGAGCAGATACACATTAATCATTTCTGTATATATATTCATTTTTATACATACTTATAATAGACATTGTATGTTTATGCATAAATATTATTTTACAAAAAAAAGAGTAGGAATCCTTAATTTCCTACCCTATTTTTCCTATTTAGAAATCACGCTCTTTGCTATATTCTGCCAATCTCGCCTTTCTCTCAGCCTCACGCCTTGCTTGCTCTGCCTCTTTCTTCGAAGCCTTAGCAGCCTGTTTACGCTTCTTAATAATATCCTTATTTATGTAATTATAAATTCTCATAACACTCTTTCTTGAGATGCGAGTATTTTCTTTATCAAACAAAAGCTCAGGTGCAAGCCAAAGTAACTTATTAGGACCAGGCTCACCCCTCATAGCCTCACAGCCAACAAACTTGTGGCCAAAATAAGGATTGTACTCATCACAACCACTGGTCAAAGCCTCAACCTCAACATTTCTCCACTCGCCAATTACACGCATAATACTCTCTTGCACCTTTTCATCTTCAAGATCACGATAACCTGGCAAAAGGCAACAGTCTACATTTAACACTTGCTCAGTATCTATAAGTTTAATTTTAGTAAAATCACTATTATTAATATAAGGAATAAACTCTCCCTCTTTGGTAACAGCCCAACATACATCATTTTGATTATACATAACAATTTCCTCCCATAATTTTTGATGTTACAACATTATATCACACCCACATCAAAATTGCAATACCCCTTTTAAAATTAATTCTGCAAAATAAAAAACGCCTATATTTAGACGCTTTTATTTCTTATTTTTTTAAGAAATCTATTCCACTACCAACAATATCTGTATCAATTGTCTTTTTTATTCCCAAATCTCGTTCAAACCTTTTGACAGCGTTACTTATCATCAATTCTATTAATTTAGGATAAGGATACTGACTTTTATCAAACAAATAATTAGCCATAGACCCCGGAATAGTATTAACCTCATTAAGATACAACATCCCCGACCTATCTAGTATAAAGTCAAACCTAACCACCCCAAACATATCAAGGCCTCTATATACTTTAGTTGCCATATCAGAGAGTTCATAATTAGCATCTTCACTTATGCTAGCAGGCATTATTCGCTTAATAGTTTCAAACCCTCCGGCATTTTTGCGATATTTATTATCAAAACTAAGAATTTCGTCAGAACCTAGCGGGGTTTCCGTTAACGACACAACAAGCTCTCCCTTATTATCAAAAAGCGCTAGATTAACCTCTTTATCAACATCAACATACTTTTCAACAAGCACCCTATTATCATACTGAAAAGCCATACTTAGAGCGTTTTTCACATCAGCAACATTTTTCACAACCTCAATCCCAATTGAGCTACCTTGCCTGCACGGCTTAATTATTACCGGAAGACCAAAATTAGATATCCCATCAACCACTCTTGACTCATCAATAAGAAACTCATTGTTATCAACAACATAACCATCAATTACAGAAACCCCAAGCCCCTTTGCAAATGTTTTAAAAACACCTTTATCCATAGAAACCGAACTAGAGCAAATCGAACATGAAGTATATGGAATATGACTAAGTTCCAAAACACCAGCAAGAGCACCATCCTCACCACGAACACCATGCATACACGGTATTGCTGCGTCAATTTCGTTATACGGAACGAGTTTTTTGCCTTTGATTATGTAGAGAATATTACTACCAGCAACCAGAGAACACTTTTTTAACTTTTTGTAATTAAGACCAACACTATAATTATCCAAATCATTTAACTCTTCACCCGTATACCAGACTCCATCCTTACTAATATATACCGGAACTATATCATACAAGTAATTATTAAACTTATTTATGAGTTGAACACCTGTAATAATCGACACATCATGCTCGCAACTCTCACCACCAAACACAACTGCAACCTTCATAAAACCTCCAAAACACATGTTTATTTATAATTATCCGGCAAGTCGTTCTCAATCAAAACCACACTGTCCGAATTCAATCCATCTATTACAGATTTCGCAGCAGCAAAACTATCTACACACATTACTCTCGATAGATCAAAGCAAGCATTGCCTAGACCAAGCAATATCGCTTGCCGATTCTTACGCTTAACAATAATAACATCTGTAGCGAACTTGGCTATCAACTCGCCAAACTTACGATTATAAGTGACGTCATCTTCTGTTTCTATCAAACCTGGGGTTACTACAATTTTACGATTTTTATCAAAAAGTGCTAACGTAGAAAGAGTACTTCTTGCAGTATCAATGTTCGAATTATAGCCATTATTTATAACTACAGCCCCGCTACTTAGATAATACGGCTGCATCCTAGCATTAATGAACTTAACTTTTTTAACACCTTTTATAACATTATCAACAGCAACCCCCATCTTCATAGCAACTGCCATAGCAAGCAAAATATTGATAATATTATGAATACCCAACAATTCAGTACTTAACGAAACTACACACTCTCCATTTAACCATACATCAAAAGATGAGCCTTTAGAGGAAGACACAATATTTCTAGCACTCAGAACATTATTCCTTGGATAGAAATAAAAAATTGACCTATCATACTTACCATACACCAAAGAAAATCTAGAAGACTTAATAACTGCTTTTTCTAATACATCAGCAGGCAAAGATAAATACACTCCCCACTTATCACCTACATACTCGCGATACATAGAGAATACATATTTATTAGTTAAATTAAAAACACACGACTTATTGTGTAGATAATCCGGTAATTCCTTCTTAGCAAAATAAACACCTTCCACCCCGCCAAAAGTATTAGTATGTTGCCTACCTACAGAAGTTACGATACCAATATCAGGACGAACAAGGTTACAAAGCTCAAGAATTTCACCTCGCGCCTTAGCACCCATTTCCGCGATAAATATCTCATGATGATTATTTAAATTGGCATTTATAGTCTTAGTAATACCAAATGGCGTATTAAAACTCTTAGGAGTAACCAATATAGAATAGACTTCCGATAGTATGGAAGATAGAATCTCCTTAACGCTAGTCTTACCAAAACTACCAGTTATTCCAACTCGAATAAGATTTCTAGCATCACGCAACTTTTTACGTGCTTTATTAATGTAGTAATATCCAATCAACTTTTCAAGCGGGATATTCACCACAAGAGCAATCATCATATCAACTGGTGCAACTATAGCAAAAGGAACAAATAGAACAAAACACCAATAGTAATCTATAACAAATATCAATAACAACATTAATAAATATATTGCAACATAAGACACAATAAGCCTAATCAGTCGTTTTGTAACTACAACGTTAACACCACAATCACGATTAAAAATTAATACAATCAGAAACATGTATAACGCAAAGAAAATTATACACACCCACCAATCAAGGAATCCAACCTCATACCCCCAGATAGACAAGACAATATGTAGCATAGTCAATAGATACAACGATAAAGGTAATCGCAAATAATATTTTAGTGAAGACGAAATCTTATACCCCTCGAGCTGAACATATTCAAATAGTTTCGGCGACATACTTACAATCGAAACAACAAAGCAAAATACATATACCACATTAAACACTATTAAACCCACAACACCTCACTTTGCACAATCAAAGTATTACATTTCCAGCAACTCAACATTTCAATCATTATGATATTCATTTTCACACAGTATAACAATCAGTAATATCTTAACCATAATCAACGGGTTATTGCCACTTACACCCATATTAAAACACATTTTTACATTAGATATTGTCAATAACCTTACTTTCATTACAAAAGAAAACAAAATGACCACCACGAGCAAATAATACAATTTTCGAATTAGCTATACATCTACTAATCTTCTTACAGATCCAATAAGGTGTAACCTTATCCCTTCTATCCCACACAAGAAGCGTGCGACATTTTATGTAGCCAAGGAACACTCTCAGATCTTGATTAACAACACGCACAAGAATTCTTCTCAATAGGACATTTGCATTATTGTAATCATCACTACCAAAATTCGAAAGCACTTTTTTAGACAACACATTTTTATTAACAAACCATTTACATACTTTATATATTCTTACTCTTATAAATTTTGTTATTGAGAATTTGTTAATACCTGCACTTGATGTTAGAATCAACCCTACTACATTTATCTTAAACACACTACTCAGCAACAAAGCAAGCCTTCCTCCAAAAGAGTGTCCAACAAGAACAATCTCTCTATCAACAAACCTCACTAAGCATAAAAAAATTTGATACGCATACTCGTACGTATCAAAATAATCATACGGATCACCCGAATCTCCATGTCCTGGTAAATCAAACGCAATAGACGAATCATGAATCAAATTCGTAAATCTATTATAACACCTTCGATTCATGCCCCAACCATGTAGCAAGACATAAAGTTTTTTTGATCCATTATCATTAATATCATAACTAATTTTTAACATCAAGACTCAACCTTAGAATTTCAGCGTTAACTCCATCTCCATAATAGTTTTGTCTTTCGTTAATTTTATTGAAACCTATCTTTTTATACAAACTAATTGCAACATTATTAGATTCTCTTACTTCAAGATACACATCCTTAACGCCTCTTGATTGCAATTCTAACAAAGTTTCTCTAATTAATCGTTCACCTATTCCACAAGATCTATAATGACGATCAACAACAATTTTTATCAACTCAGCCTCATCAGCCACAATAGAATATTGTATGTATGCAACTGGATGATTATCAAATTTCGCAATATAGAATATGTTTGTATCAATACTCAATTCAGACTTAATCAAGCCCAAGGAATACCGCTCGTGCTCATACTGCTGATCAACCATAAATATGTCGTTACAGTCATTTTCGCAAGCTTTGATTATAAACAAATTATCGTTCATCTTTTAGGTTCCTTTCGGCTTGAGATAATTGCAAATAATACGGAACAAATTCACCATATTCACCACTATCTAGCCTATCCATTACAGCCTTAAGATAACAACCTTTAAGGTCGTCAATAATCTTACAATTATTATATTCCATCTTAATGTAATCTTGTTCCTCTTTTAGAATATACACCATTTCACCATTAGCAAGACCTGCAATCTCTGAATTATCAATAACACCAGTATCGGCAATTCTACCCTTAACAATCTTTGCATAATACGAAGATGTCAATGTACTGCTAAGCAGAATATAGCCAGTCTTAACACAAGACAATAACATCTCAAACGAATTAATAGCAACTACAGACTTATTGAGCGCCTTATTAAAGCCTTTTATTGTCGACATACCAACTCTTATTCCAGTAAAAGACCCCGGGCCCACAACACACACAAACCCATCAAACTCTTCTATTGATATGTGATTATCCAGACAAGTTTTCTCAATATATAGGAACAAATTCTCGCTATGTTTCATTGTAGCGGGCATTTCTAACCAATAAATATCATTATTATCGCTATCAACAACAAATATTTTTGCACTCTTTTTGGTTGTATCCACTCCTAATAACTTCATACAGACCTCCTTTCTATCGAAAATTCTCGCTTATTATCATCTACTATTTCAATATCAACAAATAAGAATTCACCTTTAAGTATATCCTTGATATTATCCGCCCACTCAATAAACACCACCGCGTTTTTCTCACCAGAGTATATATAGTCTTCCATACCGAATTCTTGAGCTTCTACCCCACTAGATAGTCTATACATATCAAAGTGATATACCTGCAACTGAGCCCCTTTATATTCTCTCATTATAGTAAAAGTAGGACTCGTTACATCATCTTTAACACCAAGAGCTCTCAAGACGGCTTTGGTAAAAGTAGTTTTACCAGCACCTAAGTCTCCACCAAGCAAAACAACCTCGCCACCAACTAACATTTTAGCAAATTCTTTGGCTAAATTAACTGTTTCTTCTAGATTATTTACAGTTACTTTTTTCATTAACATCATCCCTCTTTACAAATTTATTTACAACCATAGGAAATATATTTATACATATCATTGCGACTGCAAAATATATCACACAATACAACCATTTTGGTATGGCTACTATATTACCAAACACCAAATTTATAGGCAAAACCAACAAACATATTAACAATGCATTAATAAGCCTTGTTCCTATTGTTGTATTAAAATCTTTCTTTACAATTTTCTTAAATATCAATTCGGATATCCCTATTGCCACAAATACGCCAACAAACTTATACACCTTAGCAGATGCAAAGCCTACAAATACATTAAGACATCCCATTACTATTAGCACAACACCAGCAACTCCACCCAAGATAATTGTTGCCCTTGATGAGAATATCGCACTTTTGATTGATTCGGGCATCTTATTCATAACAAATTCCAATAATACAACCAAAGCAATAGCAATAATCATTGCAGTAAGCACATCAGATAGATAGTGCTGTCCCCAATACATACGACTTATCATTACAGCAACACCCATTAACAACAACGCTATTGCAATAGATAGTTTTGTCGAAACTGTCTTCTCTTTATTTCTAATATACCACTCGGCAGATACAACACTTGCACTTAGATAATATCCTTGAGTGTGGCCACTAGGAAAACTATATCCACTAGCCGGCAGTCTATTGGTAATTTCAGAGTTACTAACATATGGTCTTGGTCTTGCAACAATTACTTTAATTAATGCGTTAACTCCAACACTTATTAGATAGTAATACATAAGCTTGATTGCGAATTTCTTGTTATAGCATACGTAAGCAAGCAAAAATAATAGTAGATAAAAATTTTCTTCACCGAGCTTTGTTATAATCCAAAAAATCGCATCTAGCCAATCACACGCCAAGCTTTGCAGCCATATAATTATTCGAGCTTCCATATTCTCCCTATTTATTTGTTATTAATACTATACTAATTGTCTACAATTTGAGTATGGTCAAGAAAACAAAATTCTCACAAATATCCAATGTAATATTCTTAACGACATCTATCTTTATACTGTTTTTTATTTGGGTCAATTATTACACTAGAAACCTTACACGCTCAATCTTCTCAGCAATCCTAGTAACAATTACCTTTCTCATCTTATATACTATTTGCAACAAAGTCAAAATTAACCGAAATCAAAAAACCTTATCCAAAACAGCCAGGCTTGACAACCTTTGCAACACTCTACTTTATGAAAAATCTGATATTATCAATCAACAAATCATTGACCATTTATTCCCCAATTCGCATTTTCAGAAATTATCCACAAACCACTATATAATCGACAACCAAGATGTATATTTTTGCTTTGACCCCAATCCTATCACAATATCTCAGATTGCCACATTAATTCAGAACAGAACAACAGACAATTTAATTCTTTATTGTATTAGACACAACAACGAACTACCGTTGCCAAGCAATATTTGCATAAACATATACACAATCAACGATATCATTGATAAAATAGAATCTCCGCTAACCAATAAAATCATCAGTATTCAAAATAAGCCTAAATTAAGGCTAAAAGATATTCTTTGCGTAGTATGTAATAGTAGCAGGTCAAAGGGCTATTTAGGCTTTGGCACGCTACTTATAATCAGTAGCTTGTTTACACCATTTAGCACATACTATATTATCACTGGCACAATACTTATAATCATGTCTATATTTAGCAGATTCAATAAGATATTCAATTAATGTATTAATAGTAATACTTATAACCATCTAGCAAATGTGCAAATTTAGGTTTCTCAGTTGGCTTAAATACCAATATTTTATTACCAATTACACCGACCAATTCGCACTTGCAAGCATCACATATTTCTCTAGCTATCTTAGTAATTGGCTCAGGAATATTTCTTTGAGCCTTTATTTTAATTAACTCATGTGCATATAGGTTATCGTTAATTTGTGCAATTACATTTTCTGTCAAACCATCTTTGCCTATATACACAAGATCTCTTAGCGTATTACTAAGTGATCTTAACTTAGCCCTTTCTTGAGGTGTTATCATAAAATTTTCTCCTTATTCGTAATACTCTAGATCATAACCACCAATCTTAATTATATCGCCTTCTTTAAGTCCAATATCTATAAGAGCGTCAATTATGCCATCATTTTTTATTCTCTTCTGGAAGTACGCGTTCGAAACCATGTCTTCAAGATTAACTCTCTTCATAATTTCAAATACTAGCTCTCCGGTTACTTCAAATACACCGTCAGACACTTTAGCAACTTCAAATTGTTTAAGATCTCGTTTGTCAATATCCCACTCTTCGATCTCAACTTTATCAACCTTTGGAATTTTAGCAAGGGTATCTATTACCCCTTCAATCAAAGCATCCAACCCATCATGCGTATACGCCGATATTACATATACAAGCGTCCCTTCTGGCAATATCTCTTTAAACTCATCTATTACCGACTTATCTACCAACATATCACTCTTGTTAAGAGCAATTATTTGAGGAATATTTGCCACCTTATCGCCGTAATTTTGCAACTCTGCATTAATAGCATAATAATCTTCGATAGGATCTCTACCTTCAGTTGACGCAATATCAATAACATGAACTAACAATCTAGTCCTCTCAATATGTCTTAAGAACTCAATACCTAGTCCAGCACCTTCGCTCGCACCAGAGATTAATCCCGGAATATCCGCCATTACAAAGGAATTACCATAAGCATTAACAACCGCAATATTAGGCGCAAGAGTCGTAAAGTGATAATTAGCAATCTTTGGCCTTGCATTACTAACACTAGATAATAATGTAGACTTACCTACATTAGGAAATCCTACCAATCCAACATCAGCCAGAGTCTTAAGCTCAAGCAACAGCTCAAAGCTCTTTGTCACCACTCCTTGTTCTGCAAACCTAGGAGCTTGTCTAGTTGATGTTGCAAAGTGCGAATTACCTCTACCACCTTGTCCACCCTTAAGAATAACTTGCTCCTCATCAATATCAATCATATCCGCAACGACTTTACCGGTAGTTGCATTTTTGATAACAGTACCCTTAGGCACATATATAATTAAATCCTGTCCGTTCTTGCCATACTTATTATTAGCAGAACCATCTTCGCCATTACCAGCTTTAAATTTCTTCTTAAATCTAAAGTCTATAAGGTTGTCCATATCTTTGCTTACTTTGAAGATAATATCTCCGCCTTTACCCCCATCACCACCGCTAGGGCCACCATTAGGAACATACTTCTCACGACGAAACGCAACTACACCATTACCGCCATTTCCAGCCTTACACTCAATTTTTACTTTATCCAAAAACATCTTATCTATCTCCTTGTTTACCCAATTTACATATATCTTTCAAGACGCAGTCACTACACTTAGGACTTCTTGCAGTGCAATAATATCTCCCAAATAATAATAGCAAGTGATGCACTTTACCGTAATCAAAGTCTTTAAACTTGTCCATTAATACATGCGAACACTTGTCTGGCGAATTAGTATTACATAGCCCCAACCAATTACTCACTCTCAAAATGTGTGTATCTACAGGCATAGCTTGCTTCCCAAACGCAACAACCTCTATTACGCTTGCAGTTTTATTCCCAACACCACTAAGTGATACTAAATCTTTGTGATCGCTAGGAACGACTCCGCCAAACTTATCAACAATCTGCTTGCTAGCACTAATAATATTTTTTGCTTTGTTATGATAATAATTACAAGAACTAATATATTTTTCCAGTTCAATAATATCTAGATTAGCAAAGTCCTCTGGAGTTTTATAAACTTCAAACAATCTGGATGTTACCATATTAACACGCTTGTCAGTACACTGAGCAGACAACATTACAGCCACCAACAACTCAAAAGGATTGCTGTAAACCAACTCACTTTCAGCAACCTTAATTAACCCATCAAGCCTATTAAAAATTTCTTCAAAAATATCGGCATTATTATCCATATTAATATAATATCACATATATATAATTTTGTCAAAAATTGTTTTTTAGTTTTTGATAAACTTATCACACCTAATATCAATGCAACTTAGACGCAATACCACTACAAATTTACTAAATCGGCAAATATTTTTTGAACAAATCCCCAGTAATCATATATAACCTAACAGTACCAGTAGACCTTAGCCTAGAAATCAGTGCTTTTACCTTATCAAGATTTCTTCCGGCAAACAATATTGATATACCGCACGCCGAACTCAAATCTCTAGGCGTATCGATCACCTTAGAATTTATACCCATACGCTTCAAAGCACTAGCAAATTGCATTGCAAAACTTCTATTTGCAAAGACAGCGATAACATTATTCATACAATCTCCCACATTTTTTAATCCTAATTCATAATATTTATTATAGATTTTTTTTGTTAAAGGAGATAATATGATATATCTAGACAATAGTTCAACAACTCATCACAAACCCAAAAGCGTTATCAAAAGTGCCACACTCGGACTAACAAAATATAGCATAAACCCCGGAAGGTCTGGCTATAAATTAGCAATTGAAACCAACGAAAAAGTGTTCACTTGTAGAGAAAAACTCGCAGAATATCTAGGAGCAACACCCAATAACGTAATCTTTACTAGTGGATGCACAATGGCAATCAATTTAGGATTATTAGGCACAGCTAGAAAAAACGGACATATTATTACAACGACTTTCGAACATAATAGCGTAATGCGTACACTAGAAAAGTTAAAGTCGACACATAATATAACATACTCAGTAGCCATGCCCAACAAAAACGGTCAAATATCACCACAAGAACTAAGCAAATATATCACCAATAACACATACATGATTATTGTTAACCATACAAGCAATGTTTCGGGTGTCACACAGAATATAGAAGCAATCGGTAGACTATGTCGCAAGCACGGACTACTATTCTTTGTTGACGGAGCTCAAAGCATTGGTCACGAAACAATCAATATGACCGAATATAATATCAATTTACTTTCAGTAGCCGGACACAAAGGACTATACGCACCCCAAGGAATAGGAGCACTGTTAGTTAATAACATAAGCGTCTCTCCCCTTATATTTGGAGGAACAGGCACATATAGCGACAAACTTAAACAACCAACAGATATACCAGACGGACTAGAGAGCGGAACACAAAATATAGTTGGAATACTGGGACTATCTGCAGGCATAGATTTTGTTGCAAAGAACCAAACAAAGATCAATGAGAAAATTACAAGACTAACAAACAAACTCATATTAGAGCTTAACAAAATAAAATATGTAGAAACATATTCTGGCAACCCCAATTCAGGAGTTGTATCCATAGTCATAAAAAACAAAGACAGCAGCCTTGTTAGCAGAATACTGGATGAAGATTTTAATATTGCAACACGGAGCGGATTGCACTGTGCACTACTTGCTCACAAATATTATAAGACCGTCAAAAACGGCATGACAAGAATCAGCTTATCATATTTCAATAACGAAAAAGATATTAATAAGCTTATAGAAGCGGTAAGAAAAATTGCATTAGAATACTAATGCAATTTTTTAATGTCACAAAACCTTAATTTTCGATAGGTCCAAAAATCCATAGCCTTCGGAATTACGATCACCATCAATCGGAACACAAGCAGAAATCAACATAGTCTTAATCTGATCAGGAGTATAATTAGGATTGACACGCAATAACAAACTTACAACTCCAGCAACAATAGGTGCAGAAACACTAGTGCCCGTCATTGATGTGTAGAACTTTTTCTCAATACCAAATACCGCAGTCGAAATAACATCTACACCAGGAACAACAATATCTGGCTTGTAATAATTGCCAACAGGTCCTCTACTACTAAAATCTGCAACTTTACACCCAGACGAATCACACACTACAGACCCTACAGTAATAATTTTTCTACATGCACCTGGCGACATTATTGTTGATGGACTAGGTCCACTATTGCCACCTGCACAAACCACCACTATACCACTATCCCATAAGACTTCAACCGCCTTCATCAATGGATCATTATAATTATCTAACACACTGCCAAAACTCATACATACAACTTTTATGTTATATTTTTTAGCATTTTTATACACCCAATTAATCGCCCTTAGAATAGTATCCGTATCCGAGTTTCCGTCATGAGTCAACGCTTTTATACCAATTATATTACACTTATTGTCAATACCTCCATACTTATCAGTTAACGAACACCCACAAATCACACCAGTCACAAATGTTCCATGACCATTATCATCATACATATAAGATTTATCATTTACAAGATCAACAAATGCAAACACCCTATTCCTGCCTAGGCAATAATCTATATGCGGAGCAACTCCAGTATCTATAACAACACAAGTGTGATTACTATCAGCAACACCAAGTCTGATCAGATTTTCAACATTAATTCTCTTCTTGCTCTTATATATTAAAGCATTTATATTATTACTCAACACCATTAACCATCATTATCAATTCATTTAATTTTTTGTTTTGTTCATCATTAAGCATTGGAGAGATTTTTGACTTGATATTATTTAACTCTTCGCTATTAAGCCTACCATTTCTTTTCTGCTCAACTGTCTTTTTAATAAACTCTTGCATAAGTTCATTTTCACTCAATGCACTATATTGATCAATCATTTTCTCCATTTCTTGATTTGTTTTCACTTTATCAGATTCGCTATTTCTTTGATTTGATTCCTTCATAAAATCACTAAAATTTGACATAGACACCTCACTACAACAATATATGAATATTATTCATTTTTGTGACATTAACAATCAACACATTATCTTCATATAAATTTATATCTAATTAAGTTGAGGTAATCATGGATAATATATCAGAGGTATTAGGACTACTAGGCAATATTACCAAATCAAACACACAACAACCCACTCCAGAGAACAATATTCCCAAAGAGATCATTGACCAATATCCATACGGACAATTCCCCTCTCGTTACACCAAATCTGGTCAAGAAGAAATCCGCAAAACATCAGAGAATAGATACTCGTATCAAAACACCGAGGCTAGCACCACGCCACCTAATCATAATAGCCAAGGAAGTTTAGACATATCTTCTATCTTGCCAATTATCCAAATGATGTCTAAGAAAAATTCTAGTCACTCTAATAATCTATTGCCATTACTGAGCAAACTTATTTTCAAAGACAATAAGGATATGCAGAAGATTCTTGAACTTTTGCCACAATCACGAAAAAGTAAAGAGATAAATCTCTCAACAGATTTCCCTAATACAAATAAAATTGATGTGTCCACACTTAGCCGAGTAAATTAATTGTTAATACTTTAGCTTCATTACATACGCAAAAAAAGAACACCTATATATGAAGTGAACCCCGTAGGTGTCACTTCATATTAAAATGTCCTTTTAGTAAATGTATGTAATATATCATACATAAATTAATGTGTTACAAAACTAATATTTACAATGTTTTATTCTACATTTCATTATTACTGAAATTTTTATATAAGGACTCTACGCCCTCTCCATAAAAAATATCGTTTTTACTTTTAGGCATATTGCCCTGCATTAATGCTTGATATGCTATATCTACAGCCCTATGTTCAAAATCACCAAAATCAATAAAATTTTTTGATACATCAATCCCGTCTATTGATACAATTAATGGTAAATACGTATCTTTTACACCTCTTCCGTTTGTTGGAATTCCTCTTTTTTGAGGTTTCATTGAAATCGGTAGAGATATTGCAAGTCTACGCTTCGATTTTGACATTTCCTCAATTTTTTGGATTACACTAAAATCTTCATCAAAATTCTCTTTAATATACGATGCTATTTTAGATTTGGAACTTATATAACTATAGATTTCAGGCAAATAAAACCTATTAACAATTATACCAGTTGAAACTTTTTTCTTTCCCCATTTATTAAAATCACTGCGTTCGGATTGAACAAAGTCTATTATTATATTATTGTCTTTTTCGTAAATATCACACAATATTCTAGTATCTGTTGCATTATCTTCATCTGCTTTGTAATACAACTCAAACATAACCATTCCCTCCTATATATTTGATACTAGCAATATTATATCACACACATAGCTGATTGTCAATATCAAATAATCTGCCATTAATCTACTTCATTTGTATCTTTTAATGATCCATAAATCAAGTATTTTCGTTTATATCCTAATTTATCTGCAACCTCATCACTATCTACCATTATAAGAGCCGCACAGCCTTGAGTTTTAATAATTGATTTAATCTGTTTGATAAGCTTTTCTCTATCCATAGAAGATAATTTGGCAAATACGTCATCAATAAGCAGAATATCTATATTTCTAGTTGATAGCCTTGCTAGAGCCAGTTTTATTCTATCATAATAATTAAGCTCTTTTGCCTTCTTTTTGCGAGAATACTCTAGGCCATACTCAGTAATAGCATTGTTAACTTTTGCTGCCATGTATGCCTTATCTTTAATCCTTAAGCCGGCAACATACTCAATATTCTCTTGTACTGTTTTATTCTCTAGAAAAACAGGCACGGCAGGCAAATAACCGCACGACAGGTCGTTTTGGAAATCTATTTTTTCAAGCGATATATTTTTGTAGAAAATCTCGCCCTTTGCACAAGGCTCAAGTCCTAACAAAGCACGTATAAGTGCAGTTCTTCCGCTCTCTTTAGAGCCTACAATAACAAGCTTTTCCCCTTGAGCAACTTCAAACGACACATCATTTAATGTATAAAACTCCTTGGTGAACGACACATACAAATTTTTACATTTTA
Organism: Clostridiales bacterium; assembly: GCA_015055665.1. Lineage (GTDB taxonomy): Bacteria > Bacillota > Clostridia > Christensenellales > UBA1242 > UBA11490. Next base: position 247,497 of record SVHX01000001.1, read on the forward strand.
ACATACTAACCTCTCTTGCGGCAGATAAATAATGATTTATTATATTTAGTTTACTAGATATTTTCTTATTTTACAAGCAAATTTATTTTTTTTGCAAAAATACTGATAAAATTTGCGTTTTTTGCACAATTATAGTAAACTACAAATGTAATTAATTTTAATATCTTAGGAGTAACATATGATAAAATTTGGAACAGGCGGATTCCGCGCAGAGATAGCTGACGGCTTTACTAAAGAAAACATACAAAAAACAGCTCAAGCCGTTGCTAAACTAATCAAAGCTGAGAAATCAACACACCCAGTTATTGTTGGTTTTGACAGACGATTTTTATCTGATATCGCTGCGGGCTGGGTAGCAGAAGTATTAGCAGGCAATAATATCAAGGTCAAGTTATTTAATCGCCCTGTACCTACACCAGTTGTTATGTACGGTGTTATGGCAGACGGCGTTGATTATGGTATTACAATTACAGCAAGCCACAATCCATATAACCACAATGGCATGAAGATATGCGTAAAAGGCGGTGCTGACGCTAATGTCGAAACAACCAATAAGATCTCTAAAATTGCAAATTCTAATGTTAAAGTAAAAACTATTAGCCTATCTACCGCAAGATCTAAAGGTCTAATTATAGACTACGATAATACCAAAGAATATTTCAAGAACCTGCAATCTTTTGCATCAAAGAATCTAAAAGATAATACACTTAGAGTAATTTTCAATGCAATGCATGGTGCTTGTGCTGAGTATGCACCATATTATGCTAAACTTCTTAAGATCAACAAATTCGATATGGTTAACGATAGCATTGATCCGTATTTCGAGCATCAATCTCCTGCTCCAAACAAAGAATCTCTTGAGGACTTCAAAAAACAAGTTATCAGAGGTCGCTACAATGTTGGTGTTGCCGTTGATGCAGATGGAGATAGATTAGGCGTTATTGACGAACACGGAGAGTTCTACAATAATAATATTATCATGGCAATATGCTATTATTATTTAATCAAATATTGCGATCAGAAGGGCGACATTGTTAAGAACTGCTCTACAAGTATTATACTAGATAGACTTGCCGACACATTTGGATACAAGTGTCACGAAGTTCCTGTAGGATTCAAATACACTTCTAGCAAAATGAAGGAAACAGATGCATTACTTGGCGGAGAATCATCAGGAGGACTTACAATGCGTGGATACACTCCAGCCAAGGATAGTTTCTTCTCTATCACTCTGCTACTTAGCGCAATGGCAACAATGAAAAAGAGCCTAAGCCAGATTGTCAAAAAAATCAAGGAAGAGTGTGGATATATCTGCACAACTGTTGATGGCGAAATTCAAGGAACTAACCGCAAAAAACTTACTAAATCACTACTAAAAATCACACCAAACTTCTCTTACAAACCAATCAAAACTACCCACGAAGACGGAACTAAATTCTGGTTCGAGGGCGGAAACTGGGTACTAATAAGATATTCTGGAACAGAAAATTTGCTTAGATACCATATGGAATTCTCTACTGAAATCGAGTGTGAGAGAAATCAAAAAGCCATACTAAACTATATTAATAAATACGGCAAGTAGTTAAATTTACATCACAAAAAAACTAGGTCTGAGATAATTTTCTCAGACCTAGTTTTTACCTATTATTACTCCCAATAAGAGCCAGAAGCCAAGTCTTCAATTCTATGAGTAGTAATATTCATTTTGCCTAAAAACTCAAAGCTTACCGATCTAGCTGCAGCATTAACATTATCTGTACCATCATTAGGGAAATAATGCTCTCCTGCCTTAAAGAGATTGCTAGAAATAACACCAGTTGCAATATATTTAAATGGAGCAAATCCTGTACCTGTTTCTGGAATACGCACAATACAAGACCCTTCTGTCTTGCTTACATTAATCTTGTGTTGGAATACTTCGTTCTCAGGCAGATCTGTTTTTATCTTACCGAATATAACAAGCACATCAGACCTATTTGTTGTATTAACAATCAATCTATTAACTTGATTCTTAATCTTAACATCACCATCCACATTGCTAATTTCTGTATAAAAGTCCTTATTGTATTCACTACGTGAGAATACTCTTATATTACCCCTATTGCTAGAGAACTTGCCAGTTCCATAATATTCTTCAACGGTAATATCCCCCATATTAGTCTTAGCAACAATGGTAGCACTAGCTTTCCTAACATTAATGTTACCATCTTGGTCATTAATCATGGTATAATCCTGTGTTTCGCCAATGTTAACATCTCCGTATGTTGTAACAATTGCGGATTTGCCAGACAATGATGAAATATTAAGTTCTAGGTTCTCTGCAAGCAAAGTATTCTCACTACCTAACGCACAATCCAAACTTCCAATGTTTATAAACCCATTAACACCAATGAACGAAAAACCGCTCTCAGTACAAGAAATCTTATTTGCCGTAAGCTTAACATCATTGCCCGTTACATCAGTAGATGCAAGCAATTGATCAAAGATAAATTCTCCCATCTGAGAAGACAATTCCACAGGATCCATTACAGCAATAGTACCAATGTTACCTAGATCAAATTTACCTGTCTTTGTAGACAAAGTCATTGTATCTAGATTAAGGTTATTACTTTGACCATCTGCAGTAGTAATTGTTTCGCCAGCATTAACAAGCAAGAAATCTCCTTTACCTGTCGAAACTGCAAGGCTACTAAGTTTGATTGATACATCTTTACTTCCAACAACTATAGATCCGCCCTTAGTAGATGTTGTTAATCCCCATTTCATGCCACTTGGCACTCCGACATTTACAACACTGCTTGATGTAGAAATCCAACCACTAGGCTCAGTTACTGTTAAGAAAACATTTAACTTGCCATCTTCACCAACAACTTCAGACTTAACTACTTGGTATTCTACAACTTCAGAAGAAATACCAAATATCGATAACTTTAAATCGCTAACTATCTGATTGCCCTCAATAGGCACTACGTTGATTCCAATATTTTCGCTTGTGATTGTCAAATTAACATCATCTAGCTCATACGACTCATCAATTGCTATTACTTGACCATTAACAGTCTTACTATAATGCACCAATCCATACCCTGCAATTCGGACAGAAGGAAAGAAGTACATAATGCATAACATTATGAGTCCAATACCTAGAGCAATTCCCAATACAAGACCAACATATATTAGTAGTCCCTTTAACGCCTTCATATTACCACCTATAATAATACTTATACTTATATTCTACACTATCTTTACCCGAAAATGCAAATAAGTACAACAAAAAAAGCATAAAAATATGCTTTTTCGTATGTGATTATTCCAATATAGCCTTAATACGGCGAACACCGCTGGAAGATGCCTCTTCCTTCTTAATAACAAACTTGCCAAGCTCGCCAATAGATTTTACGTGAGGGCCTGTACAAATTTCCTTAGAAACCTCTCCAATCGAGTAGACTGTTACAATATCAGGATATCTATCCAAGAATTGGTGCTCTGCTCCAATCTCAACAGCTTTAGTCTTAGGCATTTCCTGACACTCAACCTTATAATCAGCTGCTATCCAAGAATTAACAAGAGCTTCTGTTTCTTTTAATTCCTCAGCAGTCATCTTATGATCACAAGCAAAGTCAAATCTTAATCTCTCTGCAGTAATATTAGATCCTTTCTGACAAGACGACTCACCTATTACACGCTTAAGTGCAGCGTTGAGAAGGTGTGTTGCAGTATGGTACTTGGTTTCCATTTCTCCATTGCCACCAAGACCACTCTTGAAAGCTCCAGCACTAGTAGTTCTAGCAAGCTCTTGATGATGAGCAAAAGCCTCTCTAAAGCCATCCTCATCCACCTTAATACCTCTTTCTTCCGCCATCTCAATAGTCATCTCAATAGGGAAACCAAATGTGTCATACAATCTAAATGCTGACTTACCACTTATCTCTCTATCTTCAGGTTTCGCTACATAATCAGGATTGCTTGATGTTAGGAAAGCAATCTTCTTCTCTATACCACTTAGCAGTTTCTCGAATTCCTTAGTTCCAAGCTCTATAGTCTTATTAAACTTATCTACTTCCTTCTGAATTTCGGATAAAATATATTGCTTTTTATCTACAAGCAACGGATAAGCCTTGTCGTATACTTTGTCTATATAAATATTAGCAACTTCCCTTAGATCGCTTGTATTAAAGTTAATCTTACGTGCGTGTCTAATAGCTCTTCTTAGCAATCTTCTAAGTATATATCCTGCACCTACATTACTTGGCACAATACCGTTCTTATCACCAATTAGCATAAGAGCTGTACGCATATGATCGCAAATAATTCTTATAGACTTGGTACTCTCTGCATCCTCACCATACTTAATGCCTGTTTGAGATTCGATATACGATACCACATCAACAAATAGGTCAGTTCTGTATACGTCCCTTAATCCATTAAGGAACATAAGCATCCTTTCGAATCCAAATCCGGTATCAACATTTTTGTTCTTAAGTGGACGATAACCATCTTCCAATTTCTCATACTGCATATACACGTCATTACCAATCTCAACATAACGGTTACATTGGCAATTAATATCACAGTTATCACTACACTTCTCATCAGTTAGAGGATAAAACCACTCGTTATCTGGACCACATGGAGTGCCTGTAGTTCCTGCTAGCTCCCACCAGTTATCTTCCTTGCCAAGATAAAATATATTCTCTTCCTTAATTCCTAAGCCTTTAAGTAACTCTGCTGTTTCTTCATCTCTAGGAGCACTCTCATTACCAGCAAACACAGTCGAACATATCTTGCTTTTATCTAACCCAAATACTTCTGTTAATAGTTCAAAAGTCCACGCAGTCTTCTCTTTCTTAAAGTAATCTCCTAGACTCCAGTTACCCATCATCTCAAAAAATGTACAATGGCTCTCATCCCCAACCGAATCTATATCAATAGTCCTTACACATCCTTGAACGTTACATAGCCTAACACCATCTTTGTGCTTCTCACCAAGAAGATATGGCATAAGAGGTTGCATACCTGCAACATTAAACATTACACCAGTTGTTCCATCACCAATTAGCGATACTGCACCAATATCCACATGACCTTTGCTCTTGTAAAAGTTCAACCAAGTTTCTCTTAATTCTTTAGATGTATATTTCTTCATAAATTTTTATCCTTGTTAATATTCATTACTGCTTATCAAAGGAATTACTCCTCTACAATAAGTACATATAATAATATCATAATATTAATATTTTATCAACCCACTAGCACAATATTAATTAAATTTTTCCTAAACCTTAACCTCGCCCTTCTCTCTATAAGACGCAAAAATCAAACACCCCACAATAAGAGTTGCCTGTACTCCAACGAATACAATAAGTGCAAGCCCAGTCTGAACACCAAGCGTCTGGACAAGCTCCTTGCTATCAAATCCTATTACATCCAGTAAAACACCAACAATAAGCTGGGATAACGAATTTGCGATATTACTAGCAAGAGTCAATGCTCCACCAAAAGTTGCCGTACTACCGCCACGACTTACAGATTCAATCGCATCTCCATATAACGATTGAGGCAAGGAATATATCGCACCACTACCAATACCACATATCACAAGTAGTCCAATCATAAGATAAAATGACACTTCGTATAATTCAATCCTAAATATATAAACCCCAATTACACCAAATACCGCAAATATAGTAGTAAGTATACCCATAATTAGAGCAGGCTTCTTACGTCTTTTAGAACTAATTAATACCCACAACGGCTGACTTAATATCGTACCACCAATTAAGCTTAGCAACAATGTCGTTATCTGATTGGTTGTATAAAAAAATGAATACGTAAAGAAATGCAATCCAACACTACAAAGAAACACCGTTGCCATAGAAATCATTACATAACCAGCAATTATTGTTCTAAGTCGCTTATGTTTAAAAGCCCTCCCAAAGTTAGCAAAAATAGACTTTAGATCAACATTTTTCTTTTTTTGTTTTCCTTTCAACATAGTATTATGCTTAATTGTCGAAATAGATGATATTAAGCCACAAACCAAGCATATTACACTTGTAACAATTGCAATTTTAATATACCCATTAGGATTGAGTTGTCCTACTGGATACTCGGTTGTGTCAGGAAGAAATATTACAAGCAATACACTAGGAATAATAATACCTAACAAATAAAAGACTGTACTGGTCGCAGTAATTTTCGTTCGATCATTATAATCTTCTGCAAGTTCGTTACCAAGAGCATTAAATGGTGTTGCGAACATAGTATTAAATGTTTCTAGCAAAAGTAATGTAACTGATATCCAGATCACCTTTATCCACACATTTATTTCTAAAGGAATTGTCCAGAGAACTATATTAAATATCGTTATGCCAAATGTTGCTATCAACATATAACCATTGCGATTTCCCAATCGCCCTAATGGCTTGTTATCACTTAAATAACCAATTAGACAATCGCTAATTCCATCCCAAATTGTGCTTGTAGCAATCACAAGCCCTACAATACTTCCTCTAATTCCCAGTATACAGGTTGCAAAAAACATAAAGTAATTGCTTATTGTTTGCCCCACAACACTATAACCAAGACTGCCAATACCATATCCAAGCTTCTTCCCCACAACACTCTCCTACAATCTAAGTGTTGACTGATTACATTGGAATTATGTTAATATATACAAAAAAACACATACTAATAGTAACTCTAGTTTGCTACTTTTAATATGTGTATATTAATTATTCAAAAATATCTAGCAGTTCATCCGCCTCACCTAATGGCATCATAGGTATGTCATCAATATCCGGAGGTGGTATCTCTTCGCTTGCTACAGGAACGCTTGGAACTTCTGCAGGAGCTGAGCTTTCCTCTGGAAGCGGTATTAGCTCTTCATCTTCTTGCAGTACCTCTACAGGCTTTGAAGGAGGTGCATCATGAGGCACAGGCGCTGTTTCCTCAAGACTCTGTGCATTGGCATCTTTGTCAAGATTAAGGAAGGACGTAATAGAACCAACCCATTTAGTCTTAATAGTATCGCACTTACCAGCACGGTTCTTAGCAATAATAATCTCGGCAATTCCAGCCTCACGCTCTGCCTCTGGCACATCATTATACATATCTGCTCGATATATAAATAATACCATATCGGCATCCTGCTCGATAGATCCAGATTCTCTTAGGTCACTAAGGATTGGTCTGTGATCTTTACGGGTCTCACTCTGTCTTGACAACTGAGATAGCAATATAATTGGGATTTCTAGCTCTCTTGCCGCCATCTTGAGCGTACGAGTAATATCACTTATTTCTTGAGTACGGTTTTCTTGAGATTTGGCAGTACTACCTTGCATCAATTGCAAGTAGTCAATCATCAATATATCAAGTCCCTTCTCTCTCTTGAGCTTTCGACATTTACTTAGTATATCGACAGGAGATTTAGAGAATCCTTCGTCAATATATATGTTAGCTTCGCTAAGCCTCTTGCTCGCAGCAAGTACAGCCTTCCACTCCTTGTCGTTCATCTCACCTTTAAGTGCATTACCCATGTCAACATATGCAAGACTACATATCGAACGCGCAGCAATCTCTTCCTTACTCATCTCCAAAGAGAATATAGCACATTTCTTACCACACTTAACAGCAGCATGATTAATCATGTTCATGCCAAGACTTGTCTTACCACAACCTGGACGAGCAGCTATTAGAATAAGTGCACCTTTCTGAAATCCGTTAGTTATCTTGTCTAATCCATAAATACCACTAGGAACACCTCTTATAGAGCCCTTGTTATTCTGCAATTCCTCGAAATTAGCAATAGTATTATTAACAGCTACATTGATATGAGTCAATCCACCACGATCATCCTTATCACCGATTCGGAATATGTTCTCTTCGGCAAAGGTAAGCGCGTCTTCCATATCAACATCACCATAGGACTTGTTGATAATATCTTGACCAGCACCTATAAGCTGTCTAAGCACACTATTGTTCTTAACTATATCTACATAATGCTGAAAGTTGCTAGCACTAGGCACAACGTTAGTAAGGGTTGTTAGATAATCTATCCCTCCTACACTTTCAAGATTGCCAGTCTTCTCCAGATGCTCGGTAATTGTAACAAAGTCTATTGGAGTATTGCTAGAGAATACCTTGTACATAGACTCAAATATTATCTTATGTGTTTCCGAATAAAAATCACTTTCTTTAAGTGCTGACATTACACCAAAGCTAGCATCTTGATCAATAAACGCACAACCTAATACACACTGCTCTGCCTCAATACTATGAGGCATAACTCTTGGATCCTTTGCCTTTTTCGAAGCAAGTTTCTTGTTCTCCATGTCTTTACTCTTCTTCCTTTGTCTGTTTTATAATAGTAGGCTTTTTGCTAGTAGCTTTGCCTTTGTTCTTTTTTGCCTTCTTGTCCGGCTCAGTGATCTCTATATCGATACTCTCTGTATCATTGCCGGCTTTTTTCTTCTTATTTTCCTGTTTCTCTTGTCTTTTACGCTTGTAACTATCTTCCAATATTTGCTTCTTAAGAGATTCAGCTTCTTCTCTTGCAGATCTTAGCCTTTCAAGCTTGGCATCCCTTGCTTCAAATATCTTCTCGCATATCCAATTGCCTATAACTACAAATATCAGTAGCAGTATACAATCAAGCAGTATCACTATCCAATTCTGCTCGATTACTCCGTCAAGCAAAATATTAAATAACACAATTGGCAAAAAAGATATCAAAAATATTGCCCCATATTTTATAGTTCTTCTTTTCCAATCTCGTTTGTCAAAGAAATATCTATTATTCATCTCTCTCCGCTTCCTTTTTCGTTATAAGAACCTTCGTATTCGATTTCTTAATGCAATACTTAATTACAACAATCGCTACACAGATAACTGCCACCGAGATTATTAATGCAAGTACATACCACGCAACAACTCTTGGAGCAAGCTTATACGCCTCCATCCTAAAATCTTTGCCTTTGTTCGTTAGATCCCATAACATAAATGTAAATCCGTCAAGCTCTTCCACCTCATCAGCATTGCTATACAACCTATCATCAGGATAAGCAAATATTTGTGTAAGACTAATATCTTGATTGTCTGCACCAAGCATATCAGTATACTTATCGTAATAATTAACGCCAAGCTCGTCAATCTTGCAGTTCTCTAGATCAGATAGCATGCTTTGGTTACTCATTAATGCCGCCTTATATAGGAACAACCCCATATTCTCAGTCTTGTAATCTTGAGTAAGAATCTGTGTAACAAATGGGCCAATGTCATCCATAGCCTTAGAGATACCCTCTACACCCTCAAAAGTAGCAAGCCCATAGAACATAGCAAAGCACTCCATCTCATAAAATTCAATATATACACTCAATTCGTTATCGTTATCAGTAATTGTTTCGCATAATATGCCATCCTTGAGATACTCATACTCATCTATGTAATCTTCTCGGAAGGACTCTATCCAATCATTAACATAATTCCTATAATTAGTCATATCATCAACAATGCTTGCCCTAACAACATCATAATTAGAGCCAAGACTCGATTTGTCTAGAGTTATGACAAATTTGTCCATTATAACGTAGTTGCTATCAACAGTTCTGATAAGCTCGATATCTGCACATCCAGCTAGAGTCAGTACAGATACTAATAATAACATTATCGAAAAACATATTCGCTTAGTCCTCATGTACTCCTCCTTACTTAACGCAGATTTCTAAGTATAGATATATTTTAACAAATAAACTTCAAATTTACAATAGATAATCTGCATAAAAGTATCAAGAATCTAAAAAATTTTTCCCACTCCATTACAATATCCATCACTTCGATACAATATTTTACTAATATCTCCCTTAAAATATTTGCCAAGCCGTAAACTTTATTATATAATAATAACATGGAATTGATTAAAGTATCTAATTATTTGTGTGGCAGATTTATGCTTGCCAATCTTAAGAAAGACAAATTATCTTTGCTCAAAGGTCAACTACTAGCCGCTTGCTCAGTAGATTCCTTAGGCAAGACCAAGACAGAAGTAGTCTATTACGATACTCCTGATTTCTTTTTTGCAGACAAAGGAATTAATATATACACCGTCGAGGATAAGAAGTCCAAAGACCTAATTATCCGCTACGACAACGAACAAGTTCAAAGAATTGAGTTTATCAAGAACGCGCCTAACTTCTTCAAACTTAAACTCGAATCCAAACTATTCAGCCTCATGAACTATGCCAAACAGATTGATGACGCAATCTATCAGGTATTCCCCGAAGGCTTACACGTCAATATCGAAGATATGCTCAGAGCATCATCCGCACAGGTTCGAATCACCAAGAAGAGCGAAGAATTTCGCGTTGTTAATAACAAAGGACTCAAGTCGACAATATTCTTCTCCAATTGCCTATACTCCAATGCCCGTAGCGGAGCAAGATTCGCTCAAGACAACCTAGAAGTTATAGGAGAATCTACTGTTAAGAAAGAGATGTTCGACCTGTTCCTCAAATATATAGTTGTCGACTGCCCTCAACTTATACGTATAGATAATAACGAATTATCCCTCGCTAGGAAGAATTTGTAATACTTACAATACAATTTTAAACATACAAAAAATCCCATATCAATGGGATTTTTTTTTGCTACTTATACAATCTCTCCTTCTTAACACTACCTCTCGAGCCTATGTCAATAGGAATCATATCTATATTAGTATTTAATTTGTTAATATTTAATGTTGTTTCGCTCGACTCCTCACTCACACTAGCAACGCTTGCAGATACAGCGTTCTCCATTGCAGTTAGGTTAAGATGTAGACATGGGCGTACTACTCTGCTATCACTTACTGTATTAGCATATGGCTCTGCTCCTACCGAGCATATTGAGTATGCAGATGAGCCATCTCCAAAGTGTCCAGATCGTAGCCAAGATGATGCGTATCCACTATCTACATCAACACTACCAATACCATCTAATTTACCTGCTAGATTCATCCTCTGAGTAATCGAAGATTGCCATATACCTGCATGATCTCCGTCATAGCCAGCCTCAGTAGCACTAGGCAACCATAGATAATTATCTGCCCAAGAGTCACTGCCTGCTCTGCTTGCATAATTGTTACACTCGCCCCATACATCTACAAAGAATCCATCATTGCTAGTATCCGTACTCCATCCCTCGTTAGGATAATTAAATGTTACATTAGTTGTAGACACTGCACTCTGGCTCTCTTGCCAAGATACATTACGCGGTGTTACTAGATATTGAGTTAATCCATATGTTGGCATAGTAAACAATGCAAATGCATTACTACTACTCTTGCTTGCCGTAGTTGTAGCGGTAGTGCTTGTGGCATATGTCCCGCCGTTATTAAGCGTGACGGCATTTATATAGCTAGTACTATACATATTACTAGGATTAGAGGATATATCCATGCTATTCCAATTAGCCGACCAGTCGCTATACAGTAGCCCTTCCCTGTAGCCAAAGTACTCTCCTTCGCTCGGCGATCTACTATCCCATGCAGATTGGTTAACACCGTCTAACCATAGAGTTAGTATGGAATTACCCAACTTATCTTGGCTAAGGTACACTGCTTGCCACTTTAATCCACCTAGCGTCACAACTATATCTTGCCCATTAGTCTTAGCCTTGTATGCAGTACTACCAGCAGTTCCTGCAGATATTGTCGTTGACCTTATCTCACTAGCATCAGTAATATTAGTTGCTAGTGTATTAATATCTGATGCTGTAGGGCTTGTTTTACCTGTTATATATTTTTTGAGGATATTATAGTTATCTTGGTTAACAGTCTTATTACTACTATTGTATATCTCTCCTACTGATACAGAGAACAATTCTTTGGCTATTAGGTTAAGGTTAAGATGGAGTGCTGGGCGAACGGCATTACTAGCGTGCACATGATTTCCATAGTCCCATCCGACATTACCATACGAAGGAAGCGCAGAAATATTAAACCCAGCACCGCCACCCGTTCTCAACAACGTTCTCGCATACGCAACACCAGGTTTTGTCCCTACATTAACTTCGGTAGAATCAGTCGTTCCATCATAAGTTTCCTTTTGAGCCTTAGATGTTTTCCATAGTCCACCATTTTCTGTTCGACCAGTTTCGCTTTGACTCGGCAACCATATATAACTATCTGCCCAAGCATCATAATATGGATTTGTTATCATATCGGCAATACTACCATAATGCCCATGAGTAGTCCAACCAGTTGTATTGCTATCATCCCAATTCTCATTTGCAAGGGGACTAGAACCCCATTTTTGACCAGATTCTTGCCAAGACACATCTCTCGGAGTTACCATATATTGTGTAAGACCGAATTGTTCCATTGTAAATAATGCAAATACACTGTCTGAACGTTTCTCAACATAGTCAGAAATAGTTGTTGTATTGATAGAATAATATCCACCATTATTAAGTGTTACGGCATTAACATAGCTTGCACCATACATATTTGATGGAGTAGGTGCATTTACAAAGTCTGTATACCAATTTGCAGAGTAATCACTATACAACCCACCATCTAGGAATCCATAATACTGACCTTCGGTAGCAGATCTACCTACCCAAGCGTCTTGTACGTTATTGTCTAGCCATAGAGTTAGTATAGACTTGCCATGTTTATCTTTGCTAAGATACATTACTTGCCAGTCTAGACCGCCAAGTCTAACACATATATCTTGACCATTAGCCTTTGCCTCGTATGACTTAGTACCATATGACCCCGCATCCATAGTAAATGCTCTCATCTCTGCAGAATCCAGTACAGAATTGGCTAGTGTGTTGATATCGTCAATAGATGCCTCGGGGTCGCCGGAGATATACTTCATGAGGATATTAAAGTTATCCGCATCAAATGTCTTGGAGCTACTATCAAATAGTTCTCCAACCGACACGTAACTAGTTGTGTCGCTTGTTGTTATTGCCTCAGTAGAGTACCCCCCCCCCGGCGAAAATAAATAGGGAGAAAACGGCTGAAAGCAGCGAATAAACACATATTCGATTAATCTTCTGACCTCTTGTCAAACTACTCATAACAATTCCTCCACTATTAACAATTATATTTTTTTAATGATTGTAACATCATTTATCTAGACAAGTCAAATATTTATATTTATTTTATCTCAATTTGTTTAATGATATTGTAATTAATGCAATTTATTTCTCTCTATATCTTAGTTGCATATTTTTCAATCAATGCTTACCACTTTTTGCCCGTATCTCGAATTTCGTTATCTTCGAGATGATCGACTAGCATTTGTCTTGTCTTCTCCTCGACAACAGGAATTACTGCTCCGCTAACTGCTGACATTACTCCCCCCACACCAAATGCGAGCGGTAGAGAAATTATACCAAACAATCCAACAAAACAAGTAGATAGGAAGAACATAGATATCTTGTTAATAATACAAGTTGTGTTTCTTCCAACAATCTTACTCTTCTTAAGTAATCTATCGTACATAAAGAAGTATGCAACTGCATAACAAATAGCAATAATTGCACATAATATGTATATTATCCAGATATAGTCTGCTTTAACAAAAATCATTGCAATACCTAGCAACCCAACTAACACGCCAGATATACTAGCAACGATCATTAGATCACGCTTGTCGTTAAGTTTACCCGCAATCAAGAAACTAACACCGTATACTCCATCAAAAATTGCTGTAGCAATTGCCGAATAGGTAAATTTACCTGTTAACGTAAACGTTAGCAACGGTATCATTATATATAACGCCTGCCAACTCTCTTGAAGAAAGTTAAAAGTACCATAGATTAATCTAATCTTCTTAGATACTTTATTAGCAAATACTTTGTCTTGACTATTCTCCTTGAGAGATATATGAGCATAAGTTGCGTATTCTTGATTGATTCTAGACATCTTAAGATGTGTTAGATAATATATCAATTGAGGCAGAGCACCTACTGCATATAGCACAATTGAAACAATTATCATGACATACATATCTAGATAATCTAAGAAGTATCCACCTAGTAACACGCCTAGTATAATTGCAAGTTGCTCTAATATCTTACTTATTGCCAGCTGTCTACCAGTGCCAGACTTCTTCTCGGCATTGACATAAGCAAATAGCACTTCGGTTGGGATATATTTAAAGGCATAGCTTAGCGAATACGCTACACCAATTCCTATTACGCAAGCAATTGGATTAGTCGCTACATAAAGTAATAATACTTCGTAGATTACAATAGGGATAATCCTTAAGAACAAGAACAACTGAGGTTTCTTAATTAACCAAGGCTTAAGCAGTGTGGCAAAGATAAAGCTAAGCAAGTATTCTAGCACAATAGTTAACATTGCTAGCTCTAACTTGTGCGAGGACACGTTATTGTATACAATTAACGGAATAAAACCTCCCACCAACTTAGTGGAAATATTAGCCATTATTCTATTAAAATTAAGTAGTTTTAATTCCATTTGTTCACCTGCTAATATTTTATATTTTAACACATTTGATGCTTTGTACAAAATATTTGTTTACAAATTATGCAAATTAGTTCTTTTCATTTTTAATTAATTATTATTTGTGATATTCTATTATAAGATAATTGATATTAACCAATATGCGTATACATGCAGTCCTTCCACAGACTACATGTATATTGCACGCCAAAAAAAATATATGTTGAGAGTGAAAAAATGAACCAGCTTAAATTATTAAATTTTCATAAGATGATTTCTAATTTCGCCAACAGTCTTGTTGGTGCTTTTGTTGCACTTATTGTGTACCAAGCCACTGGAGAACTAATCTATGCGATTACTTACCTTGTAGCCACTAATATTATTAGATTAATATTTAACATAAGCCTTAAGAAGTTGTATGGCAAATATCCTCAATTATTCTTGCTCATGAGGATTGTACCTATTACACTATACAATATCTTTATATTTGTACTAGACTACAATCTAATTATTGGTGTAATTGGCGTTTGCATATTCCACTCATTAGATCACGCACTTAATTATTTATCTCGAGAGATAATATTCAACTACTCTTCGCTTACCAATAAGAACGACGGCAAGTCATCTATTGGCGTAACTAGATTATTCGAACAAATCGGCACAATCGTTGCCCTTCTAGTTGGCGGATACTTATTAGATATCAACAAGACCCTTGTACTTATAATGTCACTTGTTATTTACTTTATCTCAGTTGTACCACTAGTAATGTTTTATATTAAGTGCAGACATCAGAAGACATTTAATAAGGATGCAACTTCTAATGCAGTCAGCACCCTATCCAAGAAAAATGACGAACTCAAAGCCGAAAGCAAGAGATTGTCTAAGAAGTTACTTGTAACATACTTCTTTGTGTACTTTAGCTTTGCATTTGTTGATCTACTTCAGACAACTTATGGCTTGTTTGTCTTCTCCAAACAAGGCGAATTTGCAATAGCCGGTATACTTAATGCAGTATTCAACGCGTTCTATGCATTAGGATTCTATGTTGCAGGAATAATTAACGAGAAACACGACACAACTAGACTCGTATCAATCGCTAGCGTAGTAATCGCAATTGCGGTTGTCGCTCTTCCATTTGTACCTATCAACTCCATGTTTGTACTAATATGTGCTATATACGGAATAATCGCGTTCTCTTATCCATTTATATCTCTATTTGTGCTAGATAGAATGCTTAGCAAATCTCGAATTATGGCATGCTCCAATCGTGCACTATATAGCAGAGAAACTGCGTGTGTTACAGCATACTGCTTTGGATATTCTTTTGGTTTCATTGGATTACTTGGAATATTCATTGTAACAGGAGTTGCAATGCTCACGTCAGCATTTGTAATCCCTATTTGCGAAGAAAAAACTCGAAGGCACCTAGTTGACTACCTTCAGAACAACGAGAAGATTCATAATAAGAATCCTAGATCAAAGGCAAAGAGAATACAAACCGCTCAAAGCAAATCTAAATAAAAAACAATACACATAAGGAACTAATTGCCTTGTGTGTATTTTTCTATCAAAATATAATGATATTAAGAACGAAAAAAGAGGGCATCTCAGCCCCCTTTACCTAAATATATGTATATAGGTAGAATGAAAAATGGAAAAACATTTTAAGTTTATTAAAATGCACCTATAGTGTAACATCAATATGAGCACTTGTCAATACCCTTCTGCCAAATTTTTTTGACAATTTTTCAAAACGGCTTGTTTTAGGGATTAAATTACAAAAAAATATTTTTTTGACAATTTTACAACAATCTAATCCATGTGTTCTTAACTAAAAAAGTACACCCATAACAATAATCATGAGGTGTACTTTTTATTTAATAATTATTATTTTCTAGCCTCGATAAGACCAAGTTCTCCGTCATTTCTTCTGTATAGAACACTAATCTCACCTGTTTCGCCATTAAGGAACACATAGAAGTTGTGGCCAACGGCATCCATAAACGCTTCTGCGTCTTCAACACTAATAGGCTCTAGGTCAAAGATTTTTGTCTTAACAACTTTGTGCTTCTCAGCCTTAGGCTCTTCGTCAATAAATTCAAAAGCATCATAAGATACCTTCTCAGCAAATTTATTCTTATATTTCTTGGTACTCTTTACTATCTGCTTCTCAAGCTTAGGTAGAGCAGTATCAATGTTATTGTACATATTATCAGACTCAACCTCACTTCTGAGATATAGTCCAGCACTATTAATAGTAAGTTCTAGCTTGCATCTCTCATTTTGCTCGGTGCAAACTACCTTAACATCAACGTCTTTGTTAAAGTACCTCTCCATCTTGCCTAGTTTTTTCTCCAAAACGTCTTTAAATTTATCAGAGATTTTATAATTTTTTGCGACATATTTTATATCCATAGTCATTCTCCTTTCTCTATCTATACGATAGATTTATACCTTAATTGTACCAAATATGTTGTCATACTCCAAATATTTTACATTAATTTTCTGGACGATTTACACGAAAATTTAATTTGCCATCTTTGGCAGAAATTGTCACAACCGAGCCATGAGGTATATGCCCCTCAAGACACTGTTCCGCTATCCTGTCCTCAACTTCCTGCTCAATAAGCCTTCTTAGAGGCCTTGCACCGTACTCTTTGTCATAACCCTTATCAATTAGATACTTAAGAGCACTCTCGGTAATTCTTAGACTCGCACCTTGACCTTGCAATCGCTTATTAAGATTACTAATAAATAGCTTAGCAATCTTAGCCAGTTGCTCAGGGCTTAATGGATGGAATACCGTTACCACATCAATTCTATTAACAAATTCCGGCTTAAATCTAGTCTTAAAGGCATTGGTAAGAGTTTCTTTGATAACTTCGTATTCGTCATCAGCGGTATCAATTCCTTGACCAAACCCAAGAGGCCTACGACCTTTAGGGAGATCACTCACACCTACATTGGATGTAAATATTATAATAGTGTTCTTAAACGATACCAGCCTGCCTTGACTATCAGTTAGCCTTCCATCATCTAATACTTGGAGTAATAGATTAAATACATCTGGATGAGCCTTCTCTATTTCGTCAAACAATACTACCGAATAAGGTCTATGTCTAACCTTCTCGGTCAATTGTCCACCGTCATCAAACCCAACATAACCCGGAGGAGAACCAATCAACTTGCTTACACTGTGCTTCTCCATATACTCACTCATATCCAGCCTAATAACTGCGTTCTCGTTATCAAACATAGCCTCAGCAAGTGCCTTACATAACTCTGTCTTACCTACACCAGTCTGTCCTAGGAACATAAAGCTTCCAATAGGTCTGTTGTTATCCTTAAGACCAATTCTTGCACGCCTTATTGCCTTACATACGGCAGTTACCGCCTCCGATTGCCCAATTACACGCTTGTGTAATATTTCCTCTAGATTAAGTAATCGCTCCCTCTCGTTCTCAGTAATCTTGCTAACAGGAATTTTTGTCCACGCACTTATAACATTGCATATGTCTTCGCTAGTGATTACTAGCTCTTCTCCCGAATACGATTGACTAGTTATCTCTTTCAACCTTTCTTGTGCCTGAGATATCTTATCTCTATATTCTCCAGCCTTCTCAAAGTTCTCAGCAAATAACGCCTCTTTCTTCTCTACCTCATACCTAGAGATCTCTTCCTCTAGCTTAGTCTGCTCTTCTGGCTTACGCTTGCCAACAACCTTGGCTTTGCTACTAGCCTCATCTATTAGGTCAATCGCCTTATCCGGCAAAGACCTATCCATAATATACCTATCACTTAATGACGCAGCAGCAACAATAGCCTCTTCGGATATCTTTACTTTGTGGAATACCTCAAAGCTATCCTTAAGCCCTCTTAGTATCTCAATTGTCTGCTCTACAGTAGGCGGATTAACAATAATTGGCTGAAATCTTCGCTCAAGAGCCTTGTCTTTCTCGATATACTGCTTGTATTCATCTGTAGTTGTAGCTCCTATTGTTTGGAACTCACCTCGTGCTAGATACGGCTTAAGCATATCTGCAGGATTAATCTCTCCCTTCTCACTACCAGCTTGCACTAGGGTGTGAATCTCATCAATAAATACTATAATATCTTTGTTGTTAGCGATAAACTCTATGAGTTGCTTCATCCTCTCTTCGAGCTCACCTCTGTATTTAGTTCCAGCCATAAGCCCGCCTAGCTCTAGAGAAAATATTGTCTTGTTCTTAAGTATCTCTGGTACTTTGCCATTGGCAATAGCAAGCGCCAATCCATCAACTACTGCACTCTTACCAACACCCGCCTCACCAATCAGCACAGGATTGTTCTTATTCTTACGGCAGAGTATCTCTATCATACGCTCAGTTTCTTCTTCTCTACCTATAATAGGATCTATCTTACCGCTTCGTGCTCGCTCGGTTAAATCTCGCCCCATAGACTTAATAAAATCTGGCAATCCACCCTCAGCTCCACTAGCCTGATACCCACTACTATAATTATCGGTAGAATAATCGTACTCCTGCCTTGTACCATACATATCACTAGACATACCAGCATGCCTGCCCGAATTAGACTTGATCACTTGCAATACATTATTGCGGATATCATTAATATTAATGCGAAAATTACGCTTAAGTATCGAGGTCGAATTGTATGTCTCACCTAGTAACAATGCTATTAGCAAATGCTCCGTTCCTACAAAGTCGTGACCAATCTGACTCGCAAATTGACTCGCTACCAGTATACACTCCTTGGCATCAAGAGATATATCTACACTGCTAGATATTATAGTACTACTTCCTCGATTAAGCTTAGATAGTAGAGTTATCAAAGACTCGCTAGTAACCCCATAGTTAGATAGTATCTTGCTAGATACACTATCTTTGATTACAGTTAGTCCATATAACATATGCTCAGTATCTATTGCATAACTACCATACTGAAGAGCTACACTACCAGCGTTCTGCAATACTATATCAACATTATCAGTAAATCTTATATTATTGTACATACCTAATTATTCCCCCTTAAGATATTAATTATCACATTATGCAGTATTCTTGCCCGTTGCCTATTCTCCATCTTAACAGGCATAGAGAGTGCCTTAGAAGATATTGCATAACTTAGTATCCTGCTCTCACCATCTCCTATTATACCCATCTGAGATAGATTACCAAGTATCTCCAAAGCCTCTCTATAATCTATCTCACCTATACTAGTACTAGCTAGTATATATTCTAGATATTCGTTGCCATTATACCTTACCCGCTCGAGTCTAATATATCCACCACCACCTCGCTGAGATGTTGTCATGAATCCCCTAGGCTCGCTAAACCTAGTAGATAATACATAATTAATCTGACTAGGTGCACATTGGAAAAAACTCGCCAGCTCATTTCTAGACAAATCTATACTATCCATATCTTCTAACTGCTCTAGTATAAATTGCTCTATCATATCACTTAGATTAGACACGCGTTCCCTCCTTGTACAGTTTTTAGCAAAGTTTGACTTTCTTTGACCTTCAATAATATATTACTCCAATAACCAACCTTTGTCAATACTTTTAATCAAAATTTCTTACAAAAAAAATCCTCATACATCTACTACATAAATATATGAGAATTTCTTATTATTTAGTATTGCTTACCCCTAATCACACATTGGCAATTTAATAGCCCGATTCCTAAAACCTCTTCCCTTCTGCTGATTACCGGCATACTATCTATATTATCTACTAGATTATTAGATTCTGCCACTCTAACTCCCGACTGTTGCACATCTACCTCACTCACACTAGCAATACCAACAGCTTGCATCATAGCAGTTAGATTAAGATGTATGCAAGGCCTAACTACTCTACTATCACTAACAACATTAACTAGCATATCTGTTCCGCTATAGTTGGTTGAGTACGCAAAGCTTGGATCATCCATAAAGTGTCCAGACCTTAGCCAAGAAGATGCAAATGTCACACCCGTATTACTACCTACAACCTCATCTTCTATCGCACCATAGTTACCTCGTTGTGCTTGCGAAGACTTCCATATCCCTAATGCATTATCCGCATAACCAACCTCAGTAGCACTTGGTAACCATAAGTAACTATCTGCCCACTTATCGCTACTAGTCTTGCTTGCATAGTTGCTTACGCCATTAGGAGTACTAAAAAATCCATTATCGCTTGTAGATGTACTCCACGCATCATTTGGATAGTTAAAGGACACGTGTTCAATATCTTTGGCACTCTGATTCTCTTGCCATGCTACATTACG
>SVHX01000004.1 GCA_015055665.1 Clostridiales bacterium
TGCCCGTGAAGTAAATGGTGGCAAAGTTTTATATATTCCACTTGCTTGGAACAACGGCAATATGGAAACTTGTATTGAATGGTTTAAGGGTGAAATGTTACCTTATGGTGTTACAGATATAGAAGATGTTTTAGATGCCAAAGAAATAACAAAAGATAAGCTTTCTAAATATTCAGGGATATTTATTGGTGGTGGAAATACTTTTAAGTTATTAAAAATGTTAAAAGAAACAGAAGCTTTTAACAATTTAAATGAGTTTTTAGACAATGGTGGCGTTATTATGGGTGGAAGTGCCGGTGCGCTTATTTTTGGAAAATCAATAGACACTTGCTTAAAAACCGAACTTAACATTAGTTCTACGGATGAAAACTTAGTTGGATTAAAGGATACCTCTGGATTTAATAAAATAAATGGATATAGTTTGTTTGTTCATTATCAAAGAAAACCAGAACAAATTGAAAAAACTTCAATAAATATTCAACGACTAATGTCTCAAGGACATAAAATTATTTGTTTGCCAGAAGAAACTAGTCTTTGGATAAATGGTAATAAAATGAAAATTATAGGTCAAAAACCTGCCGAAATTTTTAGAAACGACGGAAGAAATGTTATCTACAATAATGATATAATTCTAGAAAAATAATTTATAAGATAAAAAGAGACAGAATTACTGTCTCTTTTGTCTTTTTATAGTATGTCATTTAATGGGTGCTGTTCATTCTTGTGTCTTTTTCTTATATTTTTCTTGTTTCGTCAACACCTAGAGGGAATCCGCATTTCGCATGACATTGATAATCTGCAAATGTACACCTACTACCCTTGGTATAGTTCATAATTTCCTCGGCTCTTGGATGTATCTTCATACGCAAAGCATATTCGTACTTGGCAAGTATATCGTTACATATTCTCATAGCCTCAAGCTGTGCACACGCACACTTGCGTTCTTTTAGTTTAAGCAAGAAATCATCAAGAGTACCCATCTCGTAAGTTTCTACCAGCATACCTTGAGGATAATTGCTAGCGACTTCCTTCATATCGCTTAACCATAGTTCAGTAAAGCTTTCGCTATCCCTTAGTATCTCTGGGACATAAAATTCGCCCTCTATAACCTTTAAAGAATAGTTTATAGTTCTATGCCTAGCCAACTGTGCAAAGGCTGTAAATGAAGCCTTGTACGAGGTTGCATACACATCTCCGAAATATTCTTCGAGTTTTTTATCATCATGGAATAAACTTAGAGACCTACATTTCTCATTACGAGCAAGGTCTACATCATAATAAGGCAATTCTTTAAGCTTTGCCGACAGCTCCTCAATATAAGGCTGTAATCTGTTCTCGAAATCCGTCTTGCTCTCGTTAGCTACGAACTTATCCAAAAATGCAATAAGGTAATTAATCTGACGATAATTAGTGGTATATACCATCGAACATGGTGTAAATACAGATGTGAGAAGTCTTGCATTTTCTTGAGCCAACTTCTCAATCCTGCTATCTGTAAAGAAATTAGGATATTCGCTTGCATAAAGTTTAGTTATTTTGCCTTTAAATATCTCAACCCATTTGTTATATAGTACTTGTTCCTTCTGAGATAACGCCATAATTGTATATCTAGCTGATTTCTCACTAGTAGAATACTGCTTCTCGTTATTAAGCAACATTGCAATTATCTTAGGAATACCATCTAGATAAATAGAAAAAGTATTGTGCTCATAAACACTATGATGACCACCCTCTTTAGTCTGTTTAATTCTCCTACGGGTCTTATCTATATCCTCGTTCATAAGCTCATCATACGAACTCTTTAAGTAACATATACCAGCAGTCTTACCCGAGAAAATATCAAAGTCCGACTTGCTAGCAATCTCCCCTACTTTGGTTGATGCAATTACCTTAATTTCCATTAATACACCTCTTATATCTTCACTTTAGTTAAACATTATAAACTTTCTAACTCGTGATGCTTTTCCATATCCAACTTAGACTCTATATCTTTAATTACAATACCCGAAATCATATCGCTTATCTCTTCGATAGACTTCATATTTTCCCCATCTGTACAAGGGATTATATCCCATCCGTATTTGCTTCCGCAATACTTACCGCTATTGTACGCACGCACTAGATGATCTTTGTCCTCTTCGTGAATATCTCTTGCGGTATTTGTCTTGTGTATACCACGCTCTTTCATAAGCCTACGCGAAACATCAACTGGAACATCCAAGAATATTACTTTATCTGCTCTAGGCAACTTGAGTGTTTCGAATTCCAGATCAGATAACCACTTAAGATATTTTTCCAATTCCTCTGTATCTCTTATCTTGCCTCCATGATGGAGCATATTAGACTCGACATACCTATCCATAATTACAATCCCGCCAGATTCATAAAAATCCTTGAGGTTCTTCTGATATGTGCATAGCCTATCCACCGTATACAACACACTTGATTGATAGGCATTTAAGCTTTTTTCATCACCAAACTCACCGCCAAGATACATCTTAACAGGAGCAGATGATAGGCTATCGTAGTTAGGCAAAGACTGCAATTTAACCTTGTATCCTAGATTTACTAATTTATTGTACAAAGCCTTGCTTTGTGTCTGCTTGCCAGAACCATCAGTTCCTTCGATAACTACCATATAGCCCATTACACACACCTCAAATTATATTAATTTTGTTCCTGAGTTTCGTCATTTTGTTCAGATTCATAGCTAGCTATTTTCTTTTGCTTGGATCTAAACGAAAGCCACTCTACAAATTTCTGACACTCTACTGCAGGTATAATCAATGCAGCACAACCAATTGCAATACCAAATTCTGCCCAACTAAGCGAAGTTGTTCCCATGAAAGTCTGGAACGCAGGAATAAATGTTAGAGCAGTAAGAGCCGCTCCTGCAAGGAAGGACAAGTTAAGGTACTTGTTCTTAAATGGATTACTTGTAAATAACGAGTGATGCTGAGATCTACTATTGTAGGAATGTAACAACTGAATCAAAGATAATGTTAAGAACGCCATAGTCATAGCAACATCAGCTCTAAATACACCATCTCCCATTACATATCCACCAATAGCAAATGACGCCATTGTAAGTACTGTCTGGAATAATCCTTGAAGAATAATGTTCTTGCCCGTATGACCAGCAAATAGCGATTGTCCAGCTTTACGAGGAGGACGATTCATAATATCTTTCTCGACCGACTCAACACCCAGTGATAAAGCAGGTAAACTATCGGTTACCAAGTTAACCCAGAGTATCATTACCGGTGTTAGGAATTCTACTCTTAGGAATATAGTAGCAATAAACAAACATAATACTTCTGCAATATTAGCCGATAACAAATACTGCACAGCTTTTTTAATATTAGAGTAAACTTTTCTACCCTCTTCTACTGCAGCAATTATAGTCGCAAAGTTATCATCTGCTAGCACTATATCTGCAGCACCTTTACTAACATCAGTACCAGTAATTCCCATACCAATACCAATATCAGCAGTCTTAATGGACGGTGCATCATTAACACCATCACCTGTCATGGCAACAATAACATTAAATGTCTTGTAAGCATTAACAATTCTTACCTTGTTTTCTGGACTAACACGAGCATAAACTTTGTACTTACGAAGATCTCTTAGGAATTCCTCATCAGTAAGCTTGTCTAGCTCCGCACCGGTTATTGCCTTGTCACCCTTCTTGTATATACCAATTTGAGTAGCAATAGCAACTGCAGTATCAAGGTGATCTCCAGTGATCATTACCGCACTCATACCAGCTTTGGCACAGGTAGCAACAGCACCTGCCACTTCCTTTCTAGGAGGATCAATCATACCAACTAGACCTACAAATACTAGGTCAGATTCTAGGTTGTCATGATCTTTAAGATGATGCTTCTTATAAGCAAGACCAAGAACTCTTAGAGCATTAGAACCCATCTCTTTATTAGCTTTCTTAAGAGCAGAAATATCTTCCTCGGTAATAGGCCTTTCTTTGTTAAGATCAAGAATTTTATTACATCTATTAAGGAGCATATCAAAAGCACCCTTAGTATAGCTTATCTTAGTTTCGGCAACTTTATCCTCATGAACAGTTGTCATTAACTTTCTCTTCGAATCGAAAGGTATCTCATCAATACGAATATTATTAGCCTTCAATTCCTTAACATTAATAGCAATCTTTCTTGCATATGCAACAAGTGCAGTTTCGGTAGGATCACCAATAAGCTCGTTATCTAGCTTCTCTTCAGTATCGTTACAAAGCACCATACCCTCAATTAGTGTCTTGACGCTCTCATCAATAGGCTTCTCCTCTTTGTAGAATAACCCCATAGACTTGGTATAGAACTCTTTAACAGTCATCTTGTTAAGTGTAAGTGTTCCGGTTTTGTCCGAACATATAACTTCACAACATCCCAAGGTTTCTACCGCAGGAAGATTCTTAACAATTGCACGTCTTTCGCTCATACGCTTAACACCAATTGCAAGAACAATTGTAACTACTGCAGGTAGCCCTTCTGGAATAGCAGCAACAGCAATTGCCACCGCTGTCATAAAGCTCTCTACAATACTATCTACCCAGCTATCGCCGGCACTCTTATTAAATATTCCGGCTACGAATATTACTAACGCAACTCCAAGGACAACAATTGACAATAACTTAGCAGTTTTAGCAAGCTGTACTTGAAGAGGAGTGTCGTTCTTCTCTTGAGTATTAAGCATACCAGCAATCTTACCGACCTCGGTATTCATACCAGTAGCAACAACCACACCAGAACCTCTTCCATATGTAACAACACCAGTACTAAACGCCATTGTCTTTCTATCACCTAGCGGAGTTTCGTCTGGTAATTCTACCGTACAATCTTTCTCCGCTGGCACACTCTCACCAGTAAGCGTTGCCTCCTGTATCTTAAGTGACTTGGTCGAGATAAGTCTTAGGTCAGCAGGAACTACATCGCCCGCTTCTAGCAAGACAACATCACCAACAACAATGTCCTCGCACTTAATCTTAGTAACTTCGCCATCACGATAAACCTTAGCAAAAGGCTTATTCATCTTGGTAAGCTCCTTCATGGCTTGGTCGGCTTTCGATTCTTGTATCGTTCCGATTACAGCATTAACAATAACTATAAATAGGATTATGCCCGCATCAATAAGGTCAACATACTTACCTTCGATAATAGCAATAATAGCAGATATAGCAGCAGCAACTAGCAATACGATTATCATCAGATCTTTCATCTGAGCGAAGAATCTCTGCATCCAAGTCTTGCTCTTGCCTTCTTCTAATGCGTTCTTACCATTACGCTGAAGTCTAGCACTTGCCTCTTGAGAAGTCAAACCCTTCTCACCTGTGTTGAGTTTCTCATAAACATCTTTTAGGTGAAAATTATAAAAATGTTTCAACTTTCTTCTCCCTTCTTTTTTTATATTTGCAATTTTAATCTCACATAACTTTATATATTATAATAAGATTAATTACGATTACTATAATAGTATATTAAAAGTAATATTTTTTGTAAAATGAATTTAACGAGTATAACCACATTTTTATAAAAACTAATACCGGTCATTTTATAGACTTAAACAACAAAATTTGCTAAAATACTATTAGCTTAGTAATATTAGACATAGGAGATGTGAATAATGAAAATTAGCGGTATACAGAAAGTAACACTAGTAGATTATCCAGGAAAGGTAGCAACCACACTATTTACTGCTGGATGCAATTTCCGTTGTCCATTTTGTCACAACGCCGGACTAGTAGAAATGTCAGACTCAGATATCAATATCGAAGAAATATTATCGTACTTTGACAAACGCAAAGGTGTAATAACCGCAGTGTGTGTAAGCGGAGGAGAACCAACCCTACACCACGACCTACCAGACTTTATCTCCAAACTCAAAGCCAAAGGACTACTTGTCAAACTAGATACCAACGGAACTAATCTACCAATGCTTAAACACCTAGTCGATAATAATCTCATAGACTATATAGCAATGGATATTAAGAATAGTCCCGACAAATACCCACTTACCTCAGGCTCAAATACCTTCGATAACCTTGACGAAGTTGTAGAATATATAATGTCTTGCGGTGTGGATTACGAATTCCGAACCACTCTAGTTGACCAACACCATACACGCCAAGATATGGAATCAATTGGACAATTAATTAGGGGCGCTAAGAAATATTATTTGCAGAAATTCGAAGATAGCGGCAATTGTCTTTCTGACAATCTACAAGCCATTAATCACGATACCGCTCAAGAATTTGTAGCAATACTTCGCAAATATATCCCTAACACACAACTACGGGGATATTGACACAAAGTACAATCTTTACGTCACAAACAACAAACAATTTAGCAAAAAGATGGTAATATATGAAAATATTAAAGAAGTTATTTATTAAAAATTATCGCAATACATCCGACCCCAAAGTTCATCATAGGTATGGCGTTGTTGCAGGTGTTATAGGGATAATATTTAACCTATTAATCTTCGGATGCGGTATAGCTGTAGGACTTATATCATCAAGTATCTCTATAATCATCCAGTCAGTTGCCAACCTCACTGACGCAGGAAGTTCAGTAATTACATTAATAGGATTCAAATTATCTAGCAAGCCAGCCGACAAAGACCACCCCTTCGGCCACGCAAGAATCGAACATATAGCAGGATTCATAATCACAATAATTATGCTAATGGTTGGCGCGTTATTTGCTAAGTCTTCTATTGAGAAAATCATTACACCCGAAGAGCTTAACATAAACACCGCAACATATATCGTCCTTGGCTTTATGGTAGCAATCAAATTACTACTTATGCTTATGTATCGTAGCTTTGCCAAGGATATCGATAGCGACACACTACTAACATCTTCGGTTGATGCTCGCAATGATATGCTTGCTAATATCGCAATCCTAATCTCCATGATTGTTATGAATATATTCGATATTAATATTGATGGCTATGTAGGCCTTGCAGTTGCTATCATAACAATTATATCTGCAATTAAGATGATTGGAGAAACAGTTGACCCATTAATATCAGTAAAGCCCAATCGCAAGCTTGTTAACAAGATCAAGCGAGAGCTGTTGTCTTTCGAAGGCATCAACGATATGCACGATCTACTTATCCACACATACGGTACAGGATCGACCTTTGTATCAGTCCATGTCGAAGTTCACGAGAATACATCACTGCTTGATTGTCACGAACTAATCGATACTATCGAAAGATATTTCGAAGACAAACTAAAAATCAACCTCACAATGCAAGTAGATCCCGTCAACCCCGACAACCCCGAGAACAAACGGATTCAATCTAAGATGCAACGTGCTCTACGAACACTCAATAAGAAGATTACAATTCACGGACTTCGCGTTGTGCGTAGCCAGACCAAAACCACTGTACTGTTCGATATACTCGAAGACTTCGACTCTCACCTAACCAAGAAGCAAATTAATTCTGTCCTTGCCGGAGTATTCGATAACGAGAACACCCAATTCGAATTCATCTTCACAATAGACAAACCTTTCACATAATATTTGATTTATAAAAAACACATTAGGATTAGACATCCCAATGTGTTATTTTTATTTAGTTATAGAATTAAGATAATTGCAAGCCATAGTAGCAGCAGTTGCACCATCACCTATTGCAGTAGTTACTTGTCTGACAGATTTCTTACGAGTATCCCCTGCAACAAACAAGCCCTCTGTCTTAGTCTTTGTTGTTTCGTCAGAATCAAAGTATCCATCTCCATCAAGATCAGCGACATTATCAAATCTCTTGTTATCAGGCACTTGTCCAATAGCCACAAAGAGCGGGGTTCCTTTAATCTCAAATGTTGTCTTATCTGACCTTTCAAATACAATACTTTCTAGATGATCCTCACCCTTTAGCTCTACAGTTCGTGCGTTCTTAGTAATGTGGATGTTTTTCTTAGCCTCGACGGCGGTTACTAGATTCTCATCTCCAAAGAATCTATCAAACATAATAACAAGATTTACCTTGCTACACATCCCACTAAGTAGTAGTGCATATTGAAGAGCAGTATTGCCATCTCCTATAAGGGTTACTTCCTTGCCCTCATAGAACGGCCCATCACAGATTGCACAATAATACACGCCATGTCCTAGCAACTTATCTTCGTTAGGTAATCTAAGCTTGCGATGCTTAACACCATTAGCAATAATCACCGACTTAGATTTGTACTCGCCAAATTCTCCCTTGACAACAAATATCTCTCCGCATTTCTCCACATTGTAGATATTATCAAAGTCGAACTCGACTCCAAGAGCACTAATTTGTTCGAATAAGTCCTCGCTAAGTTTAGCCCCTGATATTTCTTTGTGGGTTGGATAATTCTCCACTCTTGGAGATAGGGCTATTTGACCACCAACACCTTCGCACTCTAGCATCAATACTTTTTTGTTATTACGAAGGGCGTAGAGTGCCGCGGTCATCCCCGACACCCCACTACCTATAATTATTATATCGTACATTATTTGCCCTCGATAAATCTCTTAATTTCGCTTGCGTTGTCGTATACTTTGATACCGTCTTTGGTAGGAACAAGCAATGTTGGAGCTTTCTGAACACCTAATTTGTTAGTAAGTTCTGGCTCTTCTTCTGCATCAATTACAGTATACTTAATCTTAGCCTTGTCAAGCAACATCTTTGCCATCTTACAATTAGGACAAGTCTTAGTTGCAAACAACATATTCTCTGTTACTGCATAACCAACAACCTCTCCTGGTTGCTCACAACACTCTTCACAACAACACTCGTGTTCTTTGCCCTTATTGAGTTTGCTTGTAGCAATATCGTATGTTTTTCTTTCTTTAAATTCCTCGGTCTTACCATCGTTCCAGTTCTGAACAGGTCTATAATATCCTGTAATACGACTATAAACCTCAGTTTTCGCACCACACTCTGGACACTCGTAAACTTCTCCTGAGATATATCCGTGGTTCTTACAAACCGAATATGTTGGAGAAATTGTATAATATGGCAACCTGTAGTTCTCTGCAATGGTACGAACAAGATTCATTGTAGCCTTCCAATCTTGCAATCTCTCACCCAAGAACGCATGGAATACTGTTCCTGATGTATACAATGTCTGAAGATCATCCTGAACGTCTAGAGCCTCGAAGATGTCTGAAGTATAATCAACTGGTAGATGCGAACTATTAGTGTAATATGGAACATTTTCATCTTTGGAAGCAGTGATAATGTCTGGATATCTCTCCCTATCGTGCTTAGCAAGTCTATAAGAAGTACTCTCAGCAGGAGTTGCCTCTAAGTTGTATAGATCACCGTACTGCTCTTGATAATCACTTAGTCTTTCTCTCATGTGGTTAAGTACCTTCTGAGTAAATGCTTGAGCTTCTTTATGAGTCAAATCTTGTCTAATCCAACTAGCGTTTAGACAAGCCTCGTTCATACCTACAAGACCGATTGTAGAGAAGTGGTTGTTAAATGATCCAAGATATCTCTTAGTATATGGATATAGACCATAATCAAGTAACTTAGTAATAACTTCACGCTTAGTCTTAAGCGATCTAGCCGATATATCCATCATCCTATTGAGCTTCTCAAAGAACTCATCTTCTGTCTTACTTTGGTAAGCAATTCTTGGCATATTAATAGTAACAACACCCACACTACCAGTGCTCTCACCAGAGCCAAAGTATCCACCAGATTTCTTTCTTAACTCTCTTAGGTCAAGACGCAATCTACAGCACATACTTCTTACATCACTAGGTTCCATATCTGAATTGATGTAGTTACTAAAGTATGGAGTACCATACTTAGTGGTCATTTCGAATAATAGCTTGTTATTCTCAGTTTCTGACCAGTCAAAATCACGAGTAATAGAATATGTAGGAATAGGATACTGGAATCCTCTGCCGTTAGCATCACCTTCGATCATAAGCTCGATAAAGGCTTTGTTAACCATAGCCATTTCCTTAACACAATCTTTGTACTTAAAGTTCTGTTCTTTGCCACCAACAATTGCATTAAGTTCTGCCAAGTCATTAGGAACAACCCAGTCAAGAGTAATATTAGTAAATGGAGCTTGAGTTCCCCATCTAGATGGAGTATTAACGCCATATATAAAGCTCTGTAGGCACTGTTTAACTTCTTTGTAAGACAAATTATCTACTTTAACAAACGGAGCTAGATATGTATCAAACGACGAAAATGCTTGAGCACCTGCCCACTCGTTCTGCATAATGCCAAGGAAGTTAACCATCTGATTACAAAGTGTGCTCAAGTGGCTAGCAGGACTAGATGTAATCTTACCTACAATACCGCCAAGACCTTCGGTTATAAGTTGCTTAAGCGACCAACCAGCACAGTATCCTGTAAGCATAGATAAGTCATGAATATGAATATCTGCATTTTTGTGAGCCTGCTCGATCTCTTTGTCGTACACTTCGCTTAACCAATAGTTAGCAGTAATAGCTCCCGAGTTGCTAAGAATCAATCCACCAACCGAATATGTAACGGTTGAGTTTTCCTTAACTCTCCAGTCTGCAAGGTTAAGATACTTATCAACAGTCTGCTTGTAGTCCATAACTGTATCTTGGATGTTACGAACCTTCTCATGATCGCGTCTATATAATATATAAGCCTTAGCAACATTTTCGTAGCCGTTAGTCATAAGAACATTTTCTACTTCGTCTTGAACATCTTCAACGGATGGCACTTTGTCCTCGAACTTCTCCATAAGATTAAGTTCAGTAATTCTTGCCATCTTCTTACAGTCTTTGATCTCACCATCACCTAGGGCAATCATTGCCTTAGCAATAGCGTTCTCAATCTTGCTAATATCATAATCAGCTAGCCTTCCATCTCTTTTCCTAATTTTTGTAATCATTACTCTCTCCTCTGTATTTTGTATTTTACACAAGTTAAGAGTCAGACTGTAAGACTTCTTCTCACCACTATATATAGTATTCCCGAAATCAAGTCAAAACCCATATCTTGTGTTTGCTGATTTCAGTTTACCACAAGATGTTGTGTCTGTCTACCGTTTTATGACAGTTTTGGAAAAATATTTTTTTGATAAATTTTGATAAAATTTTTCACAATCCACCATTTTTCTCTTGACATCAATTTCTGATAAGGAAACACCAAGTACCCCATATACACACTTTATGACACAAACCATAATCATACCAGCCACCAAACAGCACATTACACTTGATTGATATATTTTCATAACCTCGTCAAAATATGTTTGACTATTCAAACATTATCCCAAACACCGCCCTCGGTACATGAAAAATATTTCTAACATTTTTGGTACTCAAAGTAATTATTAACAAAAAAAGATTGGGCAAGCCAGTCTTCGCTTCCCAATCTTATTACTTTACTTAATCTTTTTTGTTTAATTTTTCGTTAAGTCTGTTGATTAAATCCGCATCATACTTGGTTGTATCAATATCCATAGACTCTTCTGGCATCTGATAGCCATACTTATCTTCGTTAACCATATTGGCTAGATTGCCAAGCTGACCTCTAATTCCACTTAGATCTAGCGTCGTATCTGCGTCTTCATGCTCATACTCACCTTGTACAGGCACTTCTTCTACAACACTATCTTCCGCATCTTCATTAGAGATGACATTGTCACTTTCTGGCTGGGCAGATGCAGCAAATAACTGTTCCATTATATCGTCTTCCTGAGCGACAACTTCTGCTGGCTGAGTATCAACAATATCTACCTCAGGTGCGGAGATTTCCTCAACACTAGATAGTTCATTATCTTGAGCCACGTCCTCATTAGCAGATGACTTAACCTCAAGGCTCACCTCGTCTTCAAAGCAAACAGCAGCACCTAGTATACCCGCCTCATTGCCTAACCTTGCAGGAACTATATCAACTGCAGGGCTATTCTTATATCCATAACTTGCTTCCTTGCACGCTTTGGCAACCATTTCTATAATTTCTGGTGCATGAGTAATTCCGCCACCAACAACAACCTTCTCTGGTCTAAACAAATTACAAAGGCTTAATAGATATTGCGAAAGCAACCCAACATACTTATTAACAACAGCCATTGCACAAGCATCACCTAACTTGTACGCTCTTACTAGCTCAGATGCGTATATGTCACCCTCTGCACTAGGATTAATCTTAGTATCTGGATATCCAACCATCATCTCTCTAGCCAAATTACTAAGAGCTATCATAGATACATACTGCTCTGCACAACCCTTTCTACCACAAGTACAAGGTCTGCCATTAGGCTCAATAGAGATATGCCCTACCTCTCCAGCACCGCCATTGCCCTCGTACAGACTACCATTAATGATGATACCACCACCAACTCCAGTTCCTAGACAAACAAAGACCATATTATTACAATTTTCGCCAGCTCCAATCTTGCACTCTGCGATTGCTGCCATGTCGGCATCATTTCTAACAACTACCGATACTCCTAGCTCTTGCTCAAGCACTTCTTTGAGGTTGCAGTCTTGAAGACCAATATTAGGGCTATCTTTGACAACATTATCTATTATCATACCAGGGAACCCAAGACCAACACCATGGAGTTCCGACATAGATCGCCCCTCACTCTGTACCAACTCTCTAATACCGTTGGCTACTTGTCTAATAACATCAAAAGCATTGGTGCTTAACGAATTAGTCCTAATTATCTTACCATCTTCAATTAGTCCCAATTTTATATTAGTTCCACCAACATCTATTCCTACTACTAACATTACTTCACTTCCTAAATAATCAACTCTTTTCTATTATCAAATACCACATGTGTCTGCAACAACTGCAACACAGTGTCCGGTATTATTTTGCTTGCATACAAATGAATCTCGCCTTCGCCAGATAACTCGTATCCGCTCAAATCGTTCTTGCTCATATCATCATTTTCAAAGTCCCAGACCATATCACCACTTGCATTAATTGTAAGCTTAATATTGCCATTATTGTCATTACGATATACTTTCATATTACTATCATAATTTTCCAATATGGTAAGTGTCTTGCCATGAGGATGACCATGATCATTGCCATAACCACACTGAATAACAGCAACTTCTGGATCAATCAAGTTAATAAATTCTTCGCTAGTTGCATTGTGCGAGCCGTGATGTCCAACCTTTAATACATCCACATTATGCCCCTGTGGATAATTCTGCACATACTCTTTAAGCATTTTCTCTTCGGCATCACCATTAAACATAATTTTCCTACCAGCATAGTCTAATGTAAATATTGGCGAATAATCATTAGCATCACTATAAGATATCTCCGACTTCTCAGCAACAGGAGTTAAGAAATTAAATGTATAACTATATTCCTGCTCTCCACAAATCACCTTGTTAGTAAAGTCGCTATCTTTATTAAATATTTCTGTTGTACATGACTCGTTATAAGCAGCAACTATAAACTCCGCATAAACATTAGTGGTGCAACGATTATCTTTGTCTGGTAATTCTGGATTAAATTCGGCAGGAATACTTGCCGACAACGCATTATCGCTATAAATATTAGGTCTGAAGATATACCTTACCTGATAATTTTCGAGCACCCAGTCAAGGTTGGCTACATGGTCTGCGTCTTGATGGGTAAGCAACATATAATCAAAGGCTTTTATGTTATTATCTTGGATATATTCTTCTATAGAATCTTTGGCAGCATTTACCTTATCGCCGCTATCTATAATCATTGTCTTGTTATCTGGGAGCTTAATTATAATACAATCGCCCTGCCCTACATCAACAAAGCCAATCTCCAGATCGGATACCGTGTCAAGAGTCGTTACATGACCACCTGCCTCAGAGAGCGACGCAGGGCCATCATCTTGCGGGAATAGTTTATCCTTGAGGATGTCTATCCAACCCATAAAGTACGCTAGGGTTACAAATAGCACAAGAACAATGGCTAGTACCACAAGTACTTTCCAGTGATTCCTAGCAGTCTTAACAATTGCCTTCTTCTGCTTTTTCGTTAATTTCTTAGCCATATTGCCCCCTATTTTATATATACTAATATACCAATTTTTAGTGACTTTTGCAATTGATTTGCAGCGTTTGTGCAAATTCCTATCAATGCATCTAGACAATCTATTTAATTACTTTATAATTTTTGCTTTGAGAATTATCTTTTTGCATGGTACAATTAATATACTAATAAGTAATAAATATTTGAAGGATACACCATATGAAGAAGAACATTATACTAGATGTTGACACCGGAATTGATGACGCAATGGCAATTGCCCTTGGAGCATTTTCCAACAAACTTAATGTTAAACTTATCACCACCATTGCCGGCAACCTAAGTGTTAACGCTGTTACCAAAAACACCCTTAACCTACTCCAAGCACTAGAAAAAAGGAACATCCCTGTAGCCGTTGGTGCAAACGCCCCACTAGAACGAGAGAAAGACAACTCCATACAAGCTCACGGCAAGAGAGGGTTGGGCAAATTTAAATTTCCACCACTAGAGCTAAAACCTACTAAACTTGATGCAGTGGAGAAGATGCACGAAGTAATATCCAAGTCCAAAGAACCTATTATAATTATCGCACTCGGCCCTCTTACTAATGTAGCAAGCCTACTACTTAAATACCCCGAAGATATGGACAACATCGAATACATTGTTATTTCCGGCGGACTACTTAACGATAGCAAACGCCACCCATACCTAAGCTTTAATATTATGCAAGACCCAGAGGCTGCTAGATATGTTATGAAGAGCGGCGAGAAGATCGTAATCTGCCCTAGCAACCACGGACATACCGCATATTTTAACCTAGACGATATCGAAGATATCCGCACTACCAATAAGACTGGTGAGATGTTCGAATTCATGTTCCGTAGCTACAAAGATAGACATGTCAAAGTTGGCGCTGCTACCCACGACCCTTGTGCAGTTGCATTTGCTAGCAACCCCGAGATATTCAAGTCAGAGATGATGTATGTGCATATTAGATTCCTAAAGGAAGAACAAACTGGCGTTATTGACTTTGATCCAACCAAAGCCCCTAACTGCAAAGTTCTAACAGAGATAAATCCTAAGAAATTCAAGAAGATATTTATGTCTGCTCTCAAGAAAATGCCTTAATGTATAGCATAGCACCACTTTTGTGGTGCTTTTTACATAAAAAAAGTACTCGAAAACTTAATTTCAAGCACTTAATGTTTTATTCATCTACCATTGACGTTTCATTGGTTTCTTCATTAGTATTTGGCCAATCCTTAAAGGAGCACCACAGATCAATACACGAAGTAGGAGTAAGACAACGACCTCTAGGAACTCTAACAAATTTACCGTCAGTATGCCTTACGAAGTCTGTCCAATCATATTCGTAACTCAAGCTACCAACTGGTTTATATGTGGAATAACAATACAAATACTCTGATGAGCCGTTCTTTCGGAGGAACGCATCAAACTTTTCTTGTACAAAGCTCCCTTTCTCAGCATCTGCAATTTTAGTTCTATGGACAATTGGACCACTTTCTGTATGAACAACAAAGATCGATTCATCATCTTTAATATAATGCTCTCTATACCCGATTTTGTTTGGATCATATAGTTTTAGGAATTCTTCGTACTTAGCCTGCATGCCCAATTGAAAATTTTTCTCATTTTGGTGTTTTTCTTTCTTTTTTTCTATATTCGCTTTAATTTTTTGGATTTTATCCACAAGCTCATCGCCACAACTTCTGATAGGATCAATAATCGTTCCAAGCTTCTCCCAAATCATCACCTTACGATGACTCTTCTTGAGTTCCTTATTTTTTCTTTCAATTTCTTTTTCTAAGTCTGTCATACATCAATCTCCTTAAAATTTCCATCATTAATATATTAACACACTTGTCAAGCAATTTCAATACCTATCCGAAAATTTGTTTCAAAAAAATAAAGGCTAGAAATATCTAACCTTTATATTTTTTATTCTGCTTTAAGATAAATTTTATTCTTCTCAAATGTGTCTATGACAGACTTATGGAACAACTCGATCTCTTCGCTAGTTAGGGTATGCTCCATACTAGTTACATAATATCTAATAGTATAGCTCTTAGTATTATCCGAGATATTATGGAATATATCCACAAGCTCTACCTTGTACGATAGCTCTGTTGGTATAGTTGAGGCAACCGACTCTAACCTACCATATACTTCATCTTGAGATAGTACAAAGTTAAAGTCAAGTGTAGTTGTTGGGAATTTAGATACACCTTCAACCTTAATATCATGCGGAGCAATTGTATTAATTGTAGTCATGTTAATTTCGGCAACTATCATATACTTAGAACTATCTATCTTGCTCTGAACAACTGGATGAACAACGCCTAGCTCTCCAACTGTCTTGCCATCACACTCAATTGTATAATAGTTAACCGGAGCGATATAACCTTTGTTATTGGTTGCAACTTTTAATTTTGCCCCCACCTTGAACACATAATCAAATATATAATGTATACAATCTTTAGCTTTGATTAAAGCCGATTCAATATCTGCCTTAGGAACACACCAGCCCATACCTAGAGCTTGCTCCTCAACTGCAAGACCATCTTTGATACCTGTTACAATATGACCAATTTCAAATAGTTTATACTGGCTAGAATATCTCTTATTAATATTCAATGCTCTAATAATTGTAGGCATCATAGATGACCTAATATCGTTATTATCTTTTTGTATAGAATTAACTAGTCTTATATGAGATTCGGTTTCGATATTAAGACCTGCATTAACAATCGCATCTTCCCATATATAACTATGAATCTCGTGCATATGGTACTTATCAGCTAATGCATATTTTACATCATAAGTTCTGGTTATATCTCTACCCACCCTATTAAGACTAACTGGTTGAAGAGTAGGCCTAGCCTCGATATTATCGTAACCAAACACTCTAGTAATCTCTTCTACAATATCTGCCTTAATAGATATATCCTTAGTAGCTCTCCATGTAGGCACATCTATATGATACTGCCCGCCACCATTGTTAGTTACACCAAATCCAAGTGACTTAAGTATTGTTAGTATCCTTTCTTCTGAGATATCTATACCAGCGTATCTATCTATATAACTTTTTGTGATATCTATAGCAATGTGTGGATATTTATTAGGATAAACATCTGTAATATTGCTAACTACCTTAGCACTAGGATCAATGCTTTGTAGCAACTTAATATATCTACGAATAGCAATTGTAGTCATTTCTGGATCAAGGCTCTTCTCGTATCTAGCACTTGACTCACTTCTTAAACCCAATGCAGTAGCAGACTTGCGAACTTTGATGCTATCAAAGTTAGCACACTCAATAAATGTACTAGTTGTGTTAGCCTCTATCTCGCTACTAAGTCCACCCATAATACCTGCAACAGCACCAATCTCGTGATTAAGATCAATAACCATTGTACCCGCAGGCAACACTCTCTCTACACCATCTAGGGTAGTGAAATTAGTATCTTTCTCCACATCCCTTACTACAATACTATTAACGTGACTTCCGTCAAAGCTGTGCATTGGTTGACCTAACTCTAGCATAATATAATTGGTAAGATCTGCAAGTAGAGATATACCCCTCATACCACAATAATATAGTCTAATCTGCATAGCCATTGGAGATACGTTCTGGGTAACCCCCTCAAGTCTTACTGCCGAATATCTATTACAACTCTCGCTATCAATCTTTACATCTAACGAGCTAAGATCCGAATAATCCTTGTTATCAACATCATAAGGTTTTAGCTCTCTACCAGTAATTGCAGCAATCTCTCTAGCTATTCCGTAATGCCCCCACATATCTGGTCTGTTAGTAAGAGATTTGTTGTCTACCTCAATAAGAACATCCTCGATAGGCAACAATTTCTTAATATCTACGCCAATCTCTGTATCATCACCGAGATCAATAATACCGCTATGATCATCAGAGATTCCTATCTCCTTTGCACTACAACACATACCGTTACTTTCCACGCCAGCTAGACTTGCCTTGCCAATCTCAATCTCACCAAGTTTTGCCCCAATTGTCGCAAGTGCTGTCACCATGCCAACTCTTACATTAGGTGCTCCACATACTATCTGAATTGTATCCTTGCCAGTATTAACTTGCAATATGTGTAGCTTCTTGCTACTTGGGTGATCCTCAACACTCTCAATTCGAGCAGAGATAACCCCGCTAATATCTTCGCCTTTGCGAATCACATCCTCAATTTCGGCACACGATAGAGTAAATTTGTTAGCGATTTCCTCAATATCTATACCGTCTAGGTTAACAAAATCTTTTATCCAATTTAACGAAATATACATAATTTACCCCTCCTTATTTAATCCTTGTCTGTTCTAGTACTTTGAGGTCTTTGGAATTAAGGTTTCTAATATCCTTAAACCCATAAGTCATCATAACCAATCTACTTAATCCCAAGCCAAAAGCAAAGCCGGTATACTCTTCTGGATCAATACCGCCCATCTCAAGAACATTAGGATGGATCATGCCACATGGACAAAGCTCTATCCAGCCACTATGTTTACATACTCTACAACCTTTGCCACCACAATATGGACAAGAGCAATCTAGTTCAAATCCCGGCTCGACAAATGGGAAGAATCCCGGTCTAAGTCTAACATTAACCTCTCTCTCGAATACTTCGGATAGCATTGTCTTCATAAAGTAAATAAGGTTACTAATAGAGATGTCTTTGTCAATCATAATTCCTTCCATCTGGAAGAAAGTGTTCTCGTGGCTAGCATCTAGCTCTTCATTACGGAAACAACGTCCTGGGAAGATTGCTTTAAGCGGAGCACCGTATTTTCTCATAATCCTATTCTGACTAGCAGATGTATGAGTCTTAAGTACTTGACCATTGTCTAGATAGAACGTATCTTGCATATCTCTTGCTGGATGAAACTTAGGGATGTTAACAGCCTCAAAGTTATTGTACTCTGTTTCTACTTCGTTACCATCTTCAATTGCAAATCCCATACCACGGAAGATATTAATAAGTCTTTCTTGAATTATCGTTACCGGATGAAGACTACCCGACTCCCCACTATTAGGTGTTGTTAGGTCTACCCTTGGCATACTAGCAAGCTCTTCTTCGATTGCCTTATTCTCCAATTCGATTTTCTTGCTATCAATACTCTCACTTACGAATACTTTAAGAGTATTAACCTCTTGTCCAAATGCCTTCTTCTCCTCGGCACTTAGATCTTTGATCAACTTCATACAAGTAGTCAAATGTCCCGACTTACCCAAGAAATCTGTTCTTACAACATTAAGCTCGTCATTTGTCTTAACATTTGCAATAGCAGTCGTGAACAATTCCTTAATATTTTCTAATTCCTTCATTTTTATCTCCTTTTTTAATTTATTGCCAAAGAAAAATCCCTATGGCAATATTACTATCTGCCATAGGGACGATTGATTACATTATCGTGGTACCACCCTACTTTAAGAATTACATCCGCAATTCTCCTCAACTAATCTTTTTTACGGAGATATCAACCGTCTAGTATTTCTACTAGCAACTCCTGTATCCGAAATTCGCAACTAACACTAACTTGTATTTGGAGCTCTCAGCCGCTGACTCCAATTCTCTTATCCAAGGCTTGTTATCACTACTTTGATACGATCATAGTCTTTATTAACTTTGCAAGTATACCACTTAACATTTCTTTTGTCAAGCGGTTATTATCATAAATTTACATTGCATTAGGAGCACTAATTCCTAATAATTTTAGCCCAGCTGCAAGTTTCTCTCTAACAGACTTAACAAGCTCTAATCTAGCAATACTAACAATATCATTATCAATAATTCTATGGTTATTGTAGAACTTGTTAAATAGCGAACAAAGTGTAAGTAGATACCTACTAATATAACAAGGCTCATACTCAGCTGCCGACGACTCTACCATACGATCAAAGTCGTTAACGTGCTTAATTAATTCCCAAGTATCATCCGCAGTTATATCATCCTTATTGGTTTCTGCCTTAAGCCCACTTGCCTTATCTATAATACTACTACACCTAGCATGAGTATATTGAAGATAAGGACTAGTTTCGCCATCAAAATTTAGACTACTCTCTAGATCGAACACACAATCTTTAATTCTCTCCGTCTTAAGTACGCCAAATTTAACAGCTCCGATACCAATCTCCCTGCTAAGCTCTTCAATATTATCTACCTTGCTTCCTCTGGTTGACACAATCTCTCTTGCCCTATCTGTTGCAATATCTATCATATCTTTGACCAATGCCTGCTTGCCGAACCTACTACCAATCTTACCAGTAGGCAGACTATATGTTCCGTATGTAATATGCTTAAGATTATTAGCATACGGCTTGCCCATAAGCTCGATCACTTTAAACCATCTAGCGAAATGCAACTTCTGCTGAACACTTGTAACATACAATCCCAAATCAAATTTGTATCTATCATATCTATCTACAACAGTAGCAAGGTCACGAGTTGCATATAGACTCGCACCATCACTTTTCTTGATCATACACACACCCAAATCGTGTGCCTCAAGATCAACAATCTTAGCCCCTTGGCTAGTTTCGAGCAATCCAGACTCTTCCAATTCGTTAACTACAGGATCAAGCTTATCGTTATAATAAGCCTCGCCTATCCAACTATCGAATTTGATATCAAGTATATCACAGAGTCTTCTAGCCTCTTCAATAGACACCTTAATAATCTTGTCGTATATCCTTAGAGCCTCTGGATCTTTGTCTTCAATCTTCACAAACCACTCTCTAGCTTCATCCATAAGAGCCTCGTCAGATTCTGCCTCAACATTAAACTTTACATATAGATCTTGGATATAATCAACACCCTTAACCTCTATCTCAGACTCATCTCCCCAGTGCTTAATAGCTGCAATCATCTTACCAAATGGAGTCCCGTAATCCCCGACATAATTAAGCCTTTTTACATCATATCCTAGATACTCATAAGTATTCGATATAACACTACCAATAACAGTTGTTGACAAATGCCCTATATGCATATACTTAGCAAGATTAAGACTACTAAAGTCAACAAATACCGTCTTGCCGTTAGACGCTTTTGCCTTACTCTCCTCCTTAGACACTACCTCAAACACTTCTGATCTATTAAGATAAAAGTTAAGATATCCGTTAACACTCTCAACTCTATCAAATACACCCTCTTTGCAACCGTCTTTGATGCTGTTAGCAATCTCCATAGGATTACGCCTTAGCGACTTTGCAAGGGCAAAACAAGGCAATGTAATATCACCATTTTTTGTATCATTAGTATATGTTAGTAGATCATACAAATTATCTATATCTTTCAATATTTCTATATCTTTAATATTATCACAGACAACTTTCTTTAAGTCCATTACTCTTCTCCTAGTATTCTTTTTAGATTATAATCTAATTCATCTTTATCAAAGTTAGCCCCATGCCCTGGCAAAAACAATTCGCAACCAGCCGACAAGTCATTGAGAATTCGCTCAAGAGATATTCTTAGCTGATTTCTATCACCCGAATATAGATCAGTCCTACCATGCTCAACCTTGAATATCGTATCACCCGTAAACATATTATCACCTATAACAAAGCACGAACTATCTTGGCTGTGCCCTGGGGTATTGTAACAACTAATCTCTATATCGCCAAAGCGAAAGACATCCCCATCATGGAATATTCGGACATCCTTCTTAGTCTTAATCTTAAATGGATTAGGTGACATAATAGACATATTCTGATCGATATTATAAAGCATAGGCTTACCATCTTTAAAGATATATGCTTGACAACCATACTTAGCAATAATATTATCAAGCTCCATAACATGATCAAAATGTGCATGAGTAATCATAATAGCCTCGAGTCTAGGCTTAGGCGAATACATCTTAAGATGCTCTTCTATCTTACTTACATGAGCACCTGCATCAATAAGAATAACACCCTCGCCCTCGATAACAAGATATGTATTATGTGCCATACGCTCGTCTACAATTTTGATTATGTCCATATATATCACCTCACATATATTTTCTATTAAAATAGTTTACCACACTTTATATTATTTGACAAGACAATAATTGCCCTTATGTATCATTTTTTTAGGGTTTAGTTAACTTACACAAAGTATGAGAGTGTACGCATACTATGTAGTGTGTTAGGAACACTAACACAGTCTATCGATAGCAATATATACTAAATAAGTTAAGAGGAAATAATATGAACTTTAATAGCTGTAATACTTGCAACTGCAACAACGGATGCGGTTGCAACAATAACAACGGAGGCAATTGCGGTTGTGGATGCCGTAACAACAATAGATGTGGTTGCGACAACCCATTTGTTAACTGTAACGGATGTTGCACACGCACTTTTGTATCCGGAACAAATACAATATTATAAATAACAAATCATCACGCTTGCAACTAGTAATATTTCAACTTTCCACAGCATACTAATATTCAAGAGAACAATTCAATTTATCTGATATTTCGACAAAATTTTTTGTTGATAAAATACAATAAAAATTTTTTCGACAAAAATATTTAATCTAAGCAATTTAATTGACACAACCAAAATAATTAATATATAATGATGGTGTAATATGTCAAATATAATTGAATTGTTACAAATCTAATTAAGGAGAGTACATTATGGCAAGCACAAAGAGATACTTCGGTTTGAGCTGGGTTGTATGCCTAATCTTGGCAATTATTCCTATCACAAGCTGGATTCTAGGAACTGTTACCAGATTCCAAAGAGGTAATATCCTAGGCGGAGTTCTTAACATTTTCTTTGGTTTCATTTTCTGGGTTATCGACCTAGTAACTATGATTGTTAAGAAAGACATCACTGTTCTAGCTTAATTACTTTGAGAACAATGTTAACAAAAAGCACTAACCAAATAAGTTAGTGCTTTTTGTTTTTTAGTAATATTTATAAGCAATTACTCCTTAATAGAGCCAAATCTTCGATCTCTACTCTGATACTCAATTAGCGAATCCTTAAGATGCTTACGGTTAAATCCCGGCCACTTCACTTTAGGGAAATACAATTCTGCATAAGCTAGTTGCCACAACATAAAGTTGCTTAATCTGTATTCGCCACTAGTTCTTACGCAGAAGTCAACTGGAGGCTGTCCCGCAGTATAGAGATACTCCTCGACAACTTCTCTCGTAACAGACTTATGTCCATCATTAATTATTCCATTGATAGCATACACAAGCTCGTCTTGACCACTATAATTAATTCCTAGATTAAATATGAGTTTGTTATCCTTGGTTGTCTCCATACAAGCCTCTACATTACGAACAACCCTATCCGGAAACTTGGTATAATCCCCCATAACATTTAGCTTAACACCAGGGTAATCTTTCACAAACTTCTCGCTAGTGTAATCTTCAAATAGGTCAATTAGATAATCAATCTCTTTCTGAGGTCTGTTCCAGTTTTCTGTTGAAAAAGCATAAATGCTAACAATCGGTATTTTGTAATTATAGAAACACTCTTTGGTTATCTTCTTTAATGTTTCAAATCCCGCTTTGTGCCCTAACGTTCTAGGCAGCCCTCGAGATTTTGCCCACCT
Organism: Clostridiales bacterium; assembly: GCA_015055665.1. Classification (GTDB taxonomy): domain Bacteria; phylum Bacillota; class Clostridia; order Christensenellales; family UBA1242; genus UBA11490. The sequence goes on from SVHX01000004.1 coordinate 23,580, forward strand.
GCCATTGCCGTCAATTATGAAGGCTATGTGCTGGGGCAACTTTTTTAATTCTATATTACTCATTATTTCTCCCTAATCTAGTCTTACATACAATTATATTAGATTTTGCCTATTTTTTGTAACGATTTACATCATGTTTTTACAAAACATTAGTCTATTTTTGTATTAATTTGCTAGCTGCGTTAACTGTTTGAAGTATTAACGAGTTAATTGTCATTGGGCCAACTCCACCCGGTACTGGAGTGTAAGCACTAGCAATACTATCAATATTATCAAGATCAACATCCCCGACATTGCCCTCGTTGTACCCCGCATCAACAACCACGACGCCCGGCTTTAACCACTCAGACTTTATAAACTTTGCCCTACCAACAGCTCCGACAACAATGTCTGCAGTTCTTAGTATAGCCTCTAGGTTATTGGTCTTAGAGTGGCAGATTGTAACAGTACAATCTGCACCAAGCAACATCATAGCAATTGGCTTGCCTAGTATAGCACTCCTTCCAACTACAACTGCGTGCTTGCCTACTAGGTCAATGTTGTAATGTTTAAGCAATCTCATTATTCCATAAGGTGTAGCAGAATAATAACTCTCCTCACCCATAGACATCTTACCAAATGTCTGACTATTAACTCCGTCAACATCCTTATCTACATCAATAGCGTCAAAGCACGCCCTCTCATCAATTCCTCTCGGTACTGGATGCTGAAGTAATATGCCACACACCGAGTTGTCGTTGTTTAACTTATTAATCTCTTTAATTAATTCCTCAGTCGTGGTCGTGCTTAGTAATTTAACTATCTTGCTATCTAGCCCTACACGAGCACACGCCTTTGCCTTCATATTAACATAAGTAACACTAGCCATGTCATCACCTACTAGAATTGTAGCAAGTGCTGGAGCAAACCCCAACTTAACCTTAATCCTCTCAACCTCTACCTTGAGTTCCTCCTCCACAGCCAATGCAAGACTCTTACCATCTAATATAATAGCCATAACATACTCCTACTAACATTATACAAATATTGTATCATTATAAGCCCTCAATTACAAAACAAAAAACTCACCCGAATAATAATTAGCTTTTTACAGAAAATAACTATATCTATATAAGGGAAAGCTGGTAACAAACTATTATGGAAAAGAAAGGAACAATAATATCTCTAATACTAGTAGCAATTATCGTAGGAGCAGCAATATCAACAATTATCATCTCCGGCATAACCGCTAACAAATACAACTATGTACAGATTGAAGTTAATCCACGTGTAGAATTTATATGCGACAACAAGTTTGATGTTGTATCCGTTGCTCCACTTAATGCAGATGCCGAGATTGTTTTGTCTGACATGAATCTTGTTGGAGATAATATCGACAAGGCAGTGGTCAAATTTATAGACGAGTGTGCCAGGTGTGGATATATAGATATTAACGGCGTTAATAACTCAACCAATATAACAATCATTGACGGACTAACCCAAGCCCTTGATGTTCATATTACACAGATGATATATAATTATTTTCGCAAGAGCGAGATCTTAAGCTCAGTCACCGAAACATATGAGGTTAGAGAAATTGCCAATAAGAAAAAGGACGCCAAGATTGCCTGCTCTAACAAATACAAACTCATTACTACAATCAACGAACAACAACCCGAACACAAAATTGAATACTTAAGAAAATTAAGCGAAGTCGAACTTGTTGATATGGTTAGAACTAAACACAAAGAAAATCCTTACTCACCTACACAAGAAAATATCGACACCAAGGCTAAGCTACTTGCAAATAACGAATCGGCTTACCGCAAACATATGCAAGCAATCAACAACAACTCACAACAAGAGTTCTCCGAAATGTTCAACAAGTTTCAGAAACTCTCGTCTAAGCAATACTTTCAAGACTTTGAGAAAGAGTATACAATTTGGCAGAAACAACACGGTTAATGACAACAACATAATTATAATAAACAAAAACACACATTTATATAAATACAACTAGTTTTCGTCTATCATATTTATCAATGTGTGTTTTTTCTTACTACCCAATCAAATTAGACAGCTCGCTTATAGCCCACTTAAGCTCATCTTCCATAACCTTGTAAGGCTCGTCAGTAGTCAAGTCAATACCTGCAGTCTTTAGAATATTGATCGAATAATCGCTAGATCCTGCTTGCAAGAACTTAATATATTTATCTCTAGTATCAGCATCTCCGCTTGATATTTTTCTTCCAAAGTTAATTGCAGCGGTCATGCCTGTAGCATACTTATATACGTAATACGCACGATAGAAATGTGGTATCCTCATCCAACCTTCGCCTACATCATCAGGAAGTAGCTTAACACCTTTGCCATAATAATATTGTGTAAGTTCTTTGTACTTGGCATTAAGCAGTTCTTTGCTTATTGGTTCACCCTTCTCAACTAACGAGTGAGCATAATATTCGAATTCGCTATATAGCGTCTGCACGAATATTGTTGCAATTATGTTGCTAATATATTTCTCCAAATGAGCAATCTTATCGTTACGACTTTTGGCATTAGCATACAAATATTTAAAGAGCAACACTTCATTAACTGTACTTGCAATCTCTGCCAAGAATATCGTATGGTCATACGACTCGTATGGCTGACACTCTGCACTTAGTTTACCATGCATAGCATGACCAAGTTCGTGAGCTAGCGTATATATACTTCTGCTATCATCAACCGTATTAAGTAGGATATATGGATGTGGCTCGTACACATTACAACAATACCCACCCGACTCCTTCTTCTCACAAGGGTATACATCAATCCATCTATTACTAATAGCATCATTAAGATGCTTTACATAATCTTCGCCAAGCACGGCCATAGCATTTAAAACATGACGGCAACTATCTTCGTAGTTGTACTTATCTCTACTCTTAGTAATTGGAACCAATCTATCATACATATAGTAATCCTTGAATCCAAGAGCCTTCTTCTTGAGAGCATAGAACTTATGCACGTATTTTACGCTATTCCTTACACTTTCAAGGAGCTTAGTATACACCTCTTTGGGGATATTACCACCGAATAGCGAACTCTCTAATACACTATCGAATTTATACACATCTGCCATGAACCAATCACCCTCAACAGAGGATATATAAGTACTACCAATTGTGTTGCTTACAGAGTGATACCCCTTAGTGTAACTAATTAGAGCGTTCTTCCTCAAAACCCTATCTTTGCTCTCCAGCAACTCACTATAATTATGCTGATTAACTTCGTGTAACTTACCTTTTGCATCCTCAGCATCTTGGAATTTAAGGTCAAGATTATCTAGGTTATCGAATACATCCGAATACCCTCCTAGCGATTTACCCGCTTTGCTAATAATCTCTTCTTCCTTCTCGCTTAAGACGTGATCCTTGTTCCTAAGGAAATTATCCAACGATAACCTATAGATTGCGAATCTCTCATCCGCCATAAGTTTGCGAATATACTTTTCTCCACACTTTAAAAGTTCACTCTCTTCGAAAGCTGTCGCACAAGAAATTTTCTTGTTAATCGTAGATACAACGCTTTCTAACTCCAAGTACTTAGCGTCCTCCAAATTTTCGGATAATTTAAGCAATAGATACACCGATATCTTCTCATCTAATTTAGATACTTCTGTACCCAACTTAAAGAACTCTAGGCACAACGCAGGCTTTTTTAACTTGCCCTTGTAGCTTGCTAATTTCTCCGGATACGACTTTAATTTCTCAACATCTTGGAGCAGCTCTTCACAACTACTATATATAGGGCTCAAATCCCATTTATACTTTTCTGCAATTTGACTTCTCTTCTTCATATAACTAGCCTCACAATAATATTAATAGATATATTCTATCACCTAATTTATAATTTAAAAAACATTTTTGATTAACTTATTACTCACTTTTTGTATTTTTACATCCAATTACATCATAACTTTTAATTCTGCATTATCTATTATCATCAGAAAAAATATCTTATTAAGGTATTGACAATCTGCATAATTTATATTAAACTAGATAATATAAAATAACATCTAGCGAGGTGTGACCATGTCAAAGAAAGCACTTAACATTATAATCGGAATTGTTTTCGCCTTTATTGTATTATTTTTAGGCGGATCTTTTGCTTATGAAGATTACAAGATGAGAGTAGATGACGAGAGATACGAACAGCAAACCGAACAAGATATGAACAACGCCAGCAACAATAATCAATCTGGAGCAACTAATTCCGAATCTAAGAAATAATTAGTACAATATACAAGACAAGTAATAGCAACGCTACTATTACTTGTCTTTTTTCTTATCTTGTATTTTGCAATTAAAAAAAGCTTATAGACATACTATCGTATTATCTACAAGCTTATCCCACTAGTTCTTATATCTTTCTTTGAATTTCTCATAAGCAAGCAACAATTCTTTTGCTTTGATCTTATTAACTTGATTCTCTTCCTTCTCGATATACTCTCTGATTTCTTTGCCAAACAAACTCTTACGAACAACCTCTAGAGGCAACTTCTGAGCTAGCTCAGTTGCGGAAAGCTTTAACTTTTTGTGATTAGGCAATTTGTCTGTCTTTACGCAGAAATATATTAAGTCGCTCAATCTATTAAGTCCAGAACATTTGTAATCGCGGTTATAATATCTTATCTCGTAGAACGGCTCAATAATATCCTTGGAATCAAGCTCAATTCCGCACTCGTTATAGATCATAGACTTTAAACTCTCGATTATATCTTCGTTATCACCAACATAACCACCAAGTAGCTGAAAACCCTCTTCGTTAAAGCCTACTATCATATTATTTTTGCTAGATACTATGAAAGCTCTTACCCTAGTAACAACCTCATCAATCTCGTCATCTCTTAGATCATCATCATTATACTTAACAATCTCAATCATAATTTTCTCCTAAAACAATTATTATAGCTTTGGCAAAGCGTGTAGAGTTCTTAAGTCGTTAACCATATCAACTCTAAATTCTTGCAATACATGCTCTACTTCAATCAGAGGGGTTGAGAATATCTTGTCATTTTTGATACCCAGAGCAAGATTAGTCATGTCCTGCATTAGTAGTTGAACTGCAAGGACACCCCATCTAACGCCCAACATCCTATCATAATAAGTAGGCTCACCACCACGTTGTACATAACCAAGCTCAATTCCTCTAGTTGTAATTTGGAGCTGAGATTGTATCTCGTACACAACCTCTTCCATATCAAGCTTAGAGCCTTCGCTCATCACAACAACTGGAGAAGTTACACCATGCGACATAGAGTTCTTAATATCTTCAATTATCTGAGGTATTGAATACTCAACCTCATTAACTGCTAACGAATCAGCCTCAACTGCAACAGCAGTATGCAGAGCAATATCTCCACAATGCCTGCCCATGCATTTGAATACCACTGCTCTATCGTTAGCATACATTGTCTGCTTGATATCGGTTACTGCATTAACCGCTTGCTGAACAGCAGTATCAAACCCTAAAGACCTTTCTGTGTAGAATAGGTCATTATCGATTGTTCCAGGTATTCCAATTACATGAACTCCTGCATTAACAAGATCTCTCGCTCCACGGAACGACCCGTTACCGCCAATAACAATTAATCCCTCAATACCATTGTTTTTTAGATTCTCAAGAGCCTTATTAAAGCCTTTTTCGGTCATAAATTCTGGACTACGGCTAGTCTTAATAATAGCACCAGCTACAGTTTCGATATTAGCAACGTCAAGTTTTCTAAGAGGTCTTAGGTCATTATCAATCAATCCTTGATAACCTCTATTAATCCCCAACAACTCAATTTTGTTAGAGTGACAAGTGTCAGCAATAGCCTTAATGCAAGCGTTCATTGCTTGACAATCGCCACCACTACACAATACAGCAATTTTTCTCATAGTTAATCCTTTTATTAATATTTCTTTAATTAATTTAACACAAAATAACAATTTAACCAAACATTTTGCTAATTGTTTTGGATATTAAACACAGGATACATCAAAGAACTTTGATATAATCATCCTCAATATATGCGTGTAGCTCATTAATTAGGAACCCTCTAGGGTTGACTGTAATACCTAGCTGGAAAGGCTTTTTCTGCACGCTACACTTAACTATTACAGGACTCTCTCCCGGATACGCCTTAAGCAACTCCAATATATCTTTGGACAACTCTTTGTCTGTCAAATCATACATTAGGTACAATTTAGGCACAACTTTCTTCTCTGGAGCTTTGTTATCTGTAATAGTCTTCTTGTCTTCCATTTTAACAATGTTTTCTACCCTTACACACACGCCACGATCATTAATGCTAAGCTTACCTTTGATCCTAACAATATTATCTACTAGTAATATATCTTTGTTCATTGCAAAAGTTTTCGAGAATAACATAGCATCAAAAGATCCATAGAGATCTTCAATCTTGACAATCGCCATTTCGCTACCATCTCGGCGAGAATAAACCTTCTTCATCTCGGTAATTACTCCGCCACAAATAACATCCATGTTATCAGTTAGCCCTTCATACTTATTCTCGACCTCTTCTTCCTCTTGCATACCATCCGACTCTCCCACTTGCAACATACCACCGTTAAAGTTAAAAGCCTTCATTTCGTCAATATAATTAGCAAGCGGATGACCACTAACATAAATACCTGCAACTTCCTTCTCAAGTTTTAGCTTGGTCTGGTCGTCATATTCGGCTATATCTGGCATTGTAACAATATTAGTCTTGTCATCTTTAAGGATATCACCAAAAAGACTGAATTGTCCACTAGCAGTATTCTTCCTATCTGATACAACCTTCTCAATTATCTGAGGATAAACCCTCATCATCTGACTACGCTTAGCCCCAAAGCAATCAAACGCACCCGACAATATCAAACTCTCTACACAACGCTTATTAAGTAGTGATGTGTCTAATCTATTGATAAAGTCATTAAGATCCTTGTAATCACCATTAGCCTTCTTCTCTGCCATTATCTGCTCAACAACGTTGACACCGACGTTCTTTAGTGCAGCTATACCAAATCTTATCTTGCCGTCTTTAACTGTAAAGAAAGTATCTGACTTATTAATATCTGGAGGGAGAACTTCAATCTTCTCTTCCTTGGCATAAGTTATGTAGTTCTTAATTTCGTCAGCATTAGTAATACGGTTATTAATAACCGCAGTCAAGAACTCTGGCTCATAGTGACACTTCAAGTATGCCGTCTGATATGTAACCAGACTATATGCAGCAGCATGGGATTTGTTAAAGGCGTATTTAGCAAAGTCTTCCATCTCTGCCCATATAGCAGAGGCAACATCCTCAGGAACACCCCTTGTACAAGCTCCGTCAATAGCAGTATTAACCTTGCCATCCTTATCGGTAAACTCATCTCTACCATGAAGGAAAATAACCTTCTCCTTCTGCATCTTGTCAACTTGTTTCTTACCCATCATACGTCTAACCATATCGGCTTGACCTAGAGTATAGCCAGCCATATCCTGAACTATCCTCATAACTTGTTCTTGATAAACTATACAGCCATAAGTTGGCTTAAGTATTGGCTCAAGAATAGGATGTGCATACGTTACATCTTCTGGGTGATGCTTGTTATGGACAAACCTTGGTATTGCGTTCATAGGGCCCGGTCTATACATGGAAACCGCAGCGACAATATCTTCGATACAAGTTGGTCTTAGCTCCTTCATGAAGTTCTGAAATCCACCACTTTCTATCTGGAAGATAGCCTTGGTATTACCAGAAGAGATTAATTTGTATACTTCCGGATCATCATAAGTATCGTGCTGGAAGTCAATCTCCACGCCATGATTTTCTTTGATATATTGTAGAGCCATACGAATATCGGATAAGTTTCTTAGTCCCAAGAAGTCCATCTTAAGATGTCCTAAGTGTTCCATCTCTACACCGACATACTGCGTGGTAATATCATCACCATTACGAGATTGCGGAATAAACTTCTGAAGACTATCTTTACCAATAATAACACCGCACGCATGAGTACTTGTCTGACGAGGTGCGTCCTCAAGCTTCATTGCAATGTCAACAACCTTCTTAACATCAGGATTCTCGTTATACATTGCTACAAGCTCAGGTACGCTATAGTCTACACCATAATCCTTAGCACCCTCTTTAGGATGATAGAATCCAAACGACTTCATAATAATATTAGGTCGCTTAATCTCTATCTCCTTGCCATCCTTAGTAATTTTGGTAGGCATTGCCTTGGTTACTGCATCAAGCTCGCTATAAGGCACTTTCATGGCACGTCCTACGTCTTTTATGGCATTTTTGGCAGCCATTGTGCCAAAAGTTATAATCTTGGCAACCCTATCCTCTCCGTACTTTCTTCTTACATACTGTATAACCTCTTGTCTTCTACAGTCCTCAAAGTCTATATCAAAGTCGGGAGCGGATACTCTTTCGGTATGCAAGAATCTCTCAAAGATTAAGTCATACTTAAGTGGGTCAATATTAGTAATACCTATAAGATACGCAACTATTGAACCGGCACCACTTCCACGTCCAGGACCAACAGATATACCCATATTACGAGCAGCATTGATATAATCCCATACTATCAGGAAGTACTCTACAAATCCTTGCTTAACTATAACGCCAAGTTCTCTCTCTATCCTTTCGGTAATTACATCTGTATACTCACCGTACTTTTTCTTAACACCTTCATCAATAAGTTTTCGCAAATACACGATTGGCTCTTCGCCGGTCACTGGTTCATATTTAGGGAATAGATAATGTCCATAAGTAAATCTATAATTACACTTGTCTGCTATCTCTAATGTATTAGCTATAGCCTCAGGATGATCAGGGAATAATGCCGCCATCTCATCACCAGTTCTAAGATAGAACTCATCACATGGCAGTTTAAGCCTATCTGGATCATCAACTGTTTTGCCCATCTGCACACACATCAATACATCCTGCATCTCTGCATCATCTTGATTGATATAATGCACGTCATTAGTTGCTACCAGCTTAACATCAAATTTTTTAGCGTACTCATACAACTTCTCGTTAACATCCAATTGCTCTGGCAGATGATGATTCTGAATCTCTAGATAGAAGTCATCTCCAAATAGATCTTTAAACCACTTAACCAGCCTTTCTGCCTCGTCATAATTACGACTAAGTATTGCCTGAGGAATATCTCCAGCAAGACAAGCAGATAGACACACAACGCCTTCATGATATTGCTCTAATGTCTTATAATCAATACGCGGTTTGTAATAAAACCCATCACGAAATGCTATGGTATTGAGCATACAAATATTGTTGTATCCAACTTCATCTTTTGCAAGCAACACAAGGTGGGCGTATTTGCTCTTGCCACTCTTTACATTAAGGTCGTTTGCAACATAGAACTCACATCCAAAGATTGCCTTAATATCATTATCTCTGCACGCATCATAGAACTTAACCGCACCATACATATTACCATGATCAGTAATCGCAACAGCGGGCATGCCTAGCTCTTTACATCTCTTGGTTAAGGTATCAATCCTAGCAATACCATCCAGCAAACTATATTCTGTATGCACATGCAAATGCACGAAATCTGTCATAAATTTTCTCCTATAAAGTAGTTATTCTTAGCTTGTCCCTCTCAATCTTGTCTGCCATCTCAAGCATTTTGGCAAACCTATGATTAATCCCGCTCTTTGTCAATTTCTGATCACTTAAGCTTCGTAGTTCTTCTAGCGACGCCTCCGGATTAGCAAGTCTAAGCAACGCCAATTCCATAAGTCCCTCACTCAAGCTCTCAAGACCTACGTTATCTTGTATAATTTTAATCGCGTTTAATTGTTTAACAGATGCCCCAATAGTTTTGTTTAGATTAGCGTTAAGGCAATTGTTCTGCCTATTAACATTATTCCTTACTTCTCTTATTGCTGCCTCATTTTGCAAGTTCAACACCGCCTTGTTTGCCCCCACAAGTGCAAGAGTATCACAAATCAACTGATATTCCTTAATATACACAATTGGTAGATTTTTTCGAATTGTAATTTTCGCATTTATCCCAAAATTTTCTAATAACTTAACAAAGTCTTCCGCAATCTTATCAAAGCTGAATACAAACTCCAAGTGATACCCCGAATTACTCTTGCCATTATCGTAGTTCTTGATAATTATATTGCTTGTAGCACAACCTACAAAAGCTCCCATTATATAACTACGCTTACAGCAATCGTCCATAATAACAAAGTCTGCAATACCATTTTCAAGCTCTAATAGACCTTCGCTATCCAGCTTCATAATACCAAGATCCTTAAGTAATTGTGTAGTTATCTCATAAGGCAATGATATCTTATATCTACTAGTTTTAGAAATATTAGTTTCTTCCATTATAGACATCTCGCACTCTTTGCCATAATACTGCTCAATTACCTGCTTAATCGTCGAATAAAGTTCCTCTATTTCGGTATACACAGCAACAGATATCTTCTTGCCCGAAGATATCCCCAACTCGCCCGAACACTTGATAACCGCACTAAGAAAAGCAATTGCACAACAATCACTCTCAATCTTATTCTTAAGAACTTCCAACTTTGCATCAGTTGCAAAAGACATATCTATCTCCTTATTTAAACTTAGGTGTTTTATCTATATTAGCCACTTGATTAAGCGGTATTTTGTATTTTTCAATCAAATTAAACGCGCGGTGATTCTTACCCACCGCCAATTTACTATGAGCATCCGAATCGATTATAAACTTAACACCAGTATCCACCATAGCAGATATTTCTTCTTTGCTAAAGTTTATCCTCTTGCCATTAAGCTCAATATAAATTCCTCTCTTAACACACTCCTCAGCCAATCTTACACAATCCACCTTGCACCCAGCATATCCAAGATGTGCAAGAATACTCACTCTATGCTTGTCCATAGCCTTAATGTACGCCTCAGTGTTACGCCTAATTCTGGCTTTGCTAGGCTTAAAATTCAACAAATTAGGCAGAACAAATTTAAAAAACTGCCTAAAACTAACCTTAGTAAACTTATGAAACCCTAGTATTACAAGATCAAGACATTTAAGCTCTTCATCAGTTATATCAATATCGCCCTCGGTTGATACTAAGTTAGCCTCTATACCACAAAGAATTTTAATATCATACTTATCCTTAATACCGCTTATGTCGGCCTTGATTTTATCAAGGTCGCCACGTTTAATATGATTAAAACCTTTATATGAGTGCTCTGTTATAGCAATCTCCTTTAGTCCTAAATTCGCTGCCTGCATAACATTTTCTTCTACTGTACTTTTGCCGTGTGTATATGTTGTATGTGTATGATAATCACCAAGTAATTTCATCAAATTCTCCTAATTTAACAATCTCTGTTTTTAGATCAATATTTGTCTTAGTCAACACCCTATGTCGCATGACTTCTATTAATTCCAATATATCTTGCGAGGTAGCTCCACCTGCGTTGATTACGAAGTTTGCGTGCTTTTTACTAACTTCCGCACCACCAAATTTAGTCCCCTTCAAGCCGCACTCATCAAGCAATCGACTTACAACCACACCCTCTTGCCTACGGAATACACATCCCGCACTAGGTTTATCTAATGGTTGCGATTGCAACCTTTGGCTCAAAACTTCCTTAAATCTGCTATCAATTATATCTCGGCTGGATTTCTTTAGATTTAATCCCACTCGCAGAATAATAGAGTCGTTATGTTGAAACCAACTTTCTCTATACCCAAACTCGCACTCTTCCTTCTTAAAATAAGTAATCTTGCCATCTACGTACGCCACTACATATTCAACAATGTCAGACATCTGAAAGTTGTACGCCCCCGCGTTCATGTAGACCGCACCGCCAATGCTAGCAGGAATCCCGGCACCATCTTCCAGTCCGCTAAGCTCTAAGTTACTAGCAAACATATATGCCTGAGACAACCTTACTCCAGCACCACACTCTATCCTAGACTCGTCTAACGTTTCAATTCTCGCTAGATCCCCCGATAATGTTATTACCACCCCATCATAGCCATTATCACTAACAAGAGTATTGCTCCCTGCACCCAGAACAAAGTAATCAATCTTATCGGCCCTTATCACTTCCATTATGTGCAAGAAATTTTCGATTGTGCAGACCTCCAGATAAATTCTAGCATTACCACCGGTCTTGTATGTAACCTTGCTAGCTAGAGGCTCGTTCTCTAATGACACACCTTTGGTATTGTATTTCTTTAGTTTACGAAAAGTTTTGCCCAACCTAGACATATTGTACCCCAAATTAAATAAATTTTCAATCAATTAATGACATATATATATTAACTATTTATGTAATATCTATTTAATTGGTGAAATCCAGTTTGCAATCTCCTTGTATAATGTCCTTATCTTTTAGATACCTCTCGATATCGTTAATAACTAATTTCTTATGTGTTACCCAATCGGGAGCTAAACACTCTCCTCTTGGCGGGTCTGCAGTTATCCTATGAATTACAATATCCTCATTTAGATTCGAAATTATCCTTGCTACAATGTTTACATAATAATCTTGACTAATGCTTACATATTCCCCCTTACTCCAGCTAGATGCAAGACAAGTTCCCTTATGGACATATGTACTATGAATCTTGATACCTTCGCACCCTAGCCTATTGATAAGAGCTATTGTTCTACCAATAATATCAATCGACTCATTAGGCAACCCTATCATAACATGAGCAACTACATCAATATGATATTTGTGCAGCATATTAACCGCTTGTTCAAAATCTCTTACGGTATATCCAACGTTTAGCTTAGACAAGATATCATTATCAGCAATCTGAAGACCTAATTCAACGCACACATAATATTTATCTTGATACGAAGACAACAACTGTGCAACTTCTTCATTAATGCAATCGGGGCGAGTAGCCACCTCTAAGCCAACAAACTTATTGCTGGCAGAAAGTGCCACATCATACCTTCGCTTAAGTGTTTCCACATCTGCATAAGTGTTACTAAAGCTCTGGAAGTACGCAATATATTTATTAGCCCTTTCTCCCCTATACGACTTAAGGAACTCCGTCACCTGATTATCAATAGAACGAAGAACAACGCTATTACATTTATTATCCGAGTGCAATTTGTGTTTGATATTATCTCCCGCACCACTCGATCCACAATAGGCACAGCCACCATACCCCAGCCTACCATCCCTATTAGGACAAGTAAAGCCAGCATCAATGCAAACCTTGAGCGTACGCTCGCCAAACTTATGCTTTAAATATGTATTAAGATGTTTATATCTATATTCTTCCATAATTTAATTATAACACAAAAGCCACACCAAATCAAAATCAAATAATCTTAAAACACAATACATAATTTGTAATCATAACTCATATACATTAACATAATCTTATCAAAAAGGAATACATTATGAAATTAAGAAAATTTATGTTACTTCTCATATTGCCATTACTCTTGCTCACTGGATGCAAAGGCAATGACCTTGAGAAAATTTCTCGTGATCTAAACACATACTCAATGAATATTACATACAACGACGACCACAGCCTTGATGTGACACAAGAAGTGCAGTACACCAATCGCACAGGAGATAGTCTTGAGTCAATCAAATTTCACCTATACCCTCGCAACTTTCGCAAAGACAGCAAGTGCAGTGTTGTAAGCTCACTTAACTACGACAAGTGTTATTATAACGGTGTAAGCTTTGGCGACCTTGTTGTATCCGAAGTATCTGTAAATGAAGAGAACACAGAGATTGTTTTAGGTGGCAACGACCAAGACATACTTGAAGTACCAGTAAACAATTTAGGCAACAACCAATCTGTTACTATAGATATAACTTATCATGTAGACATACCTAATATTAGTCACAGATTTGGATACGGCGAAGACACAATTAATCTAGGTAACTTCTACCCTATCGCTTGCGTATACGAAGACGGAGATTTCAGGATAGATAGCTATCATTATAACGGCGATCCGTTCTATTCGGAAGTCGCCAATTACAATGTATCAATCACTGCACCAAGTAATCTAGTGCTAGCAAGTTCTGGCAACGTAACATCTACCAATACCAGCGAGGACTCAACAACATACAGTATTAACGCAAGTGCAATAAGAGATTTTGCGTTTGTACTTTCTGACAAATTCAATGTAGTTTCAGACACTGTAGGCAACACTCGTGTCAGTTACTACTATTATAAGAACCAATACCCTAACGAAAGTTTAAAGGCAAGCATGGATGCCCTAAGCACATTTAATCGTATATTTGGCGAGTACCCATATGACACACTTAATGTTGTAGAAACAAACTTTGTACATGGTGGCATGGAGTATCCTAACATGGTAATGATTAGTGATGATGTGGATGTTCAGAGCGATTATGTTAATGTTATAGTACATGAGATTGCACACCAGTGGTGGTACGGACTTGTAGGTAATAACGAATACGACTACGGTTGGCTCGACGAGGGACTTACCGAATATAGTACCCTACTCTTCTACGAAGAGAATCCGAGCTACAACATTAATACATCCGAACTTATTAAGAATACAACAAATAGCTTTGTTACATTTGTAGATGTATACACCAAGGTATTTGGCTCGGCAGACACAACAATGAACAGAGCTCTAAATGAATACAATAACGAAAGCGAGTATGTATATATCGCTTACGTCAAAGGCATGCTACTATTTAATTCCATTGATGAGATTCTTGGTCGCGACAAGTTCTTGACTTGCCTACAACATTACTTTGATACACACAAATTCAAAGTAGCAACACCAAGTTCCATGATCGAATCTTTCGAACAATCTTGCAATTCAGAACTCAATGCCGTATTCGAAAGCTGGATTAATGGCAAAGTAAAAATTATTGCGGTAGCATAGCAATAACCAATATTTACCAATTAAATAGCGAATAATTTTCCCAGTAGTTGTACAAGATAATAGTGAGGAAGATAACTACAGCCCTTAATCTATCAACTATATATATTTTGTTAATCGATCTATTTTAAGTTGTTTCATTTTAGGTTATAGACTATTTATACTTATCTTTCTCCTAGCGAGATTATAGAGTGAGGTTTCCCCTCACTCTTTCTCGTTGTTGTTAAGACCACAACTATTTTGTTTTTTTCATAAAATATATCATCAAAAAGTCGGCATATATCTCTTGATTTTATTAATAAATGGGTATATAATATAGTATACTTTTTTAATTTTAAGGAACAGGTTTATATGAGAAAGATTGACATTACAACAATTATTAACAATTTAGAACAATACTCAGATACTACCGTTACACTAGGCGGATGGGTTAGATCAATTAGAGCCAACAAGAACTTTGGGTTCATGGATCTTAATGATGGAACAACTTTCAAAGGTGCTCAGATTGTATTTGGCGAAGCATTAGACAACTTTGAAGCAGTATCTAAGCTTAACGCTGGTAGTTCTGTATTGGTAGAAGGAACTTTGGTACTTACTCCAGAGAACAAACAGCCATACGAGATTCAAGCTAGCAACATTACTATCTGCTCTGCCACTGACGAAACGTACCCTATTCAGAAGAAAGGTCACTCAGTGGAATTCCTAAGAGAGAACGCTTACCTTAGAGGAAGAACCAACCTATTCAATGCAGTGTTCCGTATCCGTAACGCTTGCGCTAGAGCAATTCATAACTTCTTCCAGAGTGAGAACTTTATGTATGTTAATACACCTATCATTACTTGTGCAGACTGCGAAGGCGGTAGTGATGTATTTAGAGTAACTACTCATAACTTCTATGATGCCGAGTACATGAAGACTGCAAGTCCCGAAAGCGACTTCTTTGGCAAAAACGTATTCCTATGCCCAACCGGACAACTAGAGGCAGAAGCCTTTGCCCTAACATTTAGCAAAGTTTACACATTTGGTCCAACTTTCCGATCAGAGAATAGCAATACCGCTAGACACGCTAGCGAATTCTGGATGATCGAACCAGAAATGGCTTTCTGCGACCTAAAAGGCGACATGGAAGTTATGGAGAAGATGATCAAAGCAATCATCAACCACGTATTTGATACTTGCCTTGATGAGCTTGAATTCTTAGACAAATTCGTTGAGAAAGGCCTTATCGACAAACTTCGTAGCGTTGTATCTAACGACTTTGCTCATTGCACATATACAGAGGCAATCTCAATCCTTGAGAAGAACAACGACAACTTCGAATTTAAAGTTAAGTGGGGTATCGACCTTCAGAGCGAGCACGAAAGATATCTATGCGAGAAGATATATAACAAACCAGTATTCGTAACAGATTACCCTGTTGACATCAAAGCCTTCTATATGCGTCTTAACGAAGACGGCAAGACAGTTGCTGCGTGCGACCTTCTTGCACCAGGAATTGGTGAAATTATTGGAGGAAGCCAGAGAGAAGAAAGATACGACGTTCTTCTCGACAAGATCAACAAATTCAATCTTAAACCAGAAGATTATAGCTGGTATCTTAACTTACGCAAATACGGTTCTGTTGTTCATAGTGGATTTGGATTGGGATTTGACAGAATTCTTATGTATATCACAGGAATATCCAATATCCGTGACGCACAATTCTGCCCAAGAACGCCTAAAAACTGTAATTTCTAATAGTAAAAAGAGAAAGACTCGATAATCTTTCTCTTTTTTTGTAGTCATATTTATTAATCAATTACCTACCTTCGCCACCAGCACCATCATCATAGCCTCCGGTAGAGGCGTTTTCTGGCTTTTTGCTATCCGGTTGTTTCTTCATACAATCACCAAGTATCGAAAGCAGATACTTAGCAGTTGGATTAGTTTCCTCTTCGATTTTCTCATCAAGACTTTCCATCACACCCTTTCTGGTTACACCACTCGGTAAGCCTTCGCCCTTTAACCTAGCCCCATAATTCTCAACATAAGAATCCGTTGTCTTAGGCTCGCTATCAACAAGATTTGCAGGTCTATTATATCTTGCTTGTATGTCTAATTGCTCGTAACTATTAGTTACTTTTGATGTTTCAATTGTTTCTTTCACAAATTCCTCTAGCGTTTGTGACTCGGGACATAATTCTTCCAAGTACTTCTCAAACATCTCCTCTGCATCATTTCTGTTGTAAAGGCTATTAAACTTTTCTTCGGTCAGAGGCTTGTATGGATCCAACACATACACACCACCCTCATACTTATACGCTAGTGATACTGGTGAATACGAAGAATATCCACCTGTGCACTTATGCCCAGGCAATCTTCTGTACATATCTTTCACGTATTTAGCAGCACCTCTTAACTTTTTGTAATCATACTCTTCTTCTGCTCCAAAGTTTCTCAAGTTTTGCACCAAACACCCTTCGAGAATTGTCTTCAGATAAACATAATAACTAGTAAGAGTTTTGAGGTCAAAAAAGTAATACGCCGAATAATTTCTCCCCGTAGAATTACGATAATCATCAATTCTTTGCATTGATTCCTCAGACGGCTTACTTCTATCAACAAATCCAGATTTAATCTCATTTTTTAATGCCTGATAACTTGGCGAATCGCCATCCTTAACAACACGCCAAATAAGTGGCTTTAGTTTACTATTACAATCGGCAATTTCGCGGAGCAAATACTCCCTTAACATCTTCTCATCAAAGTCCATAATCGACCTCCAACTGAGTTTTTCTCTCGTAAATTATATCTCAAGCAATACTTTTATTATACTAATTATACCATATATACCAGAGATTTTCAATATGTCAAGCCACAAAAATTTCAATTACTGTCGTTAATTTTTTCTTCCTTATCTTTTTTGCTAAATAAAATTTTAAGTATTAAAACAGTAATATATATTACAACTATCGCCATAACTATTACAAACATATACGTTACTAGGCTAGGAAATGCCGAGCAGATTGTTACTAGTAATACGCTTGCTACCAAATTACCCACCACAACGGATAGTGTTGTCTGCCATAGTTTTAGCCCACTATACACACCAATGCAAGTACCCGTCCATACACCTGTCATAGGTAGGGGAATTGCTACAAACACAAATACACCCAACATTTTCAACAATACTTTTTTATATGCATTTTCGCTATTATTTTTTATTTTTCTCGCTCCACTACTTACTTTTTTCTCAATCACATTAGCAATTTTGTTTAAGCCTTTACTTGTTTTCATAGCATTAATAATCGGTCTAAATAGTAGAGCAATGATAGGAACAATTATCGAGCTACCAACCACCGCCCACACAAACGATTCACCGGCACTCAACGCATTGTTGCCCCAAAATTCTACACTTGCACCAAACGGTATCGCACCCTTTACCTCAATAATAGGTATCATAGATATTATCATTGTTGCAAGCCATGAATTCTGACCAAAAATACTAGAAAATACCCCACTTATCCATGCCGTCATACACACACCTCTTATTGTAACCTACCCCAATCACATACACAATTATTTGTAATACTTTTACACAATAATATTTGACATTACATATATTTTATGTAAATAATTAAGTATATATGTAATTTACAAATTTAGGAGGTATTTATCATGAAAGCCGTGATATTATGCGGAGGACTTGCAACCCGTATGCTACCTATTACGAAGACTATTCCTAAGGAAATGCTACCAGTACTCACTCGCCCAGCAATAGATTATTGCATTGAAGACCTTAGAAATAACGGAATTAAAGACGTCCTAGTAGTCATTGGTCGTGGCAAAGAATCTATTGAGAATTACTACGACAGAAATATCGAACTAGAGGATAGATTAAAGTCGTCTAACAAAATAAAAGAACTAGAATCCATAACATCCCAATATAAGGATATGAATATATCATTTATCCGCCAAATCGAAGCAAAAGGTACAGGATATGCTACTAATCTAGCTCGAAATTTCGTAGGTAACGACCACTTTATTGTGATGTTCCCTGATGACATCATTATAGGAGACAGTTTTGTTAAGCAATTAATTGACGCTCATACAACTACAGGCAGATCAATAATCCCACTTAAAAAAATTAATATCGAAGAGTGTCACAAATACGGCATGGTAGGCATCTCAGACAACAATAGCAAATACCCTAACATTACCGAATTTGTTGAAAAGCCAAGTATAAATAATACTCCTAGCGATATATGCTATACCGGAAGCGGGCTATTCGCTCATACAATTTTTGACCACCTTGCATCTTGCCCAACACATACCAATGGCGAGCAATATCTTACAGATGCATTTACACCTCTTATCCAAGGTAATAATCTATGCGGAACAATTATCCAAGGCACAAGACTGGATATTGGCTCCCCACTTGGATTTGTCAAAGGCAACATACTTGCAGCACTACAAGATAACGACCTAAAAGCTGACCTAGTTGAATTTATAAAATCCTTAAATATTTAATATTTTTACACACAAAAAGGCGAAAGATAATCATTACTGTAATCTTTCGCCTTATTTTTTTATATTTCCATCTTACTTACTGCGTTCATTAGAGCAACCTTCTCTGTTGTGCTCAATTTGTCAATTGCAGTAGCGATTTTTTTCTTATGCATAGCAATATGTTTAGTATATACTTGCTTACCCTTCTCGGTCAGCTCAATATATACAACTCGCCTATCCGAATCATGCTTTACTTTATGAAGCAACCCCTTGGCAGATAACCTATCTACATTGGTTGTAAGTGTTCCAAGAGTTATCCCTAGTCTACTTGCGATATTACCAGCGGTATTGTTACCACTCGCCATAGACGTATACACAACCTCAAGGGTATGAAGCTCCTTAATAGACAAGGTATCCCCCATCATCTCTTTAAGAATCTTCTCTTCGCTATATATTATCCTCGAATACAATTTGCTAAGTATCTCTACTAATACTTCTTCCAGATTGTCCATTAAATCTCTCCTCTCATTTCTCTTACAACATAATCTAGGCTAGGTCTTAGCCCCGAACGCACTGCACCTATTATTATTAGACAATCTCTAATAAACTCTACATCTCCATGTATCTCTTCGTCGTCCTTGCGTTCGTAAAGCTTAGGATCATCTTCAACAACTACTTTGCTCTTATAGAGCGACCCTATCAAGGATATCTCCCTGCCATATTTATCTACACAATGATCAATTGCAATTATAGCATCATCTTCATTATAATCTCTAGACAAATCATCTAGTACTATTATCTCTTCTACAATTGTCTGAACATTTCTCAAGTGTCGAAAACGCTGGAATAGTTCAACCAAGACTTCGTTCATTGTCTACCTACCCTCCGATTCTAAAATAATATTAATAGGGCCATCAAGTTCGCACTCTATATGCATATGATGTTTAAAGTGTCCGCTGGCAACATTTCTTACACCCTGTTCTTTAAACTCCTCAATTAATCTTTCGTATAGTTCTAATGCTCGCTCGCTCGAACCCGCTTTGCTAAAGTCAGGTCTAGTTCCGCTACCTATTCGAGCCTGAAGAGTAAAGTTGCTAACAACCATAACATCTCCACCCTCGTCAATAATTGACCTTGTCATCTTGCCTGCCTCGTCCTTGAATATACGCAAATTGCTCACCTTTCTCGCAATGTACTTTAGATCTTCCATGGTGTCTTGCATACTAGCTCCTATCGTTACAAGCAATCCTCTACCAATACTAGACTCCTTGCCCTCGCTATGAAGTTTGGCATAGTTAACAATCTGTACAATTACTTTCATAAATCTCCTTTAGGTCTAATTATTTCCATAACATTATATAATTTTCAAATCGAAAACACAAACAAAATTACATAGGCTAGCAAAAATTAAAATAGTATAGTAAAACCCCGCTTACCATAAAATATTATTAAATTAGATGGATTACGGACTTTTTTCATCAAAACTAAAGCTTAATCATTTGAAAGACTACCGCTTTTGTGATAAACTTAACTATAAGTTAAGTTAGTATATAATTAACGAGGTATTTATGGCAAACTATATAATTCTTGGATTTAATATTTTTGGAGGAGTATTCCTAGGCCTTGGTATACTCTTTGGATTTTTGCGTGGTATCAAGAAGACTTCTTCGCGACTACTATTTTTAATGCTCACCACAGTGATACTACTTTTTGTAACCGCACCAATAACATCACTGCTACTTAAGATACCTGTTACAACTACAATTGTAGAAGATGGCATTAGTACCAATACCACTATGAGTATTGCCGAGCTCATCTCTTACTTTGTAGAGCAACTCCTTGGCAACGAATTCGTAACCAAGTATCCAGATTTTGCCGACATAATAGTTGTTATACCTTTGTTACTTATTAATTCAATCGTATATATTGTCTTGTTCTGGCTACTAAAATATATACTACTACCATTTAATTTCCTTATAACCAAGTTCTTGCTACGCTCACACCGCAGAAGACCAGCAGTCGCTTTTGCTAATATGGGCAACGATCCCGAGTACCGCAATTCCGATAACATGATCGATCCATTACTAGAAGTTTACAAAAATAGCGAGAACGCACCTGCCGATGCCCCAACTAATACTACTAAGGCAAATGAAGGCTCTTTCATACCAACAGATAGTAACTTAGACACCTCATCACCTAACGGCCAGAAACTTCATAGTATACAAGTAACCAAGCCTGAGAGCAAAGCCTCTATCCAGAAGAAAGAGAAGAAAGAACGCCAGAAGGAACTCAAGGAAGACAAAAAGCTACTAAAGTCAGAGAAACCAAAAAAGTACCGACTACTAGGAGCACTTATAGGTTCGTTTGTAGGAATACTTATTATTATCAATACTCTTATTCCTGTATATGGCGTAATGAATATTCTACGCACACACAATAAGACAACACTCAATCACCTCACTGGCGAATCAATCTCACTAGACATAATGACCGACGGATTAACTGGTGAGATTGTCAAAGGCTACGAATTATCTGCAATTGGTAGGATTTCGGACTTCCTTGGACTTTCTGACCTAGGCGTCAAAGGCTTTGACCTACTAACAACAGATACCGTAGGCGAACACCGTATCGTCCTTAGAGAAGATATCAATAGCACAATCACAGCAGTGCTCGATATCGATAACCTTATAGGTATGTATAAGACAGCTACCAAAGACGGGCTTGAGAACATTAGCCAAGACGACCTGACCGCACTTATCAATGGCACAGACAAGATTATCACATCTTGCAAACAAACCGAATTTATCTCCGCTATCAGCGATTATATTCTCCCTATTACATACGAAATACTTAGAGAGAACGACATCCAGCTATCCGAGAGTCCCGTTGTTAACGACCTAATCCTACTTACCATTAAGAAGGTCGCCGAAGATCATAGTGTCGAGATATTCGAAGAACTACGAAGCTTTGTTGATCTAACCAGATACCTTAACGATCAGAAGATACTTATACATATCGTCCGTAATGATTATGACAATTTCTTAACAACAATCCACAATCTAGACGAAAACTTCTCGGATACACTTACTAATAAGATATTCGCAGTTAAGTCTATCGATACAACTCTCCCTAACATACTAGATATAGGACTTACTGTATTTGACAATGCAACCAACTTTGGATATGTTGCTAATACCGCCACCGAGGCAGAGATCAAATCGTCATTTACACGACTACTTAATAATGTAGTTTCTACCGCTATTACTGTATCCGAAGAAAGCCCAATCTACCTAACCGACGAATCTTTGCCAGCTCTTGGCAAGACCATGGATACACTAAAGTCCAGCAAACTTCTTCATACCGAAACTTACGAGAATCTACAAGACTACTTAATTGGCCGTATTAAAGAATCAACCACAACTATCGTTCCTGATAGATTCAAAGACACCTTCAATAACCAGCTATTACGTAACATCTGTCATATCGAATCTTGGGAAAACGAAATGAAGGTAATCTTGGATACTCTTAATAT
The DNA here is from genome assembly GCA_015055665.1 of Clostridiales bacterium. Lineage (GTDB taxonomy): Bacteria > Bacillota > Clostridia > Christensenellales > UBA1242 > UBA11490. Next base: position 46,486 of record SVHX01000004.1, read on the forward strand.
CCTAAGAAACAAAGACCACGGAATTCTTGGCAATATTCAAGAAGGCAGCGAATTAAGAGTTGGCTATGATGCACACTTTACTCTTAGCGAGCCAGTGCTTATTAATATCGGCAAAGCACTTGATACACTTGAGCAATCAACTCTTCTTGGAACAGCTTACATCAATACCCCTACTAGCACAACTAATACCACCCTTACCAAGATGTTTGCTCTAGCCCTTGAAGAATTATACGAACAATCATCTATAGATGCAGACGCCGACACGAAAGATATTCTATCTATTGCCAATACAATGTCTGCTAATCTTATGAGCCACGGTCATACCACTACCGAGAAGAACTTCTGGACAAACGAAATGAAAGCCATCTCCCCTCTCATAATGGAGATTAATACAATTGCTTCTAGCAAAGATATATCGATTAGAAATAGTCTAGGAGTCGCACTAGATGATTGTGCACAGAACTCAGTACTACTAGGTGGCAATTCAACCCTTAAACTTATGTCCAAACTCATGGGAGTTATAGAAGAAAGTATCCTGGGAGATAACTTCGAGCCTGCCGGAGATGATAGCATTAACGATAACATCTATCATATCATCAATGGCATGAAGACCAATCTAGACAACTTTAGTACCACCATCCCCGAAGACTTCTGGCAGAACGAAATCACCTGCATCAGATCACTTACTAATATTGCAGACGAAGCGGCTAATATTTCCACAATATCCGCAGCCAAAGATATCGCTTCCGACTTAGACACAGTCTATAGTAGCCGAATTATCCCTATACAACAATTTAACAATACAATTGCTAATGTTCTTAGACAACTCAAGACATCAGACACAACAGGCGTTACCGGACAGATCAATAACCTTATAGAAGATATCGCGACAGATATCTCAGATACAACTTTCTGGGATAACACCGTAACCGACCGCACAGATTTCTGGCAAATCGAACTAGACCATATATCTAGACTTGATAGCATGAAACTCGACGGCAATATTACAGATACCTTGGATACAATTGGACGTCCAATTGACCAAATTGTAGGATTTGATACAACTGACACATCAATAACTAGACCTTCTTACTTAATTACATCTGGTAGAATCAACACCATTATTGCTAGTAGTCTAAGAGAAACCAAAGACCCTAGCGCGACTACCGGTAGCGTAACAGCCGAGATTAACGGGCTCATAGAAGATATCGCAGTCGACATCTCCAGCACAACCTTCTGGTCAGATACAGTCGGCAATAATACAGATAAGTTCTGGCAAATCGAACTAGGACACATCAATCGCCTTAACAATATTGAGTTGGACGGCGATAATGTCAAAGACCAGCTATCAACAATCGGTTCTACACTTGATAAGATTACTGGTTACGACAAACAAGATACTACTATAGCAAGACAGTCTTATCTTGTAACCGAACCTCGTATCCGTAAGATACTGTCAACTAGCATAAATAATATTAGTTCTTCATTTAACGCTGGTTCACACACCACAATCAATACCGCAATTGTTACAGCTGTTCAAGACATATCCAATAACATATACAATACATCTATAGCAGATTCCGAACAGATTGCAATCACTTCGTTTGCAACCGAGCTAGGCTATCTTAATACTTTAAGTACACTCGAAGTTGATGACAGCCTATTTAACCAATTCCCTACTCCAATCGAGCCTGATGGGACAAATCAAGAGGCGGTGGACGCTAGAAACGCCGAAATCACCGAGTTTGAGAATAAAATTAAATCTACTCTAGCAGATCTTGGAGGCAAACTAGATAGTATCGCCTACAATACAACAACTTCAAATGATACTACCAGTTTTGATGATACCAATAATAGCAAATGGATAACTAGACCGATCATTAGTAACATAATGCAATCAGTATTCGAATCTGCAAAAATAACCGAAGATGACTCGTCTAACCTAGATGATGCATTTAATGCAATGGTTGAGAGGATTAAAACTAGCATTAACACTATTGCAAATGATAATAGAGTAATCACATGGACTAGAGAACTTAGCTACGTAACATATCTACTTAAACTCAATTCGGATGTTAAGATTAACCTAGATAATATCACCACTCATGTTACCGCGAATATCGATAAGATTGCCTTTAACGAAACAATGATTGTAAAAAATGAAAGCATCAAAAACGGCGGTAATTTCGCAGATATAATCTACGAAGGAAACCTTATCAAGGGAGCATATGCAACAACCTATAAGATTAGAGAAACTTCTGGATCTGAATATCAGGAATTTTTCTACAATTCAGTTATTATTACAAGATCTGATCTAAGTGCAATGGTTAACACACTACTAGATGATGTTAAGCCTACACCAAACAATTCATCTGACCCAACAGATACTAACCTAATTGCCAGTGAAATGGTCGACAATCTAAAGGATAATATCAATACTAGTCAATCTTATACTGAAGCAACCGAACTTGCGACGGACAAATTCAATGATTACACTTCAGCATTTGAGGAACTAAACGAGTTAAAAGATAGTATTGACAACATCTCTACAACCTACGAATTTGATTCTATTAATGATATTAAGGAAACGGTTGCAAAGCAAATAGATACTAATCTACAAGACTACCAAGATAATATCTTATGCGGACCAATAACAACAAGACGAATTGCGCTCACAATTGTTGATATTGTTCACGACACAATACTAGCACACGAGGGATTCCAACTATTAAGAGACAACAATCAAACCCTTGCTTGCGACACATATGTAACCAACCTCATATCACACTACACTACATATATTGCATATGCAAGCAGTACTAATGAAGATGAGAAAAATTTAGCAAAGACTCTTGAAAATTATAGTTCAGATACAACGGGAGAATACAACAATCCGTTCCACACCTTATACCTTAAGATTCAGGAAGATTTAAATACAATCCCTAATGTCTAAAAAGCAAAAATAACAGCCACAAAAAAGAAGAGGAAAATAAACCTCTTCTTTTTCCTTTTAATAATATAGTATTTAGTAGTTTTTATCATTTTGAAACCTAAATAGACAATGACCAATTATTGACTTTTTCAATAAAATATAGTATAATAAATACATAACTATATATGGGGAGGATCGCCCATGGGAATAAAAGAATATATCCAAAACAAACAAAATAATAGCAATAATAAACAATATTTATGCAAAGATATCCAAGTTGCTTATGATAGCGACGGAGTAATTGGTGCTTTTGTCATGAATACAGAACAAGATAAAATTAAAGATCTTTCCACAGGAAAAGAGATAAATGTTTATTCTTGGTTACAAATACAAGATTTATTACAATATTACACCAAGGAAGAACGAGATCAATTTGCCCAATCGATTAATGTTGATGATTATTTTGAAATACCAGATAAGGCTAATAAACTTATTGCATTAGCGTTGTTGTATAGATTAGGGATTTCAAACGACACTCATGATGTTAGTAATCTCGACATTACTAAATTCCCAGAAATTCACGAAATTGATGACGTTGATTGTGACTACTTACAATGGCTAACATACAAACACACATTTGGTATTGGGGTGCCTGGCAAAGCTTTTCATGACACTAGAAAAGAAATCGCGAAAAGTTATGTTGATAAAGTATATCACAGCAAAGATCTTGCAATATCTCTCTTGGGAGACACAATCGTCACTTATCAAGACCTAATCCCATTACTAAATAGAATTAGCAACAACATGAGAAAAAAAAGAGTTTATGAAAGCAAACGCGACAAAGAGAAAGCTGCAGAAGTCGCTCGTGATAACTTAAACTTTTAAACCAATATTCAGCAAATTCTTCAGATGAAAATTGGATTTATTATTACAAACCAAAAGGTTAATGCACTACCATGCTTTAGCCTTTTTTATCTTTTCCTCACAACAAAAAAAAGACCACTAGCATTACTTAGTAGTCTTATTAGTAAATTATTTGTGTATTTCAAGAACTTCATTATAGAACATACTTCTATAAGTGTCTTCTCCCAAGTGTGAGCTGTCTACCACCCTAGGAGCTCTCTCCAATACAACTTTCTCATTAGGCGTATTGCCCTTGTACCAATGAGCAAATAGGTATGCAGTATCAACTATATTCAAACATTTAGCTATAATCTCCGAGAGTTTCTCGCTTTCGATATTCTCCATCATCTCATCTACGACAACCTTCTTAGTAATCACACTCCCGCAATCACAAATATTGCCACAATGGAAAGTTCTCAAATCCCTGCGGATATTCCTAAGCTTTGGGTTAGTATACTCGTAGAAATTAGTAAATCCAGCTTCATGAAAAACTTTCGTTATCTCTATTATCTTCTCGCCATCCAGCTCGCTTGCCTTAAACATGAAGGTATTAATCTGACACACAGACAATTCTCTCCTTACAACAATCTTTAATCAATTTAATTATTGCTTTTTGACATTTTGCATATATACATCTGTCATTAATATGTAATATTATATTTATACACCATAATCAATATACTTGTCAAGCATTTTGCTTAATAATCGCCACGGCACACTTAATACCATCAACCGCACTCGAAACAATTCCGCCCGCCATACCAGCACCTTCGCCAATAGCGTATACACCTTGAATACTAGTTTGCATATTATCATCACGAACAATCTGGTACGGTGCACTACTACGAGTCTCAACTCCAGTAAGTATTGCATCATTATCTGCAAAGCACTTAATCTTGTTGCCAAGCCTTGGAAGAGCATCCTTGATACTACTAACCACATACGGAGGCAACATATCCTCAACACTACCAAGCACATATCCAGGCTTGTATGTAGGAATAACCTTGCCCAAAGCAGTCGTGGGTACTCCTCTCAAGAAATCCCCCACACGCTGAACTATCGCCTTGTAACTGCCTGTCTTGGAGTAAGCAAACTGCTCCCATTGCTCTTGCAATTCTATACCCGCTAGCGGATGATTGCTCGGAAAGTCCTCCACTCCAACAGACACAAGCAACGCCGAATTGGCGTTCTTGCCATCTCTAGCATTATAACTCATGCCATTGGTAACAACACACCCATTTACACTTGTTGCAGGCACAACAACACCCCCTGGACACATACAGAAGGTGTACACAACTCTTTCTCCAACATGCTCGACAAGCTTGTACTCTGCTGGCGGAAGACCTACAACATCACCATCAGACCTAGCACAATTATCGCGACCATATTGAGATATATTAATGTCTTGCTGGAGATGCTCAATTCGATATCCTAGCGAGAAAGGCTTTTGCTTAAATGCGATATTCTTATTATACAACATACGAATTGTATCTCTGCTAGAGTGACCGATTGCAAGCACAACCTTATCACACTCTATATTATGTAGTTGAGAATTCTTCTCAACTGCAACCGATACCAACTTGTCACCCTCAACTTTTACATCAACTAGCTTGGTTTCAAACATAACATCTACACCAATCGACTTTAGATACTCTCTTATATTAACAATAACACTAGATAAGACGTCAGTACCCACATGTGGCTTTGCTTCGTACAATATATTTTCATCAGCACCGTACTTATGAAAAGTTTCCAGCACATATCTAACATACTCACTAGCAATACCAGTATTAAGTTTCCCATCAGAGAACGTTCCTGCTCCACCTTCGCCAAATTGTATATTGCTTACTTCATCTAATACTCCGTCCAGCATCATACTATCTACAGCCACTTTTCGCTTAGACATCTCGTACCCACGCTCTATTAGCATTACACAAGCACCAGCTTCTGCAAGGACCAATGACGCAAACAACCCAGCGGGGCCAGATCCCACTACTACAATCTTATCTTTTTTACCATTATACTTAGGTAAGGATACTTGCTTCTCTTCATATTTCTCCACACCTCTTAGCTTATGGTGATCGAAATATCCATCAATGTCAAATGCAACATTAGATATATACCTAATATCACTCTTAACCCTTGCATCAATAGACAACTTAAGCAATTTAACAGCCTTCAACATACTTTCATCTGCTTTGATTTTGCGTGCAACATATTTATTTAATTCGCTTTTCTTAAACCCAACCGGGAGTACTAATTGATTAATTCTATACATATTTTACCCCCTAAGATCATCTATTGAGTTACCACAAACAGTTTTATTATTATAACTATCAACTAATTCAAAATAACATGCCCCAACTACATATCTTCGTATAGTATATTCGCACTTGTTGCCAACCAAAGACATTTTACTTGCACCACCACATTTACCAGCTCCCGAGCAACTGCGGTTACCATTAAGCGTCATATTAGGACAATGAGCCATTGTCATCAGTACACGCTTACCACCACCCATTTTATAGCATCCAGTTAATCTAGTATTAATAAACGCCTCAATAGTTGCAACAACCTCATTAACACCCATGGACGATAAACACGTTACGGCATATTTGTTACAAATATTCATATCACCACCAGCCATCACCCTTAGTCCATCATTTATGTAATCAAGTGCATAAATGTTGCTAGCCATAATCACCAAATCGTTGTCAGACACCCATCTAGCCACGACATCAATTACTTCCATATCTTGAGCAAGTGCTATTATCGGAAATTTGATAATTAACGGATTACCAAAGCACTTGTTATATTTATCTAAGAACCTATCTAGCACCGCTATATCATAACAAGTCGGAGCCAAGATAAGAGCCTCGTACTTGCCCACCAAGTGCTCAATATTTGCCGACTCATCCACAATGGCTAGACTATCGTATGCACAACTTACTACCTTAACTTCCGGCATCTGTCCTATGCCACACTTAGGCTTAGACCTTAATAAGATTTGCTCTTTAAGCTTCTCCATACCCTCTCGCCTAATTGCATTAATCTGAGATACCGCCAAGAAAACATTATCATCTATATCAACTTTAATATCTCCAACCCTGAAAGCCTCATCATTAATCTTAGATAGCTGAGTCTTAATACTATCAACATTAATAGGCATAGACCTAGCCGGACGCACAACCTCTCCCACTACACAAAGAGAGACACCCTCACACTCAACCCTTAAATCCGCAGGCTCTCCTAGCCGAGCCTCGAAAGTCATATTAACAACCTTATATCTATCTAATGCCTTAACCTCGCTTTCAAAGGCGAAATCCAACACTCTATATACTTTTGAGTCATTTGGTATGTAGTTTTTGCCATATACACTTATATATTTGCCAACACTATCAACATTACCAACGCCAAGAGTATATTCATTATCACCACAAACGAACCTCAACCCATCACCACAAGAAAGAGATTCTACCGTATCTATAACAATGCGGTAAATATCTTTAAACTTCTCCGATCGTACAACTTTGCCAATTTCAGTTCCTGTGTGATTATTATGTTTATAATCAATAACAGCCTTGCCAGCATTATACCCTTCGACAAACTCCCCTCTTGCAAATACCCTTGCAAGATTAAATTTTGCAGAATCAACATCAAATTCTTCTCCGGCAAGAACACAATCAACTGCCTTGCGATATTCGCTTGTTGCAACCGCAACATATCCAGCCCTTCGCAAACGCCCCTCGATCTTAAGAGATACAACACCAGCATCAATCAATTCTTTTAGCTTACCTATCATACAATTATCTCTAGGAGAGAGTGTGTAACCATCTATGCTATTATTCTTTGCGAACAAAGTATATGGCAACCTACATAATTGCTTACACAACCCTCTATTCCCGCTGGCACCAAACTTAAGACTACTCATATAACAGTTTCCCGAGAAAGCAACACACATAGCACCTTGAACAAAGACTTCAAGCTCTATATCAACCGACCGAGCAATTTGCTTGATATCCTCGATTGTCGCCTCTCTAGATAGAACCACTCTGCTTAACCCCAACGACTTGGCAACCCTAGCACCTCTTACATTATGCACTCCCAACTGCGTACTACCATGCAACACAATGCCAGGATAAACATTACGCAACGCATATATTACACCAAGATCTTGTACAATATAGCCATCAACCCCTGCCTCTACAGCATCTCCCACCATAGCGATTAAATCTGCAATTTCCGCATCAGAAACAAGAGTGTTAATCGTTACATATACCTTAACACCCCTAAGATGAGCATAATCCACAATATCTTTTAGTGCGGAGCATTCAACATTTTCTGCCTTCATCCTAGCATTAAATTTCCCCATGCCAAGATATACTGCATCCGCCCCCGCAGAAATTGCCGTCTTAAAACTATTAATATCGCCAGCAGGCGACAATACTTCTATAAATTTTTCCATACCCTTATTCTAGCAAAAATAACGCAAAATTTCAATACTTTGTTATACAAAGAACAAAAAAGCTAGAACATTTGACATCCTAGCTTCAAAAATACTTGGTGATATTCAACATATCACCAGTTAATATAGTTATATTTTTAGAACAATACGCATTACTCAACTGTTACAGATTTAGCCAAATTCCTTGGCTTATCAGGATTATACCCTTTCATTACCGACACAGTATAGGCAATTAGGTCAATCGGAATTATTGACACGATCGGCATTAATAGGCTATTGAGATTAGGCAGAGGGATATACTCGCCTCTTTTAACACATCTCTTACCATCATTACACCATATAACTTCATTAAATTCTTCTTCTGGAAATTGCGAGATAATTATACACTTGCCACCCCTTGCACATATTTCATGTATTGCATTTTTGCTCTTGTCTAGCAAAATACCTCCTTGAGTTGCAATAGCAATTACAATGCTGCCTTCTTCAATCAGGCTAAGCGTTCCGTGCTTAAGCTCTCCACTTGGATAGGCATCTGTAAATATATAACTAACTTCCTTTATCTTAAGTGCCCCCTCCAATGCAGTAATGTAATCAACAGCTTTACCAATCAGATGCAGTTTGTCTTTCTTAACTATTTCTTCACTAACACCCCTTACTTTGCTTAAGTAGCTTTTAATATCAAGATTAAATAAGTCGTTATACTCATTAGCTCGAATCTCTAAACAATTTCCACAATTGCAACCTAAGACATCTTCTTTGCAAGTCCCTTCACACTTCAAATTCCGTGCAATAACATCCGATAATAGCATAAGCATCAATACCTGTGATGTATAAGCCTTGGTACTAGCAACACACACCTCTACTCCAACATCAATATACAATACGCTATCACAAATACGCGTAATCGAAGATTCTCTAACATTAGTTATCGCAATGCAATATATCCCCAATTCTTTTGCCTTGTGTATCGCAGACAATGTATCAGCAGTTTCACCACTTTGGCTCACAAATATACCTACAGTACCTTCTCTTACAATGTAATTGGAATAAATGAATTCACTAGCAATCACACACTCGGATTTTATTCCAGCAACCCTTTCTATATAACTCTTACCCATTAGGCAACTATGATAAGATGTTCCACATCCCACCAACAACACATTACTTATATTGTCCGGTAAGACAACTTCAGATTTAAGAAAACTATTATAAGTAGATTGTAGAGCTCGCGGAATTTCGTTAATTTCCTTAATCATAAAGTGCTCATTACCACCCTTATCCGCCTCAATACTTCGCTCATCCATAGCAATCCAATTAATATTTATTTTGTTAGTGTTTTTGTCATAAATATGTAAATTATTGTCAATATATCCAAGCGTATTGTCTTCTATAACGCATTTTTCACTGCAATCAATCAATCCATTTACATCACTCGATACAACAAACCCATTACCCTTACCAATCACAAGGGGGCTTGACTTGCGAGCAAAATAAACCTTGTCATCATACTCACACATCATTACAATCGCATAGCTACCATTTAGTTTATCTATTGCAGACCTAAAGGCTTGCCACACATCACCAGTATAATATTGCTCGATTAATTTAGGTATTACCTCAGTATCTGTTTCACCGTAAAAAACCACACCCGCCAAAACATCCGAACGCAACAATTTATGATTTTCAATTATACCATTGTGCACTACCCAGATTTTTTTGTCTTCACTGCAATGAGGATGACAGTTCTCAATTGTTACACCACCATGAGTCGCCCATCTGGTATGCCCAATAGCAATACCACCCGAGCAATCAAGAACACCTGTTTTCTCTAGCTCCGAGATGTATCCAATCGACTTAAAGGCTTTAATCCCATTGCAATCTTTTATCGCTATACCGGCACTATCGTATCCTCTATACTCAAGATTCTTTAACCCTTCATAAACACCATTAACCGCACCAACACCTTTTACAGCCATTATTCCACACATACACCCCTCCAACCAATCTTTATCTATAATTTATATGCTAAGAGTTATATTGCAGGTGAATTCAAATTAAAAATTTATAAACACACCACTTTTTGCTTAAACTATTTTCAGTATTTGTGATATAATATTAATGTAATTGAGGTTCTGCAATTACAATGTAAATTATAAAATTATAACGAGGTACTATATGAAACACGAATTTATTCTTAAAACTTGCACTAAGTGTGGAGCAACAATTGAAGTTATTAAGGATTGCACTTGCAACAATTGCGGAATACAATGTTGTGGACAAGAAATGGTTACAATTTCACCTAATAGCGTAGATGCTTCAGTTGAGAAACACCTACCAACATTTGAAGTTATCGGCAACTATATCGTTGCAACGGTTAATCATGTCATGGAAGACGACCATTATATCGAATATCTTGCCCTTGACTCAGACCGCATCAATGCCAAGAAATTCTTAAAGCCAGGCGAGAAGGCCACTGCTGTCTTCCCATATATCGAAGGTAGCACATTGTACTCTTATTGCAATAAGCACGGAATATGGAAAACAACCATCACCAAATAAATTATAAGCCTTGATCGTTCAAGACTCGAAGGAAGATTTGTTAGAGATTATCTAGTTAATATTCATTACGATATCTTAACAAATCTTTTTCTTTACCTCAAATTTAATAGTCTTACTCATATAATTAAAATTATCAATTAAATATCTTGACAAGTATTGCTAAATGTAATAAAATATTACTGCTTAAATAAACAAATTATTAGGCAAAATTTAATATATGCAGAGATGTCAGAGTGGTCGATCGTGCAGTCTTGGAACGGCTGTGTACGGAAACGTACCCAGGGTTCAAATCCCTGTCTCTGCGCCAATAGGGACAATGTTGAACCCGAAAAATCAACAAAAAAAATCAAAGGAGATTATTATGTCAAATAAATTGGAATTATTAAATTTAAAACCTGAAGAAATCACTCAAGAAAGATTAAAAGAAATTCTAAATACATTATTTTATCAAATAAGAAATTTACGCGCATATTCACCCGAAAAACAAGATGATTTATATGATTGTTTAGACAGCGGTATAGGAGTAATGTGTCTTATGTCTGATCTAATGGGAACTGCATATGACCTTGTTACATTTGAAGATGGACACAGGGATTACGTTAAAAAACAACCAGCAGACCCTCTGGATATTTATAAAAAAACAAACTTCTTAATTGATAAAGTTAATTCATTAGTTGATCCTAATTATGAAAGTGTATTCAGCAATGATAACCCAGTAAACAATTAATCAACCAACAGTTTACTATAAGCAAACAATTTAATGGTTCAATTGAGATACAACATCCTGAGCCAAATACAACGAAATTCGAATTCTCGATTTCGTTTTTTGTTACTAAAACCCCCAGACTATCTGGGGTTTTTTAGAAACAACAAAAAGACGCTCACCACGAACGCCTTTTTGTTTTATTCAATAAGTTGTTGCTATTCAATCGAATAATTAATTATTTTTCTTGACTTTCTACAACATGAATTCTAATATTGTATATTTTGCCAGCTTCTAGAGTTATTCCCTCTTCGTATTCTGTCTCAACACCATTTACTTCTACTTTAACAATATCATAAAAATAATTAGAATAGTTTAATTGATATTTACCCGATGCGATTTCATGTGTATAGATTCCACAAGACCAAGTATCTAGATCTTCTGGGTCTGTTCCATCTACTTCAATTTCATTAACAAGAGCATATCCTGTATTAGGAGTAACTTTTACATAGATAGTTTTGTCATAAGAGTTATATTTTTCTGTAGCCTCTATAGCGTCTGTGCACGCTTCATCCCAGTACAATTGAGCTGTTGCATTGCTAATTCCAATTGTTGATAGATCAAAAGCTCCGATTTCATCGCCATAAGTAGCATAAACGTCTGTTTCGTATTCTGTACCAGCAATCTTGTATGTATTCTCAAACTCTCTATTTTGGAATTCATTCTCTACACCAGTACCCCCAACATATCCTGTAACACTCTCACCCATGATTGTATTGTTGAAGGTTGCATTACCATCTATACTAATAGACATTTCCAAGTTAGAAGTACTTTTGATCTGTTCTTCTGCATTTTCTGTAATTGTAATGCCTTCATCTGCTAAATCGTTAATTATTTCATCTCCGCCAGAAGTTAAGGCATCATATGTAGTTTGTGACATTTCTTCAGATATCTCAATTCCCATATTAATAGAATTCACGCTATCGCTATCAAATTTAATGTTCAAATTAACATCCATATCTGCCACTGAAGCTGGTTGTCCAGTCAACTCATTAGCAGGAATTGCTAAGTCATCAATATCAATTGTTGCTTTTAGTTCATAAACACCATCAGTAAGAGTAAGATCTGCAGTAGCAGTTGTATTAGCTGGTATTGCAACAGGTCCACTGCTTAGTTCATATTCAGAAAGCATTTCATTAGCAAAGTCATCAAAATTTGCCACTAATGCATCATATGAATCTTGACCTGCTATAAATTCAAGGGCAGGCTCCATTATCTCATTCATATCGTCATCATTAAAGATCTCTGTAAATGAATTTTTAGCATGACTATCACTAACATAACTTGCAACTTTCGAAAGAGTTTCCTCATCTACTTGCCACTCCATCTGTTCAGTTTGTGCATTCTGAGCCCAAGCGTATTCTGCCTCCTTCGAGTAGCCTATATACTTTTTATCAGCTCCAGTACCCGAAACTTTAACAATCTCCGTTAATTCATCTTTAGTTTTTGAACCACCCAGCATCATGCCACCCATCTCACTTACAAAGTGCACATAGCCTTCATTTTCTGTCTTGATGAATCCAGCTTCCCCAATCATTGATATATCTACTAAAGACATTTCCCCATGAGATATGCCGTATTCTTTAAGAACATCTTCTGCAGCAGTTCCCTTTAGCCCACTATCTTCTAAATCCACGTCTACAGACATACCCATATTTACGCCAAGTTTAGCTGCTGTAGATGTAGTATCTATGAACTTTTTTTGTACAGTAAGAGTTTTTAAACTAGAATAAATTTCATTCTTTTGAGTTGCTGTTAGTCCAGTAGGTGCTGGCTCACTACTTTCTTTTTTACAACCTGTTCCTGCGAAAAGCACGCAAGGAGCAATTGTTAGTGCCAATAAGGCTTTTTTAAGATTTCCTTTTTTCATAATTCCTCCTGTGTATTTGCATAAATACACTTTCATTATAACTTTCAATTTCTAACAAGTCAAACAATTCTGACAAGTTAAACAGATTCTTTTTATAACTTAAACAAACTAAAAACCAGCCTTTTTTATCTAGTATATGCAATAAAAAATTTTCTATTATAGCCTTTAAATAGTTATTCATTGATAAAATTTGCTCTGTAAAAACTCTCAATAAAATCTCCAATTCCATATTTTTTTGTTATAATCAATTGTAAATCACCCCGCATTTGTGATATCATAAACATATAAGGAGAATTTATGAATAGATTTGTTTACTTAGACAACAATGCAACAACAAAAATAGCAAATCACATCAAAGAAACATTACAACCGTATTTAGATTTGCAATACGGCAATCCTAGTTCTATATATGGACACGGAATCAAAGTTAGAAAAGCTATTGAAGAATCACGGCAACATTGTGCAAATTTAATTAATTGCAATCCTAATAACCTAATCTTCACAAGCGGTGGTAGTGAAAGTAATTGTTCTGCATTCAACTCCGCAATAAACCAATATCCAAATAAGAAAAAAATAATTACAACAAGAGTTGAGCACAGTTCAATACTAGAATATTGTGAACTATTAAAAAAGAAAGGTTACGAGATTGTTTATCTTGATGTTGATACAAATTGCAATATCAACTTAAAACAACTCGAAAGTGAACTTGATAATAACACCTGTCTTGTATCTATTCAACTTGCGAATAACGAAGTTGGAACGATTGTTTCAACCAACGAAGTCGTTAAAAAGATAAATTCATTAAAGGGAATATATGGCTTTGTATTTCATATAGATTGTGTACAAGGTTTGGGGAAAATAAATATTGATATAACAAAATATGATGCGGATTTTATGTCATTTTCAGGACACAAAATTCATTGTCCAAAAGGTATAGGATTGCTTTATATTAAAGACACAAAACAATTTACTCCACTTATAGCAGGGCATCAAGAGTTTAATCTTCGCGGCGGAACCGAAAATGTTTTAGGTATTGTTGCAATTGGAGAGTCTTGCAGATATATCAGTGAAAACTTTGTTGATATACAAGCGAAAATTAAAGAAACTAATAGTTATCTAGAGCAACAACTTGACACTATTAAAAATACAACAATAAATTGTAATCAAGTCGCAAGGATACCAAACACAACAAGTATTACATTTGATAACATTACTGGAAATCAAATGATGTTTAAACTTGAAAATGCAGGAATATGCGTATCGACCGGCAGTGCCTGTAATAGTGAAAGTAGCGAACCAAGCTATGTGTTAACGAGTATGGGTATTAATAATCCACAAAATACTATAAGAATTAGTATTGACGAAAACACTACAAAATCTCAGATAGATTATTTTATAGAAAAGTTAAAGGAAATATTATATGAAAACAGATAAAAAATTTATTGATGAAGATTTAAAATCCTATTTAAATTGTAACAATTGTCTTGAATTAGGTGTTTTTAATGGTTCTGAATTGGGACTTTATAGTCATCTAATAAAAAAACATGTTAGGAATTTAACGTCAATTGACATTTCAAATCAAGCATTACAATTGGCAGAAAAATATTTTAAAGAGAAAAATATTGATGGTATTAAATTGATACAAATGAATGCTTGTGATCTAAAATTTGATGATAATATGTTTGATGTTGTCGTTACTGCAAGTTTTCATGAAATGGATCCCTCTATTCAATTTAAAATACTAGAAGAAGCTAATAGGGTTTTAAAAAAACACAAAAAAATTATTTTTATTGAACCTCATGAAGACAGTGTTACAAATGAATTATTTAAGGTTTTTGATCCAAATGAAAATCATGCACAAAGGATTTTGAACACGAAAAGCTGTATAAGAAAATTCGCTAAAAAATATGGATATAATATTAATGAACTTGTTAAATCAATTTCATTAAATCAGTTTGATTCAAAAGAACAATTACTTAATGAAATGTTGAACTGGTGGAGTGACATAAGAGTTCCTCAAAATGAAAATGAAGAGAAACAAATGAAGACTGAAATACAAAACACTCTACAGAAGTTTGCGGAAAAAGATTTTATTAACAATCAAGTGAATGAAATTATTTGGTGTTGGATTTTAGAGAAAAAGGAAAATTAGATGATTAAAATTGAAAAAGCAACAATTAATGATGCTTATGATTATGCTAAAATTCTAAATCAATCATGGAAAGATACATATCATGAATATATTTCAATAGACCATATCAACAATGAGTTTAATATAGAAAATTTAGTAAAAGCATTTCCAACCATAATAAATTCTAAAAATGAATTATGTATGATTAAGTATAAAGGCAAAAATATTGGAATACTTCAAATAGGTATACCCGAGGATGTATATAAATCAGATATGCAAGATTATGGAGAAATTTTGTCATTACATATAAAAAAAGAATATTGTGGGAGAGGCTTTGGAACTTTAGCTATTGATTTCGCAACAAATAGATTAAAACAATTAGGTTTTAAACATTTATGTGTTTGGGTAAAAAAACAAAATTATAAAGCCATTAACTTTTATAAAAGTAAAGGTTTTGTTGAAACAAATTATTCATGTGAGGAAACTATTGATGGGGCTCCGTCGTTTGTGATGGAGAAAAACAATATATAAAGGAGAATAGACATGCCAGCAATTATAAATCATAAAATATGTGACCAAGCAAGTGCTTGTGGCGGAATTGAGGCCTGCCCTGTCGGAGCATTTACTTACAATGAAAAAACTAAAAGAATTGAAATAGATAACGAGAAATGTATTTCTTGTGGAGCTTGTGAAAAGGCTTGCCCTATTGGTGCAATCGGAGTAGCCACAACGCAAGAAGAACTAGAAGAATTAACGCAAGCAATCGAAGAAGATCCACGAAAACCTGAAGATTTGTTTGTTGATAGATATGGTGGAGATATTATTAATGAAGATGTAATGATTGAATTTAGTCAAATTGATGATATTATCACAAAAGAAGATTGCTTAATTGAAATAATTGATGAAGATAATATAATGTGCTTACTTAAATCTATAACATATAACGATATTCTTGCAAACACTTGTTACAAAAAATATTATAGATGCTTAATTGGTCAAAATGATAATATTTATAAATACAACATAGTAGAATTACCAAGTCTGCTATTATGCCATAATGGCAATCTCACGAAGGTTATCGACGGATATTATGAAGAAAGCGAAAAAGACGATTTGTTTAAACAAATCAACTCATAATAAATCAACGAGAAGTCCAGATACCCAATATATATATAGATTACAAAACACGAACTAGCCGTTCGTGTTTTTTCGTTCATTTATTTTGATTTTTATTTGCGATATGCTAAACTACAAAAAACAAGAGGTATTATATATGTGGTATGATCAAAGTGTAATATATCAAATATATCCTTTAGGGTATGTCGGAGCTCCTAGCGTAAACGACGGCACAACCGAGCACAGAATACTCACAATCAAGGAACATATCCCCCACTTTAAGAAATTAGGCATTAATACTATTTATTTTTGCCCAGTTTTTGATAGCTCTACTCATGGATACGATACTGCAGATTATTCTAAAATTGATTGCAGACTTGGCACTAACGAAGACTTTCAATCGCTTTGTAACGAACTCCATAAGAATAATATAAGGATAATCTTAGATGGAGTATTCAATCATGTCGGCAGAGATTTCTTTGCCTTCAAAGATGTTCAACAAAACAAATATAACTCCGCTTACAAAGATTGGTTTTTTATTAACTTTGATGGTAATAGCCAATACAACGACGGATTTTACTACGAAGGCTGGGAAGGTCATTACGAATTGGTCAAGCTTAATCTGGATCATCCTGATGTAAAAAATTATTTGTTTAATTGCATAAGACAATGGATATCTGAATTTAAAATTGATGGTTTGCGTCTTGATGTGGCATATATGCTTAACAAGAATTTTATGAGAGAACTAAGACAACTCACTCAGTCTATTAACCCAGAATTCTTCTTAGTTGGCGAAATGATTCATGGCGACTATAATTCTATCGTTAACAATGAGATGTGTCATAGTGCAACCAATTACGAGTGCTACAAGGGCATCTACTCTTCGCTAAACGAGATGAATATGTTCGAAATTAGCTATTCGCTCAATAGACAATTTGGTAGCGAGAATTGGTGTTTGTATACAGGCAAAAACATGGTATCGTTTATAGATAACCATGACGTTACAAGAATTGCAAGTGCACTCACAACACCCCAACATCTTAATCTTGCTTTTGGGCTTTTGTTTACCATGCCCGGAATTCCTTGCGTCTACTATGGTAGCGAGTGGGGAATAGAAGGATCAAAGGACAAAGGCGACTCCGACCTTAGACCAGCCATAACTAAACCGGTATTTAATGACCTGAGTCAATTCATTGCCAAATTATCTTCAATCCGTACAAGCAACACAACTCTTGCATATGGCAACCTAACCAATCTTCACGTCACAAATCACCAATATGTTTTTGAAAGAGCCCACGAAGGCAAAAGGATTATAGTCATGCTTAACGCTTCAGACAGTAACTACAATTTACCTATCGACCTTAATCTTTCAACTGGCACAGACCTACTCACAGGCAAAGGAATAACACTATCCTCTCCAATAACTCTACCACCCTACTCTATCCAGATCATAGAATCTTAAATAGCTTATTAATCCACATTAACACACAAAGATTATTAAACTATGAATCAACGAAAAAACACTTCATAGTCATTAACTTTTGAAACTAGTTGAAAAAGATAGATTTTCTAATTTGATAATCTATCTTTATTTGTTTGTATTGGTTAATAATTTTTAATGTGCTTTAATTTAAAATATCAATAAATATCTCTACTATGTTTTGAACATCTTGTGGACGTCTGCAAAAATGGTCAGCATTATCCAATCTATATAAATCCCAGTTTTTTATCTTTGCCAATTTCAAAATATTTTCATTATTTACTGATATATCTTCACTTCCATAGATAAGTTTCACATCTTCTTTTATATTTAAATGGTTGAATATATCAAACTTAAAATAGTCTTCAATCATAGAGACTTCAACTTCCATACCATCTCTAAAATAGTTTTTACCTTTATCTAAGCACTCAATCATTTCTTTCCAATTTTCAAGCGTATCTTCCTTGCAAATATAATATTCTTCCAAAGCGGGAGCTCTCAATATAACTTTACCATATTGATTGGTATTATTTTCCAAATATCTAAGCAATAAAAATCCACCAAAACTTGCACCAGTAAGACTTATTGGACCGGAATAAAACGATTTTATCCACTCTTCAATTTCCATTATACTGTCAAGACAAGCTTTTACATTTAGTTTTTCATCTTTCCTTAGTCCGTGCCCCGGCAAATCAAAACAAACTATACCTATGTTATTTTCTTTTAAAGTTGGGGCAATTTTTTGAAAAACAAATGAATTTCTTGAACTAGAAAAACCATGCACAGCGATTAAAATCGTTTTAAGATTATTTGCCTCTTTTTCTGAAAAGTTTTTAACTATAAAATCACTTTTCACTTGTAATTTACTCCTTTTTTAAATAAAACGTTTTCATATCAATATCTTCTGCTCCGTAATTTGCAATAGTTTTTTGCATGCTTTCATTTTCGTTACCAACCAACATTGTTATAAAATTTACATTGTTCAAATTTTTTAAATATGATAATATTTCTCTTAAAACACCTTTCTTTCTATATTCTGGCTTTACAAATACATTTGACAGATATACACCTTGTCCTTTATTAGCCCAATACACATAAGAATACAAACAAAAAGCAATTTGTTCTTTGTTTTCTTCAACAATCAAGCAAAATGCTTTTGGATTCTCACATAAAATATCTTTTTCAAAATTGATAGATAACTGACTTTGAGTTTTGATTCCAGAAACTTGATTTACATAATCATTAGAAGATACTACAAAATCTTTATCATCAATAGTTGTGTTGCGAATATTCATAATTTACTCCTTATTTAAAATTTCCAATGTTTTTAGCAAGCAATGATAAACTCTGTTTATTGAACTTATACTTATTCTTTCTTGTGTTGTGTGAATATCATAAACATTTGGGGATATGGTGCAAATATCTAAATCTTTAATATTTTTAGAGAAGATTACTCGTTCCATACAGGCGTGAACTCTTTTAATAATTCTTCTTTATCTGCACCTTTTTCCATAATAACTCCTATAAATATATTATAGCATAAACTTTTGATGATTGGTATTAAATTACTAAATTTTTCAAAAAAACACTGTATCATCAACGATAAAGTGTTCTTCATTTACAATTATTTCGCTCGTTTCAAAATTGCTAGACTATAACGAAGTGTTTTTTTATATATACCTTAAGCTTTATTTTGTCTTTTCATTTTTAGATATCTCATCAATCCAACTACCAAGAAAATAATTGCTAAGGTCATCAAAGTTACGCAAATAATAGCATGTATATTATTATCTATAATGTCCTCTTGCCACACCGCAAAGTTAGCCTTCGTAATATTCGCATCATCAATTATATCCGTCTGAACAAATGTGTTGTTTACTTTAATAAACATTGGTGGCAAATATAGAAATAGATTAATTAAGAATAAAATAATGCTTGTTTTTAATAATTTGTTTACCTTTAAAAATTTCACACAAATTAGAATATTAATAATAACATAAACAATCAAAGTTATTGGCAATGCAATCCTTATATACCAATTATCGTGAGTACTATTATTGGAATTAGTAAACAAATTAATAGCAACTAGAAGGAGATTTAACATAGCAAAATCTAATCCAATAGAAACAAAATCATTATATTTTTTTATTTTAGCAAAAACTTTATATTTTGTAATATATATTGGAGCAAACACAATAACTACCCCCAACAAAACTGAAAGTGATGCAACCCAAAACCATTTTCCATTGGTATAAATACAACAAACGCCTAATAGTAAACATAAAGACAAGAACATGGCAAGTGGCAAAAAAATTAGTTTGTGTTTTTTTATAAGTTTCGGAAGATTTGTAAAGGTAAAAGCAAGCACCAAGGCTGATAACACAATCCAAAACCAAGTTAGGCCTTTATTAATTGCTAAGTCACAAATAAAACAAGGAATAAGTGCTATTGCATAGGCGATATAGAAAAACAAATTCCAAGACAGCGAAAACGCTCTCCATTTTTTTGCTTGAACTTTTTCTTCCCTAGATTGCTCATCTATACTTGCTGTTATAAGTTCATGCTCAGTAACTCCTAAAATCTCTGATATCTTAGGCAATAAAGTTATGTCTGGATGAGCAATATTCTTCTCCCACTTACTAACCGCAGACTCTGAAACAAATAGCACTTTTGCTATTTCCTTTTGAGTTAACTTTTTCTCTTGTCGTTTTTGTTTTAAAAAGTCGCCAAAGTTATACTTCATAATCCCTCCTTAAGATATTTAAAGTATAACATACTATTATCAATTTTATATTAATTTTTTACAGATTGCTACTTGAAAATTATTCAAGTTGCAATTTCAAATCCCTCATGACACTTGTTCACAATAGAAATAAAAAAACAAATACCCCTATAACTCATACTAGGGTATTTATATCATTATGTATTATTTGCTCCATCCGGCATACAATACCATAACAGTGTCTGTAATCTCACTAAACATTGTTGACGCCTCAAGGTCTACTTCTGTATTGACTTCGACAAGTGTAGTAAACCAACCAACGAAAGTGTATCCAGCCTTAGTTGGCTCAGGCAAATTGAATTCTACACCCTCAACCAATATTATCTCGCCTTCGCTAACCACCCCACCATTAGCAACCAGCGTTACACGTGCTACTTTTTTGTTGTATACTCCACAAATATCCACAACTCCATCTTCGTTAGCAACATCCTGCACTAGTCCTGTTGTTAACGCTATATCACCACACATCCATCCAGCGAAGTCTATTCCAGATATCAATGCGTCCGCTTCGATAACCATATTTGTTTCGATATCTCTTACAAAGACTGTATCTTCTTCAATATATATCCAACTTCCATAAGCCACAGTGCCGTGAGTTTTGCCATCTATAATTATATCATAATAATTAAGACTAATATTCTCCACAACTATTTCCATATCGCACTGGATATTCTCAAATACATAAGTATCGCTTTCTAATCTAGTTGGATATATTCTGGTATCTCCATTAATTCCGTAGACAACATAATCCGATTGGTCATATGCTTTCGAAAGTATTACGCAAAATTCAACACTTTGGTTATACTCTCTATATACAATTCTATTACTAGTCAATGTATCTACTGTAAGATTGAGGGCAAACTTTCCGTTATTCTTTGGCAATGTTATCGCGTAAACATCCTTGTCCCATACAACTTCAAGCACCATGTTGCTTGTAACAACATCACCCACATTAAGAATTGTGTTGTTTGCGTCCTTAAACCCAATCAAGGTATATCCCTCACGATCAAACTGCTCTCCTGCAAGCATCTCTCCATGAGGTATTTCCATTGTTAATTCCTCGTTATCGTATTTGAATATAACACTATATATATTAATATTTATATCTTCTACTGTTATATCGAAATCCTCAACGAAATTACTAACAATTACATCAAATCCATCATTTGTCTGAGTTAAGACAACATCTCCACTAGTAGACAATACTTGCGGAGTTGACATATTAACATTATCTTTTAATGATAGATGAAAAGTTAGCGTATCGCATTGAGAGATATACCCATTATGTGATACATTAGATATTGTATAGTCGGAAGATGAAGGAAGATCAAATTGAAATACAATATCTTCGTAAATAGGAATTAGTTGTATTTGCTGAATAGATATCTTGTCAAAAGAAAACTCTTCTAATATGTATCGCTCTTCATCACAAACAATCTCCCATCTTACGAAATTCTTTCCCTTCTGACTAGGCTGAGCAATTTCAATTGAAGTATTATCTCCAATGATAATTAGCTTGTTGTTCTGCTCCACAAATTCATGCTGATGAGTAAGATATATGTCTTGGTCGCCATAAGACAACATATATACCTTCTCCTTCCATTGAGCATAAAGCACCAATTCGTCCTCAACAAATATCTCTTGAGTTAGGATGTTGTCTTGGTCTTTATCAAGCGACCACCCCACAAACGAATATCCTATTTTGATTGGAGTTTCCGGAAAAGATATCTTCTCGCCCTTGTAATAAGTCTGAACAACAACACTATTTTCGTCATTGACATATTTAACAGTGCACACTTCGTTATGCATCAAATGAATACATAACCCCAACGCCAATATAACGCCTTCAACTATTACAAATAGCGAAATCGCAAGCCTTTTTTTGTATTTATTCGAGTCGTTTTTGTCAGTATTTTTTTCCACTTTCAGTCCTTTTAAATTAGTAATTTTTGTCTTTTCGACAACTTTGGGTAAAAACCGGCAAGGTCAATTATACCACGCAGGAACAACCAAGTCAAACAATTTTTATCGCAATTTTTAAAAAATTTTTAACACCATAATTTATGCATCTAGGTCAAAATTTTAGTTTTGCTATTGAAATTGCCATTTTTTTGTGATACAATATATATGCAATATTTCTATAAGGTGGTATAGATATTATGAGTATTATGGATTTTTACAATAGTAAGACAATAGACAACCAAGATTTTGGCAACAAGCGTATGATTAGACTTGTCTATGTAGATATGGCTATATACAAGGCAAAAATTGGTTATACCAAGAAATTTGGCTCCGTTAACACCTCATCAATGGAAGAATCTCAAGTAGGTCAACACTACTATATTTCTAACCCTTACAGACTTCCATATGGTATGAGTATAGAGGATGCTTGCAAGATTGTATCGTATCTTTCTGAACAGAACGAAAAAAACAATGATATTCGCCCTGCAGGATATTCTAGCGTAGCAACTGTTGATGAACAACTAAGCTCTTATGGTCTTGTAGAGGTTAAGCCTAGTACTCCTAGAAAGAAGAACAAATCCGAAACTTATGGCTATAACGAAGAGATCGATATAGTACTATCTGGATGCCCCGAAATGCCAGGAGTGGTCGACCTATTCACCGTAGGAGATAAGATACTATTTAGTAAATCTCGCATGGCAGATAGATACTTTGAGTGGTTCACTCCTGATGTTACAGGCAAAGAAATACTTAAGATAATGTCTAGATGCGACATAGAACCCGATTATGATGACCCTTCTAACGAACTATAATATATTGTTTAGGAATTAATAATGAGTGTAATTGTACATATAAAATCTACCGATAGCGATTCAGCCAAGCTTACCAAGATCAATATCGCAACCAAAGCTTGTGGCAGAGAACTATACAACGCATGCATACAATCAGATAACTGTGATGAAGAAGCCAAGAAATATATAAAACTTGAGACTTGCAACGGATTTATATATGGCGAACTTGTCAAATATTTGTATAGTCTACCACTTGACCAAGACCATGTTATCGAAACCAATCCTAAATGGATCAAAAAAATCACCCGCTGGGCTCAGAAAAGCCTCGACCAAGAAACCTCCTCCATGGAGAATAAATAATATATCAAAACAAAAAAACAACTCCAAAGGGTTGTTTTTTTGTTTTCCTACTTACTTTCCAATAATAGTCATCATCTCGGCAATTTCTTCTTCGCTTGGTCTTGCAACAAAGTTGTTACTAAAGTATGTGTGAAGACTATCAATCTTCATCTTGCGGTGTTTATCTATGATTGTCCTCTCTAATTGCCTTGTTCTCTTCCCGGCTCGCACAGCTAAGATAATCCATATAACACCCAATAACACTGTTATTATAGTCCAAGGAAGGAATATAGCTAGCGGAACTCTAGCCCCATTAATCATTAGCGTAGCTACAAAGGCGACAAACAGCAATACGGAAGATAATAACGTTAGTATCGAAATTACCTTGGTGCTCTTTCTGCCTTGTTTTTTGCTTTCCGCCACCGCTTTCTCTTTGGTTTCGTCCTTTACGCCAGATACTTTAATACTTTTGTAATCATTGGCGACACACTCTAGCATACCAGCTCCTTCGCCATGATTAAACTCCATAAAATATGTAGGCAAAACATAATTATTAATTACACCTCTCTGCGAATCTATCCTCTCGATATGTTCGTTCCTATGACTATCTCCAGGAATATTAAAAATATAATGTCGAGATGCTTCTTTCTCATTATTAGCAATTGCTGTATCCAAATCCGCCTTAGTTGGCATAGGGATACTTTTGGTTTCTTCTGCCTTAGGCGGTCTTACATCACTATGAGGTATTCTTTCGATAGCTGTAAGGATTGACTTCGTATCCACATTGACCCCATCAAGCGAAATTACTTGCTTGCGATTATGAGAGTATGTTCCTCTATAATAATCCCAATCCGTGTAATAATAATCTTTAGAAACTCGCCTTGTTTCGTAACTTTTTGAACTATGATCATAATATCTTTCGGTTTCCCATCTAGTACCTTTGCGTTCGTATCCGACATCCGCACTATAATACACTATTGACTTGCACTTAACCACGCCATAATGCCTATTCTCTAGATGAACACTTCCAAATGCCGAATCAAAGATATCCACTGGACTATCTGGACTCAAGGCAAGAGCAATCAACGACTTTCGCCAAAATGTGTCTTTGTCCACATTATTCTTTACCACCACAATATTGGTTTCCTTAGCAATTGCTGCATCTACATTGCCTATCCTTGTATTAGCCGCTTTCCTTCGTGGCAACTCAATTGTCGATCCACAATGCTCGCATTGACCAACCCTTCCCTGTACATTAATTACAGTAGACCCACAGTTGCTACACTGAATTATATTCACTTCAGACATTAGCTCTTTCCTTTTCCTTTTGCATTTATTATGTGTATTCTACCACAACAACCTAATTTTTGCAATTTTATTACATTATTTTATATCTCTAATTGACATTTTGTATAGTTTTTGATACTATATATTATATTTTTATCGACTAAGGAATTATAATAGCTTCCTTAGCCCCTAACCTTAATATTTCATAAGGAGTGTGGGACAATGCATATAGATATTAATGATGAAGTCAATATAGACGAAGTAATTGAATTTGCCACCGAGAGGCATAGAGGACAATTGCGTTCTGATGGACAGGAATACATCACTCACCCATTACGCGTTAGTGATATTGTTTCCAAGTACAAGCCTTCGCAGAACGCGAATATCTTGCGAGCAGGTGCAATTCTGCATGATGTTCTCGAGGATACATATACTAGTTATAGAGAACTTCAAGATAGATTCGGCGAAGTTATAGCTAGCCTTGTTATGGAAGTTACCTCGTCAACATTTATGCCCAAGCTAGTAGGCAAGCAGATATACCTAGCTCACAAGATGCAGTATATGTCTAGCTACGCACTTATTATTAAACTAGCCGATAGACTAGATAATATATCAGACCTCAAAGGTCTTAAGCCCGAGAAAATCAAGAAAACATTTTATGATACAATCTATATGATTAACTATATAGAAAACAAGAGAATTCTTACAGACGCTCAGAGCAATCTCGTTGAGGCTATCAGAGCAAAGCTCTCAGATATCAACAAACAATACCACTTTGCATCAGGCTCGCTAGTTAGCGATAGCGATCTGGATCAAGACGAACTATAAGGAGGATATATGTTACAAGTCAAGAATTTAATCAAAATGTACCGCATTGGCAAATCTAAAGAAAAAGTTACAGCTCTATCTGGCGTTTCGATAGACTTTCCAGAGAAAGGCCTTGTATTCTTGCTAGGTAAATCCGGTAGCGGTAAGTCTACCCTTCTTAACGCAATTGGTGGACTAGACACCTTCGATTCCGGAGAAATTATTATCAAGGGCAAATCAAGTGCGGACTTTACCCAAGCAGACTTTGATAGTTACCGTAATACATTTATAGGATTCATATTCCAAGAATACAATATTCTAGAAGAATTCACCGTTGCCAAGAACTTAAGTATAGCTCTAGAACTCCAAGGCAAGAAAGCAGACAAAGAAGAAGTAGACAAACTACTTGACCAAGTGGATATGTTAGAATATGGCAAACGTAAACCTAACCAACTATCTGGCGGTCAGAAGCAAAGAGTTGCAATAGCTCGTGCACTTATTAAGAATCCCGAAATAATTATGGCAGACGAACCTACCGGTGCCCTTGATAGCAACACCGGTAAGCAGGTTATGGACACACTCAAGAAGTTGTCCAAAGAAAAGCTTGTAATTATCGTATCTCACGATAGAGAATTTGCCGAGATATATGGCGACAGAATCATAGAACTAAAAGATGGCAAGATTATCCAAGACATCACCAAGAAAGAGGTTGAGCCCGCCAAGACACAGTCTGGAGTTAGTATTATAGACAATTCAATAATACATATCAAGAAAGGCACACCCCTCACCAATGACGATATCAGACAGATTAGCGAAGTTCTTACCACCCAATCTCGCAACACAGATATTTTGATCTCTATTGATGACAAGGCTAATCAACAAGTTAAGAAAGCTAGCTTCATAACAGACGAAGGCAACAAAGAAACCTTCGTGCAGACATCACCAGAAGATACTGCACTCAAGAAATACGACCCTAAAGAGTTTAAACTTATCAAATCGCAACTTAAGTTCAAAGACTCATTTAAGATGGGTGCAAGTGCACTTAAGAACAAAGTATGGAAACTCGTATTCACAATATTCCTATCTTTCCTAGCATTTGGTATGTTTGGCGTTGTTGACACATTGTCTACGTTCAATCGTGCAGACGCAGTCTTCTCCACAATCGAACTTACTGGAGAAAAGCATCTATCACTGCTCAAAGAGGCCAAGGCTGATGGTTATCCAACAAGACAACCAACTTCTGCATCTGATCTATCTAAATTTCAGAAAGACAATCAAGATATCATGTTCCAACCGGTTGTAGGCACTAATGCTCGATTTAATCAATCCATCGGTTATTATAGCTCTGGTGATAGCAACAAATTATATATCAACAATCTAATGACATCTGGTACCCATCCGGCTTACGAACCATATACATCTGGAGTAGTTGATATCTCAGAATCCAAATTAAAAAATCTAGGATTTGAGCTTTTGCCAGGAGGCAAACTACCAGAAGATGACGATCCCGGCATTATCGAAATTTGTATCTCAAAACATCTCTACGAATGCTACAAAAACAATAATCCTGATACAATAAAGTCAGAAAGCGATATCCTTAACAAAACTTGTACTTTGCATAATGATTACAGCAATAGTAGTATGTTCCAATATAAAATAGTAGGTATTATAGACAATCACGAGGATCTTAGCGAATTCTATAATATGGATAGCGAAGCACTAAACTCTTTCGCGGGCATGATGACAGAATCTAAGATGAGAACAATCCTAAATTATGGTTACAATAGCATGATTTACACTACAAAAACTCACTTTGATCAACTGTCTTCTCGCAAACTTAGCACCTCTGCACCAATATGGCACGATGGTGACGAGTACGCCAGCAACAATTTGGAACTACAAAGATTAGATACTTACCAAAACAAAAAGAATAATTACTACAACGAATTACCTGATTACTATTATCAGAATTTTAACGACAACTTCTACATCAAAAACAATGCAAAACTAGCTTCGCCTGCTGGAATTATCCCGCTTGCAGACAATGAAGTTATTTTATACAGATATTGCCTATCTTATATAATCAGCGAAACCGATAATGCCAGCGATTCGGAGTTGATGTCAGCAATTGACGCTGGAGTAACAATCAAGCTTCGCCAAACGGAGAATTCAGCAGATGATGTATTAGGTGAACCGCTAACAGTTGTTGGATACGCCAATTATTACGGCACCATTATTTCTAACGACAAGCTCAAATTAGCACTTTCGGAATACCCAACAGTTTATGTGTTCAATTCAGAAGATGAATACTTCGGACATAATTACTACACCGAAGAAATACGAACACCTAGCGAAACGTTCAAATCTCAATATTCTTTCGAATCAAAAATTACTTATTATAATGGCACAGCAGATTATACTGGAGATGTAAACCTAAAAGAAGATGAAATTATACTGCCTCTTTCTTATATGTTCGGCAACAACAATTATATCTCGGATGAAAGTGCTAGAAAATTAGCCGCTCAAGCCATGATCGCCGAACGTAGTTGCAAAGTCACGCTTAAAGAATATAACGATGAAGACTCCCCTATAATATGTACATTTACAGTAGTTGGATACAACGAGTATGACAACGAAGCATGTTACATTTCTGAAGAATATTTAAACACTTATATCAAAGATAGAGTATATGGTTACGATTACGTAATAGCATCCATTGGCGATAATGTTAGAGCACACCGCGATTTCATAACTTCTTGCGAAAAATACAATGATGATAATATCAAATTCGCTGTTCAAAATGGATCCACATCAGTGCTTGATAACTTTGGTAATACAATCGAGCAAGTTGCTAGTATTCTTATATGGTTTGCTCTAGGAATTGCATTATTTGCCTCCCTACTACTTATGAACTTCATATCTACTTCAATTTCGTATAAGAAACGTGAAATTGGCATCCTTAGAGCACTTGGCGCAAGAGGCTCAGATGTATTCGGAATCTTCTTTAACGAGAGCTTAATCATTGCAGGTATCAACTTTGTACTAGCATCAATTGCTACAGTTACAACTTGCATTATTATCAACAACGTTGTTGTTGCAGACTTAGGTCTAGACTTAGTATTCTTATCTGTTGGCATTAGACAATTTGCATTAATGCTCGGAATAAGCGTACTATCTGCCTTCATTGCTAGCTTCATCCCTGTATTTAGAATAGCTCGTAAGAAACCTATTGACGCAATCAATAATAGATAATTACATTTATTAATATTGTAAAAAAAGAACATCATTTACTTTATGATGTTCTTTTTTATATCAAATCAATAGCATCTAATAAATTTTATATTATTCAAAGAGATTAATAACTTTTAATCCTTTTCTTTTTGCATATCTCAAAGAACTAACTGCTCCACTTAGACATCTATGCTCATCAACATAGCAAATAGCTGTATCACATTGATCTATCATTTTATGATTACTTACAATTATCTGTCGCTTGAAATGTACATCTTCTATATCATATATTACTGTATCTACATCGTCGTATTTGCTGTATTTAGATAATCCATGCTTATTTTTTTGTAATATTGTTAAACTAGTTAATACAACCTCAATACCAAGCTCAACAAAACTATCTCGCACACGCCTACAAGCCATCAAAGCTATATTATCGAAATCCCCATGCGTACCTATTACAAACTGGTTACAGCCACACTCAACCTCTTTTATAATTGCCGCATACACCTTTTCCTCAATACCTTCTTCGATTATATCCCTATGACCAATAAAACAACACTTCCTATTATTCATACTGCTAATTATAGCATAAAAATATAAAAATCAAATCAAATGCTAAACTTAGCAGTAAATATTTTTATTACTTTCATATACTACAAGTATAAAAAGGAGATAAAAATATGAAGTTGGCGGACGCTGTTATCTTAAGAATCGAACAATTATGTATAGAGAAGAATATGACCAAATACGACTTGTATAAGAATAGTGGAGTACCTCAATCAACTCTAACATCTATCAAAAAGAAACGTAGCGGTTCGGTAAAACTAATTACACTATACTGGATATGCGAAGGCTTTGATATAACCATACAAGAATTTTTTGATTCTCCATTATTTAACAAAGACAATATAGTAGAATAAACAAAAAAAGAACAACTAGCTAATTTCCCGCACGTTGTTCTTTTTTTGTTCTACAATTTTTCTTTACGCCTCTCCCATTTAAGATTTATATTAGGTGCAGGCGTTAGATCTAGCCCTGCTAGTCCTTCTCCGTTGATTGCCATAAAGTATCCTTCGGAGGCTATCATTGCACCGTTATCTCCTGTCAATTTTATCTCTGGGAAATACACCTTTATGCCGTTTTGTTCGCCAGCTCTACTCAATTCTTCCCTTAATGCAGAATTCGCAGAAACGCCTCCTCCTACAACAAGAGTTTTCGACTTGCACTTATTACAAGCACCAATACTTTTGTTAACAAGTTCGCCAACAACTTGTGCCTGCATAGATGCACATATATCATTTACAGGTATTTCCTTACCAGCTTGCTTAAGCTTGTGTACATAATTTATTATGCTAGTCTTGATTCCGCTAAAGCTAAAGTCAAATGTATTAGGCAATATCTCATGACTAACAAACTTAATGTTATTCTCCCCTTCGTGTGCTTTTTTGTCAACAACTATGCCACCGGGATATCCTAAGCCTAGAGTTTTTGCAACTTTGTCGTAGCACTCTCCGACGGCATCATCTATTGTTGATCCCAACAAAGTGTTCTTAGTATAATCGTTAACCTTAACAAGTGCGGTATGTCCACCACTAACTATTAGGGATACAAATGGTGGCTTTAGTTCTGGATAGGTCAAATAATTAGCACTAATATGACCTTTGATATGATTAACCGCAATAAGCGGTTTGTTAGTAGCATAAGATAACGCCTTGGCATAACTTACACCTACCATTAACGCACCAACAAGCCCTGCCCCATAAGTAACAGCAATTGCATCAATATCCTCAAGCGTTACATTTGCCTTGGTTAGAGCCTCTTCCAATACAGTGTCTAACGCAAGCAGATGATTACGACTAGCAACCTCCGGAACAACTCCGCCAAATCTTGCATGGATATCTATCTGGGTTGCAATAACGTTGCTTAGCCTCTCTCTACCATTGCGAACTACAGCGATACTAGTTTCGTCACAACTGCTTTCTATTCCAAGCACAAGTATATCTTGTTTTTTATAGTTTTTTCTTATCTCATTAAATTTTTGTTTAACAATATCTTTGTACATAATTCACTTCTTTCTTATGTTATATATTAATTAATTACTTTTAGGAATTCGAACACAAAGTCCTTTAGGTTGCCATCCATAACTCCGTATACATCACTTGTTTCCATACCTGTTCGGTGATCTTTTACCATAGTATAAGGACAGAACACGTAGCTGCGAATCTGACTACCCCACTCAATCTTCTTGGAATCCCCTTTAAGTGCAAGTGCCTCGTTCATCTTCTTCTCAATCTCAATCGAAATAAGCTTGGCACGCAACATAGACATAGCAGTTTCCCTATTCTGAATCTGAGATCTTTCGTTCTGACAAGCAACCACAATACCGGTAGGAAGATGTGTAATCCTTACCGCACTATCTGTAGTATTAACGTGCTGACCCCCAGCTCCACCACTACGATACACGTCAATCTTAAGATCTTCTTGTCTAATATCCACACTAACATCTTGAGATAGCTCTGGCATAACCTCTACAGATGCAAAGCTTGTGTGCCTACGCTTGTTGCTATCGAAAGGAGAAATCCTCACCAATCTATGCACGCCCATTTCACTCTTCAAATATCCGTATGCGTTATCCCCATCAACCTTAAGCGTTACGCTTTTTATCCCTGCGCCATCACCATCTATAGTATCTAGTATACTACACTTTAGTCCAAGCTTACCTACAAACATCTGGTACATACGTTGCAACATACTTGCCCAGTCGCATGACTCTGTTCCACCTGCACCACTATGAATCTTAATTATGGCATTGTTGTTGTCGTACTCTCCCGACAACAACACATTAAGGTATAGCTCGTTAATATCCGACTCAAGACTTTTGAGAGTATCGTCAATGTCTGTCACCATACTCTCATCCCCCTCAAGCTCGCACATCTCTATGTAATCTGCCATGTCCATTACTCTTGTTTCGAGTTTGTCTAATTTATCCACCTTGTCAGACATAACCTTAAGGTCTTTGTTTAGCTGGGTAGCCACACTAGGTGTCGAATACACATTAGGATCAAGCAGAGCTTCCCTCTTCTCTTCTATCTTAACTTTAAGACTATCTACATCAAAGACAGTCGGCAACAATTTTCAAGTTGCCGACAACTTTGCTAAGTATTTCTTTCTGATCATTAAGTATTAACATAATTCATCTCCAATTTATACGTACTAAGTATAACACATATTTTACACACTTTTCAAGTGTTTTTCTGGTTATTCGCTACCAATTAATCACCCCTTCAACAATTTCCGCATCACATTATCCACAACAAAGAAAAAAGAAGAGATACTATCTCTTCCAATTTCTTACAACCTTGACAATATCAGATTTAGTACGCATATACAACTCTTTAGGTTGTTTATTGATTTTATCATCATGCTTAGTATTATTACATCTCGCTCTCAGATACTGTTTCAGATGCAAGCTTTTCGCATCTAAGTTTCTCACACCAACGGTTTTTAACAGCTGTCATAATAGGCTTAACATCATAATAATTAACTTTCTTATTAGACCCATAATTAGCTATGTATTGTTGCTTCTCTCTATTATCATTTGCGTTAATTGTTGCAATTCGAAAATCATTGAATTTCTTGCTATTAATGTAATCTTTAAGCTCTGACAACGCCATATCCGCTCTGCAAATATCAATAAAGTTAGGATCCATATCATAAAATTTAACAAATGTAGATATAGCAGCCTCGAACTTGTTCTCATCCATATAACCATCAGACGAATTGAATACATATATCTGACAATCATCTAAGTTCTGCAGACTGTTCCTTCCTAATATAAATGCCTCGACTTTGCCATTACAATCATAACAAAAGTACACTGTATTCAATCCGCGTGGAAGGTTATTAGCTTGTGCCTTCTGGTACGTCGACATAGGTTTTTTGCTATAACGCAGTTTGCCTTTTTCGAAAGACCTTTTTATCCTTTGATCCATCCTGGTAATGCCCATACGAACCTCCTATTAGATCTCGTTAGCAGATTGATTCTCTTGCTCATCAATCTTTCTCATAATTTTAAGCTCTTTGCACATTTCCTTCTTAACAGCAAACATAAGGGGTTTAATATCAACGTAACTAAATCTCATAGTATCTAAATAATTCTCAACGAATTCCACCTTAGCCTTTACAGACTTTAACTTACCAAGTTCAGTGGTATATTCTTGGAACGAATTCTTAGATTCTACACCCTTTTCCTCTGCCTCTTGACTAATTCTCTTATGGAAAGACTCAAGAGCCACATCTGCACGCATAATATCTATATATTTTGGATCGTATCCGTACTTATCCACAAACAAATCCTTGGCACACTCATCCCTATCGTCTACATAGAAGCACTCGTCTATGATTGCCTCTGGCGAAGATCCAGGAACGATATTACGAATCTTCTTGTTATTACGACTATATTCATAAGCAGTAATCTTACCATTGCAATCGTAACAGAAATACACATCTCTTAATGAGTGTCTAAGAACGTGTTTTACCACAAATTCTTTTACTGCCGGCTTTTGCTTACTCAATTTTAATTTTGTCATATGTTAATCCCCCAATCTAATTAAAAACTTGATCATCCGAACACCACTCGGACTACATTGTGTACACATTATACCATACTTAAATCCAAATTTCAATACCCTTTTAAAAATTTTTTTAGTCATTTAATAATAGTAAGATATTTAGATTTATGATATAATAGGCAATATAGGTGGTGATTAATTTGCACCAAAAGGAGATAATAATTATGGATTCCAAAGATTACATAGGTAAAATAGTTACAGTTACCATGGATAGACCAATGGGAAGCACTCACCCGAAACACGGATTCGTATACCCTGTTAATTATGGATATATCGAAGGGACAATGTCTGGAGATGGCGAAGAGCTAGACGCATACGTACTAGGCGAACATAAGCCACTAGATACATTTCAAGGTAGAGTTATTGCAGTTATCCACCGACTTAATGATAATGATGACAAATTGGTTGTTATGGCAGATGGTCGAGATTACTCCAATGACGCAATACTAGCACTCACCGAATTCCAAGAGAAATGGTTCGAATCTACAATAATTAGATAACCCGATTACTTTATAATACTATCCACAAAAAAAAGCTATGTTGATCAAAATACCCATCAACATAGCTTTTTTTAACCTATAACCTATGCCCGCACACCGAACATCTCTTCATATCTTTTGTATTTTTGTGTCCGCAATTCTTGCAAACTTTATATTTGCTACCAGTTTCCACATCTTCGTGTAAACAACCATCTCCAATAACAATATCGCAATCCTTGTGTTCCATTTTAGTTTTATCGTATGTACGCGTAGCATTATTATTCTTAGGAAGATGCAATATTATTGTTAGGACAAAACCAAATACCGCTATCAAAAAACCAATTGTCGCAAACACCGAAACTATCACCGTTGGCATCTTAAACATACTACCAACCATGGTAAAGAAAATACATATTACCATACCGATTAATATTACAACTTGACCAATATTATTTTCTTTTTTGTTATTATCCATTTTCTTGTCTCCGTTATTTAATACAAGTTTTTTTGTTTCAGCAATAGTTGTACTTTAAATATTTACTTTACTACTCCAAAATTATCTTCAAATCATTTTCTAACATTAATAATAACGAAAAATCTTGGATATTCTGCAATATATGCCTTACTAATATATCCAGCAATTAACATATCAACTTTATATGAAATATACCACAAAAACCCAAAACAAGCAATTAAAAATATTTTATGTTCTAAAATAAATTTATAAATATTGTTTTATATAAATTCTATAAATATTTTAATTTTGACATCATTATTGTTCAAAGCAATTTGGCAGCAGTTTGTCACCAAGTTTTGGGTTCTCATTGGAAACATCTTTTTTGTTCTTTTCATTATATAAATATATTAGTAAGCTATTTGCACGATTAAAATTATCTACAAAATTCCCATTATGACTATCCGTTTTCTTCCCGTCATATCCCATAAATTTTAATATTTCGGGGATATGATTAGTTATGTATTCACATGCATATGCAAGAAAATCAAAATCATTATTTATCGCATTGGGATTCAAATAAATATACGCCGCCATATTTGACACAACTTCTTTTATAAGTTGTGAGTTATATGAAGAATAATTGCAACTTTTTAGTACTTTAATTATTTCAGTCAGAACATAATTATATTGTGATAATTTATCAATACCTTTATTGTCTAGTTTTGCACCAGCCAAAAAATTAATAGTGTTTTTTATAATTTTTATATCATTTTCTAACATTATTCTTGAATCAAAATTTTCAAATTTGTTATAACCAATTGTATACAAATAATCTATTAAAGACCACGTAGACTGCTCAAATTTGCTATTTTTGCCTTCAATATGTAATATCAAATCCAATAAATCATCATTGATAAAATCAATTGTGTTATGTCTACTTATAAGCATTATTTTTCTAATAATATTTAATATTTCAGGAGTATAATCTATTCTTGAAAAAATACTATATAATTGCTTTTCATAAGGCTTTAATTCTTCAAAAGACAATTCTCCGCTCAAAACTTCATGATATATTCGTTGCAGTTGTTTTTTACTATAACGTACAGGTTTTAAAACTTCTTCCGGAACTTCCAGACCAGAAACGCCACCATTAAACGCACGTATTTCAAGAATATCTATTACTTTATTATATAATAATTGCATTTCTAATGTATAGTTTTTTATTTCGTCTTTATTGGGAACATAATTAAAATATTTCATTTGATCTAACCAAGCATCTAGAAAATTATTATATACTTTTTTCTCTGGAAGAAATTTATTTTGATCATTATCAACTCTCATTTTTCTTAATTTTTGCAAGTCATCAAAATAAAAGTCAGTAAATTCACCGAAGTTTAAATTTATAAAATCATTAAAATTTACTATAAAAGAAAAATTGTTTAAAAATTTTATTACATCTTTATCATCAAAAAATATAAACCCTATATCTTCAATATTGGCATTTGCTGAATATTTTTCAATTATGATATTTGGAATTTTCTGATTATCTGTTACATTAAAGATTAAATCTAAATCTTTTTTCTGTACATAAATCCCCTTGCTTGTAATTATTTTCATAAACTCCCCAATCCAATTTCTTATTCCAAGTAAAACTATCACCAATATAATATCACATCAATAATGCATTTTCAATACTTTATACAAAATATAACATACATTAAATCAAACGACTTTATATAAAAAATGACACCCTAGTTAGATTTTGGGTGTCATTTAGCTGTAACAATGTCAAATTTAACAATTTTTCATATTTTAAAAATTACGGATTATAGGGCTATTTTGTGTCTTTACCGCAACAATTTTTGTACTTTTTGCCACTACCGCATGGACAAGCATCATTTCTACCTACTAATTTACCTTTCTTCTTAGCTTCGGTTTTTTCGGTAGAATTTGTAACCATTTCAATGTTGCTAGGAGCTTTCATAAGTTTGTCTAGCTCTGCATTGGCCTCAGCATTAGCAGGAGTTTCAGGAGCTTTTTCTGGTTTTGCTTCAGCTGATGATGCTTGGTCTTTCTCTTTCTTCTTAGCTTCGTCAATTTGTTTCTTTCTTGCAAGAGCCATTTCGTGAAGTTGCTTTAATTGCTCTTCGGTTGGCTTCTTAACAGTGAAGTTTACAGGGACTTTCTTCTCTATCTGAATACGGAAATTGATAAGGAACATAGCTG
This sequence comes from Clostridiales bacterium, assembly GCA_015055665.1. Classification (GTDB taxonomy): domain Bacteria; phylum Bacillota; class Clostridia; order Christensenellales; family UBA1242; genus UBA11490. Next base: position 83,700 of record SVHX01000004.1, read on the forward strand.
TTTCTTCACGCATCTTAAGTACCATACGCTCAAACGCCTGACCGCTCTCTTTCTTGAATTCGATAATTGGATCATGGTTACCATAAGCACGAAGACCGATTTCGCCACGAAGTATCTCCATAAAGTCGATATGATCACGCCACAAGCTATCTACGACTCTTAGCAATATCTCACGCTCTATTCTCTGATAATCTAAGTTGATATCCTTAAGAACTTTGCACTTAGCTTCGTATACCTCTACCGCCTTGTCTGCAACCTTAGTTCCTAGCTCTTCTGCCTCTAAGCCTTCGATCATATCTGCAGTTACGAAGTTAGCTTCGGCAGGAAGAACTCTATTGTTAAGATTGCTATTAATCTTATCTATATCCCACTCTTCCCAGGACTCCTTGCCATCTATTGCATCATACACTGCGTCTATTGCAAAGTCTCTAATCATATCTATAATTTCGTCATGCACATCTGCACCATCAATAACTCTATTACGCTCAGCATATATCTCTTTGCGTTGTTGGTTATTAACGTCATCAAACTTAAGGACTGTGTGTCTAGCAGAGAAATGGAATCCCTCTATACGTCTTTGAGCAGCTTCTATCTGCTTAGATAAGAACTTAAGAGTAAATGCAGTATCGTCAGAGAATTTAAAGAACTTAACAAGTCCTTGCATCTTCTCTCCGCCAAATCTACGCATTAGATCATCTTCCATACTAACATAGAATACGCTACTACCCGGATCACCTTGTCTTCCTGCTCTACCTCTAAGCTGATTATCTATACGTCTAGACTCATGTCTTTCTGTACCAATTATATGAAGTCCACCAAGAGAAATTACCTTGCCTCTCTCGTCGTCTGTTACTTGCTCGAATTCTTTGTAGTACTTCTTGTACTTCTCTCTAGCAAGCTCCATGTCCTTGCTATCACTAGGAAGGTATGATGTAGAGAACTCAATCTGCTCATCACTATATCCTAGCTCTTTCATCTTCTGCTTAGCAAGGAACTCTGGGTTGCCACCCAACATAATATCTGTACCACGACCAGCCATATTGGTTGCAATTGTTACCTGACCAAGTCTTCCTGCCTGAGCTATAATTTGGCTTTCTTTTGCGTGATTTTTGGCATTAAGTACATTGTGTTTAATTTTTGCCTTAGTTAATTCCTTAGATATAAGCTCACTCTTCTCGATAGTTACAGTACCTACAAGAATTGGTCTACCCTCGGCATGAACCTTCTTAACCTCTTCCACAATAGCGTTAATCTTAGCAGCCTCAGTTGGATATATTACATCTGTCCAGTCAACACGGCGAACAGGCTTGTTAGTTGGAATCTGTACAACGTCAAGATTGTAGATCTTATTAAATTCTGTTTCTTCTGTCTTAGCAGTACCAGTCATACCAGATATCTTATCATATATACGGAAGAAATTCTGGAAAGTAATAGTTGCAAGAGTCTTGTTCTCATCTCTTACCTCCAATCCTTCCTTAGCCTCGATTGCTTGGTGAAGACCATTGCTGTACTTTCTACCATCCATAAGACGACCAGTAAATTCGTCAACGATAACAATCTCACCATCTTTGATAATATAATTATTATCTTTGTGCATGATGTACTGAGCCTTAAGTGCATTGTTAATGTAATGGTTAAGCTCGATATGTTGCACATCACCAAGGTTCTCGATATTATAGAATTTCTCTGCCTTGGCAATACCACTCTCGATTAGTCGTATAGCACGCTCTTTCTCTTCAATTTCGTAATCCGACTCTTTAAGAGTTTTTGCAAATCTTGCAGCTTTCTTGTACTCCTCGCTACTCTTCATGCCTTTGCCAGAAATAATAAGCGGAGTTCTTGCCTCGTCAATTAGGATTGAGTCAACCTCATCAATAATAGCAAAATGGTATCCACGAGCAACCCTATCCTCAGGTCTCATAACCATGTTATCTCTTAGGTAGTCAAATCCAAGTTCGTTATTAGTACTATAAGTGATATCACAATCATATGCAACCTTCTTCTGAGCAGGATTCATATCATGTGTACTAATACCTACAGTAAGTCCTAAGAACTTAAATATCTTACCCATCCAATCAGCGTCACGAGCAGATAGATATTCGTTAACTGTTACGATATGACAACCTTTGCCTTCAAGAGCCACAAGGTACGCTGGTAGCGTTTCCATAAGAGTTTTACCTTCACCAGTTTTCATCTCGGCAATACGGCCTTGGAAAAGAGCAATACCACCAAGTATCTGTACGTGATAATGTCTCTTACCAATTACTCTTGTACTCGCCTCTCTAACGCACGCATATGCATCTGGCAATATATCGATTGGCTTCTCTCCATCACGAAGACGATTCTTAAGAATAAATGTTGTTTCCTTAAGCTCTTCGTCTGTCATTACTCTATATTTGTCGCTAAGTTCTTCGACTTTAGCAGCGATTTTTTCGAGTTTAGCTATATTTCTATCATTTTCAGATTTAAATATTTTTCTAAATAGTCCCATTAGTTTTCTCCTTAAAAGTTGATATAAATGCCCATTGTTGGCAACTCAAATAATAATAAATCATGCCAAGTTAAGGGATTTAAACATCTCTACCAATATTTTACAATATTAAGTGCAAAAAACCAAGCAATTTACATATGTTTTTGACTTATTTTGTAGCATAGATTTGTCGAAAAAAGATAATTTCTTTTTATCACACGCACAATAATTTTGAGATTTACTTGTATTTGTGCTAAACTAGTAAGGTCGAATTATTGCCAGCACGCAATATTCAGATAGAAATAATACAACAAGGATATTACTACATTGGAAAAACTAAAAGAACTAAAAAATATTCTACGCAATATTACTACACCAATATATCTAGCAGGACACGTCAACCCCGATCACGATAGCATTGGCTCTTGTCTTGCTATGGGTAGACTACTTGAGAAGATGGGCAAAGAAGTGTATGTCTTACTTGAGAGCAAGAATCAAGACTTGTTAGAAGTACACGACAACTCTCACTTAGTAATTAATAATGTAGACAACATTACCTCTCCATATACTTTGGTTGCTCTTGACCTCAACGAAACATCTCGATTAGGTGTATACGAATCTCTATATTCGTCAGCAGACTTTACCATTAATATCGACCACCACCAAGGCAACTTTACTAATGCAGACTTCGTGATTAGCGATTCTTCGGTAAGTTCCACCTGCGAAATAATATATAATTTAATCTGCAAATTTGGTAGAGAATATATCGACCAGCCAATTGCATCAACATTATATGCAGGCATATTAACTGATACAAGTGGATTCTCTCGCAGAATATCTAGTACCACAATGCAAATAGCTCAATGGCTAATTAACAAAGGAATCAATTACGAGAACATTATCCGCAATACAATATCCAAACGTAGCCTATACGAGCTACAAGCCCTTGCTTATCTTGTTAGTCAAATCAAATTGGAAGACAAACTACACTATCTTGTAATTGACAAATCCTTACCTCAACTTAGCGAGCTCACACATCTGCAAATAACCAAATCTATTTCGGAAGAGCTCCGCAAGATAGATAGCATTGATACCTTCGTGATATTTATACTAGAGAGCGATCATATAGTTGGCAAAGTAATGAGTAATCTAACCAAGAACGCCAACGTTATAGCCGAGTTATTTGGCGGTGGTGGACATAAGGGCGAAGCAGGATTTATCGTTCAGCATACCGATTACTTAAAACTCGTTAACGAAATAAAACAATACATGAAAGGGAATTAACAATACCCCCTCTAATCTACGCTATCCTCTTACTATAGGATAGTGTTTTTTATATAGTGTCAACCAGAGAAAATGCAACATATATATTATCATGAGAAATATTGAAGATCTAGATCGCCTAATTGGCAATACACCATTAGTCGAGATAACATACGAATATAATGGTGATACTCGCAAAACTCTTGCCAAATGCGAGTGGTATAATTTATCTGGCAGCATCAAGGATAGAGTTGCGTACCAAATCATAAAAGATGCAATCGCATCAGGCAAGGTTGACAGCAAGACCAATATCGTTGAGGTATCAAGTGGCAATATGGGGATATCTCTATCCGCAATTTCAGCGTACCTAGGACTTAACATTACCATCATCATGCCAAGATCTATGAGCCAAGAACGCAAAGAGCTAATCAAGATGTATGGAGCAAGGTTGATCGAAACCAAAGACTTTGCTGAAGCATTTGCGTTATGCGATAAACTTGTCGAGCAAGGTTATTATTGTACTCGCCAATTTAGCAACCCCAGCAACACGAAGACACACTCTACCACAACCGCTAACGAAATCCTAAAGCTTGTTACTCCAGACTATACAAGCTTCGTAGCAGGAGTTGGTACTAGCGGAACACTTAGCGGAGTAAGTTGTATACTTCGCGAAGCTGGCATATCTACAATTGCCATTGAGCCATATAATGCACGCATACTAACATCCGCTCCACCATATAGCCACCATGAATTACAAGGGCTTTCTGACGAAATATTACCAGAACTCTACTCAAGTAAACTCGTTGATAATATAATACCCATAACAGATGATGACGCAATAGCAATGAGCCAGAAACTCTGCAAAGAGCTTGGCTTAGGCGTTGGAATATCTAGTGGAGCTAACTTTCTTGGATGTGTACTATCTAATAACAATGCTATTACAATTTTCCCTGATGATAACAAAAAATACTTAACCACGCGACTTGCCAAGACTATCCACACACCACTAGTGGATAGTCTTAATTTAATTTCTCTCAAGTCAATATAAACACAAAAAGCAACACAATATAACGTGTTGCTTTTTACTATTTAATTAATTCCATTAGCGTTATCTCGCTGAATCTTAAGTAGCATATCAAAGTCATCATCATCCGCACTCTTGTTGCGTTTGACCTCTCCGCATTTCTCACACTTATATGTGATTATATAACCTTTTTTGCTATTAGGCTCAACTGAGATTGGTTTTAATAATCCCAAACACTTATTGGCTCTATCTCCAGGGATATTGTCAATATGTATAGAGTAAATGCAATAAGGACAATGATCACGACTCGTATACCTAAGAGGCTCAACGGTCTTTCCGCAGTGCTGACACACAAATCCATTATCGTTCTTAATCATATCTAATCCACCTCGTATCTGGCAGGTGGCTGAGCAATGCTCTTGAAGTCTACAATGCTTGCGACCTCTTCCTTGAATTTATCTAGCATACCCGATTGACGATAACTATAATATTCGTTATCATCCTCGCCTATTATAATGTGATCCAGTAAATGACAGCTGTTAATACCAAGATTAGTAATCAATGCTTTGGTAAATCTGTGATCACTATCAGAAGGTGTAACATCTCCCTTAGGATGATTATGTGCTATTACCACACTATTAACCTTGGTACGGAATATTCTCTCGAGCATAAATCTCATATTAATAGTGGCTTCCGAACTAGTACCTTCGGCAATCTTGTCTACCGATAGTATCTGATTCTTAGGCGATATACACACAAGATACAATTGTTCCACTAGTTTACCCTTAAACAGGTATCTAACAAACTCATGTACAGCATTAGGACTGATGACAGTAATGTTCTTAACAATTCTATCCTTCTCGTAATAATGAAAGATATTCTTAAGATTGCTCAAGAAATGTGCGGTAACTTCTCCTACTCCATCTACTTGAGCAAGCTCATCTTCATCCGCCTCAAGAACAGCAGCGAAAGTTTCGTATTTATTAATTAACCTATGAGCAATTACGTTAGTGTCTTTGTATGGCATAACAAAAGTTAGTGCATACTCTAGCACTTGATATCCTTGCCAATGCTCAATTCCTACACTGCGAACTCTTTCTCTTAGTCGCTTTCTATGTCCACTATGCTCTTTCTGATCCATACTTATACTTTACTTATAAATTAATAACTATTATCCTTCGGTTATCTCGTCGTCAACCGCGCCTTTAATAGTAAGGCTTATACGTTTCTTGGCGATATCCACGCCAATTACTTTTACTTTAACTACATCTCCAACCTTGAGTACCTCGCTTGGATGTTTGATGTAATCTTTGCTAATTTCGCTAATATGCACTAGTCCATCTTGGTGAACAGATATATCTACAAATACACCAAAGTCGATAACATTTCTAACAACTCCGGTCATAACCATGCCTTCCTTAAGATTCTCAATACCAAGTAATGCACTCTTTAGTACTGGCTTAGGAAGATCGTCACGAACATCTCTACCAGGCTTAGCAAGTTCATTAGCAATATCTACAAGTGTTGGTACACCTACACCCAACTTCTCTGCTACCTTGTCTACGCCTTCCTTCTCTAACATCTTAGGGAGAAGTTGAAGATTGTCTTCCTTAACATCAGCTATATTAAGCTTAAAGTACTCTAGCAACTTATGTGCAACATTGTAGCTCTCTGGGTGGACACCTGTATTGTCTAGTATATTCTTGCCACCTACAATACGCAAGAATCCCGCGCACTGCTCGTATGCCTTATCGCCTAATTTAGGCACTTTCTTAAGCTCTTCACGAGTAGCGAATTCGCCCTTCTCGCTACGATACTTCTCAATATTTTTTGCAACTGCCGAGTTAAGTCCAGCAACAAAGCTTAGTAGGCTTGGACTTGCCGTATTAACATCAACACCAACTGTATTAACGCAGTTCTCTACAACACCATCCAATACCTCTGTCAACCTATTCTGAGGCATATCATGCTGATATTGTCCAACACCAATTGACTTAACATCAATCTTAATAAGTTCCGCTAGAGGATCTTGTAAACGCCTTGCTATAGACACCGCACTTCTTAACGCTACATCAAAGTTAGGGAACTCCGCAGCACCTAGCTTACTAGCACTATATACAGATGCACCAGCCTCGTTAACTACCGCATAAGTAACTGGTCGATTAAGATCTTTGATTAGATTGGCAACGAATATTTCGCTCTCCTTAGTAGCTGTACCGTTACCAATAGATATTACATCTACATCATGCTTACGGATTAACTGAGTAAGAGTAGCAGTAGCTTCCTCAATCTTGTTCTGAGGAGGAGTAGGATATACAACCGCAGTATCAAGCACCTTACCACTACTATCAATTACAGCTATCTTACAACCTGTACGATACGCAGGGTCAAGGCCTAGGATTACCTTGTTACGAAGTGGTGGTTGCATAAGAAGTGGCTTTAGATTAACCTCAAACATCTTAATAGCCTGTTCGTTAGCCTTGTCGGTTAGTTCGTTACGTACTTCACGCTCGATACTAGGGAATATTAGTCTGTCGTAACTATCAAGGCATACTTCCTTAAGTAATTCTTCAAATGGGCTATTTTTCTTGATAATTTTGCCCTCTACCATGCCATGAGCAATTTCTTCGTTAAGAGTAAGCGATACTTTAAGGATATCTTCCTTCTCGCCTCTATTGATAGCAAGAATTCTATGTGATGGCATCTTCTTGATATCCGAATTATAGTCTTTGTACATCTCGTAAGTAAATGCGTTTTCTTTGGTTTCGTCAAACTTACATTTAACGAATCCTTTATTAACAAGAGCCTCTCTAAGTTCTTTACGAAGAGCAGCGTTATCAGATATCATTTCTGCAATAATATCCTTAGCACCCTGCAATGCCTCATTAGCAGTCTTAACGCCTTTCTCTTCGTCTATATATTTCTCAGCCTCAGCCATTAGATCAAATGGCTTCTGCTCCAATATCTTGTCTGCAAGTGGTTGTAATCCCTTGGCAATAGCCACAGACGCCCTAGTCTTACGCTTAGGTCTAAATGGTCTGTATATATCCTCAACTTCTGTCAAAGTTACAGCATCAGCAAGAGCCTTCTCGATCTCCTCTGTCATATTGCCCTGCTCGCTAATAAGGTTGGCAACCTCTTCTTTACGCTTAGTAAGATTTCTTAGATACTTAAGTCTATCATCAAAAGTTCTTAGTGTTTGGTCATCACAACTACCAGTAAGTTCCTTACGATATCTTGCAATAAATGGTATAGTGCAGCCCTCATCAAGTAGTGAGATAATGTTGTTTGTATGGTTAAGAGATAGTCCCATTTCCATACTAAGTTGTTTAGCAATGTCCATATAATTTTCCTTCATTTTTCTATTACATTATGAGTTATTGGTATCCAAAAAATCTCCCAATATCCTCACTTATCTAGTATACCATACAACCCCGCACTTTTCAAATAAATATATATAGTTACGAAAAAAAAGATTACAAGCATCATACTTGTAACCTTAGTTAATATTAATCTATATAGTCAATAACAAGACATCTATTAGGCTCTACACCCTCTGAGTGAGTACCAATATGCTCTATGTTACTAAGAGCATAGTGAATTGCCTTTCTCTCGAAAGAATTCATTGGCTCGAGCTTGATAGAACGCTTAGTTGTAAGAACTTTTTTGGCAATTTTCTCTGCAATCTGCTCTACAGTTTCTTGACGCTTACGACGATAGTTCTCAACATCAATATATATCTTCTTGCGATATGCAGGAACTTTCTCTCTAACAATTGTATTAACAATGTACTGAACAGCCTCTAGAGTTTCACCATGGTAACCAATTAAGTTATTAACGCTCTCGCCGTTAACCTTAAATATTATATCACCATTACGGATTCCTCTGCTAACACTAGCCTCAATCTCCATCTTGGCTAGCAGTCCTTCGAGGAACTCAATAACAACAGCAGATACTTCCTCAACATTTTCGGTAGGGATATCTACTATTTCGTCTTCCGATTCTGTCTTAACTAACTTTACTTCATTGCTAGCCTTGTTGTTCTTAAGATATTCTTCTCTTTCTTCTTGAGATGCAAATGTATATATCTCAACAACAGCCTTCTTGAGCATACTACCTTCGGAGATTACCTTAACTTCGACATCTTCTCTATTAACACCTAACATCTGAAGGCCTTTCTCGATTGCCTGATCTACAGTCTTGCTTGTTACTTCAATATTTCTCATAATTACTTCCTTCTTCTATCATACTTAGCGATTGTTTTATCTTCTTGTTTCTTAATAGCATCAAGTTCTAACATATCTACAAATAATGTAACCAATGGGCCTGTAATAAGTGCTATGATTGCTCCCGACACGATATATAGACCAAATGCCGCATTGTAGAATAACGTAAATACACCCATGATTATAGGCATTATTATCATCATGCTCTTATTAGAACTATTAGACATCAATTTAGGATCAATGCCTTTCTTAATTGCTTTGTGCTTGGATATTAATCCATTAATAAATGTAGATAAGAAGTTAACTCCAGCAGCAAGAAGTGCAAGTACGAAGTATCCGTTGTTGCCTCTCTGCTCTTCTCTAATATTAGTCATTATTAGAGTATACTCTTCTTCGCTAATATCATCTTCAGTCAATACAGATTTGTCAATGAAATCCTTGTATTTCATAACTGGCTTAGTTGTGTTATCTGGTAACCAAATATTCTCTATCCATAGGAAGCTGGTCTTGGTTTCGTCATATTTCTTAAGAGCCTTGCCATTAGCATCAGCAAGAGCAGCAGTCTTCTGCTCCTCTGTCATGCTAGAAAGTGCCGACTTATATACCTCGTATGCATCTTGATCTTCAGTAAGCTCAGACACATTAACACCATAAGCACTATAATACTCGCTACGCACCTGAAGGAACTGATCACCTATCTTATACGCAGATATACTATTAAGCGCTCCGAACAATGTCCAGAACACAACCATTGTACATATCATATACGCCAACATACCAAGACAAGTGCCCATAATATTAAAGTTATGTTGCTTGTATACTTCCATTGTCTTCTGGTTAAGCATATTCTTATCATCTGCATACTTAGCATTAATCTTGTCTAGATCAGGCTTCATCTCAGCTTGCTTACGAGAGCTCTTCTTGCTAGTATACTTATTAACAAAGTCAAATGGCACCATTACAAATTTAATAATAATTGTAACTAGTATCAATGCTAATGCATAGTTACCAAGTGCATTTTCCATGCCAAATATTATCGACTGCCATAACCCTTTTGGCTGTGACAGCGTGATGGCTAATAAATCCATTTCAATTCTCCTTTAATATTAAGTGGTACAAAGTCTTCGCCACACTTACCGCCTGGTCTGCAACGAAATATTCTCTTAGTCCCCAACCACAATCCTCGCAACACTCCCCACTCCTTGATTGCAAGTATCATATACTTACTGCATGATGGATAAAATCTACAAGTCTTAGGTAGTAGCGGACTAATACACCACTGATATAATTTGATAAGTAATATAAGTAATCCTTTGATAGGTAGAGTTACAATATTAACCAACTTATGCCACATTATTTAAGTAGCCCCGTCTTGGCAAATACTTGATTGGCCTGAGCCCTAAGATCTGCATAGCTTAGAGCCTCCGCTCCCACCTTGCAGATAAGAACCATATTATAATTATCAGGCAATCTTGGCACAATCTCGCCAACTATTACTCTAAGTCTTCGCTTGATTAGATTGCGAGTATGAGCTTTGCCAACCTTCTTGGATATAGAGAATCCAATCTTTAATTTACGATTACGAGTTGGTAAATATACAAGTGTAAGACTCGCTGTATGCTTGGCAGTTCCGTTGTTATATAGATAAGCAAATTCCTTACGCTTGCGAAGTTTATTATCTGCCTTAAGCATATCCCCTCCTACCTTATTTAAACAAAATGTCTATAAAAAACACTATTTTTATAGACATGGAAAAACTATTAAAATACTACTTATGCAGAAAGCTTAGCTCTACCACGATTTCTTCTGTTCTTAATAACTTTCTTTCCGCCCTTAGTCTTCATTCTTGCTCTGAAGCCGTGAACTTTGCTTCTTTGTCTTTTCTTTGGTTGATAAGTTCTTTTCATATCGTTGATTCCGTCCTTTTTTAATGTTTTATGTGAAAATCTAATGCAATAGCAAAAGAGTTTTTCCGAAAATTATTTCTTGCAAACATATTTTTGCTTATTTAGTATAATAAAAAAATTCCTAAATGTCAACAGTATTTATAGAATTTTATTTATACAATATATATAATCTACTAATTTTAGGCAATTTTACATCAAAAAAATTATAGGATTTAATAGTTACAACTCTACAAACCCTATAATTTTGAGATGATTCTATCTAAAATAAAGTGCTAAATATCCCATCTAATCTGCTTATAAGCCCTATTACGACTAGCCACACTTAAGACGTATTCGCTGCCATCAATCATAAGAGTTTCGCAACAGACATCTTCGCCTATTGTGTTTATATTTGCGGGCACGAAATCTTCTTGATTGCTAGCTTTGAAAATCGCCTCTTTCATGCTCCATAGTTCTAGCAGATCCCCCTTCTCTTCTGGGCAGGTAATTATCTTGGACGAGATATCTCTAATATCATGTTTAATCTGGATATCCACGCCTATTGGATACTTAGATATGCCAACTGCTACAACGTTATTGCTATGCGATAGCGAGAAGTAGCACTTGTCGCAGATCCACTTTCTCCCCACTTTGTCAAAGTTAACTTCTGTTATATCAATCCCCAAATAATCGGATATCGCAACTTCTAATAACTTCCATACATAGTACTTCTCGAGTCGAACTTTCTCGCTAGAACAAGCCGATATTTCAGCCTGTCTAGATTGCGGGAATATCTGCTCTTTTTCTACTTCAAATGGTGTTGTTCTAATATACACTCGAGCAACACCACTTACTTTTCTTTTTGCCATACACACCCTCATTACACCTTATTCAAAAAGAGTGCAAGCGAAATTAATCTTTCGCCTACACTCCATTAATACATGATTAGTTAATCGCAATTATTTCGCAACTTTCTCTGCAAGACTTGCAACATAATCGTATAGCTCTGACTGATGAGCAAAGAACTCTACTTTGTAAGAGCTTACCTTAGTTACACTGTTAGCTAGGTAAATAGTACAAAGATCATAGTTGTCAGAATCTACAAGTGGCATAACAATCATATCGTACTCAACTGTACTCTCGTTAAGAGAATTGCTATCTTTGTAAACCTCTCCATTAACCTCAAGTGTCTGGAAGATCTGTTTGCCATCATCTTGGCTTGGGAATTCGAATACAAGAACATTAGTGCCAGCAACTTCTGCAACGCTTGACAAAACATTACTATAATCAGCTGTCTTAACCTTAACATCAAACTTTCCTGAACCTTGGAAGATTGCACTTAGAAGACTATCTTCTAGACTCTCCTCATGAAGCTCTGATATCTTCTTGAATTCATCAGAATTCTTAAGATACTTGTTAACCTCAGTGCCATCAACATATGCTCTAACCATAATATAATTGTCGCCAATAACGTTTTGCATTTTCTTAGGAACAATCGCCAGCACAATAGTAGTAATGATAAGTGCAGCTACTAATGCAATTACTGTTATTGATATAACTCTTTTTGCTATTTTTGAATTCATAATTTTATCCTTAATAATATATTTGTAATTTAGTTAAATAATAAATAACCTATATTGTATGTTAAATGAAATTTAACCTATTGTCAACCATTTTTTTATTCTTTGTCAGATTTCTCTTCTTTACTAGCCGATTTTCTAGTAGTCTTAGGCTTAGTTGACTTGGATGCTGCCTTGCTAGTTGTTTTCTTAGCAGAACTTTTTGCAGCAGCCCTCTTAGCTGGACTCTTAGCTGGTGCTTTGGTTGGCTCTTCGGTAACTTCCACTTTAGATTCAGTTTCCTGACTAGCATTATCTTGGCTTTCTTCTGCCTTAGCCTCTTCCTTAAGTTCTTTAAGGTACTGCTCTCTTTCCTTAGTGATATTGTCGTAATCTTCTCTAAGTTTCTTGTACTCTTCTTCATTAAGAACGCCCGCGTTCTTAAGAGCCTCAGCAGCCTTTACCTTAAGTTCTTGCATCTTCTGTTTCTGGAGCAATTCTTGCTCTTTGCGAATTTGCTCTTCCTTCTCTTTACGCTTCTCGGCCTTATCGTGTAGACGCTTGCTTATCTCTGCACTGTCCTTGCCAGCAATAAGCTCGTCCACTTCTTCGGCATATATTGTTTCCTCAGTAAGCAACAAAGCACTCATCCTGTCTAACAACTCTCGTTTGCCTTCGAGCAACTTCTTAGCCTTAGCATAACATTTATCAATTATTGCCTTAACTTCGTCATCAATAATCTTGGCAGTTGCCTCGCTATATTGATTCTTAACTTGATAATCTCTACCAATGAATACTTCGTTATTTGAGCCAAAACTCATAAATCCTAGTTTCTCGCTCATACCCCACTCAACAACCATCTTGCGAGCAAGTTCGGTAGCTCTCTGGATATCCGAGCTAGCACCAGCGGTGATATCGCCAAATACAATATCTTCTGCTAGCCTTCCACCCATCATCATACATATACGATTACATAATTTGTTATAGCTATAATGACTATCATCATCACTTGGTCGGATGTTAGTATATCCGCCAGCCATGCCTCTAGGAATTATTGATACCTCATGAACAGTATCTCCACAATCAAGGAACTTAGCTATAATTGCATGGCCACTCTCGTGGTATGCGGTTAATTTCTTATCATTTTCGGTAACAAGTCTAGATTTCTTCTGAGGTCCCATAAGGACTTTGTTAATACCCTCAGTAATATCTTCCATTGTAATTGTGAGTCTTCCATCACGAGCAGCAAGAATTGCGGCTTCGTTAAGGAAGTTCTCAATATCTGCACCAGTAAATCCACTAGTAAGTCTAGCAATATCCTTAAAGTCCACGCCTTCTTCGATTGGCTTGTTCTTAGCATGGATACGGATAATACCTTCTCTGCCCTTAACATCTGGTACGTTTACATATATCTGTCTATCAAATCTACCTGGTCTAAGTAGTGCTGGGTCTAATACATCAGCTCTATTGGTAGCAGCAAGTATAATAATTCCTTGGTTGCTATCAAATCCATCCATTTCTACTAGCAATTGGTTAAGAGTCTGTTCTCTTTCGTCATTTCCGCCACCAAGACCAGCACCTCTCTGTCTACCTACAGCATCAATCTCGTCAATGAATACAATACATGGAGCGTTCTTCTTGGCAGTTTCGAACAAATCTCTTACTCTGCTAGCACCAACACCAACATATAGTTCTACGAAATCACTACCTGAGATACTGAAGAACGGAACATTGCTTTCGCCCGCAACAGCCTTGGCAAGAAGTGTTTTACCAGTACCAGGATTACCTACAAGTAATATTCCCTTAGGAATTCTTGCACCTAGAGCCTTGAATCTTGCTGGATCTTTGAGGAACTCTACAATCTCTTTGGTCTCTTCCTTCTCTTCTTCTGCACCAGCAATATCAGCAAACTTAACCGAGCAACGTTCAACCATCCTTGCTCTATTACGAGTAAATGGATTGCCGCCCCCACTCTTACCTGCAAATAACTTAAATAATATGAAACCTATCATGCAAGTTACAACGATCATAATAACATAAGGAACAATCTCTTCTAGCAAACTTGTTGTAGGATTGGCCTTGATGTAAACTATTCTATTAAGATTAGCGTAATCAGCAGACACCTCATAAGTTGTGCCATTGTATTCGATTGTTGACTTGTTATTCTTGGCCGCATCAACCTTGCGATTGAATATCTCAACGAAAGCCAAGTCATCATTAGTGTTGTTATAAGTAAAGTGGTAATCGGCAAACTTTGGGAACGCTTTGCCTTCAACACCAGTATTCTCTACTTTAATATATCCATTACCGCCAACAACATAGATATGAGTTGCGTATCCGGTAGGAACTTCTATCAATTTGTCATCTTCGCCAACTTCTTCGCTGGTATACTTACCATACTCAACCAATTCTTGAGCTTGAGATATAGCAAGATATTCGCCAACATCACCCTTGGTTCCGAAATACATTATTATTCCGAATATCATTATAAACGCAATAATAATGCCAATATTTCTTAGTCTATTACTCTTCTTGTTCAATTTTTACCTCCAAGTGCAATTACTAATTTGCACCCTTTTACATATTTTGCCATAAGTTTAGCACATATATAATAACATATTCCAACACAAAAAAACAACTTTTTTTTGATTATATTTTTATTTTAATTATATTTATCTATTTATATTTGACGAAAATTAACAAATTTTGTCTTGCACTTTGCTTTTTAATTTGCTCACGGCAAGATAACACCCCTTAGCTATAAATCTGCTTAGCGAAACCACACATCCAAGCCTTGTCGTACCTAGGCGAAAATCTCTCCCGCCTCTCTCAACAACTCCAAGTATTGATATCACGCCCACCTCTCTTATAGGTAGGCACTTACCCATACCGGGATAACAGCCCCCGATTAATTTAACCTTGCCGACATCCTCACCCACACCAGCATCAATAACAACTATTGTAGAATTGGCGTGCACTGTTTCGATATAAGCTACCGCTTCACTTAAGTTGTCTGCAGTAATATTGTAATCAATCCCACCGTAAATATAACAATCAAGAGAGTACTCTTTTTTCAAGATCTCAGCAACAATTACTGCCATGCTATCACACACCCACTTGTCACTACCAATACAAAGAAAAACAGGCTCGCCCTTGCCCTCTAATTTACACATAAGATCGTATCCAAATTGCATTAATTCTGCCCCACTAGTTCCATACGTCATATTAACACCGTCCATAAAACATTAATCCCTTAACTAAGCCAATTATTTCCGATTAGCTTTGATGAAAATTACATACAAATCTTTTCAAAATAACCAACGCATATTTACTTATGATTTTTACCCATATTTTTGCAATTAAAACATCAAATAAACGCAAGCAATCATATAATGCAATAAGACTCTCGGTTTTTGTATTAATATTTAATAGTAACCAAATCACATAGTTATAAAAAAATAATTAAAAAATTTCCAAAAAACACCTCTCATTAAATGACAAATTTTTTGTTATATGATATTATAGGTGTATATGTATAACTGTCTATTAGTAATATTAAATATTATTTTAGGCAAAATAATATAATGAAAAATAGGAGAACTTCTTATGTGGGGTTATGTTGTTGACGGCATTTTAATAGTAACAATCTTGGTTTTTGTACTAATTGGTATTGGCAAAGGATTGTTTGATAGCGTTCTTAGTCTTATCGGTACCGGACTTGCGTTAGTTATCTCGGTATTCACAGCTAAGTACGTTGCTAATCTAATTAACAAAATATTTAATTTCGAGCAATTTGTCCTTGACAAGATAGATGCTGCAACGGCAGACAAAGGTGGCAAGATTACTTTCTTTAAGATAGAACTTAATAATAACGAGGTTGCCAAGTTCTGCGTATGGATCTGTACAGTAATCATCCTATTCTTTGCAATCAAATTACTAGTATTTATACTAGCCAAGATATTCGAGGCAGTTGTTAGCAAGAGCTCCACACTTAGTGGTATCAATAGAGTACTAGGTATGGTATTCGGTCTTGTTAAAGGTGCTATTACAGTAGTAGCAATGCTAGCTGTTTGTAGCTTAGTAGCTCAAGTTCCTGGAATTGGCGAACCTGTATATGATGCCGTAGAAAGCTCTCTAATTACTAGCAAAGTATTTAATTACGTAGATGAATTCTGCGAGAAGAACCTTACTCAAGAACGAGTAGATAGCATTATCGACCGTATTGTGTCCGAAGCAAAGTCAGATAACGGAGATAATACAACCGATACACAACCAGAAGAGGTAACAATTTCTGCTACACTATAATTTCGTGTGCATAAAAATATAACATATTAAGGTGAAGGAAAATGGAATCAGAAGAGAAGATGACGCTTCGTGACATGCCAGTAGATACCCGTAATTACACAATTATAGATAACATTACTGGCAAACCTATCGATCAATCTAATTACACTCTTACAATCGATAACGAAGTAATCAAGAAACTTAATGCACTCAAACAAATTAACGAGGAGAAGATCAAAGAAGCCGCTCTTAGAGATAAGTACGGCAACAGCACCCTTGTTGATACTTTTACGCCTACCGATAATGCGGTATTCACACCAGTATACAATGATGACTATATCGAGTACCAAGACTATAACGACAAACCAGTCGAGGATACCCCTAAAGAGGAAGAAGTAGCCGTTGAAGAATCCCCTATAGAGGAGACTGCAGGAGCTACTGTAGGCCATGCCGAAGTTATCCAGTCAGATACACTTCTTGATAGAGTTGTTGCTCGTGATCCTAGTGTAAGAATTGCTGAGGAAGAGGCTGCCAAACAAGCCGAAGAACCTAAGGAAGAACTAGACTATATATCTAATTACGACCCTAATAACGAAGATGGCACTCCTACCCAAGAGGATATCGCCAACGAACTTCAGGCAGACAATAGCCTATTCACTCCAGAAATGGCAACACTTCAGGACGCAAGCGAACAGATTGTTAATATTAATACAGACAAGCTTGGTCAAGATATCAAACCAGTCAAAACTAGTCGTAGAGCCGAGAAAATTGATCTTGACAAGATGGAAATTATCGCTGGAAGATGGGTTGCATGGATGGCATATATACTATTCTTCATCCCTCTACTATTCCGCAGGAAGAATCGTTTCGTTAGACTACATGCCAACGAAGGCCTTGAGCTTAACATTATGGAAATACTTGCAGCACTGCTTGTTGGTCAATATTTCTTGCTACCAACTATTACAACAGTCACAGGTGCACTATCTCTAATATCAATATTAGCATGTGCAGTTGGAGCAGGACTTGCTTGTACTTGCGTATTCACAATAGTTATCATGGCAATACTTGCACTTTGCGGTAAATACTGCCAAACTCCATGGCTATGGAAGAAACGCATTATCAAAGTTCCTTCCGAACGCACTAGCGATTAATAATTTTTGTATAAAAAGAAAAACACGAGGAACAGCGTATCAACAATTCTTCGTGTTTTTTGTTGTATAATAAATATCCACTGGCCCAGCTAGTGGATATTTATTTTTATCAATGATTATTTCTTACTATTCTTTTTGGGAGCGGTTTTGGTAGTTTTCTTATTCTTTGTTGCTGATGAGGACTTGTTAGATACTTTGGTCTTGCTAGACTTATCTTGCTTGGCATCAGGAACAGGCTCACCACTCCATTTGCTATCCTCAGGAATTTCTCCGCCTACCACTTTGATATCGTTAGGATCTTCCTTGGCAAATTCCGACTTAAGAGTCTTCTTAATAGACTTAAAGTACATCTTAAGAGATTTCTCCAATACCTTGATTACCTCTGGATTATGTGCTCCAAAAAAGCTTGTAGCTATCTCACCGGTGTTCTTCATAATAACGCCAACTATCGTACAACACTCTTCGTCAAAAACAACTTCGCCATTAAACTTAGACACATTAATCTTCATGTCGTTTCCGCATTTAAATAATGGTTGCTTTTCTTTTGCCATACTTCACTCCACACTAATTCTCTATACTTTATATTAATCGCTTATGATTTTTTGATAATATCAACCATTATCTCACGACTCCAATTGATATATATTCTTATACATTAAATCTAAAGTAAACTACATCTCCATCTTTGACAATATAATCTTTACCCTCGATTCTTACCAGACCCTTCTCTCTAGCTAGATTATAGTTGCCAAGTCCGACAAGGTCTTCATAAGACACAACTTCTGCCTTGATAAAGCCTTTCTCAAAGTCCGTATGTATCTTACCAGCTGCCTGAGGAGCTTTCGTTCCTCTAACAATTGTCCACGCCCTACACTCTTGCTCTCCAGCTGTTAGATAAGAGATGAGTCCCAATACATCATATCCTGCTACAACAAGTTTGTCTAGTCCAAAGCTGTTAATGCCTAGCTCTTCTTTAAATAGTTCCTTCTCGTCATCATCTAGCATACATAGCTCTTCTTCCATCTTAGCAGATACAACTATTACTTCCGAGCCTTCGCCATCTGCCATAGCCTTTAGCTTAGCAACATTTTCTGCCTCCATGTTATTGGTAGACCCAACTTCCGAGATATTAGCACAATATATTACTGGCTTGCTTGTAATAAGGAAGAAACCCCTTATCATTTCCTTCTCTTCTTCACTAGCGTTATAAGACCTAACAGGTTTCTCGCTCTCGAGCACTTCTTTGAGTTTAGTTAGCAGCTCTACTTCTGCACCAAGTTTCTTATCCCCGCCCCTAAAGCTCTTCTGAGATTTCTCCAATCTCTTGTTAACGCTCTCGAGGTCACTAAGTATTAGTTCTAGATTAATCTCCTCCACATCTCTAATAGGGTCAATCGAGCCCTCTACGTGGATTATCTTGGCGTTTTCGAAACATCTAACCACATGAATTATAGCATCAACTTCTCTAATGTGACTTAGGAACTTATTACCCAACCCCTCGCCTTTGCTAGCACCTTTTACAAGACCAGCTATATCTACAACTTCGAGTATTGCAGGAGTAATCTTCTTGGTATTATACATCTTACCCAGTACATCCAGCCTACTATCTGGCACAGGTACAATTGCCACATTAGGCTCGATCGTACAGAACGGATAATTCTCGCTAGGTATATTCTTCTTAGTTATTGCATTAAATAGGGTACTCTTTCCCACATTTGGAAGTCCAACGATTCCTACCTTCATATCTTTCTATCCTTCTCCTTAACAGTTAATATCACTACATTAATAATGCATATTAGATATCACAACTAATATAATAACATATTATACATTATGTGTCATTGCTAACGCAATTCGGCAATTAACATTGCCTTTGGCTGATAAACCAGCCGACACAATAGTGAAATAGTCGTCAGTTCAATTCAAATATTGCTTCGCACTGCTTGCTTGAACTTCCTATATTATCAATAAATTACTCAATATTGTAACACAAAAAAAATAATATTGGTAGCGATTTTGCATATCATTTGCCAAGAATTACCAAGACTCATATGAATAATACACCATAAAGTCGGTCAAAATAAAAGAAAAAAAGGAGAAAGAAAGCATGGACGCAAATCTAAAAAAAGTATTACTCAATATGACCTATTACACTCTAATTGGTGCAATGGTAGCATTTGAGATATTCTTTATGATAACACTTGCAGGAGCTAGCCTTGCTATGTGGGAGAGAGTCCTATACTATATACTTGCCGGTGCACTAGTGGCAGTAGTCATATACGACATAATATGTACCTGTATGCATAGACAGAAGTATATTGCGGGATTTATTCTTTATGTGATTACAATACTTACAGTAATCCTTAGCCTAGTAGTAATGGCTATTAATTCCGCTAATGGTAGATTGCTAATTGATATTAGTGAGAAATTCTTCCGCTTAGTATTATTTAGTTATATCATCAATACACTTGCTGTTGTTATCTATTGCACAGGCGAGAAACTTATTTCTCATACCGCCAATCGTATTAAGAAATAAATATTCTCAAAACAAAAAAGCCTTAACTTGTAATATGGCGTTGAAGAATCATCTTCGATCACATATTAGTTAAGGTTTTCTTTTTTAACTTATTGTCATAAACATTATACTTTCATGCCACAAGACCGCCCGCTAAAAGGCAAAAATCACAGCAACAAGCATAATCTGAGCAGCATAGTACAAGGCATGATTGATAGCAATCAATGGTTTGCTTGCAATCTTGCCACCGAAGTATTGCATGGACAACACAACGTCCGATAGGAAGAATACTAGCATTGCTACAAATGATAACCATAGCCCTGAACCAAAGAATATCGCCAACAACAAACAATAGAACATTGTAAATGTTAATATTAGTGTATAAGATATAGTCTGAACTATATAGTTACCAAAGGTCAAGCCCATCTTCTTGCTAGACAATACTATGCCGATTGTACCAACTACCGCAAGACCTACACCACCAAGCACCGCCTCCCATACAGTGAAAGCTGATGATACATGAGCAAGAGGCCTTGCCCATAGTGTAAATGCTATTATATAACATACGTGTCCTAAGAAGAACGAGCCCATACCAGTATTTAAGAAATACTTATCATTACCAGGGTATACAACTTTAAGATCAAGTATAATATCTCCTATCATACCTAATACCAAGCCTATTACAATTAACCCTAGTATCCATTTGGCGTAATCACCGCTCCCCCACAATATTCCTTTGATAGTAGTTGCATCAGATACAATCAGACCTATTATACCAGATGTAACAAATCCGAAAGACGCAATTGTTTTAAGCACAACACCAAGCAAACCACCCTTTAGACACCTTGCTACAATAAATAATATTGCAAGTAATGCACACATAACAATTAGCCCAATTCCAAGTCCATCCATTTATAACTCCTCCTTTGTTAATTACTTTCAATTAGTTTAACAAAAAAATGCACCATCGCAAAATCTTTCTACATACTTTGTTATCTTACAAAACCCAATACAATCAAGATAATAGAAAGTCCAATTAGATAATAAGCAAATATAGTCAAGCGGTTATTGTTAACAATCTTAGTCATCAGCCGTATACAAGATAACCCTACAAAGAAGCATATTATCATTGCCAATATTAATGCTACTATATTACCACCACCAACAAGACCACCACCCGATACAAGTTCCATTATTAGGCTTGCGATTATTATAGGTATTGATATAAGGAAACTATATTTGGTTACATCCTTAGCACCCACAATTCGACCAACCGCTATAGTGCTACCACTTCTAGATATACCGGGGATACAAGCCACCCCTTGCGTTAATCCAATTATAATTGCTTGTCGGTAACTCACCCCTATATCAGTAATATCTATGGCTTCGCTTGCAACTATACCATCTCGAAAACTTCCGCTAGTTCTTGACAGCAACCCACGCTTTTCTGCCATATAATCACTTACAAATAACAATATCGCAGTAATTAAGAAAAACACAAATAGATACTCCCCGCCAAACATCCTATCAATTAACGGCTTAATCAATAAGACCTCTCCACACGTAATAATAGTAGTTACAAGCATCTTACGATTAGTGTTACATAATGGATGTAGCACTAGCTGTATCACTTCCTTTCGGTAATAAATCAACACCGAGAATAGCGTAGCTATATGAAGTAGCACACTAAGCAGTATTGTTCCGTCCTCTATTCCAAACCAATCATAAAACAACACTAGATGCCCGCTACTACTTACCGGCAAAAATTCGGTTAGCCCCTGAACTATCGCCAAGAGCAAAAGTATCCATATCGACATAATTCTTCCTTTTTAACATTTTCTCTATGCATATTCTATGATTCATATTATTTAATTATATCCAATTTGATACAAAAAAATTGAGAGAATTTAATTCTCCCAATCTATATAATATTATTAATCTCTATACATAGAGAAGAAGTCGTATCTTGCCTCGATAAATTTAGGTCTGTAATTATTTTTGTCTTCGACAAAATTATATATTGGATCATTAATAGTATCCCATGAGAATACATCCATAGATACTTTAAGATCGCTTGCTAACTTCTCTATATTCTTAGGTGTCACCGGATGAAGAAGTACCATGGCAACCTTACACATATGCAATGTATCAATAATCAATTGAGATAGTTTGTTATCATCTTCCTCGGCTTCTTTAATCCTAGATACCCAATATTTATTAATATTACGAATATAACTATCTAGCTCATACATAACCATATGGAACTTATTATCAAACATAAGTTTCTCGTACTTAAGTATTGTTTGAGTAGAAGTCTTAAGTATATCTTCGCTAACCTCGCCACAAGGTACAACGCCATCAAATCTAGACTGCCAAGTATAGAATAATGTTCTAATCACCCTATTATACACATTACTAAGCAGAGCCCCATCCTTAGCTACAGGATCAACATCAGCCTCTTTGGCATCAGGATCCCATGGTTTAGGAGTAAACGAAGATGATGTATTTCCAACACTAAGACCTAAGAAATGCATCCTCAACTGTTCAACAGTATAATACTTAAGCAGTTCATCTGGCTTAGGAGGCTTAATACTACCCGAACTACTAGCCTTGTTACCAAGGAACAGACTGTGCTTATTAACAATCAAATGCGACATATTAAGGTCGCCTTCCGGAATATCAAGCGTAGGATTAGCTTGAGTACACAACCACATAGCGTGTTGAACAGGCCCATAGAAATACGCGTTGTCTTCGCCAAGGACTTGGTATATATAACTATCCTTGCTACACCAGAAGTCTTTCCATCTAGACACATCACCACACTTATCAAGATAAGTCTTGGTAAAGCTTATTGGAGCCCACAGACTCTCTGGCCATACATAAAAGGTTAAGCCCTTAACATCTTCTTTATCAGGAACTGGCACTCCCCAACTAATATTACCACTTAATCTAAACGGCGTTAGTGTCTTACCAGTACGATATCTAATTTGGTTATCGCTTAGCATATCACAAGCAAATTCTCTATCTTCAAGTCTATCAAAAACTAATACGAACGAAGCCTTGCTCTTCTCTTCCCTTAGCGTATGAGTAGGTAGTAATCCAGCAATATCCTCGTACGCAGACATTTGATCTTTCTTAATATAAATCTCAGGCTTCTTCAAGAACTCTCTTATCTCTTTTAGGAAGAACGGCCTTGCCTCTGTCTTTTCCAATCGGTCAACCCACTCGGTGAGCAACGGCAATGTTCTTGGTAGATCAAAATACCAGTTGCCAATCTCTTTCAAGATTGGCTTAGTTCCGCTAAGTGTGCTAATAGGATCAAGTAGTTCTTTAGGCTGATACTGGTGACCTAGATCGCACTCATCCGCATACCCCTTCTCACTAACACAACCTTCGTACGGACACTTACCAATTACCTGTCGACCATTAAGGAAAACTCCTTTCTCTTCATCATAGAATTGTAGGGTACTCATCTTTTTGAGATAACCATTATCATATAATTTATTGAATATCTCGTGACTTGTTTCTATATGCCAAGGAACAGCGTCACCTATCGCACTTGCCCCAAAGAAATCTAGAGATATTTCGAACTTGTCAAGATCGGCTTTATGTCTTAAATGATACTCACGCACCATATCTTCCATTGTGCCTTCGAAGCCTTCTTCTACCTTCTTACGATAAGTCTCCATCGAAGGCGAGCCATAACAATCTGTACCCGATACAAATACTACGTTATCTGATCCAATCCTATCACGCAAGAATCTTGCCATAAAGTCTGCATAAAGAAACATCCCTAATACATGACCATAGTGCAGGTCTTTGTTACCATAAGGCATACCACCTGTAACAACCGCACGCTTAGGAGCGTGAGGTCTATTCTCTATCATCCTCTTTAGTCTTTCATCACCATAATCTTTCATATATTGTAGCCCTTTTATTAATAATCAAGTATTACTCTATTGTACAACAAAACCCTTAATATGTAAAGATTTTTTTGACAACTCTATTAAATCTATTACATGCCAATTATATTTTGTTAACATCTCAGATATAACAAACTAAAAAAACACATCACAAACTTAAAAGTTATGTAATGTGTATTAATTAAAATCAATAATATACATTATGTAATGTTGCTAACGCAACTCGTGCGATTTTCATCACACAGGCAATAAATTGCCTATTACAATAGTGAAATTGTCGTCAGTTCAATTCAAATATTGCTTCGCACTGCTTGCTTGAA
>SVHX01000016.1 GCA_015055665.1 Clostridiales bacterium
GTGAGCTAACCAGCAATGGAGGCAGCTGCCTAAGGTAAAACCAATGACTGGGGTTAAGTCGTAACAAGGTAGCCGTATCGGAAGGTGCGGCTGGATCACCTCCTTTTTAAAGAGAAATCTTTAACACGAAAGGTCTTAACTCACTAAGACCGAACAAACGACAATAAATCCTAATAATAGTAAGAAAGAATAGATTATTAGGTAATTGACAATATACACTATTCAAAGGTTAGATAAAAAGACACTCTAGATAGAGTGTCTTTTTTGTCGTTCGAGGATACGCAGCAATATGCAGCGTTAAAACACAAAAAACATAGTAGTCATTTAGCATAAGTAAACTCCTACAATGTTTTTTGCATTTTGCCTTGCCTATTACTACGTCTTCTCGAACGACGCTTGTGCATACAATCGACTAATATGCCGAGCCTTGTCTTGCTCGTATCTGAAAAGCACGAGAGCTAGCGTAATAAATATACTAATTGTCGAGCTTTGTACTGTAGGGCAGCTAGCCAGCATTTTTTATATTGTTAATTGGTCAAGGTGCATCCTTGTGCCTATTACTATAGATTTGCTAATTATGTTGATTATTAGTCCATCAGTGATAGTAGGATAGACATCTGACTATCTGCAATTGAGCATATCTTAGGCAAATGTGTGTGATGTGGGTGCAATGCTATAAATAGTAGTAGAAGTCTTAAGCAATCCATCTGTCCAGTAACAGCTTTGCGGTGGTGGTCGCAGTCTTGTCTGCTATGACTATCGTAAGTATGGTGAGGTGCGTGCTCGCCACTATCCCAGCAATCGTATTGACTACAATCATTGTTGTGATTAAGAGTGTGTGTTGAAGATCCCCACAACTCCATGTTATGAAACCTGTTATTTGAGATATCATGCGGTGGGGTATTGTGTGACGGGGTGCCGTTGGTGGCGTGTTCCTTTTTCTTCTTGTGTGTTTTTAAAGAAAACGCCTTAAGAAGATTAGAGATAATATTGCCTTGCATGGGATATCTCCTGGGGCGGGTTGTTGCGTTATCCGAATTGTTATTAAGTGTCGGCGGTATTGTATTAATTGGTGGTGTTGCATTTGGACTATTATTTTGCAGAGGTGGATTGCTAGGTGTGTTATTAGGAACGTTATCTACATTGGGTACCAAATTATTATTTGGATTAGATATACTATTCATACGTTCCATCTCTGCCTCAGACGGAATCTTGCCGTATACATCCGGAGTGGTGCTTAGTATTCTGCCACTCGAGATAAGTCTGCTAAGAGATCTAATATCTTGATCAAGGGTATTGAGTGCATCAGTATATCTGCCATCTTGATTAATCTTAAGGATTGTGGACTTCTGTTCCGATAACCTATTGCGTATATCGCTAAGGTCAGATAGCGTTTGCGTGCTAATCTTATTATATTGAGCCATCATTATTCGACTTGTGTTGGGACTAACTATACGATCATCTATGTAATTCATTTTTTCATATCTCCTTATTGTTGAGTGTCTTGGTTGAGGCGTTCAAGTAACCTTATAGGAACATCTCTATTAAGCTCGATTGCATTGGGTACAACATCTAGCGGTATTGGTGTTGGTAGCATAGCAGATCCAACTTCTACCGTAAAAGCTGGTACTTCCAGATACATGCTTACCCAATCGCTGTATCCACCGGTACTGTTACTCGTAATGGTTGGCAAGTACCCATTAACCGAAGATATTACCTTGGCGTACTCAAGATCACGTTCTATCTGCTCTGGAGTAAGGCTCTCAAATCCATAAAATATTACCTCACCCTTAGTGTGATAACTTAGCGTTAGGGCAGGGGAGATAGAATATGTAAAGTCTATTAGATTGCGGACTTCTCGCTCCGAATTGGGATAATATCCTACCCAATTACCGGGAGCGGGACAAAAAACGTTCTGTGCTCCGCCTCCCCACATGGCATCAAAGTTTACATTGAGGTCAACTGCCCAAATATTGGCTTTCCACAAAGAATAATCCTCGCTACCAGAATTAATATTGCTTACATATTCTCTCTGCTCTGGACAATTGAGCCATGTGTTGCCATCCAGTACTAGTCGTATACCGTCTGGATTGGCAATAGGTACACAATATACGCCGCCTGCTAGATTGTCTATTGTGGCTAGATACTCCATTATCCCTGTTGCAACTAGACTAGCGGGGTATTCTCTTGCGTGTATTCCTGCCTCGATTAATATCTGAGGCCCATCATAATTGCCTACATGATACGATACCATCTCTTGACCAAGAGTAGAGTATCCAAGAACTAAACGATCAATTGTATCAATATTGTCTAGTTGTGATATTTCGGCTGTAAATTCTTCCCAAGTCATATCTCACCTCTTAATTATTTGTGTGCTAGTTATTATATATGATATATTGTGGTAATTGGTGAGGGCGGGGACGCACTCGCACCTTCGCCACCCTCACGGCTGGCTCCGCCCACGCGCGCCACCCACTCCTCATCCAAACCACCTCTCTCAATTAAACCAAGCAATCTATATCATACCTAAACCTACTCAAGGATACATCTTAATTCTTCACTAATTAAATATAACCTGCCGCACTAATCTTACACCAGCAAGTTCGCCAACTCAAGCACATTAAACTCTGCATAAAAATTACTTTGCTATATCAAAATATTAATCGGTTGCATGGGGATACTTGTGTCGAAAATGTGTAAGTTTGTGCTTTGTTTAGGGAGAAAATGAAAAATCACGACCAGAAATAAGAAAAATAAATAAATATACAAAAAATAAAAACTTGATTTAATTTGTTTGTCAAAAAATCCAGAATTATGTATAATCGGGTATAAGCAAATAAAATTTTCAAGGAGAATGAAATGGAAAAGGCAACCAAAAAGAGAAAAAAGTCTAAACGCCTACGCAGACGTATTGGACTAATTGCTATTGGTGGAATGAGTCTAATGCTAACCGTATGTCTATCCGTTGGAGCAACCCTTGCATGGTTCGCAGGCTCAACATGGGCAAGTGACGATATGTACATGGGTGGTCCAGTGTATGTAGAGATGGCTGGTCGTGGTCATACTAGTGGTACAACTACTGGTGATGGAACTAATACAGCGTCTTGGCAAGGTGGTAATGGTACTCTTGACATTATGGCATCTAGTAGAAGTACAGGTACAGCTAGTACTGCTACTGACAAATCTAATATCTTGTTACCAGGACAGAAGTTACTTATCTATAGCCAGGCGAGAGTATTCTCAACTGCATATACAAGTAGCGTAGGAACAACTACAACTCCTAACCAAAGTAGTGGTGCTAATACAACTAACTCTAGTAGTGAGAACGGTATGGCTACATACAATACTGGTAAGGGTAGAGTAGTAACAACTACAACATCAGTATTACGTGCAAGATTTACAATTAACGTAGAATTTGACCCATACATGGGATTCAATAACTTTACAGACGTTGACTATGCTGCTCACTATCCAGTACAAAGTGCTGTCTATACAGGTGAAACAGGTGAAAAACTAACAGCTTCCGCTGCTATAGCTGGTAGAGATAACATTAAAGTAGGTCAAGATTATTACGCATTAGCATCTAACCTTCCATGGGAGGGTTCTCTAGGAGCAGCTTCTATTGGTACTGCTAATGGTCGTAGAGATGCTGTGACTACTGGAAACTGGTTAAATGGTAAAACTGGTTCAGCTGGAGCAGAAACATATTCTCCATTAAATATTGAAGCAGGTAAGGACAAAGACCTTGGTGCGATCAAAAATGGTACTAAAAAAGCTGTTTATGAGTGGAAATATGTTTCTCTTAAAGAATACAAACTAGCTGGTGATGCACCTGCTGCAAGTGGAGATTCTTATGTTAAGATGGGTGCTCCATTTGATGGAACAGTAAACTCTATTGGTGAGGCTTCTAATACATTAGGTCCTTCATCTAACTATGCAGAGAATACATCTGGTACTGGTAATGGTTACTATGGTGTATGGGTATGTAAGGAAGGTAAATATCTTGAGTCTGCTTCATACTACAAAGCTCGTACTACTGCATATATGAATAGTTACAAAGAACATTACAAAGATGACTATAATAGACAATTAGTATTGACTGTTACAAATTCATTAAGCTCACTAGAAAATGCTCTTAACGAAGCGTTTGAAGGTCTTGTTAACGAGTCTAGTGATAACATCTTAACTGGTAATACAGATGGATTTAAGGTTGATGTTGCTACAGGACAAGTAACACATAATGCTGCAACTGATGGTGGTGCACACTTGGCATCTTGGTTGTATGTAGATCCTGCTGTTGGTAACGATACTAACGCTGGTGATAGTTCAACTCAGAAAGGTGGTTGGTGGTATCTAGTTGCTAACAAGACTGGTACTACTAGTGTAAGTGGTGGCAACGATACAATTATTACAGAAACTGATGCTTTAACTAAAGGCGGAACAGCTTATGATGGTGCTCTTAAAGCATTAACAACAGCTGATTCAATTGTTCACACTAATACTCCTGGTGAGGTGCTTAGAAAGAACGTTACAAATGATAATGTTTTAACTGCTAAATTGTACGAAATTACTCCAGATATCAATGCTGAAATTCTTAAGTCTGGTGATGGTGGCGTAACAAAGATTGTATCTGATGCGTTCCCATTCGTTAATGGTGACTTTGAGTTGCCAGGAAGAGAGCTAACTAATATCTTCGCTAATGCTAAGATTACATTCCAGATTAGCTTCCAAGCATTACAAGCGTTCTTCCCATATACTCCATCAATAGATGGTATTGCTAGTGGTACAGCTATCACTGGTACTGGTAAGGCACTTAATATTGGTAATGCAATACCTATCTTCAACGAAGCATTTGACTACTTAACAGTACTATAATAATTAAAAATTTAAGAGCTATGACAATATGTCATGGTTCTTTTTTTTGTATAAAAGATAAAAAATATATGTTAAAATATTTGGTGAATTATAGATTATATTGTATAATACTGGTATAGGAATATAAATTTCGAGGAGAATGATATGGAAAAGGCAACCAAAAAGAGAAAAAAGTCTAAACGCCTACGCAGACGTATTGGACTAATTGCTATTGGTGGAATGAGTCTAATGCTAACCGTATGTCTATCCGTTGGAGCAACCCTTGCATGGTTCGCAGGCTCAACATGGGCAAGTGACGATATGTACATGGGTGGTCCAGTGTATGTAGAGATGGCTGGTCGTGGTCATACTAGTGGTACAACTACAGGTGATGGAACTGCTACAGCATCTTGGCAAGGTGGAAACGGAACTCTTGACATTATGGCATCTAGCAGAAAGACTGGTTCTGCTAACAAGGATGGCACAACTGGAATAGTAGATAACAATATACTATTACCAGGACAGAAGTTACTTATCTATAGCCAGGCGAGAGTATTCTCAACTGCATATACAAGTAGCGTAGGAACAACTACAACTCCTAACCAGAGTAGTGGTGCTAATACTACTAACTCTAGTAGTGAGAACGGTATGGCAACATACAATACTGGTAAGGGTAGAGTAGTAACAACTACAACATCAGTATTACGTGCAAGATTTACAATTAACGTAGAATTTGACCCATACATGGGATTCAACAACTTTACAGACGTTGACTATGCTGCTCATTATCCAGTACAGAGTGCAGATTATGACGGTGAGTACGGCCCTAAGATTGAAACTACTATTCCAGAAGGTCAACCTAATGCAGGCAATAAGACTGTTGATTATGCATTAGCTACAGCAAGCCCACTAGCATGGGAAGCTGCTGCAGGTGCAAGTGGTCTTGGAGTAGATGGTGGTCGTCGTGATGCTGTTACTAACGCTGATGTTACAGGTGGTGCAACTGGTCAGAAGACATGGCTAAATGCAGAGCCTACATCATTTACAGAAGCTCAATTAGGATGGATCAAAGCTGGTACAAGCAAAGCTGTATACGAGTGGAAATATGTTTCTCTTGCAGAATATGAGAAGGCTAAAGAATCTCTTGGTGATGTAACTGGAGATGGATTTGTAAGAATGGGTAAACCTTTTGATGGTACTGTTAACTCTGTTGGTGGTGCTTCAAATAGGCTTGGAGCAGATGATGACTTCGAGGTAAACGCAAGTGGTACTGGTAACGGATACTATGGTGTATGGGTTGTTAAAGGCGGTGCATATCAAGAATCTGCATCTTTCTACAAAGCTCGTACAACTGCTTATATGAATAGTTACAAAGAACATTACAAAGATGATTATAATAGACAATTAGTACTTACAGTTACTCAATCGCTAAGCTCTCTAGAAGATGCTCTTAACACAGCATTCGAGAAGCTTGTTAACGAATCTAGTGATAACATCATGGATGGTAACACAGATGGATTTACAGTAGATGAAGGCACTGGTCAAATTACACACAACCCAGGTGCATTACAAGCACATAACGCTTCTTGGTTGTATGTAGATCCAAGTATTGGTAACGATACCAACGCTGGTGATGCATCAACTCAGAAAGGTGGATGGTGGTATCTAGTAACAAATGGTGAAAGTTCTGCTAAGGTGTCTACAGGAAATGCTACATTTGTCACAGAAACAGATGCTGTTACTAAGGGTGGTGCTGCAGTAACAAGTGCAGATTACAAGACTTTGTCTGCAACTGATACTAATATTGCTCATGCTAAAAATAATGCAACAGTTGCAAGAACTGGTGCAACTAACGATAATATTCTTGATGCTAAGTTATATGAGATTACTCCAGATATTAATGCAGAAGTGCTTAAGTCTGGTGATGGTGGCGTAACTAAGATTGTATCTGATGCGTTCCCATTCGTTAACGGTGACTTTGAGTTACCAGGAAGAGAGCTAACTAATATCTTCGCTAATGCTAAGATTACATTCCAGATTAGCTTCCAAGCATTACAAGCATTCTTCCCATTTACTCCATCAATTGATGGTATACCTAGTGGTACAGCTATCACTGGTACTGGTAAGGCATTAAGTATTCGTAACGCAATACCTATCTATAACGAGGCATTTGACTACTTAACTGTTCTATAATAATTAGAAATTAAAGAGCTACGACTTAATTGTTGTAGTTCTTTTTTCTTATAGCAATATAACATTTGTTAAAAAGCTAATTATGTGGTAAAATATTAGTGATTAAGAGGAAAAATGGGAAATGAGAGTATACTTAAGAGAACTTAGAGATAAATTGAAGGAGTCGGCAATATCTATATTGCCGTTCTTTGGTATAATCTTAGTATTATATTTTATATTCCTGCCATTTAATATATTTAGCCTATTATCTATAATTGTAGCAACTATGCTTATGATACTTGGTATGTCTATGTTTAACATAGGTGTTGATATGAGTACAATGAAGATGGGTGGATATGTTGGTTCGCACTTGAGTAGGTCGCGAAAGCTTAGCTTTATGTGTATACTAAGCTTTGTATTAGGATTTATGGTAACAATAGCCGAGCCAGATCTAATGGTATTAGCTGAGCAAGTGCCGGGACTTAACAAATGGATAGTACTGATAACAGTATCATTGGGTACAGGAATATTCTTATTGTTATCGACTCTACGAACTATATTTCGCTGGAGTATTAAGACTATATTAATACTTAGTTATATGATAGCGTTAACATTGTGTATATTCGCTCCAAGCGAATTCTTGCCATTATCTTTTGATGCAATAGGAGTAACAACAGGTGCAGTGTCTGTACCATTTATAATGGCATTTGGACTAGGTATCTGTGCAGTCCGTTCCGGCAAAAACAATCAAGAAGATGGATTTGGTCTGATAGCACTTGCCTCAATTGGACCTGTGATAGCATTATTAATTGTAAGTTTATTCTTGAAATCTAACGCAGGTAGTAGTGTTGATCAAGAGGTAATTAATGTAATCACCAATGGTAGCGACTGGGGGCACGTTGTTGGTGATTCTATATTGAGCTACTTGCTTGAAGTATTTAAGGTAATATTACCTATATTTGTATTCTTCTTGATATACAATTGGATATATCTTAAGCTTCCTAAGAATAGCTTAATAAGAATATCTCTAGGGTTAGTATATTGTTATGTAGGACTTGTAATATTCTTAACGGGTGTTAGTAGTGGATATCTACCAATAGCTAATCAATTAGGAGAGGCAATTGCTGGGGGAGAAGCTAAGTGGGTAATAATACCTATTGCACTAGGAATTGGTGCGGTAATGGTATTTGCAGAGCCTGCAGTTCATGTACTTAACAAACAGGTAGAGGATATTACTGGTGGTGTCATCAGGCGCAAAACAATGATGATAGGATTGTCTATTGGTGTAGCAATTGCAATGCTATTAGTAGTATTAAGGGCGTTGCTAGGTATTGACTTTATGTTTATAATTGTGCCATTAGTAGTGGCATTGGTGATTCTTAGTTACTTCTCGCCAACGTTGTTTGTTGGTATTGCATTTGATAGTGGTGGTGCAGCAGCGGGTAGTCTTAGTGCATCATTTGTTCTGCCATTACTTATTGGTATATGTAATGCTTGCGGGCTAGATAGTATGATGTATGGCTTTGGCACAATTGGAATAATATCTATGATTCCGGTAATTGTAATTGAGATAATTGGTATAAGATACCAGTATGTTGTCAATAAGTCTAAGCCTAGAGTCAAGAAACTTAAGAGTCAGATTACAATTATAGATTTTGATTAAACCATAATTGAATACTGATTGGATTATATGGTTATTGGATATTATCGCGAAATTGATGAGAGTCAGATTTGTAAGATAAGGAGAAGAGATGGGCAAGAGTGCTATAATAGAGAAGTTTAGTGTATTGCTAGCAATATGTGATAACGAGCAAGAGTCTGAGCTACAGGAGTTTTTGGAAAGTCGCAATCTTAATAGCGGGTTAATATTCCTTGGCAAGGGGACGGCAGAAAGTGATATAGCTGATATATTTGGATTTGGGTTAAGTGACAAGTTAATTACTTGTGTGTTAGTTCCTGAGCATAGTCAAGAGAAGATAATTATTGAGCTTACTGACGTATTAGGTATTGAGCGAGATCACTTTGGGCTGACTATGTTGTTGGAAACATCAAGTGCTAGTAGTGCAGTAATGTCTATGCTAGGTTTGTAAATGGTGGACAAGACTATAATACGAAGTGTATAGAGATTATGTTAATTAATTATAGGAGAAATATATGGAGAAGAAATTTAGTTTAGGACAGGAAGAAACTAGAGGGCATGATCTTATTGTTGCAGTAGTTGCAAGAGGATTTAGTGATTATGTAGTATCTGCTGCACGTGATGCAGGAGCTACTGGGGCTACAATTATCTATGGTAGAGGCACAAGTGATTATGATATGCAGGTAATGGGTATATCGATTCAACCAGAGCGAGAGGTTGTTCTAATACTAGTTAAGCATACCGAGAGGCGAAAGATTATGCAAGAGATTGTTGACAAGACATCTGTTGTAGAAGAGGGGCGAGGTATTTGCTTTAGTCTGCCTGTTACTCAAGTGTATGGTTTGGCCGGTGCTAAATTGCATAAGATGAATCAGATTAAACGAGATAAAGAGCTACGTGCCAAGGCAAAAGGTCCAGAGGCTGTTAAGACTAAGAGAACAAAAAAATAGTTATGAATAAATAATAGAGGTGTTGATAATTAATTATATCGACACTTTTTTTGATATCAGGCAATAGTTTTTTTGTATTAATGTGTAAATTGGTATTGGACTACTTTATTTTAGCAACAAATTAATCAATAGATATTGTAAAGAACAACTTTATATGGTATAATGGCGGTAATAGGAGAGTGTTGTTGGGTATGACTAATACGGATGATAAGAAAAATCGACTAAGTGCTGATTTGTACTGCAAGTTTGTGAGCGAGCTTGAGGCTAGTGGTATATCTGCATATGACTACGTTATGGGTGGCAAGATTGGTCGTGACGGAGAGCCGTCGCAGGTCATGGTTGATACTCAATTAACACAGAGGTTGATTGCTCATGTTCAAGATTTTCTCGATAATGGTGGTGAGATTTCTTGGATGAACTACTACGAGATTATGGAAGTTTTTGCAGAAATGGATGGTGTGGTAGATGGTATAGCATTGATGCATAACGGAGTAGTGATCGCCCCTAGTAGGGAAACTGCAATTATATGTGAATTGATTGAGAAGGTTATTTGGCGATATTGTAGCCTTGTAGATGGCAAATTGCAAGATACCGAGAAACAGGTTCTGAATCTGAAGACATCTGGTAAGGATCTTGACTGCGTTGATAATTATGTTATGATTAAAGCTGCTATGAGCAAGTACGGCAGGCATAACACAGGCGAGATGTGTATGATAATAACTAAGGATGGTAAGGCTCATTATGCGATAGGTAACGAGCATGGTAATCTTGCTAGGTGGTTGGTTATCAACGGCATACCTCTTGATGGTGCGATTAGATTTGAGGCGGAGCAATCTACTGGAAGATTTGATGTCAATTCTCTATATCACTTCTATTTCTCGGCAGATAGTAATGATAATAAACTTGTGCAGCTAACCAATGAGCAAGCGGAAACTATTGCAGCCTTGTATACAAGTTTGCGTACTATGTGGTCAAGATTAAACGATATTTCGTTGTCGCTAAGAAGTTCTCAAGGACTTGGGGTTGGTATTAATGAAGTTGATGCGGATAGCCGCAAAGAGCATAGAGATATAGCTCTATATAATCTAAAACATATTTATTACTCAATTCCTAAAGATATTGTTGACAAAGGGGCTCAGAACGAGCTTATGAGAGAGTGGAATATGGATAATTCTGACTATAACCGAATATTGACATAATGTTAAAAAAGTGTAAATTATTGTCAACAACATATATATAATTGCTAAAAAGCAAAAACACCGCAAATTTGTTTTGCGGTGTTTTTTGCTATGTGATAGTTTGCTTATTGGGTAATTCTACTTGCCCTTGACAGTGATGTGGTCTTTGAATTTCTTAATAATATAAGGTATTAGGTATGTTGACACTAAGGATGTAGATTGCTCAAGGATGGATGTTGCTTCGTAAAGGGCAACTGCGTGGCGGTTAAGAATCTTCTTCTTGCGACTACCTTTAAATATACCTTTTAGTTTGTCTATCTCTTCTTTGGCACTATTGAAAGTTGTTCCAAAGACTTCGGCGTATTCGTGTGCACCAATCTCTGTAAATGCATCTTTTGTTTTGGATGAAAGTAGTTTGTATATTTCTTGTGGGCGATTAGCTGTTCCCATTGTTGCTATTATTTCGCATATATAGATAACAGTTTCGTCTTCGAGTGTTAATTTGTGACCTTGAGCGTTTTTTTCGCAAATATAGTTAGTTGCTTGCTCGAGTATGTCTGTCTCTTGATCTTCGGAAAACTGCATATATTAATCTCCTAGTGCTATTATTATTAATCATATTGTAACATAACTTAGCTAAATATCCAATATATTTTAATTAGATTACTAAGTGGTATAGGTATGATTGTTTGTTCCGGTTTAATAAAAATAAGAACTAACAAATTTTGCTAGTTCTTCTTTCTTGCTAATTCTCAAATGATTATGTAACGCTTACTTCTTAGAATCGGTCTTAGCTTCGGCATTTGACTTAAGAAGTTCTCTAATATCTTTGAGGATATCGATATCTGTTTCGATAAGTGGTTTGTTTGCCTCTTCTGCTGCTTTCTTATCTGCAACTTCTTTGCGGTAAGCGATAAGTGCTTCCTTGTAAGCTTTGCGGTCTGCACGGCTAACTCCACGCTCTTTAAGAACTTTCTTCTCTTCCTCAGTTGGTTGTCCCTTGGAAATTCTGGTAGAAACAGACTGAATCATCTGGCGGCTCTTCATAGCAACTTTAAGAATAATGAATAATGTAAGTGCTATGATGAAGAAGTTAAGTATTGCTGTAATAAATGCACCCCAGTCGATATAGATACTCTTGGCAAGGTCAATCGTGCCATCTTCGGCTTTAACTGTCTTAAGGAAAGTATAAGCACTCTCTAATCCGTTATCTCCACCTAGAGAAAGTAGTGTATTGATTAGTGGCATTATAACCTTGTCAGTGAAAGCCTTGACAATAGCAGAAAATGCGTTACCAACAATAACACCGATAGCCATATCTACGATATTTCCACGGCTAATGAATTTCTTGAAATCTGCAAAAAACTTTTTCATTTGAATACTCCTTTTTTTATTATTATAACTAAATGTATTATACCAAACATTAATCAAAATGACAATAGTTATTGTTGCAAAAATAATAAAAATCGTTATAATATTTATTATGAAAATAGATTACCATTATGATAGAATATTAGTGATGTATAATTGTGGTCGTGCTTGCTAATACTTAATTGTGTCAAAGGGGGCTATATGCGAAGGTGGATAATTGGAATACTTGCAATACTAGTTGTGAGTATAAGTATTATAGGCGTTGGTGTTAGTGTTTATGCTGTAACTAAAGATGATAAGGTGATTAATATGACTGGTGATATTGTTGAAGTCTTAATGAGTGCAGACACGGTAGAATTAATTGAAAATGGAAATAGGTGTAAGATTGAAACCGACACCTTTAATAATGCTATCAATCAAACGTTAGAAGGTGCTCATGCGATGCCTGCACTTGGTGTTGCCTTGCATGAGGAAACAATTGCTGCTATGCAAGAAGGATTTTGGATAGAGTTGATATACGATAAAGAGTATATGTATAATGAGATGCCTTTTGATAAATTACTAATACAAGTAAGGGCTGAGGATTCGGGCTTTAACATTATAAGGCATTATAATAATAAGTATGATGGCAGGTGTTATTATGTAAGTCTTGCCGGAGATATGGCAGGGGTTGCAGAATTATTTGAGTAAATAAAATGTAAGTCGAGTATTGTTGACTTTTACTTAACTGTATGATTTAACAATATATCGACTTTTTGTATTTGATAAAAAAGATATTGGCAAATAGTCCATACAAATTGCCAATATCTATAATTAACTATTTTGTTCCGGCTGTAATGTTGTCGGCTGTTCTGTTCTGAAGTGATTTGATAGGATGTGCTTTGGTTTCGAATCTATAGTCCTCGCCATATGATGCAATGTGTGCTTCTATCACCTCGTGGCTTGCCACGTCTTCTGGTTGTCTATTAGTAATCTTAAGGTGGTTAAAGAATCGGTGATCTTTCTCGAGGTCTTTGACTGGTATATATTCATCTTCAACAGATGTAATTCCAACGGTTTTTAGAACATCCCTAATGTAAGCTTTGTTCTCTCCAAATTTTAGTAGGGTTGGAAATTCGGGATTAGGGATTACGGAACTGACCTTGGTACCCTCGTATTCTTCGAGTAGTTCGCAAACTCTCTTAAGGTGGGCTACTTCCATTTCGAAGTGGTCTTGCCATATTGATCTAATATAATCGTCCGATTCGTCTAACATACAAGAGTAGTATAGGTAGCACTCGGTGTACTCGTGCATAACCCATTGCTCAAGCCATGTACAGTTAGGGTCTTTAAGACTCTCGTATTGTGTTACGTGTTCTTCCTCAACCATGCCAATTTCTGCAAAGAGTCGTCTACCAAGGTGATTCTTGTATGTCTGAGCCATGTTCATATAGAAGTTCATTGTTTGTTGTTCGGCAGCTGTTATTATACCTGCAACCAATTTGGTATAAGGGTCGGCCTTGGTGCTATCCATTGGAAGTCTAACATTATCCATTGGGTGTCTGTGTTCGTTGATAGTTGGTCTGCCCGGCATAATCTCGGTATATTGTCCTACCATAACATCTGCATCAATGCCGTAGTCCATATGAAGAAGGTTTGCGAATCTATACAAGTGGTCGAAGTCTTCTAGCAGAGCAAAGTCTAGGGCTGCCTTGTTATTAGGGCAAACTTCGTTACGTGCAAGGATGGCAGTAAGTTCGATTGCAAGTTGTTCGTATGCTATTGTTTCCTCAAGGATATTCTCGTTAAGGGGTTTTAGACAACTTATTCTCTTCTGTTGTTGTTGCTCTTGGTTACGGATGATTGCTATTTCTTGTTTGAGTTTCATGTCATCACAATTGCGGGCAAATTGGTGCAAGAACCAATTGCTTTCGAATTCTGTTCCGTTAAGTAATATTATTCTTGTCTTGGTAAAGGGTGATGTTGTTTTTTTGTTATAGGACTTTGGGTACATCTTTGACCAGTCCATAAAGTAGTCGGCAACTGGCTTGGTCGGTGTTTCAAATGGGTTCATATAATTCTCCTTTTCTGATAATTATTTTATGTCTTTGTATCAATCAAACATTGATTACCAGATATTTTTGACCAAGTAGTTGGTCGTTATACATGTGCAATACGTTAAATATGCTGATTGATTATTGTCTTAACAAAAATAAAAACCTTACTCATATGTTGATAATTCGTTTGTGCGTTTATGTGTTTTTTGATAAACTAATATATATAAAATATACACATGGATGGAGAGCACATTGTGCAATGTTTAGTTGAGGTGTGCTTTTTGCTGTGGGGACTCACAAAAATATTTCGAGTCATCATAAATAAGTATTTGATATGGTTACTAAGGAGATTGATATGAAATTAGAATTTTATGGCGTGTCAAAAAGTAATTTAAAAAGCGGTATAGCTTTAAACGTTAGTACTGCGACAATGAATAGGCAGATTAAAAATATTGTTGAGAAAAAAACTAGTAATATGCTTGACTGGATAGAACTTCCTGATATGAGTGAGAAAGAGCATATAGTACTAGAAGAGATTGCTCGCACTGCAAGAAAAATGAGTGACTTTGTAGTACTTGGTATTGGCGGAAGTGCACTAGGTATTAGGATGCTTGCAGATACTTTCGTAGATAGTGTACACGCAAGACCTAAGACCAAAGTAACCGTGTGTGATAATATAGATGGGGACAAATTCCTCTCTCTACTTTCGGGGTTGAATCTCAAAAAGACTATGTTTAATGTTATCACTAAGTCTGGTAGTACTAGCGAAACTCTTGCTCAAATGTTAATAGTGATAGATATGCTTAAAGCTAAGAAGATAGATTATCGCAAACACTTTATAGTAACTACTACCGAAGGCAACGATCTATGGAACTGGGCTCTTAACGAGGGTATTCCTGTATTATCAATTCCTAGAGGTGTTGGTGGAAGATTTAGTATATTTAGCTCGGTAGGACTACTACCTGCTAGGGTAATGGGGCTAGATATTAGAGAGCTACTTAGAGGTGCTAGGGTCGCTAGAGAATATTGCTTAAAGCCTGATAGTAGTAATATTGCTTACCTATGTGCTCATATCAATTACACATATCTTAAGAAAGATCTTACTAACTTGGTAACAATGCCTTATTCGGATAGGTTAGCATTACTTCCTGAGTTCTTTGCACAACTTTGGGCGGAGAGTCTAGGGAAAATGCTTAATCGCAAATCAGAAAAAGTATACGCTGGTCAGACTCCAATTAAGACAATTGGTGTTACAGATCAGCATAGCCAATTGCAACTATATTCCGAGGGGCCTAAAGACAAACTTGTAATGTTTATTAGAGTAGACAAAGTAGATAGTGATGTTAAGATTGCTACAAGCTTGCCATTTGCAGATCATCTATGTGGATGTAGCTTAAAGGAACTTATGGATTACGAATATAATGCAACTGCGTATAGCTTAACAACTCTTGATAGGCCTAATTATACTTTAGCACTAGACAATATTAGCGAAGCGTCGGTAGGCGAACTTGTATTTATGCTTGAGATGATGACTGCTTTCATGGGTGAAATGATGGATATCAACGCTTATGACCAACCGGGTGTTGAACTAAGTAAGTTGTACACCAAGGCTATGCTTGGGGTTAAGGTGCAACAAGAAAAGGCAAAAGAAATTAAAGATTATATGAAAAATAAGAAAAAATTTATAGTCTAAAAACTGCTATATTAAGCCATTAAATGATATTATTTGTTAATTAAATATTGTAAAATGTGGCAGTGAGTATTGCTTTTTGGTGTCATTTGAAGTAAAATAATAAAGAAGAAAATTTTGGGGTAAGTATTGACTAGCAATATTTAAACAAATATTTCTTAATTATACTATTGTGTTAGCTATGTTGTAGGTATAAAATAAGCATTTATAATAGTGCTACAGTTATGCTATTAACATAGTCATATCGATAATTTAATGCAAAGATTGCATCCTAAGGCCAATCTATTAACAATTTAAAGAAGGGATAATTACAATGGACAAACAACAAATTTGGGAAACCGCTCTAGAAAAATTGCAGAAGTCTGTAAGTACAATATCTTTTGATTTGTGGATAAAGTCGCTAGAGCCAATAGACTTTAAAGATAATATTTATTATATGTCAACAACAAGCGAGCAGGCTAAGCAAAGGATTAATACTCTGCTTAAGGGGGAAATCCATGTTGCACTTACTAACGCTTGTGATGATATTAAGGACTTTGTGGTACTAGATCCTGTAGAGAGCGAGGAGTATATTCGCAACAAAGAAACTGCAGTTCAAGCCGAGCCTCAGAAGTTTCCTAATGTTAATAACTTTAATCCTAAATACACTTTCGATAGTTTCGTTGTAGGTAATTCTAACAAATACGTTTATGCAGCTTGTAAGGGTGTGGCAGAAAGCCCCGGCACAGGAATCAACCCATTGTTTATATATGGTGGAGTTGGACTTGGTAAGACTCACTTGCTTCATGCAATAGGCAATCATATTAACCGCAACAAGCCAGATATGAAGGTTATGTATTGTACTTGTGAGAAGTTTACTAATGATTACGTAAAATCTTTGCAAGGCAACTTTAGTGCTAAGAACAGCTTTAAGGAGAAGTATCGTAACCTAGATGTTCTAATCATTGATGATATACAGTTTATATCTAAGGCAGAGAGTACTCAAGAGGAGTTCTTCCATACATTTAATAGTCTTTATGAGAACAACAAGCAAGTTATTATTGCTTCGGATAGACCTCCTAGAGAGATATCTACTCTTCAAGAGAGGTTGCGTAGTAGATTTGCAATGGGAATAATCCAAGACATACAGTCGCCCGATTACGAAACTCGTCTAGCAATACTTATGCGTAAAGCTCAAGAAGAGAATTATGTTGTAGAAGATTCGGTATACGAGTATCTAGCAGAACACTTTGATACCAATATTAGAGAAATGCAAGGAATACTTAGCAAAGTGTGGTTCTATGCATCTCTTACAGGCAAGAAGCACGCAACCATGGAAGATGTCAAAGAGGCTCTTCGTGATCATGATTTTAGCGATAAACAGAACTTGACTGCCGATCGTATAATTGATTGTGTGTGCAAGTATTTCTCTATTAAGCGTGACGATTTGCTTGGTAAGAGAAAGAACAAAGAAATTGTTGAGCCAAGACAAATATGTATGTATACTATTTGTACTCTACTTGATATGCCACTATTATCTATTGGTCAAATATTTGATCGTGACTATACAACAGTAATCCATGCAAGAGATAAGATTAGCCAGCTTATGGAAGAGAATCAAAGAATCAAGGTTGCGGTTAGCGATATTCGTGCTATGGCAACTAAGTCATAAAGAGATAATACATAATATAGGAAGTTCAAGCAAGCAGTGCGAAGCAATATTTGAATTGAACTGACGACAATTTCACTATTGTAATAGGCAATTTATTGCCTGTGTGATGAAAATCGCACGAGTTGCGTTAGCAACATTACATAATGTATAT
>SVHX01000005.1 GCA_015055665.1 Clostridiales bacterium
GTGAGCTAACCAGCAATGGAGGCAGCTGCCTAAGGTAAAACCAATGACTGGGGTTAAGTCGTAACAAGGTAGCCGTATCGGAAGGTGCGGCTGGATCACCTCCTTTTTAAAGAGAAATCTTTAACACAAAAGGTCTTAACTCACTAAGACCAAACAAACGACAATAAATCCTAATAATAGTAAGAAAGAATAGATTATTAGGTAATTGACAATATACACTATTCAAAGGTTAGATAAAAAGACACTCTAGATAGAGTGTCTTTTTTGTCGTGCTGTTGATATACATCGCAATACATCGTTACTGTCGGACGAGATAGAATAGTCATTTAACATAAGTAAACTCCTATCCTATCTCATCCGCCGAGCCTTGTCTTGCTTGTATCTAAAAAGCACGAGAGCTAGCGTAATAAATATACTAACTGTCGAGCCTTATATTGTAGGGCAGCTAGCCGGCATTTTTTTGTCGTTCAATATTACCTCGTTATGTTTTTATAGTAATTTATAGTTAAGTTTGGTAATAAATTTTCCATTAGGTATTGAAAACGAAATTTTGATGTGCTATAATTCTAGTAATTAGATTTAATTGAGGAGGTAAATTATGATAATAAATGACAATATTGATGTGTCTGATGACGACATTATGTATGATATGATTTATCGCGATTTATCTCATGCAATTAAGCAAAAGTTGCGAGAAAAAGGCAAAACTGATACAGTTAAGAATCAGGAATTTAAATCTAAATACAAGGCTTTGGTGACTGAATTAAAAAGGAACAAGAACGTCGATTCGATTAGATTGCTCATGAAGTTTCTTGGTTCTGGATTGATTGGTATTTCTGCAATAAGAGCCTCAGAAATGAATGCTGGAGATCTTGCTACGGGTATTGTTTTAGGAACTGGTATCTTGGGTGGGACTATTGCTGCGGACATTGTTTCGCATATGAAGTACAAGCAGTGTTTGGATAAACTTGCAGACATGCTACTTGAGGAAATTAAGCGTGGAGAGATTTATCAGCAAGATAAAGATGGTAATATAGTAAAGTCGTATCTTATTAACGATCGTGAGGTGGACAGCTCTATAGCAAAAGCTTGCATTGAGCTAATATGCGAAGATATGATAAAATAACGGGGTATTAATATGGGAATTATCTGGAAAATTAGACAAAAACAAGTAATTAAGGAATTGGGCGAGGAGAATTATAACAAAGCTCTAGCCGTAGTTAATGAATTCCTTGATGAGATACAATTGGGTAAGGGAAGTGACTATTCTTCGTACGAAGATCTTATCTTTGAAAGCATTAAGGACAGTCCTAGGCGTAATAAGATATATGGATTATTGTCTTCTTCTCTTGCTATGTTTACATCTGCTGAAATTGTTGATAATATTATCAACGAAACTGGCATGAAATTTAACGAAATTCTCCTTGTTGCACTTGTTGGTGGAGGGGCGGTTCTTTCGTTACTTAAGTTGATTGAGAATTCGTATGAAACTGCACG
Organism: Clostridiales bacterium; assembly: GCA_015055665.1. GTDB lineage: Bacteria > Bacillota > Clostridia > Christensenellales > UBA1242 > UBA11490. The sequence continues at coordinate 1,498 of SVHX01000005.1, forward strand.
TAGTAAAGAGGCACTTGTAGCTTACATTAGGTCAAAAACTGATACGAATTATCCTGTAGATATAGATGAAGTTCAGACTTGGGATGAGTTTGATGAGATATTATTTAATTGGCCGGAAGGAGCAAAGATTGGTGGCGTATTTATGTCCGATAAGGCAGCTAATACAATAGTAACGACTGCGTGTTATGATTGTATAAACAAGTCTAGAAATGAAAATAACGAGATGACAAGGTAAAGCAGACATGGAAGCAAATAAAAGACCATATAAAGAAATAAAAAACAATTGCAAAGTATATGATGAACTGATCGCTTTTATGAAGAAGACGATTCCAGAATACACCGATTCAGATATGATTCATAAATGGGATGAATATGTTGGAAAAGAAGATCGTATGCACAAGTTGTCAAATTTTATTGTTGGATTACAGTCTGGAGCAACGATAGGTACTTTGGCTTTGGCTGTTACTCTTGATCCAGCTTTTTTAGGAGCAACAATTGGAGTGGCACCTTGGACATTTTTTTATTATGAGATGAGTAAGATGTATTTGAAAAATGCCGAAGGAAAGAAATTGGAGTACTTAAAATATATAAAAGCCCTATCCGAGTGTGAGAATCGTACAAAGTATCCATTTGAAGTAGGGCAAGAAGTGGATATTACTAGTGCTGCTAAATTTGCAAAAACTTTGTCCGGTATGAGCGAAGAGCAATTAAGTGGTTATTTAAGTGTTATAACTGAGAAAGATAACGAGATGGGAGGAAGATAATTATGGATGAATTTATGAGAAAATGTAATAAACTGCCTCATCCCCTAGATGAGAAGGAACAAGAGCTACTATTATATGAGTATGTTAGAACAAGGAATATCAACGCTAGAGAAAGGCTTATAATTCATAATCAGAGGATGTGTGCGGACTATGCTATCAAGTATTGTCTAAAAAATAATATTACGAAAGATATAGAAGATGTGTACTACGAATGTGTTGTTGCACTAGTTAATGCAATTGATGACTATGATGTAACAGGAGGTAACTTGTCTACCGTCGCAAATAAATACTTTGAAACACAATTATTTAATAGTCATGTTAAGGAAAGTAATGATGCTATCACTAAAACTATTGAACACAATTTTCTTGATAAAGATGATGGCGAAATTGAGATGGGCGAAATGAGGTTCTTTATTGATGACTTTGCTACGAATTTTCGTGAGGAGAGCGCGGACCCATTATTTGTGAAAGAAGTTTTGAAATTCATAGATACTTTAGATGAGAAAACAAGTAAAATCATCAAGATGAAATGTGGTATAGGTGGTTATGAAAGATGTTCCGAAATAGCCATATCCATTAAATTAAACTTGTCAGAATATATGATTCAGAAACTTTTTGAAAAGGGGAAACAGATAGTTGAAAATTTTGTTATAGCGCATTATCCAAAGTGGGTTCTAAATAGGGACTCTACACATAAAGACGTGCATGAACCTTGTTGTAAGCAATTTAACACTAAAAAAGACAGGAATAGATACATATGGAATGCTCGTTATGGTATTGATGGCGAACAAAAAACATTGCCAGATATTGCTAAAGACGTGGGGATGAATGTAACTTCTGTGTCACAGATATTAACTATAATGAAAGCTGCTTTGAGCAAAGAGGAGCAAGCGAATTTGCCAAAGACTATAAATAAAAAATCTTCGCTCATTGGGACTGATATGTTTAAACAAAGGGTTTTTGATGCTTTTTATGGATTAAATTGCAATCCTGTACACACGATAGACGAAATATCCCAAATGCCAGAAATTATGGGAATGTACTGCAACTGGTCGGAAATGCTCAATATTGCGAATAGTATACTGGAAAAAATAAGAGCTGAATATATAAGTGAGGGTAGGTATACAGCGGAACAAATAGAGGAACTATCCAGACAAAGGAAGATTCGGCTTCATAAATACAGATTGGACTCATATCAAAAATATGCTTATGAGTATTATTCTTATAGGGGTACTAATGGGTATGATAAGAAGTCTTTATATCAGCTATGCAGAGAGTTGCATACTTATCCGAAAAGTGTGATGGCTAATATGGAAAGATACGGGGAATACCTTGCAAGCATTGAAGAGGACGAAAAAAGTCTGAATTAATGATTTTTTGTTAACAAAAACCCTTGACAAGTGCGACAAAATGTATTAGAATTATATCGCAAGAATTTTGGAGTAACATCGGCAATTAGCCCCTGTCCGTTGTTGGTTCTTAAATTTAGTCAAATTATTTACATTAATTTTAGGAGAAAAACAATGAAAACAACAGTTATGGCAAAAAGCGAGACTGTGGATAGAAAATGGTATATTGTAGATGCTACAGATATTCCTCTAGGTAGAGTTGCTAGCCAAGTTGCTGCAGTGCTAAGAGGCAAGAATAAGACTATTTATACTCCACACGTTGACACAGGCGATTATGTAATCGTTATTAATACAGATAAGATGATTCTTACTGGTAACAAATTAAATGATAAGAAGTATTATCATCACTCTGGATATCCAGGTGGAATTAAGGAAGAAACTTACAAAGATATTATGGCAAAGAAGAGCGACTTTGCTCTAGAGCGTGCTATTAAGGGTATGCTTCCTAAGAATTCTCTTGGAAGAAAGATGTTTAAGAAGCTTAAGTGCTACAAGGGTAGCGAGCATCCACACGAGGCACAACAACCAGTTGCGCTATCTATCAAAGGGGGTAGAAGATAATTATGGCAGAGCAAGTTGAGAAGAAGACAGTTGCAGAGAAGAAGACTCCTGCTAAGAGAACAACTAAGAAAATACCTGCAAACAAGAGCGTAGAATACGCTGCTACTGGTAGAAGAAAGAACTCTATTGCTAGAGTTAGAGTAATTCCTAACGGCAGTGGAAAATTCACTATTAACAAACTTGGTATCGAAGAGTACTTTACTCTTGGAGTATACAGACTAGTTGCTAACCAACCATTTGAGGTTACTCAAACTATGGGTAAGTATGACGTTATTGTTAACGTTCATGGTGGCGGACTTTCTGGTCAAGCTGGTGCTATTAGACATGGTATTGCTAGAGCACTTGTTAAGGCAGACGAGAGTCTTAAGCCAGAGATCAAGAAGGCAGGATTCCTTACTCGTGATGCAAGAGTTAAAGAAAGAAAGAAATACGGTCTTAAGAAAGCTAGAAAAGCTCCTCAATTCCGTAAGCGTTAATTTTTGTTTTTACAAATTATGTGCACTAACGAAAGTTGGTGCATTTTTGTTTGGCAAAGAGAAAGGTAAATGTTAAAATATATAATAATATAGGAAGTTCAAGCAAGCAGTGCGAAGCAATATTTGAATTGAACTGACGACTATTTCACTATTGTAATAGGCAATTTATTGCCTGTGTGATGAAAATCGCACGAGTTGCGTTAGCAACATTACATAATGTATAATATAGGAAGTTCAAGCAAGCAGTGCGAAGCAATATTTGAATTGAACTGACGAGTATTTCACTATTGTGTCAGCTAAGAATTAGCTTTGTGATGATAATCACAAATATTGACGTTAGTCAATGACACATAATGTATAATAAGTTGATAATAATTGAGAGAAGATAATATTAATGAAAAAGATAATGTCGGGTATAATCTTAATAATAATGCTGATACTTTTGCCAGGCTGTAGCTGTGGCAAAAATCCTGAAATATCATATAAATACAATAGTATTACTATCAATATTGGCGATACGTATGAGGTTAGTGATACAGATATTGAGATTCAGTATGCCACAAGAGATTACCGTATAATTGTGCTTGATGAGTCTATAGCGAGCGTCAGTGGCAATATAATAACACCATTAAAAAAGGGTAAAACTACTATCAGGATTTTGCTTGATGAAGATGTATATGTGGATGTTCCTCTAAATGTTACACACATTATATATGCTCAGGATGCGAGCGTTGCAAGTGATCTAGTTAGAATTAATTTAACTAGTGATAATATAGCGTACAATAAGATATTGTTAAGCGAAAGTTGTAACGAAGTTCCTAGAGTAACTTACGAAAGGGATGTAATAGATTTCGATTATGTTACAGGCAAAATTACTGCTAAGCAACCGGGAGAAACTACGGTTGTGGTGTTATTTAGGAACTGCAATGTGAGCTTCCGTGTGATTGTATCAGACAAGGTGTTTGTTAAGCAATTTATAATTGATGATCACAAGATGTTTGTTGGCAACGAGGGGAAATTTAATTTCTCAGTATTCCCATCCTCGGCTAATGTGTATTCCTTCTCGACGACAGATTCAAATATAATAAATGTGTCCAATGATGGTTATTATCGGGCTTTAAATAGTGGCAAAGCGACCATTGCAGTTGAGTATAGTAAGTCCGATACTCAAGTTGAGTATATTGAATTCGAGGTAGAGGTACTTGAGCCGATTACCGATCTAGATACTACAATTACACAAGAAAATGGTGAAGCTGTAGATTATCTTCTTGTTGATGAAATTTACAAACTAACATTATCCAATATCAGTCTTGTTAGTACGGAGGATATTACATTAGAAGGCAGTGTAGGCGTATCTGAGATTAAAGAAGTGACTAACGGTTATGATGTTTATTTTGCGTATAACTCTAGCGGAAATGTAAAGATAGATGTAGTGATTGATATGGGCGGTGGGCTAAAGTTTGTGAGAGCGATTACTACACGTGTGTTTGGATATGAAGACATAGAGGTTGTAGGAAGTTGGAGCTATTATGAATTGTTACCAACTAATAATGTATATGAGTTAAGATTGGGTGGCGGAGCATCTGAGCCTAGTTATATTAATTTTGTGCTAAAAATAGACGAATATGAGGTGTCGCAAGATTATAAAATTTATGATATTTCTAGTGGTGTGCGAGTAGAGGTGGAGAGTCATTTCGAGCCAACAGAAATCGGTGAATATTTATTAGAATTTGTTATGTCAGATCGTAGTATAAAAACAATAAAAATCATAGTTAAATAATTAAAAATACTAATACCCCGTGCATATAGCTATACAATTATGCTTTGCTATATGATATAGGGGTATTTTTTTTTGCACATTGAGATATTAAAATCAATATGTTTGGTTATTAATATATAAATAAGATAATGAAATATGTTGTGTATTTGTTTGACAAAAAACTACATAAATTTTATAATTATTTTGTAGATATTACTTATAATAAATATATATAATGTAATTTAATGGGAAAACGGGTACTTTGCGAAAGCAATAACTTAGCAAATAAAATTTATTTAGGAAGAATGAAATGGTAAAAAGAATACTGAAGATTTTAGGAATTGTATTTGGTTCGGCGATTATTATCATAGGAGGAGCTATTGGTATTTCTTTCCTATCGGGAGGATTTGACCATGAGGAGATCATGGTTACCCATTTGTATTTCGATAACGATCCTAATGTTACCAAGAAGCAGTATCTGATATTTGATGATATTGTAACCAGTCTACAATGTGAGCCGTTTGATGCAACTGATAAGACAATTACTCTTAAAGTCCTTGGTTTGCCAGAAGGTCAGGAAAGTCAAATCGTGTCTATTCCTAAGACTGTACAGGCTGGTGAAGAATTTACAATCAAGGTTAAGAAGGATGCTAATGGTAATAACATTGGTGGCGTTGTAACAATTCAAGCCAAGAGTGGCGTGGTTGCAACTGTTGCTACAATTCAGTTGTATGTAGATGTACCTATTCCTAATGATGTATTATACTTCTCCGGCAATAATGTAGGGCAGATGACTACGACCGGTAAGCAGTTCTCTATGGCTATTAGTGATAGACAACAATATATATATCTTAATAGTACGCTTGTTAATGCATTTCATCTTCAAGCAGGTAATGAGAATATCAAAAATACTCAGATTAGTTACATATACAAATATCCTAATGGTAATGTGTATGACAGGAAAGACTTTAGTAATAACACAGACCTACTTAAGAGTCGTATAGATAAGAATACTGGACTTACCAATTATTATTACGAAATACCAGTTACCGCAGATACTGCAGGATATATTGAGATAGAGGCTAAGACTCATAGAACTAGCGAAATCGAAAACGCATTTACTATAGGAGAATTTGATAAGTTATCAACAATGATGCGTAATTCAAAAATCACTCAAGACCCAAATGATTTGCGTGAAGCAGGTAACAAGCTTGCTCAGTACAATGCGTTCCTTAATAAGTATATAGTATATTTTGATAAGAGTGAAGAGAGTTATGCGTTCTTTAAGGGTAATCCTAGTCGCTCTGATCCTAGCAAGGTAAGCTTAGAGACGGCTGACCAAGTAGACAAATCAATGGAATATGTATTCGTTAAGTGTTCGGCAAGAATAGATGTTAAGGCAATTAAACTTAATGACTTTACATCAAAAGAGGTAGCAACTAGATACGAGGTATTCCAGAATAAACTATATTCGATAACTGGAGATAGTTCCGGTGTTAGAAATATTAGAGAAGACTTTGGTCTAAAGATTATTACTGATAATGAGGCTAGTGGAGAGGCTGCAACTGAGAAAGAGTTCATGTTCGAAAGCCTTGTGCTTAATTCTTATCTATATATCAGTGCTCCTAATACAGAGGATGGAGAGGAAAACATTATCACTCCTGACGGAGAAAAGGTCGTTTGGAACGGTGTAGAGTATGACTTCAAGTATGTATATGGATTTAATGGTAATACTCCTATTACAACCAGAGATTCTAATAACGAAGAAGTTGTAGGGTACCTATTACAATTGACCGCTTCTGATGAATATTTAAACATTAAGAAAACAGATGACATATGGCAGGTAAACTTTAATGTTCCTATGCCGATTGAATATCAGACAACTGTAATCACCAAGGCTCTATACTTAGGATTCGAAGTTAGTGGTCTTAATGATGATGGATCTACTATTGCTAAGGAAACATATTCCAGAATATTCATAGATTACAACAATGAGTATGGTATAACTGGTGGACAAAGTAACTTGAGCCTTAAGGAATTTGAGTCAGGGCTCATGATGACCAATACTACTGATATTGATGCATCTGAGGTTTACAGAGATGATCCGAATAATGATATGCCGGTTAACACGCAATCTATAGCGGTAGACTTTCCTACTGTTGCAGTTGCACCATCATACACAAGTGTAATGTACTTTGCAGAGACTAATTCTAATACAATAGATGGCGGATTCTCTAAGATTGCAACTATTGGTAAGTATTCCTTTATCAATTATCAGAAAGCGTTAGGTAACGAAGATAATATCTATTATACCGAATCATTATCTGAAGATGATGAAGAAAGTGGTGTGTCTAGTACATTAAATACAGATAATATCTTAATTGGCGAAAGAATCCCTACTTATAGTATTACAGATAGTACAATCAAGAATTACTACATCCAGGCAATCAATGCATCCAAAGAGCCAGTAAGATTGTTTGCCGTAATATACTTGAGTGATGTTAATGGTAATCCAATTGATCTAGATGGTCGTAAGATAAAATTTGATGAGGCATCTTATGATGAAGAGGAAGAGGAAGAAATCCAATCTGCTGATGCTGATAATAAGTATCCTAGCCTAGTTGTTATTAGAATAACTGATCTTGGGGCAGAAATGCCTACAGTATCAGTAAATAGTTATGTTGATAACATGAACTTCTATACCAATTCGTCTGTTGATATGACATTTACTTATGAGGATCTTGGTTGTGAAGTTAATTTCCCTGCAGGATTTACTAATAGAAATTATCTTAACCATTACGATATTCCTGCTACTGCAGAGACTTATGGGATATCCCTTACAGGAAATCATGTTGTTCCTATTAGAGAATATCTAGAGCTTAAGTTGCTTAAGAATAACCACTTTACGATATATACTACTAATCTAGAACTTGATCAAGAAGGAAATGTTGTTGAAGTAGAAAGCGAATTACTCGAAGTTCCTATTGTTGATATTCAAGGAAACAAATTAGACAAGAGTTACCTTGTTAACGTTGGATATAATAAGCAACAAGCATTTAATGCCTTCTGTAATGATATTAATTCTAGTGATGATGGTGCTCCAACACTAGTTCTTGGAGATGCTGAAATATCCCAAGTAGGTGCACATATCATCATTGGTAATCAAGGTGAGGGTGATGTTTGGTCCTATGAAGAAAATGATGCATACATGATTCAGTGGACAATTAATTCTGTCAAAGACAAGAATAAGACAGAAACCAGCCCTAGTATTTATATAGATCCTAAAACTGGATCAATACCTTACAGTACAACACTAGCACCTACTCAGACAGATAAGGATGATGAAGAATCAGAGCAACTTAAGATGCGTGAGAATTATGTAGTCTTCAATACATATAGATTAGAGATATTTGATGTGGTTCTTGCCGAGGACTTAATCATGCAGAATAATCTAACAGTAAGGTATGCTAATATTCCTCTTGACAAATATGAAATGAGTGGAACAATGGACTTTACTGAACCAATTCCTAATGGTTATCAGAATTATACATTGCCACTAGTTAATGGAGATGTTGAGTTTGCAGTTAGTACAAATTTAATTGACGCAGAAGGTAAGCCAAACCTCCAGTACGTGGATTGCTCTCAAGCAACAGTAGAGTCGGGTAGCAAGGTTTCTTCTGAAGATGCTAATCAAGAAGGCGGTACCGAAGATTATGTTTATGAATCAATAGACGATTATATTCTTTATTACATAACTGGCAATAATGCAAGAATTGCATATTCTTCTATGGCAAAGGGATTAATTTCTTTTGATTATGATTATCAGTTTAGTAATCTAGTTAATGGCGAATATCGTAATTACATAATGTTTGGTGGTGAGTATTATACCTTTGATGCTAGTACCAATATGGTTAATATTAATGGTTACGAACTACCTTTGGAACAAGATGGTCAATTGCGTACATTAACTATTCATAAGGGTGAGTATTTCCCTAAGGTTAGAGATGACTTGGCGTTAATCTATAATGTAGAATTCCCAATAGTTACAGAAGGCTCTAAAAAGATTTATTCGGAAGGTTCTTTAAAAACCGGCACACCAATTAATGTGTCAGAAACTGCAGATATTGTGCTAAGTGATGGAACTATTAAAGAATTTGTTAATAGTGCATATATTAGTTCGGATGTTATTAACAAATTAAAACCAGAAGGCGAAGAGGGAGACACTAGTACTAAAGCTGAAATTAACTTCCTTTATGGTGAGAAACTTAATAAGTACCATGTAAGCGAAACAGGTAAGTACAAGATTGTTGGTAATTCTTATGTTGAAATAGGACAATTTGAGGATTACGATGGTGAAAGATACGACCTTGTTACTGATGGTAATGAAGCTAAGGCTTATGGCGTTAAGGTATATCTAGTTGTTACATTTAATTTGGGTGTGAGGGATGCAAATTCTAGTGACTATACTTTCTACAAAGCAATAGAATATGAACTATTGCAAGAAGATATTGTGGTTAAGCTTATGTATCAAGGTGAGGCTGTTTCTAATAATCATCCACTAGTGATTAATGCGGGACAAACAACAACAATAAGTTGGGGTGGAGATGGCGTTGGTGCAGGGTTTAGTTTAAGTGCACAAGGCGAAGGAAACTTCCCTCAACATGTTAAGTTTACAACACCAGAAGAAATAGTACTTAACAAGACTAGTAACGGTCTTGAAATAGTTGTTCCAGATATGTTAAGTGATGACTCTTTCGAGTTTACAATGTCTTATATGTACAAGGGCAAAGAACAGAAGTTAATCTTCCCTGTGGACATTAAGAAGAATATTTCGCTAACTGTTAATACAGATAAAGATAACATATCTTATGATGAAACAAGCAAGACATTTGCTATGACATTAGATAGTGATACCTATGATGTTGCAGAGCTATTTAATGAATACTTTGTGTTAAGTACAGAAACTGCAGGCGGAGTAAGTGCATCACTTGATGGAGTGGATTCAATTCTAGAGATTGCAGACTATATTGCCGAGTATAGAGATGGAGCCATTATAACTAAAACACTTGTATATGATATTCTTGTTACCAAGGATGGAGCTGGTACATATGGAGGATTTAAACTTGCAATAACTGTTAATCCTAAATATGTAATTGATACATCAGCCCTTAGTGGAACAACAAGTGAGAAACCTAAGGAGATATTTAATAACACAGATCTTTATGGCTCATACGTTAAGGTATATGAGGGAGATGTTACTAAGAACGATATTATTAATGGCGATGCAATGCTATTATCTTCAGCAGAAATTGTTTCTGAGGTAGATCTTGTATTGTCTACTACAGGAGCTGGAATTACTGTTAATGGTGGTATTATAACTGCTGATAAAGTTACAGACGAAACTTTTAGTGTTACACTTAAGTATACAAATGATAGTGGCGAAAGAGCTTTCACATGCTACCTTAAGATGCTTAAAGTAGATGATGTTAAGTATTATTATTCTGCTACGGGTAACTTTGAAACCGATAAGGTAGAATTTGGTGCTACTAATAAGAATTTGAATATAACTTTAAGTGCGGAGAGTATTAATATTAGTAAATATGTTAGAGTTGAGTCCAGCAACGATTCGATTATTGCTGTATTAGTTAAGGGAGAAGATCAACCTACAGGAAATACTATAATTAATGCGTCTGATATCTCAGGCTCTCAAGTATATTATGTTGCATATGCTAATAGTGATGGTAGAGTGTATGAGGTAAGTGAGTATACTGTAACAATAACTGTTGCATAGATAGCAATGCACAAAATGTCAATTTGAAAGTATATATATCAAAAATAACTTTGAATAATTGAAAAGATTTGTTATAATTCTAGTAAGATTAGTTCTTACTAGAATTTTTTTGTGGAGAAGATAGTATGGAAAGAAAAGAGTGTGCTAATGGATTGCAGCTTATACGAGTAGCTGTTATTAAGTTGCGTGGGCATTATAGCGAGGCGTTTATAGGTGCTCTTGCAATGACTACACCGCTAATACTTGCGTTGTTCTTTGGGGCACTTATGTCAATATTGTTCCTTGTATCGTGGCCATTAATAACTGCTGTAGTGTTATTCTCGATATTTGTAGCACCATTGCAAATGGGATATATTAAGTACTTTAATAATGCTATAGACGGTAAGCAACCAAGGCTAAGGGAAGTATATTCTTACCTTAAGCCAAGTGGATTGACACTAAGAGCAATTTATATCTCTGGTATACTTATTATTATGTATATAATAGGTGGTGCATTGTGGATGATTCCGGGTGGATTCGCTATTGCACATTTCTCTATGGTATTATTCTTCTTGCAGAAGTTCGAGCACGAAAGACTAAGGTCTGCAATGTTTGAGTGTGCTCAGAAGATGTGTGGCAATAGACTAGCAATGTTTGGATATAAGCTAGTATTCTACCTTGTATACTTTATGCTATTTGTAGTTGCAGGACTAATGATATTATTAATTAATTCGTTGGTAGCAGATAGTCTATTAATTAGCTGGATTGTTGCTGTATGTAGTGCAATAATATTTGTATTCTTGTATACATTTGTAACAGTATATTTCCACTCGAGCAATCAGATATTCTTCGAAGATGTGTTATCTAGACACGAGAAGAAGCACGCTAAGAAAGTGCATCATGCCGAGAGCAACAATACCACAATGGTTGGAGATGATGAACAAGTAGCACAACCTACGGATGTCAAGTCGGAGAGTAAGTCCGAGGTGGTTAAAAAAGAAGTTGCAAGTGATAAGGTAGAGGTTAAGCAAGAAAGTCCAAAGGCAATCAACAAGACAGATAACGTAAAGAGTGATACTACCAAGAGTACTACTGCTAAGAAGGCTTCTACCACGAAAACTACTAGTACAACCATAAAGAAGACTACTACAACTAAGTCGACTAAGGCAAAAGCTACCACTCCCAGAGCCAAGAAATAACTAAAATAAATGTAAAATTATGAGAAGCGATAAATGTGATAAAACACAAAAATCGTTTCTCTTTTTTTACATAAAATGTATGGATAATTCTAATAATAAAAATAGCAGAAATTATCAGGAAGGTAGCACTTATGAAGGAAAGTGGAATAGTTAGGAAATTGGATAATTTGGGAAGGCTTGTTATACCCAAAGAGATAAGACGTTGTATGCGAATCAAAGAGGGTTCGCCAATTGAATTTGGTTTGTTGCCAACAGGGGAAATTGTCCTTAATAAATACTCAATTGTAGGGCAAATAACCGATTATGCAGAGGACTTCTGCAAGATACTTGGCGAGATATTTGATTGTATTGTATACATAACCGATAGAGATAATGTTATAAGTAGCTATGGTATAAGCAAGAAGGTTAGCATTGGGGCAAAGCTCTCGAGTCAAGTACTTGATATTATAGATAGCAAGTCAAGTTATACTGCTTGTCGCAAGGAAAACACAACCATACTACCGATACTTGAGGATGATAATACTACATATTTTTCGCAAGCATTGCATCCTATAAATATTCAGGGGGATATAGAGGGGCTAGTAATACTAGCAGATACTAAGGAAGATAGGTGTCTAGGCTCGGAGCATTTGACAGCACTAAGGGTGGTGGCAAACTTTGTAAGTATGCAAATGGAGTAGGTGTATGAAACGAACTTCGTTTATATTATCTGCGATAATACTCGCTCTTGGTGGGATGTTTGCCAAAGCAATTGGAGCATTATACAAAATCCCTCTTACCAATATCTTGGGAAGCAACGGCATGGGGTTGTACTATCTGATGTTTCCTGTATATTCGTTGATACTATCATTATGTAGTAGTGGTATTGGCGTGGCTCTTGCAACTGAGGTATCCAAATGTCGTAAGATTAGGCATAGATATAACGAACAAAAGTTGCTAAGGGTAGCCCTTGTTATGGGGTTTGTTGTAAGCTTGATTTTTGGAATAATAATGGTAATCATTGCACAGCCTCTTGCCACTCTACAAGGTAATGTTAATGCAAAGCTAGGTTATATAGCTATAGCACCGGCTATTGTAATTTCAACAATAATTGCTACCTTGAGAGGGTATTTTCAGGGAGTGGAAAATATGGTGCCGACAACTGTGTCTATGATAGTTGAGCAGGTAATTAAGTTGTCAGTAGGACTATTATTGGCTCACAAATTATGTAATCTAGGTATGCAATATGCGGTACTAGGTGCTGTAATTGGTGTTACGATAAGTGAGCTAGTTGCATTGGTGATAATATCCATAAACTTCCTCACGTTTAAGGGGCAATTATATTATAATTATCGAAATCAGAATTATAAATCTCGAAGAAAACTGTTACGACCACCTATACTAAAATCTAAAAAAAGATATACTCTGATAAAGTATAAGCAAGTAAGGTTTGTGTGTGCAAGTAGGTCAATAAGATACTCGAATAAGACAGCTATTGGTAAGTTGTTCAAGATTATGTTACCAGCCACATTATCTAGTATTCTATTGCCAGTAGTGACAATGATTGATAGCTTAATAATAATTAATATACTTATCGAAGCTGGATTTACTTCTGCAGTATCAACATCACTATATGGTTTGTGGGGAGGTGTGGTGCAATCGCTTATTAGTCTACCTACAATTATTATATCAGCATTGGCAACATCTATTGTACCATCACTAAGTGGTGTTGTGGGAGATAGAGATGTTGGTCAGGTGGGTAGCAAGGTCGAGTTTGTTATAAAGTTAACGTTATTCCTATCTATTATAATGATGGTTGGCGTGTTTGTTTTTGCGGAAGATATTCTTGTGTTCTTATATGGAGATGGGCTGGGTAGTAGTGTGATAGATGAACTACAATATGCAACGCAAATGCTTAAGTTTGCTAGCATTAGTATTGTTTATTATGCGTTGTTGCAGACATTTACAGCAATTTTGCAGACAATAGGCAAATCCCATGTTCCGTTTCTCGCAACGCTCGTAGGGCTGGCAATAAGAGTTGCCGGAACATACTTTTTGGTAAAGATTCCTAGTATTAATATCTTTGGTGTCATAATGGCTAATACAATCTTCCTAGGATGTGTGGTAATTATATTGGCAGTAGTGATAAGCAATCTGCTAAGGCTTAGATTTAAGTTAATATCTCAGTTGGTTATGCCCATTATTATAGGTAGCGTTGTCATGGTACTGATGATGATATTAAGATCGGGTTTTGGTCTTGTTATGAATTATATGGGCGCAATGATATTATCGGCATTTATAGGGGTGATTGTATATATAGTATGGGGATATTTTGCCTCAATTTTCAACACAAAAGAGAAGCAAATGCTGATGATATTTCGGAAGAAAAAAACGATAATGAAGCGAAGATAGATGGTGTTTTTATGAATTTTGCACAAAAATAGGCCTCAAAAATGCAAATTTAAGCAAAAAATGTGATAAAATGGCTATTTTTCTTTTGCAAATTGATTAAATTATGTTATAATTGGCTAACAACTATTAAAGGAGAAAATTTATGAATAAATTAGATATTGTTAAAGTTGTTGCAGAAGAAACTGGTCTTACACAAAAAGAAGTTCTTGGCGTTGTTGATGGTTTCATTGCTACAATTATCAAGGACTTAAAGAAGGGTGAGGAAGTTAACATTGCTGGTTTCGGTAAGTTTGTTGTTAAGAACAGAGCTAGAAGAACTAGTATTAACCCTAGAACTAAAGAGCCTATCGAAGTTCCAGCAAGCAAAGCTCCTACTTTTAGAGCTGGCAAACAATTCAAAGATGCTGTTAACAAATAATATCTTTTAGTTGGTTTTACCTAATTTATTTTTTGGCTATGTGCCTTGGCATTGCGACTTGCAGTACCAAGGCTTTTTTGTATCAAAATCATCTCTATAATGTGATTATATTGGACAATAAGAGGATTTTTGCGATATAATTATTCTATAAGTGAAGAGATTTTTTTGTAAATATTTTATTGAAGAGTAGTGTATGAAGATAGGTAATATTGAGTTTAAAAATAATGTAATTTTGGCACCCATGGCGGGAGTTACTGATGTAGCTTTCAGGTCTATATGTATTGACTGTGGAGCAGATGCGGCTGTGACTGAGATGGTTAGTGCCAAGGCTCTTTCTTACAATAACGAAAGGACAGAAGATCTGCTAGTTACTGCAGATAACGAACGTATCAAAATTGTACAAATTTTTGGTCACGAGCCAGATGTGATGGCAAGTATTTGTTCGAGTCCAAGGCTTGACAAATTTGACATAATAGACATCAATATGGGTTGTCCTGCTCCTAAAATTGTTAGCAACGGTGATGGGAGTGCCTTAATGAAAGATATTGGCTTGGCTTCGAGGATTATTAAGGCTTGCGTAGCATCTACAAATAAGCCTATTACTGTCAAATTTCGTAGTGGATATGATGATAATAGTATCAATGCTGTGGAGTTTGCCAAGATGTGTGAGGAGTCGGGGGCAAGTGCTATTACAATACATGGTAGAACACGCACGCAGATGTATGGTGGTCAGGTAGATCTGGATGTAATCAAGAGCGTCAAGGATGCGGTTAATATACCTGTTATAGCTAGTGGTGATGTTGTGGATAAAGCATCTATGGATCGCACGCTTGAGTATACTGGATGTGATGCTGTAATGGTTGGCAGAGGTGCTCTTGGTAGTCCGGAGATCTTTGCCGATTTAACCGGTGGCGATAGTAGCAAGATAGATAGATTTCAGCTTATTACTAAGCATATTGCTGGGCTTAGAGAAATATATCCTGAGAACTTTGTAAGTGGGCATATTCGTAAGCATTTGTTATGGTATCTTAAAGGTTATGCTGGGTCTTCGAAAATCAAATTGCAGGTATCAACAGAGCCAAGTATAGATAAGGTTCTGGAAATTATAAAAGAATTTATGCAAAATCGATAAAATAACTTAGAAATGTCGCAAAGTTAGGTGTATTTATTTGATTAAATTTCATATAAAATATATAATATAATATATCTTATTAAATATTGCTAACTAACTTAATATAACTTGAATAAAGGTATTAATAATTATAAAAATTTTTATTTTGTAAGGAGTAAATTATGAACAAAAGAACAATCAAAGACATTGATGTATATGACAAGGCAGTGCTTGTAAGAGTAGACTTTAATGTACCAGTAATTGATGGTAAGATCACTGACGATAATAGAATTGTTGAGGCTATGGCTACAATCAATTATTTATTGGAGAAGGGTGCTAAGGTTATCCTTATGAGTCACCTAGGAAGACCAGACGGTAAGGTTGATAAGAAGTACTCTCTTAAGGTTGTTTCCGAAAGATTGCAAGAATTGCTTCCTAATAACAAGGTTATTATGGCAAAAGATGTTATTGGCAAGGATGCAAAGTCTAAGGCTGAGAAACTTAAGATGGGACAAGTATTGCTTATCGAGAACTTAAGATTTGATGCTAGAGAGGAAGAGAACGACAAAGAGTTTTGTAAGGAATTAGCATCTCTTGGTGAAGTATATATTAATGATGCGTTCGGAACTGCTCACCGCAAGCACGCTTCTACTTATGGCGTTGCTAAACTTCTACCTAACGCAATTGGTTTCCTTATTGAGAAAGAACTTAATATGATTTGTGGAACAATCGAAGATCCTAAAAGACCATTTGTAGGTATTCTTGGCGGTGCTAAGGTTAAGGATAAGATTGGCATTATCGAAAGCCTACTTGATACTGTAGATACACTAATTATCGGTGGAGGTATGGCGTATACCTTCCTACATGTATTAGGATACAAGATTGGTAATTCGTTATTTGACTCTACCAATGTAGATGTTGCTAAGAAGCTTATGAAGAAGGCGGAAGAGAAAGGGGTTCAATTCCTACTACCAGTTGACTTTGTGGAAACTCCAGAATTTGATGACGTTGTTAACTATAGATACACCAAAGATGCTAATATTTCGGATGGCTACGAAGGTGTTGATATCGGTAAGAAAACTATTAAGTTATTCTCTAAGGCTATTAAGAGAGCAAAAACTGTAATCTGGAACGGCCCAGTTGGTGTATTCGAGAAGAAGGAATTCGCAGTAGGTACTTACGCTATAGCTAAGAAATTAACTAAGGTGAAAGGAACTACCATTATTGGTGGTGGCGATAGTGCAAGTGCAGTTATTAATATGGGACTTGCTAACAAGATGACTCATATCTCTACTGGAGGCGGAGCATCACTTAAGTTGTTTGAGGGAAAAGTTCTTCCTGGTGTAGATGTTATCGATAATATTTAATTTTATTGCAATAATAGCATAGCTGGTATTTTAGATACTATTGCTATGCTAATGTAATAATGGAAAGAGGAGTTTTTATGAAAAAATTATATCTTATTGGCAATATGAAGATGAACATGAGTATTGCCGAGCTTGAGCCATATTTCGAAAATATTACAACAATTGCTTCGCAGAGTAGCAATGTTGTAGGTGTTTGTGTTCCTTATGTATACCTTGACATGGCACAAGGTATGCTTAATGGATCTAAGGTACTATATGGTGCTCAGAATATGCATTTCCAAGATAGCGGTGCTTATACAGGCGAGATAAGTGCTAATATGCTAGAGGACTTTGGTTGTGACTTGGTTGTACTTGGTCATAGCGAGAGGCGTGCGTATTTCCATGAGTCTGATGAAGAGATTAATCTTAAGGTTAAGAAGGCTCTTGAGAAGGGTATTACTCCAATATTGTGCTTTGGAGAAACTCTAGAAGAGAGAGAAGGTAGTATGGCTCACAGCGTCGTTGAAAGACAAATAGTGGGAGCTCTTGCAGATCTTGGCGAAGAAGATGTTTCGAGAATTATATTTGCATACGAGCCAGTGTGGGCTATTGGTACTGGTGTGAGTGCAACATCAGAGCAGGCAGAAGAGATGATTTCTTTTGCTAAGAGATTAATCGCTGATGAGTTCGGTGTTAATAATAGCATAATGCTGTACGGTGGTAGTCTTAAGCCAAGCAATGCAGAAGATATACTAAGCAAGCCAAGTATCGATGGAGGTCTAATTGGTGGGGCTTGTTTGAAACTCCAAGACTTTGAACAATTAATTAATACGAAGGTAGAATAGATGAAGAAGACTGTTGCTCTAGTAATTATGGATGGATATGGTCTATCCGCAGACAAGACTAATAATGCAATATTTAAGGCAGAAACGCCTAATATCGAAAGGTTGCAAGCAGAATATCCAACAACTACAATTAACGCGTCTGGCAGACGTGTTGGTTTGCCAGACGGTCAGATGGGTAATAGCGAAGTTGGTCACCTCAATATGGGTGCTGGTAGAGTAGTTTATCAAGATATTACAAGGATAGACAAAGCAATTGAAGATGGTGAATTCTTCAAAAATGATGCTTTCAAGACAGCAATGGAATCTCTTGAGGAAGGCAAGTCGCTACATCTAGTAGGATTGTTATCTGATGGTGGTGTTCATAGTTCGATAGAGCATTTGATAGCTCTTATTGAAATGGCTAAGAAAAAGGGTGTAGCTAGTGTCTATATCCATTGCATTACTGATGGTAGGGACACTCCGCCAGATAGCGGACTAAAGTTCGTATCAAGAGTAGAAGAAGAGTGTAGCAGAATTGGTGTTGGCTCGATTGCTACAATAGTTGGCAGATTCTATTACATGGATAGAGATAAGCGTTGGGATAGAGTCGAGAAGGGGTATAACGCTGTGTTTAATGGTGTTGGTGCTCGTTATGCATCTGCAATTGCAGGGCTCGAAGCTAGCTATAAGAACGAAGTATTTGATGAGTTTGTCGAACCTATTATCATTAATGGTTACAATGGCGTTAGTGATGGCGATAGTGTTATTTTCTATAATTTCCGATCGGACAGAGCTAGAGAAATATCTCATGCAATCTTAGATGAGCAATTTGAACATTTTGCCAGAATTAAGAAAGATGTATACTATGTAGGCATGACAGAGTATGATGTTACTCTTGAGGGTATTCATACAGCATTTCCGCCTAAAGATATCAAAAACACATTAGGTGAGGTGCTTGCTAGTAACGAGATGACTCAGTTGCGTATTGCAGAAACAGAGAAATATGCTCATGTAACCTTCTTCTTTAATGGAGGAATTGAAGCTCCTAATAAGTTAGAAGATAGGATACTTGTTCCTTCTCCAAAGGTAGCAACTTATGATATGCAACCAGAAATGAGTGCCGAGGAAGTAACGGATAAAGTTCTTGCAGAAATAGGCAAATATGACGTTGTTATACTTAACTATGCCAACTGTGATATGGTTGGGCATACAGGTGTAATGGGTGCTGCTATTAAGGCTGTAGAAACAGTAGATACATGTGTTGGTCGAGTTGCTGATAAGATATTGGAAGTAGGTGGCGTGATGATCCTTACATCCGATCATGGCAATGCGGAAACAATGGCTTTTGAAGATGGCTCTCCATGTACCTCGCATACAACTAATCTTGTGCCACTAAGTATAATTGGTGATGATTATAAGTCTAGTGTGCTTAAATCTGATATGGCATTATGTGATATTGCACCTACTATGCTAGAGATATTGGGTGTGGAACAACCAAGTGATATGACAGGCGAAAGTATTCTAAGTCATTAATATCTAGCGTTAAAGTATATGCGTAAGGAGAAAATATGAATTTGTTGTGTGGACTCGTGCAGAATTTATGGAATACAGTATACAACAAATGTGTACGAAATCTTGATGATGCTACCAAGGTTAGAATTGGTGTAATACTTCTAATTGCAAGCATGATATTATTTATCATGTGTTCTAAAGGACCTAACAAGGCTCATTTGGTTAATAGTTGGTTTCTATTCTGGCTTGCACTAATTACCTTTGTAATGGCAGTAATGTATTTGTCGGTTTTTAGGTAACAATCACAGAAAATCGTTGATAAATAGGTAATTTAAATATTTTTCGAGTAAATTACAATGTTGTGCTTGTCAAGACGACTTAAATATGTTACAATTTCAATTGATAATGATGCTAGAATCTAATATTCTTAGATGATAGTTTAATATAATAAAGGAGAAGTTAATAGATATGAGTTTTTCATTTTTGTGTGCAGATACTATTTCTACAAGTACCGCTACTGCATTAACTACCATTAGATCAATAGTCTTAATACTTATGGCTATTGCTGCTATTGCTATTATAGTTGCTGTACTTATGCAACCATCTAATCCAGATGGTGGAAGAAATGTAATTACCGGTACTAATGATAGTTATTATGCTCAGAACAAGGGTCAGACCAAAGAAGGTAGACTCAAGAAGTTGATTATCATTAGTGCAGTTGTTATTTTTGTTCTAACGATTGCGTTCTTTGTAATTGAGCATTTCTTTGCAGGATAATGATAGTGATTTAGGGCTCGAGTTTTAGTTAATTCGAGCCATTTTTAAAACTGATAGAAGAAGGGTAAAATGGAAGATTTTAATGATTTGATAGTAGAGCAGATTGAGAAAAACAAACTTAGTTTGTTTAACTATGATTTTGTAATTAATCAGCTCGAAGTACTTAATAATAAGTCGTATAGCGAGATTAAATCGATATTAGATTCCCTTATAGCAAGTGGAAGGGTGACTCTAACTGGCAAGGCTAAGGAAACATCTTGGGAAGATCCCAATGCTGTAAAGAAAACTAAAGAAAAGAAAGAAAAGCCTAAATACGACAGATCCTCAGATGCTCCTAAATCTCCTTATTCAAGTAATAGACAGAGCAACATTGATTTGGCTTATGATATTCTGAATAAGAAGGACAAGAAGAGTGCAAGAAAGGTGTCTAGGGTAGAAGGTAAAATTCAGTCTACCTCTAGAGGATACGCTTTCCTTATTCCTAATGATATAACGATTGAGGATATATTTATTGCTGAGAGAGATCTTAACGGTGCCATGCACAATGATAGAGTCATGGTAGTTGTTAGGGAAACAGGTGGTCGTAGACAAGAGGGTAAGGTTGTTCAAATTCTTGAAAGGGGATTTGAAAGAGTTGTTGGATTGCTAAGAGTAGTTAAGAAGATTGCTTATGTAGTTCCAGATGACGTTAAGGTCGGCAAGGATATTTCGATACCAATCACCAAACTAAATGGTGCTAGAGATGGCGAGAAGGTCGTAGCTAAGATTACTAGATTCTATGCTAGCAAGCGTAATCCTGATGGCGAAATTATAGAAGTATTGGGTAAGCCTAACGAGATAGATACCGAAGTTCTAGCAATACTAAGGGGGTATAATTTGTATACTTCTTTCCCAAAACATGTATCGGCTAGTGCAGAGGAATTGCCTGAGATGGTAGACAAATCCCAATATCCTAAGCGTCTAGATTTAACTAATAATATTATATTTACCATAGATGGCGAAGATACAA
The DNA here is from genome assembly GCA_015055665.1 of Clostridiales bacterium. GTDB lineage: Bacteria > Bacillota > Clostridia > Christensenellales > UBA1242 > UBA11490. The sequence goes on from SVHX01000005.1 coordinate 22,824, forward strand.
GAGATATTGATGATGCTATCTCTATTGATGTCAAAGAAAATGGCAACAGGGTCCTAGGTGTTCATATTGCGGATGTTGGTGAATATGTCAAGAAGGATAATGTTTTTGACAAAGAAGCGTTCAAACGTGGCACTTCGGTGTATTTTCCTAACCTAGTTATTCCTATGCTACCAAGAGAGCTTTCTAATGGAATATGCTCGTTAAATGAACGAGTTGATAGGCTTGCACTCAGTTGCTTTATGGAATTTGATAAGAACGCCAATCTTGTGGACTATAAGATTTGTGAGAGTATTATTAATAGCAAACGCAGATTTACATATACCAAGGTGCAGGCAATATTCGAAGGTGATAGGGAAGAATCTCCTGAGCTTATAGATGCACTATTGACTATGAGGGAACTTGCAAGACAACTTGCAGAGAATAGGGTTAAACGTGGAGCAATTGAATTTGATATCCCTGAGGTGCAAGTTGGGCTTAATGAATTGGGTGATGTTCTCACCCTTACCAAGAGAGAGCAGAACGAAAGTCATAGGTTGATAGAATCGTTTATGGTTGTTGCTAACGAAACTATTGCTACACACTTCTTGGAGAAGAAGATACCTTTCGTATATCGTATTCACGAAAGCCCAGATGCAGAGAAGATTGAAAGGCTTGTTGGTATGGTTAATAGCTTTGGTGTCGAGCATAGTCTTAATATTGATAAGTGTGAGCCTAAGGATATACAAGATTTGCTAGATAGTATTAAGGATAAGCCTTGTGCATATGTACTTAATCGTATAGCACTTAGGTGTATGAAGAAGGCAAAATATAGTCCTGATTGTATGGGGCACTATGGTCTGGCTAGTCCTAAGTATTGTCACTTTACAAGTCCTATTCGAAGATATCCTGATCTGACTATTCATAGAATAATCAAGGATTATTTGCGTGGTAATTTGCATGATAAGAGCAAGGTTATGCTTAAGGACTTTGTTGCCCTTTCGTCTATTCAATCATCCGAGACAGAACGTAATGCAGAGGCTGTAGAAAGAGATGTTGATGATCTATATAGAGTGTTCTATATGACACACCATATAGGGGAAGAATTTGATGGAATAATAAGTGGAGTTACTAACTTTGGTGTGTTCGTTGAGCTTGATAATACCGTTGAGGGTATGATTAGGCTAGACAATCTTCCACAGGATCAATACGAATATTTTGAGGACAAATTTCAACTTAAAGGATACAAACACAAATTTACAATCGGGGATAAATTAAGAGTTAGAAGTACTAGAGCTGATATTCTGGCCAAGGAAATAGACTTCGAATTAGTAACTCAGTATCCAAGTGATTCAAACAATAATCATTAATAACTAATAGTAGGTTAGACATTTTTTGTTTAATCTACTATTTCTATTAAACAAATGTTCGACTAAGTTGTATGTAAATATTTGGAAAAATCATATAATTATGATAGAATACTAGTGATGATAAAAAGGTAGGAATAATTTATTATGTCAAAGAGTATAAATATTACCCTAGACGGCCCAGGAGGAAGTGGGAAAACAACGATAGCTAAGGCTATTGCCAAAGATCTTAACTACATATATGTTGATACAGGTGGCATGTATAGAGGGGTAGCGTGGTTTATAGATAGCAGAGATATTGATGCTACCGACGAACAAGGTGTTCTTGGTGTGCTTCCAGAATTGAGCTTAGATATCAAGGTTGTAGATGGAGAACAACATGTATTTGTTAATGGTCAAGACGTTTCTGGTCAGATAAGGACTCCTAAGATGTCACAATGTGCTTCTATTATTTCAACTTATAAAGATGTGCGACTTAAGTTGGTTTCTATGCAAAGAGAAATTGCAAGGAGTGTTAATTCTGTATTTGACGGTCGTGATATGGGCAGTTATGTTTTGCCATTTGCAGAATATAAATTTTATCTTACCGCGGATATTGATGAGCGAGCTAAGCGAAGATATTTGGAGCTAAAGGATAAGGGGCAAGATGTTTCGTTAGGGGACGTTAAACAAGACATGATAGAACGAGATGAAAGAGATAGTTCTAGAGCTTTTGCACCACTTGTAATTCCTACTGGAGCATTTGTAATTGATACAACTAATTTAACTATTGAAGAAGTTAAGAATATAATACTTAATAAAATTGGCAAATTAAATAAGGATTAAATAGAACGGAGGAGTTATGGATAAGAGAATTGCTTTGCTATATGACTTTGATTATACATTGACAGATGGTTATATGCAGCAGTTTGGTCTGATGCAAGATTTCGGATACAGTAATGTTTATGATTTGTTTGCAGCAACTGAAGAAGTATTTGGTAATAATCCGGATATGGATATGTGTCTTAATATGCTGGGTGGTGTATTGGAGATTGCTAAGCGAAATAATGTAAAGATAACACAAGAGTACCTTAAAGATAAGGGCAGGGCTGTTACTTATTATCCTGGCGTTATTGAGTGGTTTGATAAGATAAATGCTATAGGCAAAGAATATGGATATGAAATTGAGCATTACGTTATCAGTAGTGGTATCAAAGAAATAATTGATGGCACAAGTATCTGTAACAAGCTAAAGAGGGTTTACTCCAATACTTATGTATATAACCAAGACGGTGAGGCGATTTGGCCTTGTCAAGTTGTAAATTATACTAGCAAAGTTCAATACATATATAGAGTTAGAAAGAACGTGTTAGATAATCTAGCAGATCTTAAAGATGTTAATGCTAAGATGGAAGACGAAGATGTGTTGCCATTTGAGAGGATAATATATCTAGGAGATAGCGAAACAGATATACCATCTTTCAAGGTGGTTAAGAATAGCGGAGGACTATCTATATGTGTGTACTCTCAGTCAAGCGAAAAAGCCAAAATGGTTGCTGAGCAATGTTGTAGGGAGGGGCGTGTTAATTACTTTGTCCCTGCAGATTATAGAGAAGGAAGTCAGCTATATAATATAATAGAAACATATATAAGAAACATAATGAGCAAAGAATAAGAATAGACTATTTATGACAAAATTAACTAACCTTACATGCATTAAAGGCATGGTTCAAGAAGTAAGATATCGCAATGAAGATAATAACTATACTGTCATAATACTAGAGGTTAATGACGAATTCGTAACGGCTACTGGCAAATTCCCTATAATAAATGAGGGTGAGTGGGTTGAGCTTAATGGCAAATTTGTTTTAAACAAAAAGTACGGCGAACAATTTGCAGTAGATAGTGTTAAGTTGTCTCCGCCAAATACCAAGGATGGTATTATAAGATATTTGTCTAGTGGATTGATCCCTGGTGTTGGACCAATAACCGCAGCAAATATTGTTAACAAATTTGGAGAGGCAACACTTGATATTATACGTTACAATCCGCGAAGACTGGCAGAGGTGCGTAATGTAAGCCTTAAGAAAGCGGAAGAAATCTGCAAGGCTTATGAGGAAGTTCACCAGATGCAGAACGCTGTAATGATAATGCAGCAATATCATATAAGTACCAATCTAGCAATTAAGATTTATAATCAGTATGGTGAAGGAACGGAAGATATACTCAAGAATAATCCTTACAAGATAGTGGAGGATGTATCTGGAGTAGGCTTTTTTACTGCCGACAAAATTGCTATGGCTATGGGAGTTCCTGAAGATAGTGATTATAGAGTTCGTGCTGGAGTGCTTCATGTCTTGCGTGAAAACAGCGATAAGAACGGAAACACGTGTATGCAGATAGCTGCTTTGATTGAGGGTGTATTTGAGATACTCAATATACCTAATCTGCAAACTAGGGCGGAAAATGTTATTGAGAAGTTAATCCTAGATGGATATCTGATGAGGTTGGTATTTGATGACGAAGTATTAATTGCCCTTAGTCAATATTATAAGATCGAGAGAGTATTGGCTGATTCGTTGCTTTTGCTAGACTCTGATTGTGATGAATCAGAGCTTAATATTGACGAAGAAATTGCTCATTACGAACAGGTTAACAATATTAAGATGCATGAACATCAGAAGGCTGCAGTTAATATTGCAGTTAATAATGGCGTATCAATCATAACTGGTGGGCCTGGTACAGGAAAAACAACTATAGTGAAATGTATGCTCCAGATATTCAAAAGCATGGGCAAAACAGTAAAGCTTATGGCACCAACAGGGCGTGCGTCAAAAAGGTTAAGCGAAAGCACAGGTGAAAATGCTAGTACCATACATAGGGCACTTGAGATGACAGGTGGTGAAGATAGCAGGTTTATGTACAATAACCAAACTAAACTTAGTTATGATGTAATTATAGTAGACGAAGTAAGTATGGTAGATAGCCAGCTGATGTATTATTTGGTTCGTTCAATTAAGCGTGGTAGCAAGCTAGTGCTGGTTGGGGATAAGGATCAGCTTGCATCAGTTGGGGCAGGTAATGTGTTAGCGGATCTGCTCGAAAGCGGATGCTTTGCAACCATGTGCTTAACGCAAATATATAGGCAGAGCGAAGATAGTTTAATTATTGTAAATGCTCATGAGATTAACAAAGGTAATATGCCTAAGCTGGACAATAAGAGTAAGGATTTTTTCTTTGAGAGGAGAGAGAATAATGATGAGGCGTTAAAGAGCATTGTGGATATGTGTGTTAGTCGTATTCCTAAATTTATGGGTGTAGATAGCAGTAATATTCAGGTTCTTGCTCCTATGAAAAGCGGTGTTGTTGGGATTGATAATATCAACAAAGAATTGCAGGACAAGCTTAATCCTTCTAGTCTATCCAAGTGTGAAGTGGAGACAGATAAGGTTATCTATCGTACTGGAGATAGAGTAATGCAGACAAGCAATAATTACGAGCGTACTTGGATTAAGGATGGCGTCTTTGGAGCTGGTGTATTTAACGGCGATATAGGTATCATTACCGATATTGATATGAGTACATCAGAGGTTGTTATCGAATTCGAAGATGGCAGAGTTGCTAGGTACATAAAGAGCGATCTCAGTGAGATTACACTTAGTTACGCTATAACGATACATAAGAGTCAAGGTAGCGAATTTGACGTTGTAATAATACCGGCATTATCTGGACCGCCAATGTTACTTACTCGTAATTTACTATACACCGCGGTTACTCGTGCAAAGAAAATGGTTGTAATAATAGGAACTAAACAAAGTGTTGCTCGTATGGTACATAATAATTATACTAAGGTTAGATATACTATGCTAAAACGCTTTTTGGACCTAGATGGAGAGAAAAAATGGCAATTATAGACTTGTTTTTTCCGTCGCATATCAAGTGTATATTTTGTGGAGAAGAAACCAAAGCCATAGCTATATGCGATAAGTGTTATGCGTCGTTACCATTTATAACAGCACAGAAGTGCCTTAAGTGTGGCGGAGTTGTAAAAGGTGATGGTGGAGTTTGTATTGAGTGTAAGGGCAGAGATCTTCATTATGATAGATGTTATTGCTTGTTAAGTTATACAGGTATTGTTCAGTCTAAGGTAATTACCTTCAAGCAAGCTGGATATAAGCATATTGGAGAAACTTTTGCACATATCATGAAATTAGGATTAAAGGAAATAGAAGAACCGATAGACGTAATAGTTCCTGTTCCAATTCATGATACTAGAAGAAAAGAAAGAGGATTTAATCAGAGTGAAGTATTGTGTACAGAAATTAAAGATGTACCAATAGACACAACTCTACTAATAAGATCGGTTAATACACCTCATCAAACAGGTCTAAGTCGAGAGAATAGGGAGAAGAATCTAATTGGATGTTTTGCTGTGCCGGATAAGAAACTTGTTACAGGGAAATCCATCTTGCTTGTAGACGATATCTATACAACCGGTAGTACTCTTAGTGAGTGTGCCAGAACACTTAAGAAAGCGGGTGCTAAGAAAGTCTATGCAATGTGCCTAGCTCGTGCTCCATACAAATTAGACAATATTGTTCAATAAGGCGATAATCAATAAGGCTTGACAATTGGATACGTTAAGGTATACAATTAATAGGTAGTGTGATCTACCTATATATGCTCCACTAGCTCAACTGTATAGAGCATCGGTCTTCGGAACCGAGGGTTGGGGGTTAGAATCCCTCGTGGAGCACCAGTAATAATTAAAATCCATATTACAAAAAGGAGAAAATAATATGTTTGTTAGAGTTTTTGATAAAGAGAATAATTTGTATTACAAGTCCGTAGTATATGGAGTTATTGATAGTGGTTATTATGAAAAATATATTGTAATCAATCCACACACAAACAACTTCGAACTTATTAATTATTTTGATGAAAACTCTAATGTTCAAATTGAAAAAATTCAAACTCAACGTATTGATTGGGTTGAATACAATGATTCACATTTATTAATTTTTAAAAAGAAATGCAAAATTGCAAATAAGGATTTGCAATTAACTTCTTTTGTAGGATATAAAGAAGTATTTGATAATTTTGACTTTCTTTCAAGTATTTTAGAGCATAGAAAAGTTGCAGTGCAAGATTCTGGTATTGAAATAAAATGTTTGACAGATATTAATGAGTGGAATTATATAAGGAATCAGGAAGATGTTGACAATCTAATGAAAAACATGGTTGGCTTTCATGACGCTCTTATGACAAGCCTTGTTGTTGAACAAGATTTTACTAGTACAAAAGTCAATGCAGTTTTTGATAATTCTGGTTGGTATGGAATTGTGGAGTTGTGTTTCGAGGGAGTTTTGGGTGTAAAACTTTGTCCAGCAAAAGAAAATTATAGCAACGAAATTTATGGGGCAACTTTAAAACTAGAAAATGAAATAATTTTGTGGGCAGATAATAATGTTGAAAGCGAAGAAGATTGTCAACAATGCAGTTATATAAAATCTTTAAATTTAAAATGGAGAAAAATTGATTAATTTTATCAATTTTATAAAAAGGCACCCGAGAGTTTGAAAGGCTTGAGTGAACGAGAAAAAGGCACCCGTTTGGCACCCAAAGTATGTAATGGCACCCAATGAGTGCTAAATTATCACAAAACACTTGAAGTGTGTAAATTTTACAAACATTATGAAAGGTTAATCGCTTTTACAAAAAGTGGTGAGTAATACAATAGTTAGAGTGGTTCAAGTTAAAGTACTTCGGACGCATTTTTAGGGGTTAGAATCCCTCGTGGAGCACCATATAAGTTGAATAAAAGGCTTATACAAAAAGAAACTAGAGTTGATAAACAATTCTAGTTTCTTTATTTATTTGTTAGGGGGTGGGTATAATTTTGTGATATAATGTAATAGAGGTGCAATATGGAGATATTTTGTACGATTTATTATATCTGTAGTTATATTCAAACGGTGCCACAAGTAATCAAACTAATTAAGACTAAATCAAGTAATGATTATTCTTTATGGCAAGTTTTCTTGGGATTATTTGGTTTGATTTGCTGGTCAATTTACATATTTACAACCCAACAATCCGTAATCGTTTATGTTGGTACTGTAATCGATCTATTGCTTGTGTTGTTAGTGGATGGATTGGTATTAGGTTTTTTTGATTTTAAAAATAAAAAAGGATATAAAGCAGATGAGAATTAGGAAGGCAGAGTTAAAAGATTTGTCAAGAATTCAAGAGTTAAACAATGAACTATTTGAATTGGAGATTGCAAATTTTGATAAATATTTAATTAAAGATTGGCCTCTATCTAATGAAGGGAAAACATATTTTGAAAATGCTATTAAGGAAAGTTTCGTGGCTGTCGCCGAAATTGATAACAAAATTGTTGGATATTTGTTGGGGGAAGAAACTGATATCCCATACTACAATTTCAAAATAGCAGAACTTTGCAATATGTGTATAGATGGTAACTATCGCAAACAGGGGATAGGTAACGCACTTTATAAAGAGTTTGAGAGTTATTTTAGGATGAAAGGAATCTCTCATTTTGTCGTTACTGCATCATTTAAAAATGAAAGTGCGAAAGCGTTCTATAAGAAAATGGGGTTTGAAGAAGCGAACTCAACATTTGTTAAGTTTTAAATTAACTAAACAATTAAAATGTTTATAATAGTGGGGTAATGCAGAAGATATTGTTAGCAATTTGTAATATATCTCAAAAGGTACCCGAGGTTATGAAAGTTTTTTAAATAAACTTAAAGCACTTAATTTGACTATTTCAAGCGTGGTTGTGGATTGTGTAACAGAAATAGATGAGAAGTGTGCTAAACGTTATCTAGGAGATAAATATATTGCCAATTCTGACAATGGGAAAATTTATGAAGGAACTTTGGAAAATTCTCTGCTATAATCAAAAACTGTGTTATATTCAATCATTTTAGTATGTTACAAAGGAGAAAATTAAATGAATAAAGAACAAGAATTGATTAATTTTTGGTGTGATAGAATCCCAGAATTAAAGGACGAATTTGAGAAAGAACTAAATGTTATGAAGGATAATGAATATTATCAAAGTGAAAATTGTAGGGTTTATCATTTGATGAGTTCCTCAATTGTTACTTACTTTGATACAGCACTATCCAATCAAGATTTAAGTAAATTGAAATTGTTTTTCAAAATATTTGATGAGTATTATAATATTTTTAAAGGTCAATTTGTAACAAATCAAATTCCTAATGATTTAATCATTGATATATTGTACACTCATATTTTTGAAGGCATAGGAGAAAACAATAAGCAAATTGCAATAAAATCCATGCCAAAAACAATTAAAGAAATGTATCGAGGATGGTTACAATCTTTTTAAAATTAACATAAATGCGGTGGATAACCAATCGAATAAAGATGTGGATGGTGGTATAATATTAAAGTTTAGTAAAGAGGAGGTAATTGGATTGGAATTTAAGGTTTTGAAAAAGGCTGAAGTGATAGACGACATACATACTAGACAACAAATAGATAATATTTGGTCTAAATATGCATATTTGCAACATGTAGACTTTTATAGAGAAGTAAATATTTATATGCCAGATGATGATTATTTTATTTGTTCATTTAGTGGTGAAGAAATGATGGGGTTTGCTGCAATTACACTTGATGCAAGGAATAAACGAGGGGATCTCTTATGGTTTGTGGTAGATAAAGAAAATGCCAAAGGTTTTTCCAATAAATCATTACTTGATAAAGTAATAGAATTTTGTAGAACTAAGGGTATGAAAACATTATCTTGGACTTGTTTGGATGCATCATGGAGAAATGTTAATAACAAGGAAAAAATTTTCAAGAGATTTGGTTATAATCCTACGGTGTATGACGATGGTGATATGGAATTAAATCTTGAGTAAAAAGTTAGTTGAAATAATGTTAAGATTATTAATTGTGTAGTAATAAAAGAAAGAAATATTAAGGTGTTTATTAATGAAAATCGGGCAAAACTTGGTAGATAGAATCTATTTGCCGAGTTTTTTTGTTGTGTGAAGGATTTGACTGAGATAGCACATGTGTTATATACTAAGTATGTAATTGGATGCAAGGGGGATAATATATGAAATTGTTTAACAAATTAGTAAGAGATAAAATCCCGGAGATTATTAGGGCAAAGGGTGAGAATTGCGAAACTAGAATACTAGGGGATGAAGAGTACATAAAGGAGCTTGAAACTAAGCTGCAGGAAGAGATGCATGAGTATCTTGAGTCGGGTGATATTGAGGAACTTGCAGACCTAGAAGAAGTGCTGAGAGCTATACTAGATGCTAAGAATTGTGCGTATAGTGAGTTTGAGAGTATTAGGCAAAAGAAAGTAGATAAGCGAGGAGCGTTTAAAAATAGGATATATCTAAAAAGTACGGATTAAAGCGGATTTTGAAATAAATGCATAGCACTAGCATAGTAGTGCTATTTTTTGTAAAATAATAAAATATTGACAAGTGATAGCTGTAATTTTGTAAAAATTATTTGATTGAAAAGTGAAAATATGATACGATAAAGGTGTCGATTAAGAATGTCGATAATATAAAAAAGGAAGGTAGGATATGAAAAAATTATTATCAATATTATTTGCTGCTGTGTTGTTAGTTCCATGTGTATTCTTGTTATCTGCATGTGGTGGAGACAAAGAGCAAGAAAGGGTTATGAACGTAGAGCTTAATCCTAAAGTAGAATTCGTATTAGATAAAAACGATAAGGTTGTTACTGTAAATGCTCTTAATGATGAGGGTAACAGAATTATCTCTATCGCTACTGATGCGGATACTGTATTTGAAAACTTAGAGGCAGAAGATGCTGTTGAGTTATTTTTAAAAATAAGTAAAGAAAACGGATACTTGGTGTCTAGCAGTGAAGATGAGCTTAAGGTATCTATATCTGGCGATTCTGACAAATTAAAGGACAGTATTGAGAGCGCTGCTAGAGATTATCTAAAAAATGCAGGCGTTACTCTTAAGGTAGAAATTGGAGAGATTAATGTAGAGGCAATTAAAGCAAAAGTTGCTGAGTGTATGCAAGAATACACAGAAAATGATCTAAAGAATATGTCTGAGGAACAGCTTATTAATTTATTAAAAACCTCTAGACAAGAAACTAAAGAAATGCTAACACAAGAATTAAAAGATATGTATTATCAACTTAGAGCAGTGGAGATTAACGAGGCTAAATTTGATGCACTTCTTGATGGTATCAAAAATAACCCATTGCTTACTCAATATGCAACAATTATCGAAGAGCAACTAGGTGATATGCAATCTTATATAGACACTCTAAAGACTAAGTACGAAGAGCAGTTCTTATCTCAAGAAAGTGTGTATAAACAGAAGATGCAAGAGTTTATAGAAGAGAAACAAGAGTTATTAGATGCTAGACTTGAGGGGGTAAAAACTGAGGCAGAACTTGCAGCACAAGAGCAAATTATTGCTCAGAAGCAACAAGCTTTGGAATATGCAAAGACTGCTGCAGAAGGTGCAATTAAAGTTGTAATGGAAAGTATTAATGTGACAATGGGATTCATCAATCAGCAATTAGAGCTTGTTAATCAAATCTTTGGAGAGCAGGCTAATACAATTATGAATACAGCTATTAATCAAGCTAAAGCTAGCTTTAAGGATTCATTTTGTAATGAATTTGATGCGTATGTAGGTAATGAGAATTCCTATTGGAAAGAAAATGCTTAATTGATATTTTTGAGTAATATTAATGATAGAAAAAAGTTATATCATAAGAAATGATATAACTTTTTTTGTTTCAAAAATTTCGCAACCAAGTATTATGCAAACTTTACTTTTTCTTGGAAGTTTTGCCTTTTTCTGTAGTTTGCTTAGAATTAGAAGCTGTAGAATTAGAAACTGTTTTGTTCTTAAGTGACATCAGCTTGGCAAGGGTATCTTTGTTTGTGTTTGTGTTAGGGGTAGCACTGGTTGGAGGTGTTGATACTTGCTTGCTTTCCTGATTTCTCTTCTGAGCTAATGCTCTTAGGTTATCAAGTGGCTTACGTGCAACTGGAGCTTTCTGTTCTACCTTGACTTCTGGCTTAACTGTGGTAGTTGGAGTTGAAACTTTGTCTAAAGCTGGCTTTGAAGGAGTTGTTGATGTATCCTCATTTTTGCCTTTAGTTGAAGCTTGGCTAGTTTTTGATTTTAATTCTTGTAAGCTACTTAGTTGAGATTTAACTTTGCTAATCTCTTTTTTGTTGTAGCGTTTAGCGAGTCGAGCTTCTTTTTCCTTCTCCTTTCTAGCAATTGCTTTGGCTTGTTCTGCTTCTTCTTTTGCTTTCTGAGCTTCGATTTTTGCTTGTTTCTGAGCTTCAAGCTTCTCTTGTTTGGCTTGTAGCTTCTGAGCTTTCTTTTCTTCTCTTTCGGCCTTGGCGTCAAGTTTTTTTGCTTTTTTCTCGGCTATACGATCCTTCTTTCCTTCGTATTTGGCTTCGATATCATCTAAATATTTGCCATCTGGATTAAGATTTTTTGTTTTAGATTTTTTTGCAGGTTTTTCTTCCACTGGAGTAGACTCTTGGTTATTTGTTATTTGCTCGGTCGCTTGTTGTTCTGCAGGAGCAGGGGATGCTTTTTTGCGAGTTTTTTTCGTTTTTGCCTTCTCTGCTTTTATCTCTTCTTGAGTAAGGATTGGCTCAAGTTCGAGATTGTAATCTGCTGTTTCGTTAAGACGTTTAATTTCCTCAGATTTAGCGTCTTCATTAAGTTTGTCTTCCTCTAGTCGAGCAAGGACCTTACGATTAAGTCTGGTGCTGATTACTTGAGTTTCTTTCTGTGCTTTCTCAAATAAATTGCCGCCAAGTACTTTGTTTTCTTCTACTTTAGATTCTTTTTTAGTAGGTTTCTTTTTGTTGGCTTTCTCTTCTTGAATTCTTGTGATAGCTTTAGCGATTTTGCTCTCGATTAGCTCGATTGTTTTCTCTTTGTCTGTCCACCAATCTCTGCTCCATAATCTCATCATATTCCAGCCGCGAGATTTAAGGAATTTGGTACGATACACATCTCTTTCAAGCAAACTATCTGAAGAGTGATATGCGTTAGAGTCTATCTCGATACCAAGGACATATCTATCTAATTTTTTATTGTATATAGCTAGATTAATCTTATATTTAGCACTGCCAATATTAGTATCAACGATATACTTTTTCTTCTCGAGAGCGACTTTGATTTCTTCCTCTAGTCCGCCAGTAACTTCTTCTTCGATTACAGTCTTCTTGCGTAGGCTTTCGAGAATAATCTTCTGTTCGTATTTATTGCCAAAGCTTACGGCTCTTGCATATTGCAAGTATTTTTTAAGTACCTTAGGACCGATATTCTTAGAATATTGAACGTTAAGTTCTTCTGGCTCGATAGAGGTAATTAGGTAAATCTTCTCTTTGGCACGGGTAATTGCAACATTTAGACGATTCTCTCCGCCTTCTTGGCTAAGAGGTCCGAATAGAGCAACGACTTTGCCACGTTCGTTCTTGGCGTAGCCGATAGAGAATATAATAATATCTCTTTCTTCACCTTGAACGTTCTCGATATTCTTAATAAATAAACCAGTATCTTCGCCATTTTCCTTCCTGCTAACCTCTTTTAGGTATGCTTCACGGAAAGATGGGTCTTTCTGGCACTCTACATCAATAATGTCTGCAATATAATGTTCTTGCTCGGTATTAAATGTAATAACGCCAATTGTCTGGTTGTTATCTCTTGTTTGGAGAATCTTCTTGATTGTCTTGACAACCTCGACAGCCTCGTCGTGGTTGCGTCTATCTTGCCAAATGCCATTAACTTTGATTCGTTCGATAGGCTTAACAACATTTTTCTTAATATTAGGTGCAATCTGAAGTTTCTCGTCATAGAAAGCATAGTTAGAGAAGTTAATAAGCTCCTCGTACTTACTACGATAATGGTAGGTAAGGTTGGCATTGCTATATCTGCTAGTAGCAAGATCAAGTAGGCTTTCTACCTCGAGTGCTGCTTGTTCTGTAAGACTAAGGTCTTCGAAGTTCTCGTTGCCCATATAGCGCTTCATAAATGTAGTTGTTGGCTTAAGCTGTTTGCGGTCGCCGGCGATAGCAACATTTTTGCCACGGTAAATAGTAGGGATGGAGTTCTCGATAAATATCTGAGATGCTTCGTCAAATACGATTACATCAAATAGGTCTTGTTTTAGAGGCATTACGGAGCTGACATTTTCTGGGCTCATCATCCAACAAGGGAATAGTTTGAGTAGATATTCGTGGAAATATTCCATTGTTTTGCGGATATTCCACATATTTTCTTGTTTGTTAATAACATACAAGTAATCTTTGTTGTTTTTTGCGTTGTTATAGAAGTCTGTATACTTGTCATTAAATGCAAAGTATGCGATATTGCGGTTAATGTCTAGCATCTCGGCTTTGAGATTAATAACGCGTTGCTTGGTGTTCTCGAAGTCTAGTATAATTGATAGCTTCTTGTCTTCCTTCTCTTCGGCTTTAACAATTTCGTGATAATTACGGATTGGTAGTAGCTTAGAGATTACATTGCGTATGTCTTCTTCTGTTTTAGAGATAGACAAGGCAAAATCTAATACTGTACGTTCGTTATCGCTAAGCATCTCTAAGTTCTGACGCATATCTTTGATAACAGTAAAGTTCTTAAGTGCGTCGTTAAGGAGTTTGATATTAGATTTGCTAGCACATAGTATGTTGTCTACGATTATAGAGTATCCATCACTAGTTAGGGCGGTCTTAAGAAGGCTATCTTCGCCAATAAACGCTCTAACATCTTCCTGAAGTTGGGCAAATCTTGCTTTTAGCTCGTTAAATTTGACTTTTATGGCGTTTCTACGCTTAAAGCCTTTCTCGGTTATGTCAGATTTTGCTAGTATTGTAATGACTTTGTTAATCTCATTTTCGCTAATATTAGCATTAATTAGGTACATAAATAACACCGGCTTAAGCACTGCGTACTTGCTAAAGTCAAATGGCTCAAGGTGAGAATCAAGTAATTTACTAATATATACACTAAGTGCGTTGAAGTTCTCGATATTTATATCCATCTTAAGGAAAGGTATAAATGGATTTTTGTTACATAATTGTGTATAGCGATAGAATAGTTTGTCTTTTTTCTTCTCAGAAATTTTCTCTGTAATATTTTTAAGGGTATGATAATCAAACTCCATAATCTTGTCGTTAGCAATTAGAGATTTGTAAATCTTGAATTCTGGAGTGCCTTTCTTGGCTTGAATACTAGCAGAATATAGCTTCTGAAGAGATATGCCATATGGAAGAGGGTTAAATAGTGCATTAGATAGCTCTTCTAGGTGTGCAACTTCCATATTGATTTCGTTAGCAAGTTTGTCGTGTTCTTGCATGGATTCGTCGTTGTGCCCAGCTAATACCTCGTTATGAACTCTCTTAACTTTGTCATAGAACATTGTTCCGCTCTTCTCGACATCTGTTATGTACATTGTCTTGTTGGCAAGAGTTCCTAGTCTATTGTATACTACGTCCATTGCAACTTTCTTCTGCGATACAACGAGCACTTTCTTTCCCTTGGATACCGAATCAGAAATAATATTAACAATAGATTGAGATTTACCAGTTCCTGGAGGTCCAAAGATAACAACGTTGCCAGCACGATTAATTTCGTCAAGTGATGTTTGTTGAGCGTAGTCACTCTCGGTAATAGGGAAGTTGTCTACAGATGTAACTTTGTTCTTAGGCATTTCCTTATTGCTAAGTAACATTTCGATAGCTGGAGTTGTAAGGTTCTGTTTCTCTAGCACTGCATAGTCGTTATATATCGAATTGGCAAGAGGGAATCTGCCTATAACAGCATAGTTCTTAACAGTAATCTTATCTCCTCTATGAGGCTCGCCACCTTCTTCAAAGTCTTCAAGAGATACTCTTTCGGTATATTTAAGTTTGAATCCAAATGAGTTTAGATAATCAACAACTTCTCTAATGGTCTTGAAGTTAAATTTATTATCTCCATCAAACTCTTGAATCATGTCATCAATAATTAGTTTGTGTTGCTTAGCATAAGCGAGTATAAATACTTTGTTAAGCTGGATAGGCTCGTCTTTCTTGAACTCGATATCAACAGTAAATTCGTCTTGGATAACAATAGTCATAGGGAAGAGTAGTAGAGGGGCTTTGATCATTGTGTCCTTATTGAGTTCGCCTTGAACAAATGGATATCCTACGAACATCTCGTATCTACCAGTTTCTTTGGCGAATTCGTCCACTTCTCTCTTGAGTACTCTTAGATGATTAACTTGAGAGATATTAGCCTTCTTAAGTTCTTCCTTCTTGAGTCTTTCTCTACGCAAGTTCTCTTTCCTTGCATCTGTTGTATCCATCTTGGATTTGTCAAGAAATTTCTTCTCAAGTTTTTCTGATAGGTTGAGGATATCAAAAAGTTTTTCTCTGCTATCTTTGTTGATAAGAGTGAAACCAGTTCTCTTACCCTTCATGAGAAACTCTAAAAATAATGATGTGTTTTCTGAATCCTTCCTAAGAAGCTTTCCTATGTCGTATGCGTATTGTCTACCAATTTTTTTGGCATATAGGCTACGGTTTTTGCCAGAAATCTCCACTAAGCGTTCTTTGTACTTCTTGTAAATGCTATTCATACTTTTCCACCTTCGTTGAAATATTAATTATAGATATTAATTAGTATAATACAAAAATATCGAATTGTAAAGATGTAATTTCGAAAAAAGTTTAAAAAATAATTTTTTCAAAAAATAGTTGAGTGTATGTTGAGTAGTGATTGGTTGTTTTTGAGAATCTTCTTATTGTGAAATAATAGTAAAAATGTTAGTTGCAAATATATATGAAGTTAGTTTCTCTTTTTTTGATAGTGTGTAGGAAGATAAGAAAACGCAAATTGCAAAACTACTAATATTCGTGCAGTGGCTTTGTAAGCGTAATGTTGTGTGTTATAATATAGATAAGAAGAGGTGCGTTTATGGGAGATGAAAACAAAAGTTTGAAGAAATATCTTAAAGATAATATGTTTCTGATATTTGCTTTGTTTTTTCTGATACCTGTAATTGTTTTGATTGTTGAATTTATAACAACAACAAATAGAGAGGTTGAGTTATATGTGTTTATAATAATTTTTTCATTGGTAGATTTGGTGCTTTGGATAATTGCTATTAAGCAGATAAATAATAATGTGAAGGTTCTTTTAGTTGATCGTCGCGGTCGTGAATATGATGCAACAGTGATAGGTATATCCGAGGAGGGGTGTGACGCTGATGGATTGGGGAAGTATGCCGTTAGTTACAAATGGTTGGATGAAAATGATGTAGAGTATAACTCTACAACTGAATATATATATTCACACGAAGAAGCATACTTTTTACTTAAGATGAGTGTTGTAAAAATAAAGGCAAGAGGGAAGTTTAGTGTTATAATAAGCAATCCTAAAAATAGCTGCGACGTTCCGAAGTCTATTGCCAATAAGGTGGCAAGTCATATGGATTATCGTAAACGCACGCTTTGTGAATATTGTAACAAGCCAATATCTAAAGTTTCAAAAAGGTGTCCTCATTGTAAAGCTCTTGTGAATAATAAATCTAATGATAGTGCGTAAAGTCCGGTGAAGCTATTGACAAAAAGTATTAACTAGTGTATAATAATAAATATAAGGAGGTAGATATATGAATAAAGATGATAAGTCATTTGAGTACTCAAACGAGAATATTGAAGAATATCTTGGGGAAAAGTCGAAGGTAACAAGTGTTGGGTCTGTTGGTGACCAATTAGTAGCTGATGGGAAAAAGTCTATTGGTGAGCAAAAAAATATACATTATTTGGAAGTACTTCTTGATCAATTCCCTAACACGCCTATAGTGTTGGAGTTTAAAGAATTAATTGAAAACTGGAATCCTTCATCTGAGAAATATTTTGATGATGCATTAGCTATGTCAAGGTTGATCCGTTCAATGGTAAGTGGTTCATTGGATGATTCTAAGGCATATGACAAAGTTTTATTGAATAATGTTGCAGATTATTATAAGAGTAAGCAAATTCCAGAGGTTCTAAGAACTCTATTATGTTCTTGCCTTGATGACGAGATTCAGAGAATAGAAACTGAGAAGGCAGTTTATCTTAGCTCTCAGAATTCTAATTCAGATAACTATAGTATGTAGTTATTAATTAATTTGAAATTTAAAAGCACAGCGGAACGCTGTGCTCTTTTGTGTGGTTTGATTTAATTAATGCGACTATTCTATAGTTGGAGCGTTGTCTGAACACATTTCGTCTAGCATTGAAAAAGCTTGGTCTTTTGTAATTTCGGTTCTTCTGATTGGTATCATGCCTTTGGATATTTTTGTAGTGAACTGTTCTTGTAGTTCATATTCTTTAGGGGTGGTTTTCATTAAAAACCCGAAATTAGTTACATGATAAAATTGGGTTGAAGAATTAATCAAAGATGTAATAATTTCTTCAAGAGGGGTATCGGTATACAAGGCATTATCTGTATGGTACTTGGCGATATCTCTTAAATTACAAATATCGGGATAATTATCTACTATTTCGCATTGGTTGGTATCGATACCTGCGTCTTTATTTTCAAATATAAAAGAAAAGGACCTAGTGTTATATTTATCTTGTTTGTCAAACAAAACTAGAGGGGAACCAATTAAGTATTTGTTAAACAATCCAATTTTTTTGGTTTCGTATTCGGATTGTTTAGCACCTTTAAGAGCCCTAACTAAATCTATACTCTTTAAGTCTTTTAATACATTGTATTGTTCGGGTGTAATGATATAAATATCACTACCATGAGAAGCTGCTGAAAGTCTTTCGAGTATATTAGAGCTATCGCAATTAATTTCTTTCATGCTTAACAAGTCATCTTTTAGAAATCTCATATATTATTCTCCTAGTTCATCTTTATTTAATCCAGTGCAACAATCTAAACTTCTTGCTTTATTTTCAATGTTTTCTTGTGAATATTGACTCAATATTGTTTTACATTTTTGAAGTTGTCTTAAGCGATATTTTTTCATAATGTTTTTGCTTTGTCTAGTTGTTAGGCTAATGTATCCCAACGTTTCTTGAGCTATAGATATTATATCTTTTGAATTTAAAAATTTACTTTGTTCGCATGTGTCTAAGACTGATTGTAAGTTAGATGCAAATTCTGAATTGCTTTTGCCAAAGCGAGTTGTTAGTGTTGCTTGAAACAAAACAAAGTTTTTAGCTTCGTTTTCTAACATCTCTAATATTTCTGAATCTGTGATATGTTCTGTATAGAATTGCATTCTTAGATTATGTCTAGCCGACAATAATTCATTTGATTTTTTTAGTCTATAATAACGAACTGGCTCTTGTAGGATTTGTTGTTCCAAATCTTCAATTACTGATATTCTATTTTCTAAATCTTGTTTAATGCTCATTGTTAATCTCCTGTACCTCAATATGTGATATGAGTATAGCATAGACAAACTTCAAATTCAATACCCAAATTAAAAAAATAGTTAAATATAAATTGTTGTGTATCGATTTATTTGAAATATAACTTTCATTGTTACGAAATTTTTTAGCATTTTTAGTAGGGAGTAAAAAATTCTTAATAATCTTAAGTTTTAATTTGGTGTTAGGGGGTGATAAAGGTGTTGTCAATTTTGCAAAAGAGTTCATATAATATTAAAGATTTTATTTTAAGGAGAAGTATATGAACCCTTTTAAAGAAAAACCGATAAATTTATATAGTAGTTTTAGAAATTGGAAACAACTTTATCCAATGCCATACAATAAGGACAATATCGATCCTTATACAAAGGCAAGAATTATACTAATGAATGGAACGGAATTTGAGGCGAATTGGTTTTCGCATAACTTTGCTCGTCACACAACAAATAATGATCTGCGTAGAGAACTTGCTCTTACTCGATCAATTGAAAAACAGCAACAAATTAGGTTGTCTTTGTTGAAGCCGGCAAATGAAAGCATTCTAGAGCATACGATAAGTTATGAACAACTTGCGGTAGATTTAACCGCAGAACTTGCTCAAAGAGAATGTGATTGCTATGTAAAAAAAGCGCTTGATTTTGCTTTGCTAGAAGATTTTGATCATTTATATCGTTATTCTAATTTACTGGAGATAGAGCAGGGAATAAAAGCTGAAAATTTGGTCGGGAGATATACTGAAATTATGCCAGCTAGACCAACTATTGCACATCATAGATTAAATATTGATAACGTAAAGAAATCCATGTCTTCAAAGCTATTGAATAAACAATCGGTGTTAAATACAATGATTATAACTGCTGCGGAACAGCAAACAATGAATTACTACATGAATGTAACCAATTTAGTGAAAAGTGATCTTGCCAGAAAACTTTATATGGAAATTGCGCAAGTGGAAGAAGAGCATGTAACCCAATATGAATCGCTTATGGATTCAGGTGCGACATGGTTAGAAATGTTATTGTGGCATGAATACACTGAGTGTTATTTGTATTGGTCTTGTTTTTTAACAGAAACGGATACCTACATAAAGTCAATCTGGGAAGAGCATTTGCAAATGGAGATTGCGCATCTTCATAAAGCAAGTGAATTGCTGGAAAAGTATGAAAATAAAAATTGGCAAGAAGTTATCCCTGACGGAGATTTTCCTGAACCTATTTCTCTTCATGAAAATATAGAATATGTGAGAAATGTTTTGAACAATACAGTTCAATTTACAGGTAATTTTGAAGAATATATCAATATCAATCAATTATCTAAAGATGCAAACTTCTTCAAGTATCAAGACATCATGAATCCGAACTCAGAAATTGTACCATCACATATTGTTATTGATTCACACATCAGAGCATTTGGGCAAGATTACAGATTCGAAGTTGCTGTAAATCCGATAGAGCAGTTGCGTAATAGAAGATGCGATAATACAAGTGTAGGAAGAGTGCCTAATGAAGCACGAAGCACTAATTTCTTTTGCAATACATTAAGTATAAATAATTCGTCTTCCAACCAACTGTATTAAAAATAAAAAACACGAGCTCGTTTGAAGTGACCCCTACGGGGTTCACTTCAAAGTATGTTAATTTTTGGTGGACTGAGCAAACCCTCAACCGAACTACTTGACTTTTAGAAAAGATTGAATTATAATGAAAGTGTAAAATCAAAAAATAAAAAGAGAGTAGCACAAAACTAAGGTTATAGCGAGTGACAGATGGTGAAAGGTCATACTGGAATTTGGTGTGAAGGACACTTTTTAGTTTACACCCCTAGATTAATAAAAGAGTGGTCAATTTAATTTGACAAGTTAGGTGGCACCGCGGAAATTTTTTCGTCCTAAAATTATTTAAGAGATTAAATAATTCTAGGGCTTTTTTGTTATTTAATAGGAGGATATATGTTAAAACAAATTGCAAAATTACAAGAAGGCAAAGTAAAATGCGGAGGT
This sequence comes from Clostridiales bacterium, assembly GCA_015055665.1. GTDB lineage: Bacteria > Bacillota > Clostridia > Christensenellales > UBA1242 > UBA11490. The sequence goes on from SVHX01000005.1 coordinate 43,609, forward strand.
ATGATTGATACCATTAGAGATAAGAAAAATATTCAGTTTGTTATTCTTAAAGATGCTAGTGGCAAGATCCAGTTAACAGTCGACAAAGTTTCTTACCCTGAAGTTGGAGAGGTGTTCTCGCATTTGTTGCCAGGTGCAACCGTTGAGGTTGAGGGGAATTTAGTTCTCTCGGAATATGTTAAGATGGGAGGAAAAGAAATACTAGTAGAATCTGTAAATGTTACAAGTACTGCAGAGGCAAGTCCCATAACTGAGGATACGTCAATTGATCAGCGAATTGACTACAGATGGATTGACCTTAGATCTCAGAAAAATTTGCTAATGTTTAAAGTTCAAACATTGGTGCAACAGTGTTTTAGAGAGTTCTTGATTGAAAGGGATTTTATTGAAATTCACTCGCCCAAACTTATAGGTGCAGCATCCGAAAGTGGGTCAGATGTATTTGAAGTAAAATATTTTGATACCAAAGCATACCTTGCACAAAGTCCACAATTTTACAAACAGATGGCAATTGCAGGGGGATTTGGTAGAGTCTTTGAGTGCGGGGCAGTATTTAGAGCTGAGAAATCTCACTCGAGGAAGCACGCAACAGAGTTTACTGGATTCGACCTTGAATTTTCTGGTATTGAGAGCTATAAAGATATTATGGTAATGGAAGAGGAGTTACTCGAGTATACTCTAAGAAAATTAAAAGATAAATACGGTGAGGAAATAAGCCAAATTTTTGGTGTTAGCATAGTAGTACCTAAACTACCTTTCCCAAGGATTAAACTGGCAGATTTGTATGCAGAATTAGAGTCATTATATGGTTATACTATTCCTGAGTCTGAGCGGGATGATATGACCACTGAGGCAGAGAAACTTTGTAAGCAATACGCTATGGGAAAATTTGGTCATGAGTTTATATTTGTGACGGATTTTGGTGCAAGAAAAAGAGCGTTTTATCATCTAAGAGAAAATGGAATCCCTCAAGGATATGACTTAGTATGGAAGGGGATGGAGATTACCACTGGTGCTCAGAGAGAACATAGATACGAGATACTAAAGTCACAGGCAAGAGAGATAGGGCTTGAGAAAGATGTTGAGTTTTATCTACAATTCTTTAAATACGGTTGTCCTCCACATGGTGGTTTCGGGCTGGGTTTAGATAGATTTATGATTAATCTACTAGACCTTAATATCAAGGAAGTACAATTTGTATTCCGTGGCCCAGATAGGCTAACGCCGTAATTAAAAGCACAGCGTTTCGCTGTGCTTTTTTGTGCTGATAGTGTGTCGTACGAGCTTTATATATTGTGAGCCTTATAGTTAAACATACTACTTCGCAATAGATTATTACAGGATAATCTTAATATAATGGCTAATTTTCAGTATTCCATTTCAAATTAGTTGTCAAAAAATTACCAGTATGCTAAAATGTTCGTGATTAGATCATGAAACTTAATAAAAGGAGTGTTTGTATGCAAAACAACAAAATTTTAGATATTTTCTACGGGGAAAATGCTAGTCTTTATAGTTCAATCCAGAAAGATGTAGAAGGTAGTTATTCTCATAGATTGATTTTCAATCCTCCGCATTATTTGGAGAATGAAGAAGGTTTTGATAAATTGTCAATTATAGAGATCGGGGGAGAAAAAATTGCTGTTGCCGAATATGCAGGTTTTCAACTTTTGGTTACTAAAAACTCAGTTGTTGAAATGAGAATTACGGATAATGATAAGTCATTTATCCAAAGAGTATTTGATCCAACATTAAGAACAATTACTTCTTTTAGTATAGATGAACGCTTAAATGAAGATGGCGGTAAGATGGTTAATGTAGATATATCGAAATATCTTGTATGCAGAGATGGCAATGTTGACACATCTACTTTCGCTGTAGACTTGCAGCCGCAGCCCGACTTTTGGGAAAACATCAACCTAAGAACTTTCTCGAGCAAAGAATTAATTGATTTTTGTATAAATAATTCAACACAGACTTCTAGTAATGATGCAGTATCATCTTTTACAATTTCATCAAACAATGAGACAATTACTCTTACAGAAGATAAGTACACGCATCATGCTTCATATGATAAATTTAAACTTTCAGATTTTGTTAATCCAAAACTTAAACAAGAGTATACACAGGTAAAATTTGATTCTAAAAATGGTAGCCTTGGAGAACAAATCCAATGGTTCGAAACTAATTATAAAAACAAAGTTACTGATTCAAATTTTACTGATATATATGACATGTTCAAAACTTTATCACCACATTTAAGGCAAAAACAACAATCGCAGTTTCTTGGCGACAATTTGTCTGAATTAATGGATTCTAGCAAGATAATTTCCAACGAACATGAAATAAGGTAGGCATTTATGATTATTGATGTGGATTTTCAAGAGGCTGGAATAAATAATGTTGTTGCATACTCTGGCAAAGATATTACTGATGATTTAATTTATAGATGTTTTAAACTAGACAATGTATTCTACAAACAGGACTTTCAATGGAATACATTTGGGATTGAGAATATTATCAAAAAATATCCTCAGATGTGTTTTATCTTTATCGACAAAGATAAGAAAAATATAGTTGGATATAGTTACTGGCTTCCGATAAAAACAGAGGTATTCCAGCAATTCATTGACAACAAGACTGCACTTTTGGATATCAAAGAAGAGTATTGTACAGGGTACAATAGTTCTAATATCAACCTTTTCCTTGGTGGCGAGGCATTTGTTCCTGGATACGACCTAAATAACTTACATTTGGCTATAGAAAATATTTTTCAATATCATATTCTTTGTCTAGCACAAAAAAATATAAAAATAAACCTTGTAGCCTTTGATTCAGTGTGTCAATATGATGAAGAGTTTCTTGTTAAGAGAACTAACGTAAAAAATTGCATAGATAAATCTAATTGCAAATTTTACTACGACAAATACGATCCAAGGACTTTTTATAATCAATCAAAATATTGTAATGAATTAATTAAGTATTATACACAAGAATAATTTGCTTAATATATTTTTTGCTCATTATAAAAACACACAATAAAGTGTGTTAATTATTGGTGGACATAACCTAACCTCAACCGAACCAAAATAAAGAGGTTTACTTTTCGAGTGTTTCAGAAATGTTTGTAGTACTTATTAGATTTTTTTCAAGTGTATTTTGGGCAATATTTAAATTGTTTATTGACTCAATTAGGTTGACTAATTGTTCAAGATTTTTTGAGCAAACACCTGAATTATAAACATTCATAAGTCTTGAGTGAGATATTTTTATTAATTCTAATGTATCAAGTAATTCTTTTTGTTCCATAACAAACCTCCTAGATTTTTTTGAGTATAGCATACACAAAAATAAATTTCAAGATGCAAAATAAAAAAATCAACCAAATTTGTGGGTTCGGTTGATTATCATTTGGTGGACGTGGCGGGAGTTGCATTAAGACTACTCGGGGAGTAGGCGTCAATTGTCGATGAAATCGACTACAAAGCGGAAGCGGGTTCGTGAGCAAAGCTCACAATGTGCGAAAAGCACATAAACTCCGCCAGCCATAAAAAAAGCACACCAAAATGGTGTGCTAATTATTGGTGGACGTGGCGGGAGTTGAACCCGCGTCCGCACGCTCCGCTCTTACCTTTCTACATAATTAGTTATTTTTTGAAAATAAAAACATTATATAACCAATAACAAAAATTCTAATGTTTTACATGTGATAGTAGACTACGATATCACTCACATGTTGATGATAGGGTAGTCCGTTGTCTAAGTTGATGCCTCGAATCTAATCGGCAACGAAATTAGCCAAGACATGCTTCCTGCGAGTTCTTACGCAGCGTAAGCAAGAACAGAATTGTCTTCTGCATTTAAATTTAAGTTTAACCTATAACGCGGTAATCCGTTATGCTTGAGTAAGCTCGTCAAGCGTGTGTCGAATCCATAAACACGCCCGTATACTATAGATATATTATCTATAATTTTTTAGTTGTCGTTGGGTGTCGCGTGCGATATCTCTTTCGGCAAGTGTTGCTTTTTTGTCGTAGGTATGTTTACCTTTTGCAATAGCTATTTCAAGCTTGACAAGGCCATCTTTTAGGTAAACTTTAAGAGGTATGCAAGTAAAACCTTTTTCTCTAACTTTAGCCATAATTTTTTTGATTTCTTGTTTGTTGAGAAGTAGCTTACGGGTACGCTTCTCGTCTAGCACATCTATAGTCGAATCTTTGTAGGTTGTGATATGCATATTCTTGATATAGCATTCGTTGTGTCGGTCAAATGTGATGAAAGCATCTGTTAGGTTGGTGTGTCCTAATCGGATAGATTTGACTTCACTGCCTTTAAGAACAATTCCGGCTTCGAAAGTGTCGTTGATGTAATATTCAAATGTAGCTTTGCGATTAGTTGCAATTGTTTTCACTTTCGACCTCCCATTGACATATAGATTTTAACATATTTAAAAGCAATTTACAATATTTATATTGAGAAATTTTGCGGTTTTTCATGAAAATTTACACAATAAGTCCATTAATAACAAAAAATTTTCATGATTTTACCCCAAAATATAGAGTTTTTTTGAAAAAATTTTATTTTTTTTGAAAAAAATTGCAAAAACATCTTTAAATTTTATTTGGAATAGTGTATAATGGTTATAACCAAATATTGCGTGCGTGCCCGCGTTGGTGGAACAAAGGATCGGGTATTTGTGCAAAAAAATATATAGAGAGGGGTTTATTATGGGAACATTTTTAGAAATTATACTTGATATTCTTGCAATCTTAGTAATTATTGTAGTTGGCTCAATTGTTGTAGTTGTTGTTGCTGACTTAATCCTTAAGCTAATTGATGGTGGAAGGAAGAGCAAAGATGATGGCGAGGCGTCTGTTGCTCGTGTAGTAAAAGATGATGACATTGTCGTATATTCTAACCAATCTAATCCTAACGAAAACAATATCCAAACAAAGAAGGAGACTGCTATTGACGGGGATAAGATTGAGGAAATCGATTATGACAAGGCTATCGAAGAGCAGAAGGCACTACAAAGCAAGAAAAATGTAGGGGCACAAGCTGTATCTTCGCCAGCACCTGCGTCGGAGCCAGTTAAGTCACAGAAGCCAGTAGAGAAGGCTCCTGCAAATGATGATATTTTCTGGGATGATGATGAAGACGAGGAATTTAATAAGATCCTTGATGAAGTTATTGCAGAAGCTAAAAAGGCTGGAGAGGAAAAGACTGTTAAGCCTAAAGTAGAAGAGAAGAAACCTGAGCCTAAGGCTGAGTCAAAACCAGAAAAATCTGGTATTAGTGAGGAAACTCAAAAAGAACTAGATGAATTAAAAGAACTTAAAGCTCAACAACAAAAAGAAATCGAAGAGTTTAAGCAGATTAAAGAAGACTTTGCTCGTGAGAAGGAAGAGCAACTTGCTCTATACAAAGAGAATCTTAACAAGACTCAAGAGGAAGAAATTGAGAAGTTAAGACAAGAAGCTCTTAAAGAACAAGAGAAGCTAGAAGATCTTAAAGCAGAACTTGAAGAAGAGCGTAGACAACTTGCTGAAGAAAAAGAAAGACTTAAAGAAGAAGAAAAGCTAAGAAAAGAGCAAGAGAAGGAAAATCTTGAGAGGGCGAAAGCTAGCCTAGAGGAAGAAAACGCTGGTTTAGAAGATGAAAATGCTGACCTTGAGAAAGAGAAAGCAAGATTAGAAGAAGAAAATGCTAGACTAAAAGAAGATGTAAAGAGAAAGCAAGATCAGATCGAGGAGATCTCTGACCAAGAGCCTATTATCAAAGAAACTATTATTAAAGATGAAGAAGAGATTAATAAACTTAAGTATAAGAATCTAATGAGGATGAATAATCGATTAACAAGAATCATTAGAGATACAGAAAGACTTCAGAATCAAAAACAAAAAGAGCAGGCTAAGGCAGAAGAAGAAAGGCAAAGAGTTCTTGCTAGACAAGAGCTTGAAAGACAGAAGGAACTAGAAAGACAAATCGAACTTGATAATATCGAGAAAGAGCGTATTGCTAGAGAACAAGCAGCCGAAGAAAAGAGAAAAGAAATAGAGCGTAAGCTAGAAGAAGCTAGCAAAAAAGCTGGTAAGTATAAACTAGATAGCAAAGTTGTAAGACTTAATAAAACTCAAACTGTGGATACTGAAACAGGTGAGGTAAGAGAAGTTGTTGTAGAGCCAATTGCTGCTCCAGTTAAGTCTTCGGCTAAGCCTATGTTTGACAAAGAGTATTATGAGGCAAGACTTGTAGAACTTGAAGAAGAACTAAGATTAACAGAGAAAGAACTAAGAATCAATAAGTCCGAATATATTCCGCTAACCAGGATATATAAGGCATATGCTCGTGACGGCGAGAAGCTTAGAAAGAAGGAAATGCAGGTTGCTAAACAAAAAGTAGCATTATATGGTGTTAATTCTAAAAATGTTGATCCTGCTAAAAAGCAAAAGTTGGATGAGAATTTGCAAGCATTGGCAGAACTAAAAGATAGCGTACAACATTGCGAAGAGGTTATTAGAAAGAATAAGGATAGATATCCAATTCTTGAGAAAAACAACCAACTAATCAACAGACAATTAGACAAAATCAATGATGATATCAAGGTTTGTAACAAAGCTTTAGAGTACTATAAGAAAAATAGTAAATAATTAAGAAAAAAAGAAGTGATAAGATAATTAGTTATCTATGGTCACTTCTTTTTTTTCGTTGAAATATAATATATTAAGCCATAAAGTATTAATTTGCAGAGTAGTGGATTTGGTGGTTAAAAGCAAAAAAAATACTGTGCAACTATCGTCGTTGGTGCATTAGATAAGTATTCTAATAATCCGCTACTTCAAAGCTACCTTATGGCACACACCTAAGATCCACTTAATGCTGCTTCATTCCTGACCTGACATGGTTCGTGGCAAGATGTTGCATAAGACCTTGATATCAACACTTCAATATTATAATATCTTAAATAATACAGTGACACCTCGGATAGTAGTTCCGCTCCGCATATAGTTGGTTTCGGATATAGGGCACAACTAACTCCCCGCCTAGCACAGTATAAGTATTATAGCACTAAAGTTATATTTTTGCAAGGTATTTAATCATTTTAGTTGCGGAAAAATTGTATATTATGTTAAAATCTAATTGTATTACTTATAATGTAGCATATATTATATTTCAAATATGTGCTATATACACAAAATAACGAGAGAGGGGGAAATATGTTTTCGGATAATGCCAATAGATTCATAAGTGCGTATAATTTGATTGATCAGTCTTTGAGGAGTCAGTACGACCTTAGCAAAAGCATTAGTTATACAGAGGCTATTAGAAAGAGTGCTAGGATGAACGCACTTGTTAAGAAATACGAAGATAAGTTAATTGATTATGGTAGGTTAAGAAATGCTATCGTGCACTCATTTAACGAGGATCTTGTAATTGCCGAGCCTCATCTTGAGGTTGTAGAGGAGTATGAGCAAATTGCAAAAACTATCTGCACTCCGCCACTTGCAATAGATACAGTTATTAATAGGGATGTTAAGACTATTACTCATGACACACTACTATGTGATGTTATGGAAAAGATCTACAAAACGGGCAATAGTAACTTCCCAGTATACAAAGAAGGCATGCTAATTGGTGTAGCTAACTCTAGGAAGCTAGTTAAGGAAATTGGTAAAAAGATATACGAAAAGAAGGATCTTGATGAGTATGTCAATTCGACTTGTATAGAAGATGCAATTAACGAATTCGGTCAAGACCCATATTATACTCTTGTTAATAAAGAGGTAACATTAGATAAGATATTAAATTACTTCTCTGAGAATAGAAAATTATCCCTAATTGTTATAACAGAAACTGGTAGTTTGCTAGAGCAACCTATAGGCGTTGTTGCAATTGGCGATATAATGGATGTTAACAAGAAACTTGATAATTACAAGACAAATTAATATCTAAGTGGTGCAAGTAAATTTTGACAATAACACTTGACAATGATATACATTTGATATACAATATAATCATTAAAGACTATGATAAAGGACACGCCTTGTGTTGAAAAGCTAATAGAGAGCAAACGGTTGGTGAAAGTTTGTAGCTAAGTACGCATTTTGGTATCACCTTTTAGTCGGCGGGCTGAAACAGTAGTAAGTTCGTTCGGGTTCTCCCGTTATAGAGATAGTATGTGATGGCATGCGACTAAAATACGATTGACTGCAATATACTTGTGGGAGTTTTAGTAGTGTGTGCTATACTCTTACAAGTATTTTTTTGTTGAATAGGAGATAAAAGCATGAAAAAAGAAAATATCAAACCAGACTTAGTTGCTAACGAAAATGAAATATTGAAGTTCTGGGAAGACAACAAGATCTTTGAGAAATTAAAGGAGCAGAACAAATCTACAGGTAAGTACTTTGCGACAATGGATGGCCCGATTACAGCTAATGGTATGACAATGGGATTGCACCATGCATTTGGTAGATCTCTAAAAGATGCTATGATTAAGTATCGTGCTATTACCGGTCATGATATGCATTACCAGAACGGATTTGATGCACAGGGACTTTGGGTAGAAGTTAATGCCGAGAAAGATCTAGGACTTAATTCTAAGAAAGAGATTGAGAAATTTGGTATTGACAAGTTTACAGAGTACTGTATGGATAAGGTTAACAAGTGTGCTAGCAAAATGACTGAGCAGTCTATTAGATTAGGGCAATGGATGAACTGGGAAGACTCGTATTTTACTAACTCAGACACAAATATTGCAACAATTTGGCATTTCTTGAAAACTTGTCATGAGAAGGGCTGGTTAATACAGAAATATAGACCAATGCCTTGGTGTACCAGATGTGGAACTAGTCTATCTGAGCATGAGATGTGTGATGGGGATGCGTACAGAAACGATACCTGTAGGGCAGTATTTTTCAAGCTTCCTGTCAAAGATGAAGATTTCCGTATGTTAGTATGGACAACAACACCTTGGACGCTATCTAGTAACGTGGCTATTGCTGTTAATCCGGAGCTAGAATATAGTATATGTAAGGTTAAGAGTGATGATAAGCTAATATGCGTGGGCTCTGATGCAATCAAGGTGCTTAAGGATGATATTATTAGTGTTGATAGAGTGGTTAAGGGTAGCGAACTTGTTGGCAAAGAATACGAAACTTGCTTTGAAGAATTAGCTCCTCAGAACTTTACGCACAAGATTGTTGCTTGGGAAGATGTTGATGCAACTGAAGGATCGGGAGCTGTTCATATTGCTCCAGGATGTGGTGCAGAGGACTTTGAGCTTGGTCAGAGATTAGGTCTTGAAAATGTATGTCCAATTGATGATGGCGGAATATTCTACGATAATTTTGGCTGGCTAGCTGGTCTTGATGCTAATAAGGACGAAACTAGAGATCTAATTTTTGATGAGCTTAAGAAGAGAAATAAGTTATATTATACTCATGATTACACTCATAGATATCCTCATTGTTGGAGATGTAAGAGCCCAATATTGTTCCGTCTTATTAGAGAGTGGGCAATATCTATGGACGAGGTTAGACCTCAACTTATTGCTGAGGCTAGCAAGGTTGAGTGGCAACCAGCATTTTACGAAAAGCGTATGATAGACTGGCTAACTAATATGGGGGATTGGTCTATTAGTCGTAAGAGATACTATGGATTGCCATTACCTATATATGTTTGTCCGGATTGTGGCAAGATAACTGTTCTTGGTAGCAAAGAAGAACTTAGGGAAAAGGCTATTGACAAAGTTGCAGTAGACAATCTTCCACATCTACACCGTCCATATATAGATGAAATTAAGATTAAGTGTGATAACTGTGGTGCAGAGGTTGAGCGTATCAAAGATGTCGGCGATTGTTGGCTTGATGCAGGCATTGCACCGTTTAGTACTAATAAATACTTTGAAGATAGAGCGTTCTGGGAGAAGAATTATCCGGCTGAAGTAGTAATTGAGATGAAAGAGCAGATAAGATTGTGGTTCTATTCATTGCTTGTTATGGGTGTTGTCCTCACTGGCAAATCTCCATACAAGAAGGTGTCTACATATGGATCACTTCTTGCTCAAGATGGCAAGAAACTCTCGAAATCTAGCCCTAATAATATACCTCTTAACGAAGCTTATGATAATATCGGTGCAGATATTATTAGATATACTTTCTGTTCGACCAATCCTCAGAGTGATGTAATATTTAGTTATGATAGCACAGATGAGGTTAGGCGTAGACTACTAAGTTTGTGGAACGTGTATGTGTTCTTCAATACTTATGCGGTAATTGATAATCCTAAACTAGATGGTTACAAGCCTAATATTGATACTCTTACAATTACAGACAAGTGGTTGATTACCAGAACAAATGAATTTGCACGCAATGCTCAGAAATATTACGAGCAGGTACGTACTTGTGAGGTTATAGCCGAATTTGAGAAGTTTGTAGACGAATTGTCCAACTGGTACATTAGGGTTAATCGTAGAAGATTCTGGAAAAACGAAGAAGATAGCGACAAGCTTAACGCTTATTTCTGCCTAGAATATGCTATTAAGAATATTGCTATGGTTATGGCACCAATTATGCCATTTATGATGGAGTATATCTGGCAAAATCAAGTTAGAGAAGTGGAGTCAACTGCTACTGAAAGCGTAATGTTATCAGGATTTAAGATTGCTGACTTTGAGCTACCGGATGAGGATTTGTTGCAAAAGACTGAGATTGTTAGGTCAATTATTGCTTCTGCTCTAAAGCTAAGAAACGAAAATAATCTTAAAGTTAAGCAGCCATTAGGCAAGGCATATGTAATTAACGAAGATAAGAATACTCTAGATGCTATTAGTCAATACAAAGAACTAATTGAGGATGAGCTTAACATTAAGGAAATTAAATTAAGTGATGATGTGGAGAGATTTAACGACCATTATTTAACTCTTAACTTCCGTAATGCTGGTAGGGTATTGAAGGGTGATGTTCAGAAGATGAAGGCTACTCTTGAGAATACTCCTGAAGATGTGATGAATAGATATGTAGCAGAATTTGATAATGGTAAGGTAAATGTAGAAGGATTTGGCGAATTTGATAGCGAATTATTCGTTAAGAATTCTAAGTCCAAGCCAGAGTTTATACTTGCTACCGAAGATGGCATGACTGTTGTTCTTGATATTACTCTTACTGATGAACTTATAGGAGAGGGAATACTTAGAGAGATTATTCGTAATGCTCAAGTATTGCGTAAAGAGGCAGACTTTAAGATTGATGATAGAATCGATATTAATATTTCTACCAAAGATGAAAAAGTAGCCAAATTACTTGCTGATAACAAAGAGAAAATTATGTCGGAAGTACTCGCTAAGACATATAACGAAGGCGAATTCCAACCAGATATCGAAAGAGAAATGGAAGTCGGAGATGATGTGGTTGTTGCTTATAAATTAAGGGTTAGTAAATAATTAAAATTTGCCTAAAATTAGACAATATTTGGTGCTATGCATAGTAGTAAAATTATTGTATAAATTTATTAAAAAACAAATAGACTGGTTATATTCTTGCCAGTCTATTTCTTTTGTGGTATACTATATGAGTTCGTAAGTAATATATTGTTACAAAAGGATGTTATGGTAGATAAGAAGAAAATTAGACTTAATTCAAGTATCAAGATTTGTCTTGGATTTATGTTATTGATATTATTAGGTGCGTTACTACTTTCTCTGCCTATTGCCAATCGCAATGGTGAGTGGCTAGGATTTGTAGATGCGTTTTTTACAAGCACTAGTGCTGTATGTGTTACAGGATTGGTTGTTGTTGATACGGCGACACAATTTACATTATTTGGACAATTCGTAATACTATTTCTCATACAGATTGGTGGGCTGGGTATTGTAGCGATTACATCTCTTGTATTTCTAATACTTCGTAAAAAGATTACGCTTAGTAGTAGGATGGCTCTTCAAGAAAGTTTCAATAGAGAGAACTTGCAGGGAGTGGTTAAGTTCATTAGGCGTGTAATAATTCTTACACTTGCCATTGAAGGAATTGGCGCACTTTGTTTGCTATATAGTACAATTACATATTTTGGCTCTTTCTGGAAGGGGTTATTTGCAGCGATATTTACATCAATATCGGCTTTCTGTAATGCTGGTTTTGATGTATTTGGTAATGAGCTCAATCAATTTATGAGTCTTATGCCATTTGCAAGTAATATACTTATGTTATTGCCTATAATGCTTTTGATTGTATTAGGTGGTATCGGATTTGTTGTAATGATTGATGGATTTAAGACCTGGAGGAGTAGCCATCATGCAAGAATTGTTATATATGTGACACTTGTATTGATATTAGGTGGAGCTATACTCTATATGATAGCAGAGTGGAATAATCCTCTAACAATTGGCAAGATGCCATGGTGGGACAAGATATTCAATTGTTTATTCCAGAGTGTCGCTACAAGGACTGCTGGATGTGCTAGTATTGATCAAGGTGGGCTTACACCATTTGGAACTTTGATAACTATACTGCTCATGTTTATTGGAGGATCGCCAACATCTACTGCTGGCGGTATTAAGACGACAACCTTCTTTATAATCGTGCTTATGTTATTTAAGTTTCCTAACTCGCAAGGAAGCATTGTGTATAAGGGGCGAAAAATTAGTGCTAATATAATCAATAAAGCATTTAAGATAGTGATGTATACTCTAACAACTGTAATGGTTGCAATACTGCTTATTACGCTAATCGAAGGCGATCTTGATCTTATGTCTATTATATTCGAGTGTGTATCGGCAATCTCAACAGTTGGATTCAGTATGGGTATAACTCCAATGCTTTCGGGAGCTAGTAAGATAATTATAGCACTACTTATGTTTGTAGGAAGAGTAGGGATGACCACTATTGTATTAGGGTTATCTACTCGTAGCCAAGTGGACAATCAAGTAGAGTACATTAATACAGATATAATTGTTGGTTAAATAGAAGGAGAAATTGATGGATAAATTAAACGACTTTGTTGTTATTGGAATTAATAGGCTGGGCGAAAGTGTTGCAACGCATTTATTTTCTCTTGGCAAAGAAGTGCTTGCAATAGATAAGAATCAAGCCAGGATTAGTACTCTTGGTGGTAAAGTTTCGACGGCAGTAGCTACAGATGCAACGTCATTTGAAGTATTACACTCGCTAGGAGTACAGAACTTTGATTGTGTGATTATATGTATTAATGATAATCTTGAAGGCTCGTTGCTTACCGCTCAGATTGTTAAGGATTTGGGTGTAAAATATGTAATTGCAACCGCTATGAGCGAGCCTCATGGCAAGATTTTAACTGCCCTAGGGGTTGATCTAGTGATATATCCAGATGAATTTGTAGGTAGCAAGCTTGCTAGTATGCTATCTAAGCCTGGCATTAACGAACTAGTTGACCTTACTGAAGAATTTAAGATATTCGAGATGAAAGTTCCAGAGTCATGGCAAGATAAAGCGGTGGAAGAACTTAATCTACGCAAGAAATACAAATTGTCTATTGTATTCATTAAGAGAGGTAACAAGGTTATATCTCCTGAGCCAGATACGGTATTGCTAGAAGGGGATATGCTGGTTGTTGCTGGCGAGAGTGCCAAGATCAATGTTGTGGCTAGCCTTGTTAATGATACTACAGATGTCGAAAGTCAGCTAAGTAGTGTATTTGGAGAGAATAAGTAAATAGCGTAATTCTACAATAGTTGACATAATTATTAGTGGTATGCAAAAAAGACAAAACCCAAGGAATTTCCTTGGGTTTTTGCGTATTAATATGTTTGTACTGTTTCTAGATTACTCTTCGTCAGCAAGTTCGAGGTCATTGGTTATCTTGTTGGTTATAAAATCAATTCTCTCTTGCTCTCTACGCTCTAGGTAGTCTGAGTGTTCGTAATCATATCTATCCTTGATATATTTAATCATTTCCGGAGTTCCTCGAGATATTAAATAGTCCATCATATTTTGGCTACCATTGCCAAGATTTTCTCTGATTTTGCCCGATTTTTCGGATTCTAGATCAAGAACTTTCTTAATAATAGGCTCGAAATTAGGATCATCACCCCACTCTTTGGCAAGGGTGTGTGCAAATATTGTGGCTGAGCCTAATTGATCATATTGCATAAGTACATCTTCGTATTCGACTGCCTGCATAATAGCATCAAGGTAACGCTTTCCAAGATTAGCATCTGAATCGCCCAAGTCAATGCCTTTTTCTGGACAGATTTCTGCATATTTATCACACAATATACCTGTCAAAGAGGCTCTTTTTAGGTAATGTCCTGTTCCATAGTCAAGGCGGAAGTGTGGGTTGTCGATTACTGAAATTGCTAGTTCTGGATGTCCCTTCATAGCACAGTGAGCTGCTAGATTGTCTCTTCTAACTCTCAAAGCTACGCAAGTTGGGTCATTTACAATTAGTTGAGCTTCTGTATCAAGGATATATTCAACTACATCTAGGTATCCTTTATCTAGAGCGAGAAGTCCTAAACTATGCTCCCAGTATTCTGAAGGATCTTCTTCAAGATTAAGGAGTTTGCGACTCGTAATTCGTACTAATTCGGGTTGTTCCTTGATTGCCTGGCAAATCTTTCGAGTAGCGATTTCGCGAACTTTAGGGCTATCTTTCTCATAGTCGCACATTGTTGTATAGATCTTCATGTATTTGTCTGCTAGCTTGTATTTGAATTCAAGCGTCATATTGCTAGGGATGCCGCCGCGGATTGCGCCAGATTCGAAGTCGAAAGGCTCAACATATTTCTTCATTGCTTGTTTCTTTTTGTATTCATCTATAAATTTCATATTTTTACCTCTAACTGTATTTGGCGGGGACTCGCGTTCCGCACCCAGTATGATGAGTATAGCATATCTGTCAAGCGATTTCAATAGGTTAAGGAAATTTTTTTGATATTTTTTAATGTGTAATGTGAGTGAATAGAAAATTTTGTCGAAAAAGCGAGGCAAGAGTATCAAAGAATTCTATTGACAAATGGGGATAAAATTGATATTATATATCTTGTAAGTAAAAGTATAATTAGGAGTGTGCTCTAAAATGAGGAAGACAAAAGCAGTACTAGCAATAATAGCCATAGTACTTATGCTAGCAGTAGGAAGTGTGCTAGTAGTCTTTCTTGCACGTGATAGCGAGCACAAGAAGATTGTAGTAACTAGTTATCCTATATACGATATTTGTAGAGAGATTCTTGGATCGGATGAAGATATACAACTGCTTCAGGATGATGGCAGTGATCTGCATGCATATGCTCCTACTACAATGGATATTGCTAGCATATCTAGGGCTAAGTTATTTGTTTATATTGGTGGTCACAGTGATAGTTGGGTAGAGGGAGTTGTAAGGGCTGCAGACAATGTTAATCTTAGGACTCTTAGTCTAATGAGTGCGGTAGATCCTTTGCACGAATCAACTGACAACATAATTTCTGGTGGCCAAGAGCACGAAGGACACGATCACGAAGAACATGATGACTGCATATATGATGAGCATATATGGCTAAGTATTCGTAATATGCAGAAGATGACTAATGCCGTACTCAAGGAACTAATACTTGTGTATCCGCATATGGAGCAGATGTTAAAGAGTAATGCAGAAGATTACATAGATAGACTTGCAGAGCTTGATGAGCAATATAAAAATATTACATCATCCAAAGATACAACTATTGTACTAGCAGATAGATTTCCGTTATTATATCTTGCACATGATTATGGTATAAACTTTGTGGCGGGGTATCATGGATGTTCCTCTGATACGCAGGCTAGTCCAGACCTAATACTTAATCTTATAGAAGTGGTTAAGAGTAATAATCTCAAATACATACTACAACTCGAAGGCTCGGATGGCAAGATAGCACAAGGCGTTGCTAATGGTTGTGGAGGTAATATTAGAGTACTTGAGATTAATAGTTGTCAGTCAATAGGTGGGGACAAGGTAAATATTAGTTATATTGATATCATGACAAGCAATCTAGAAACGATAAGGATGGCATTAAACAATGAGTTTAATTGAGTGTAAAAAACTGAGCATTGGTTATGGCAGTAAGGTGGTCTGCAAGAATATTAATTTCGAAATAGACAAAGGCGAATATCTATGCATTATAGGCGATAATGGATGTGGCAAGAGTACTCTCTTAAAGACTATTCTCGGGCTGAACAAAGCTGTGAGTGGCAAAATTATAATTGACAAATCTGTTAGGCAAGGTAGTATTGGTTATCTTCCTCAACAGTCGGATATGAACAAGGATTTTCCGGCTACAGTAAGAGAGGTTGTGATGTCGGGATTCCTTGGCAAGATGGGTTTTAGACCATTTTATAATAGAGAAGAGAAGGCTAAGTGCGACAAAGTGCTAGAAGAGCTAGATATTGCGGAGTTGTCGGGAAAGAGTTACAAGGATCTTTCGGGTGGGCAACAACAGAGGGTGTTGCTTGCAAGAGCTCTATGTGCAACTGATGACATACTTGTAATGGACGAGCCTGTTAATGGTATGGATGCAAGGTCAATTCGTAAATTCTATTCGATAATTCGTAAGCTCAATAGCGATAATGGATTAACAATAGTAATGGTTTCGCATAATATAGACAAGGTTATTGATAATGCTACGCATATTGTTTATCTAAGGGGAGATATGGCTTATGCTGGTACTAAGGAAGAGTTCTTAAGTAGTGAGTATGCCGAGAACTTTAAATTAGGAGGTAAGGCATGAGTATTATAGAAGAGCTTAAGTATTATTTATCTTTTGATTTCGTAAAATACGCGTTGATTGTTGGCGGGCTTATTTCGTTATGTTGTGCTATTCTTGGAGTAACTCTAGTACTTAAGAGGTATTCTATGATTGGCGACGGATTATCTCACGTGGCATTTGGGGCTATGACTGTTGCTATGGTACTAGCTGTAGTAGATATGTATGTGA
The DNA here is from genome assembly GCA_015055665.1 of Clostridiales bacterium. Classification (GTDB taxonomy): domain Bacteria; phylum Bacillota; class Clostridia; order Christensenellales; family UBA1242; genus UBA11490. Next base: position 60,536 of record SVHX01000005.1, read on the forward strand.
TGTTACCCATTACAATACTAGTAGCAATACTACTTATTAGGCTTACTGATAGGGGCAAGGTAAAGAACGATAGTGCTATAGCTATGCTCTCTGTTGGAGCTTTGGCATTTGGTTATATAATAGTCAACTTGTTCTCCGAAAATGCTAATATATCGGGGGATGTGTGTAGTTCGTTATTTGGTCTTGCGTCAATACTAACACTTTCGAGCTTTGAAGTTTGGTTCTGTGTAGGGGTAACTATATTCTTACTAATATTCTTTGTGGTATTCCACAACAAGATATTTGGTGTGACATTTGACAAGAATTTTGCGACCGCTACTGGTGTTAAGTCGGAAGTATACAATAATATAATTGCAGTAATAATTGGTATTGTTATTGTTCTTGCTATGAAGTTGGTAGGATCGCTACTAATATCCGCGTTAATTGTTTTTCCGGCACTTAGTGCTATTAGGTTGTTCAAAAGCTACAAAAAGGTTATAATATTTGCAAGTATAATAGGTGTAATTAATTCGATATTTGGTATACTTGTATCTATATTATGGGGTACTCCAGTAGGAGCAACTATAGTAATTGTAGATATATTTGTGTATGTGATATGTTGGTTAATAGATATAATTACAAGGAATCTAAAGAGGGCGTAAGGAATATGGATAATAAATTGGAAGTACTGTATGAAGATAATCATATAATTGTAGTGGTCAAGCCTCAGAATATTCCAACACAAGCAGATGTTAGCGGGGATATGGATATGCTAACTATGGTTAAGGAGTATGTGAAAGAGAAATATAATAAGCCTGGTAATGTGTACATAGGCCTAGTACATAGATTGGATAGACCTACTGGTGGAGTAATGGTATTTGCTAGGACTAGCAAAGCTGCCGATAGACTATGCGAGCAAATGAGAGAAGGCAAGTGGGGCAAGAGGTATCTAGCGGTAGTTCTAAATAAGCCTAGAGAGAAGAGGTTGAAATTGATCAATTATCTTGCTCAGAATCCAAGAACTAATGTCGTGCAAGTTGTGCCAGAGCTTACAAGCAATGCTCGCCGTGCAGAGCTAGAGTACGAAGTATTGGATGAGAGGGAGAAGGTGTCTCTAATAGATGTTAAATTGCTTACAGGCAGAAAACACCAGATTCGTGTGCAGATGAAGAATATTGGCTGTCCTGTGTATGGGGATGTTAAATATGGTGGTGACAAACTTGCCAAAGGACATAACCTTGCATTGTGGGCGTATGAATTGAAGTTCGTTCATCCAACTACTCAAGAAAACATGACATTTAAGGTGTATCCGCCAGAGGATAAAGTTCCTTGGAGTGTATTCAATCTAGATATTGTTAAATAGAACAACTGATAGAGTACTTGAGTTTATGGCAAAAGGTGAAGCTATAATTACTTATGGAGAATTGACTGAAGAAAGTGTTTATGGTGATCTAGGTGTAACTAGTGCGGATAAGCCTTGGAAACAATCAAATTAATAATATGCAAACAATATAAAAATCCCCAATGATGGGGATTTTTTCTGTAATATTAATATATGCCGTGGCCTTGGGCTACTGCACTTGCGTTATTGGTCTTATCTTCGATATCTGTAATGATGACTTCGGTTGTGAGCAGGGTTGCTGCGACGCTACCGGCGTTCTCGATAGCTGAGCGTGTTACTTTGGTAGGGTCGATTACTCCTGCGTCTATCATATCCACGTACTCGTGTGTTAAGGCATTATAGCCAAAGGTTGCGGAGTCGCTGTTGAGTATCTTATCTATAATTACTCCGCCATCTACGCCTGCGTTATTTGCAATCATCTTGATAGGTGCTGATATTGCACGTAGTACAATTTCTGCACCGGTCTTCTCGTCACCAGATAATGTTGTTATAAGCTCTTGCAGTGGAGTAGAGGCTCTAAGTAATGCAATGCCGCCACCTGATACAATTCCTTCTTCGACTGCACTCTTGGTTGCCTCGATTGCATCTTCGATACGGAGCTTTTTCTCCTGCATTTCGACTTCGGTAGCACTTCCGACGCAGATAACTGCTATTCCGCCAAGGAGCTTGGCTAGCCTATTGCTAAGTCTATTGCGGTCAAAGTCGTTATCGCAGGCTGATATTTGTCCGCGTATTTCGTTGGCACGGGCGTCAATATCTTCTTTGCTACCTTTGCCGCCAGAGATTGTTGTGGTATCTTTGTTGACTTTGATTAATGAAGCGTATCCTAATTTGTTAATATCTGTATTACTAAGTTCTAGTCCTAATTCTTCGCAAATAAATGTGCCACCAGTAAGGACTGCAATATCTTGACACAAGGCTTTTCGTTTGTCTGCATAGCCGGGAGCTTTGACTGCACATACATTAAGAGCTCCTCTAAGCTTATTAAGAACAAGTGTGCTTAGTACCTCGGTTTCGATATCCTCTGCAATAATTAGCAGTGGGTGGTTGGCACTTGATACACTTTCGAGGACAGGAAGAATCTCGTTTAAATTCTTGATTTTTTTGTCTGTGATTAGTATATAACAGTCGCTTAAAACGCACTCCATCTTGTCGGTATTATTAACCATATATGGTGACATGAATCCTTTGTCAAACTGCATACCTTCGACAATCTTGAGTTCGGTATTAAGTGTCTTGCTTTCTTCGACAGATATAACTCCATCTTTGCCGACTTTGTCAAAGCCTTCGGCAATTAGTCTTCCAATTTCTTCGTCGCCAGCACTAATAGATGCAATCTGGAAGATTTCTTTGGTAGAGCTTACTGGGTTTGATATGCTTTTTAGATAGTTGGTAACGCACGAGATGCCTTTTTGGATACCTTTTTTTAGAATTACTGGGTTAGCACCTGCGGTGTAGTTCTTAACACCTTCTGTTACGATTGCCTCTGCTAGTATGCAGGCGGTAGTTGTTCCGTCTCCTGCCACGTCATTAGTTCTTATGCTAACTTCTTTAATTAGATTAGCTCCCATATTTTCGAACGGATCGGGTAGGGTGATTTCTTTGGCGATAGTTACACCATCATTGGTTATAAGCGGAGTTCCAAATTTGCGGTCGAGTACCACATTGCGGCCTTTAGGCCCAAGGGTAACTTTGACAGCACTAGATAGTTTCTTTACTCCCGATTCTAATTTCTTTACTGCTTCAAATCCTGATAAAATTTGTTTTGACATTTGTTAGTTCTCCTTACATTTAATTAGTTTTCGATAATTCCTAGAATATCTTTCTCTTTGATGATAATGTGAATTGTGTTGTCTATGAGGAATTCGCATCCGCTATATCTATTGAATACAACTCGATCTCCAACTTTGACCTCAAATGTTACATCATTACCATCTACCTTGCCTGTGCCAAGTGCTACAACCTCGCATATCTCGGGTTGTTTGCTACTTTCTGGTAATATAATGCTGCCGATTTTATCGGCTTTTTCTTTGATAGGACGGACTACGACTCTATCGAATAACGGCTTAATATTCATGTTTTTTCTTGCTCCTTTGATGATTATAATAGAATTATAATTTATTATATTGTATTGTACAATAATGATGAGAGTATTAATTTGTCTAATTATTCGCGTTATTGTGTTATTGTGTATAATCGCATATTTCATATTAGTTAATTAATATAATATTACCAATTGTACAATGTCAAGATATATCTGCTGATAATCTTCTGGGCAGCGATAAAATCTTGGTATTTTCAATATAGCATAATGGGAGTAGGTGATATCAAGTTTTATGTCAAAGCAAGTGTATTATGATGATGTGAAAATTATAAAAAAGCCCCTTAATAAGCGGGTAAGAGATTTTTTAAAATTTTTTTGCGTAGTAGTGGTTATTGTGATGTGTTTTGTGGGTGCGGGGTATTTGAGCAAGGCGTTAACTGTGGGTAATCTGGGTGCTGTAATTGTGTACGGTAGTACAACGAAAAAACTCAATGCTAATGTTAGGTATGCAGTAACTCTTGGCGAATATGAAGATAAGACAGAGGCCGAGCAAGTTGCGTTGGGGTCTAGTGTCCAAGGTGCTAGCGGTTATGTATGGCATGGAGATAAATATTATGTAATAGGTAGTGTTTATAGCACTAGAGAGGATGCGGAGAAAGTGCTACGCAATCTTCAAGAAAGTAAGTATAATACGAGCATTATTGAAATTAGGTATGATAAGGCGACCCTTGATCTTTCCATGTACGAAAATTCTGATATGAGGGTTGTTGATGAATCTATTGGTATATGGGATGATGTTTACCAATGTATATACGATTATTCGATCTCGTTTGACAAGGGAGAGATAAGTCACTTAGCGGTAAGCAGTGGGCTTAGTAACATTAGGGGTAAGGTAAAGGCAATTATTGTAGATCTGCAAAATCTTATTAATAAGAACACTTCAAAGTTAAGTTATGTTCAGTCGGCACTTATTAAGCTTGATGAAATACTAGACGAGGCGATTCTTAAAACAATAGATAATACGGCAACAAATTATACTTTAAGGTATGCTCTGGTAAATGTAGTAGATATAGAGTATGAGATGCGTAGCCAGTTGGTGTGAAGAAAGATTGTATTGTCGATAATCTAGCATTACTTGAGATGTATATAATTAAATTTGTTTGTAAAAATAACTAAATCGTGATAGACTGATTATATGAGCAAGAAAAAAAGTTACATTATAGTATCAATAATAATCGTGGCAGGACTAATCATAGACTTGGTAACCAAGGCTGTTTTTGCTAATGTACTTGAGTATGGCGATAAAGATATCAAATTAATACCAAATCTCTTGACATTGACATTTGTCGAAAATGATGGTGCTGCCTATGGGATGATGGGTGGTAGGACATGGCTTCTTATTGTCTTGTCGATTGCCTTTATTATCGGATTTATTTGTTATTACATATTTAATCACAATACAAATATTTGGTTTAACATTGGTATCGGGCTTATATTAAGTGGTGCGATTGGTAATTTGATTGACAGATTATTCTTTGGCGGTATTGTAAGGGATTTTATTAGTATTGAGATATTTGATTTCGTATGCAATATTGCTGATATCTGGATAACATTTGGGGTTGTGGCTTTTGGTATTTATATTATAACCGAAGCTATTAAAGAAGCAAAAAACAAAGGAAGAAAGGCAGATGAGCAAGATAACCAATGAGTACACAGGTGTTAGGCTTGACAAATATCTCCTTGAACAATATCCAGATAAAACTCGATCGCACATTAAGCATTGGATTGAGGATGGTGTTGTAACTGTTAATGGTAAAGTAACCAAAGCCGGTTATTCTTTAAGGCTGTATGATGATGTAGAGGTTGGGGAGATAGAAGAAAAAGTATTGTCTTCCGAGCCTCAGGATATACCTATTGATATTGTATATGAAGATGATGACCTTGCGGTTGTTAATAAGCCTCAAGGCATGGTTGTGCATCCTGCAGTTAAGAATTATGATAACACTCTTGTTAATGCTCTTATGTATAGATTGGATAACCTAAGCTCTATTAATGGTGTAATTAGGCCGGGGATTGTTCATAGGATAGATAAGGATACATCTGGCTTGTTGGTTGTGGCTAAGAACGACAAATCTCATGTGAATTTGAGCGAACAGATTGCAACTAAGGAGTGTCGCAGGATATATTGGGCGTTGGTTGATGGGGTTGTTAAGTCGGATGGAGAGATAGTTAATAATATTGGTCGTGATCCTAAGAATAGGTTGAAGATGGCGGTATTAAGTACTGGTGGCAAAGTGGCACATACAAAGTACCGTGTCTTGGAGGTCTTGGGTAATTATACGCTAGTGGAATTTGAGCTAAAGACTGGCAGGACTCATCAGATTAGAGTCCATAGTGCTTATATGCATCATCCTATTGTTGGGGATCAGTTATATAATAGCAATAAGTGTAAGTTTAAACTGAGTGGTCAGTTGTTGCATGCCAAAACAATAATTTTTAAGCATCCGACAACAGGGAAAGAGATGAGGTTTGAAACTGAATTGCCAGATTACTTTAGTAATATTTTAAAAATCTTGCGAAAATAATTGGCGTTACACAAATTTTTGTGTTAAACTTACAAAAGTTAAAGAAGGAGAAAATAATTATGTCAAACAAATCATTTAGTTGGAGAAGTATTATTAATATGGTTGCATTTGTTGCAATTTGTTGTATTGGAGTATCTCTACTTGTTGGTCAAATTGGTGCTAACGAGATAGCAAGTGCTTTTGACAAAGTTGCACAAATTCTTGCATACTTAATTACTGCTATTGCTTCATTTAGCTTCGTTATCAGCAAAAGACATTGGGCTTATTATGTTGTGTGGGCAGTTGCGGTAACTCTTATTATTGTAATATTGATTATATAATTTTAGAAAAATTGATGAATATTCGTTCGTCAATTTTTTTTGACATAACATATTGCAAAGTTGCATGAAAATGATTTAGAATATTTTATGATTGTGCTACAATATATATTGGTCACAGGAGAAGATATTGGACAAAGAAGTTCTGCTCAAGTTCTTGAGAAGCAAATTTAATATTGCATTAATAGTGTTGCAAGTCCTTGCAGTGCTTTGTTATTTGTTGAGCTTTGTTGCTGATTTTTTTGTTGTATTATTTCTTCTGCTAGAGAGTGCATTTTTGATTGCGTGGGGGATTAAGATGATACTTTCTATTCGAAAAGTTACTCAACAGATAGAGGTGTTTGAAAGATTGTCGACTGACGCAAGAGCAATAGAACTTAATAGAAAGAGAGCCAAACAAAATAAGAGAAATTATATTTTTGTGGGCATTGCATTGATAATTTTGGGTTGTGTGTTGTTGCTTTATTTGTTTTAGCGATTAAAATAGCCAATAAATTTAATTATAGTTGTTGCAATTGAGTGATTATTGTGGTATAATGAATAAGTTAAATGTATATATTATTTAAGGAGTAAATCTAATGAAATACGAAGTAAAAAAACTTGAAAACAAAAACATTGCTGTTACTATTGACTTTGATCATGAAGAGTGGGAGTCACTAGTTAACGATTCTTATAATAAGAACAAAGGTAAATACAAGGTAGAAGGATTCCGTCAAGGCAAAGCTCCAAGAAAGATTATTGAGCAGAACTACGGATTTGAGGTGTTCTTTGAGGATGCTATTTCTGAAGGATTCAACAAGCATTACATGGAGATATTAGACAAAGAGCCTCAGATAGATCCTATTGATAGCCCAACACTTAAGGTTACTAAGCTTGACGAAACTGGTATTACTATTGTTGCAGAAATCCCTGTTAAGCCAGAAGTTAAGATGGGTGCGTACAAGGGACTAGGCGTTAAACTAGAAGCCAAAGCTGTAACTGATGAAGATGTTGAGAACGAACTAAAAAGAGTACAAGTTCAGAACACAAGACTAGTTGAGAAAGATGGCGAGATTGCTAGTGGTGATGTTGCCAATATCGACTTTAAGGGTAGTGTAGATGGCGAGTACTTTGAGGGTGGTACATCTGAAGGATTTGATCTTGAGATCGGTAGTCACACTTTTATCGAAGGTTTCGAAGAGCAATTAATTGGACTTAAGGCTGGAGATGAGAAGGATGTTCTTGTTAAGTTCCCAGAGACATACCATGCAGATAATCTTGCTGGTAAGGATGCTAAGTTCGAGTGTAAGGTTAACGCTGTTAAGAATAAAGTATTACCAGAAATCAATGATGAGCTAGCTAGTAACGTTAGCGAATACGAAACACTTGCAGAATACAAAGAGCATATCAAAGAGCATTTAGGCGAACACGCTATGCAAGATGCAAGAGTTAAGGCAGAGAACGAGATTTTAGAGAAAATTGTTGCTGGTATGAAGGTTGAAGTTCCTGAAGTTATGATTGAGAGAGAACTTGATGCTATTATGCAAGACATGGAATATAGACTAATGTACCAAGGAGCTAATCTTGAAGCTTATGCTAAGTACATGGGCAAGACTGTAGAAGATATTCGTAACGAGCGTAAGGAAGAGGCTAACAAGAGCGTTAAGATTAGACTAGCTCTTCAAGAAATACTCAAGGCAGAAAAAATAGAAGTTGTCGAGAAAGATGTCGATGAATATATCGAGAAAGTTTCGAAGCGTGCTAATAAAACTGCTGATGAGTATAAAAAGAGCATGACTGACGAAAGATTGAATTATATCAAGAACGAGATACTTATGTCTAAGTTGCTTGATTTCCTTATTGAGAACAATAAATAGGAGTAATTATGTTGATACCTTATGTAGTTGATCAGACTGGTAGTGGAGAGAGAAGTTACGATATATATAGTAGACTGCTTGAAGATAGAATTGTCTTCATATCAGGTGAGATTGATGACGCGTCTGCTAATACAATAGTGGCACAACTTATCTATCTTGAGGCTAAGAATCCAGAGAAGGATATTTGTGTATACATCAATAGTCCTGGTGGTAGTGTAACTGCTGGTATGGCTATCTATGATACAATGAAGTATGTTAAGTGTGATGTGTCTACTATTTGTGTGGGACTTGCTGCTTCAATGGGAGCGTTCTTGCTTGCTGCGGGAACTAAAGGCAAAAGATTCTGTCTGCCTAATAGCGAGGTTATGATTCATCAGCCGCTAGGTGGTGCACAAGGTCAAGCTAGTGATATCGAGATTACTGCTAGACATATTATGAATACTAAACGTAAGATGATACAGATGTTATCCGAGAATACAGGTCAACCAATCGAAAGAGTAGAGAAGGATGTCGATAGAGATTACTATATGTCAGCTAACGAGGCTGTCGAATATGGTCTGGTTGACAAGGTTATTACTAGAGATAAGGGTTAGATATGTTGTACTATGCATTAGATAAGATAATGGCTTATTTAGCCCAATATTACACTAATGCATAGTACTTTGTTTTTATTAAATATTGCTAGTTGTTAAGGAGATTTATGGACGAAGATATTGATAAGATTATAATGGAGTGTTCCTTCTGTGGAAGGAGTCAGCTGGAGACTAAGAACATGATTACTAGCCCAACTGGGTCGTCGTTTATTTGTGAAGATTGTGTCGCTATATGTAGTGATATGCTTAGTAAAACACATAAGCCTAAGGCTCAAGATAAAATCAAATTGCCAACACCGCGTGAGCTTAAGGCAATGCTTGATGAGTATATAATAGGGCAGGATGAGGCAAAAAGGGTCTTGAGTGTTGCCGTCTATAATCATTACAAACGAATTAATTATAATATAGATGTAGAGGCTTCGAAGAGTGGGAAGAAGGAGTCGTTGGACTTAGAAAAAAGCAATGTGCTACTTATTGGCCCTACTGGTAGTGGCAAGACAATGCTTGCACGAATACTAGCCAAGATTCTTAAAGTGCCTTTTGCGACTGCAGATGCTACCACATTGACTGAGGCGGGTTATGTTGGTGAAGATGTAGAGAATATCTTGCTTAAACTTATTCAAAGTGCCAATTACGACATTAAGAAGGCGGAACAAGGTATTATCTATATAGATGAGATTGACAAAATTACTCGAAAGTCCGAGAATCCTAGTATTACTCGTGATGTAAGTGGAGAGGGAGTTCAGCAGGCGTTGCTTAAGATAATAGAGAGCACGGTTGCTAGTGTTCCTCCTCAAGGCGGAAGAAAACATCCACAACAAGAATTGTTGCAGATAGATACCAAGAATATCTTGTTTATTTGTGGTGGGGCTTTCGTAGGGTTAGACAAGATTATTGAGAGACGACAGAATAAAAATGTTCTTGGATTTACCGCTCATGATGATTCTCAGCAGGAGAAGAAGTTGAGTCAGGTTATCAAAGAGATTCAGCCTCAAGATTTAATTAAATTTGGCTTAATTCCTGAATTTGTTGGAAGATTACCTATTGTTGTAGGGCTTGATGAGCTTACTGAGGATGCTCTTGTTAAGATTATGACAGAGCCGAAAAATGCAATTGTTAAACAATACAAAACAATGTTTAAGATAGATGGTGTTGACCTTGAAATTAAGCCAGAAGCAGTGAGGGCTGTAGCAAAAAAAGCTATGAAGCTTAAGACTGGTGCTAGGGGATTGAGAACCATTATGGAAGATGTGATGTTGGATATAATGTTTGTTACCCCAGATGATAGGACGATATCTAAAGTTGTAGTTAATGAAGATACAATTAAGACCAAAGAACCTATAATCGAAAGAAAGGAAGTAGAGGAAAAGAAGGCTGATACTGAGGATAAAACTGCTTAGAGTCTAGCTAATAACACACTAATGGAGGAAGAAAATGGATATAAGAAGTGCGAAGTTTGTAACGAGTGCTACGGATTGCAAAAAAATGGAAGGTGACAATCCGGAAATTGCTTTTGTCGGAAGAAGTAATGTTGGCAAGAGTAGTCTAATTAATATGTTGACTAAGCAAAAGAAGCTATGCAAAACCAGCGGAACTCCCGGAAGAACGCGACTTATTAACTATTTTCTTATTAACGATAATGTGTACTTTGTAGACCTTCCTGGGTATGGGTATGCCAAGGCAAGTAAAACTGAAGTTGATGGATGGCAAAGCATGATTGAGCCATATCTTGTAGAGAACGAGAACCTTAAATGTGTAGCTATGCTTATTGATAGTAGGATAGAGCCTACTGCTCAAGACAAACAAATGTTAAAGTTTCTTAATTATTATCAAATTCCATTTGTGATTATTGCTACTAAATGTGATAAGTTTGGTAAGAGTCAGGTTAAACCTCAGATGCAGAAGCTTGCTAACAGTCTAGGTGTGGGCAAAGATAATATCTTTCCAACAAGTAGCGAAACTGGCTACGGAAGGCTTGATTTGCTTGCTAAATTTGATCAGTTTATTAATTAAAACATCCATAATTTTTGCGTTTATACAAATAAAAAAGTAAGAGCAATTAATGCTCTTACTTTTTCTGTTATTCTGTTTCCATGGTTTGTTCTTGAGTTGCTTGATATAGTGTATTAAGCTCTTCGAGAGAAACTTGTGGCTTGCTTGTTTCTTCCGCACTATTGTTGTGAAACTCTACTAGGTATTCCACTAATTCGTCATGAGTAGGGAAGATTCTTTCAACGTTTTCCTTAACTACATTACGACCTCTTTTAGGTGTGCAAATTGAGTATTTGATGAACAAGTCTTCGTTTGGGTTAAAATGTTTCTTGCCAGTGCCAACATAATACTCATAAACTTTAATCTTGGATGCTTGGTATAATTGTTCTATAAGTGTTGTGTCGCCACTTTTTGCATTGTCTACAACATTATTCATATTAAATAAAGTGGGGTTTGCGTTCTCAACTGGCTCGTTGTTAAGTTCTTCAATCATAAGTAAATAATTTTCCATAGTATATTGTACCTCCTTGGTATTTAATAGATTATATCATAATTGAATACTAAATTCAATACTCAATTGAATTTTTTATGATATTTAATAGATAACAATCCAATAAATGCACAATGTTTGGATATTAAGCATATAAATAAACATACAATCTAATTGGAGGTAAATTTTATGTCATTTTTTTCCGGAAATAGACAAGGTTGTAATCCTGGCCCGCTAGTAGGCAATCCATTGCAAGGTTTGTGTGAGAAGGCTTGTATTCAGACAACCAAAGTTTTTGATGCTTGCATGAAACAATTACAGTTGGATGCTACAACAATTGAACTTACTGATCTTGACCCTGCAGATCCTGTTGCGCCTCTTACTTTCGTAAGTTGTTCGACAGTTACTAATGATGTTACTATCGATAATTTGGTGGTAGATAGGTTTGATGATAGGCCTTGTTTTGCAAGGGTAACTGGTAGTGTGTCTGTACCTGTACTTGTAAACTTTACAGATGCTAATGGTGTGGCAGGAACGGGAACTGGTACTATCGCTGTACCTGTAGATGTTGTTCTTTATGTTCCACAGCCATCGGTTGTGCCTTATAGGGTAACTGCGTTTGCAAATGCTATTTGTTCGGGTGGGGCTTTCGTTGATGGTACAACATTTACCATTAATCCTTGTCTTACAATAATTATAAGAGTAGTGGTTGATGCAGAATTATTAGTTCCGACATATGGTTATTGTCAGATTCCGCCTTGTCAAGATTATACTCAGGATGTATGTACTGGTTTCTTTGATTTGCCTTTGTATCCAGCACAACAATCAGTTAATCCGCCAACACAATGTAATTTGTAATATTATTTAAGCCTGTTTGTGTATCATGTGGTACTACTAACAGGCTTTTTTTCTTATATTGTTGTGGTATGACTTGAAAAACATTAATAAATTTGATACACTATAGTTATAGGAGATAATATGAAAGTTTTTGCAATAAGTGACTTGCATTTAAGTATTAATAGTCCTAAGCCTATGGATATATTTGGGCCTGTATGGGATGGTTATCTTGAGTCGATTGAAAAAGATTGGAATAATAAAGTGTCAGATGATGACGTTGTACTTATTGCTGGAGATATTTCGTGGGCAATGAGGCTGAGAGAGGCAATTCCTGATCTTGAATATATTGGCTCTCTTAAAGGTAATAAAGTGATAATCAAGGGCAATCATGATTACTGGTGGAGTGCCATTGGTGAGGTGAGAAATAGTCTAGCAGACAAAACCTATGCAATTCAAAATGATGCCATTAAAATTGGCAATATTGTTATTTGTGGTAGCAGGGGGTGGGCGATACCTGATGGTGATATACCTACTGCTCAGGATGAGAAACTTATTAAGAGAGAGCTGATTCGTATGGAGTTATCTCTTAAGTCTATGTCTGTAATGCGTAATGAGGGCGATAAAGTAATTGTTATGACTCATTTCCCGCCATTTAACTATAGGATGGAAGATAATGATATGACAAGGCTTTTTGAGCAATATGGTGTTGATGTAGTAGTATTTGGGCATTTGCACAAATATGATAAAAACCAGAAAATGTTTTTTGAGAAAAATGGAGTAAAATACTATCTAACATCATGTGATTTGCTAGGAAATAAATTACAACAAATCGAGATTTAATATATCAAAATTGGAGTCAAGGGGATGATTTATCCTCTTGTTTTTTTGTGTTATTAATACTTGATGAATAATCTTGCAATGGGCAAGTTGTCCACTTATCCATATAGTTATCCATATAATCAACTCAAAAAATGTATTTTTATGAATAAAATTACGGTTTGAAAATAGCGGTTATATTTATATAATTGTGAATAAATATGAATAACTTTATGAAACAAATTTTCGAAACTTGATAAATTTTCTCCTAAAAATAGGTGTAAATATGGTGTAATGTAAAAAATTAACTTATCCATAAAGGTAAATAATTTGTGATTATTTATGCAAAATCTTACAAAATATATTTTTTTGAACTAGGAATTTATTTTGAATTAATTATTCAATATTGTATAATTATTAATGTAAAGAGATGATGGTTGTCGTTACTTTTTGATTTTGCATATATGCATACTCTTTAAATAAAATGTATGTTTACACATTGATGGTGAGCTTGGAGTGTGTGTCAATGTGTGGATATATAGGTAATGAAAAATGGGAGTGAAAAAATGGAAGAAACATTGGTTAATAATTTTTGTCACACTCCTGTAATGCTGAACGAGTGTTTGGAAGGGCTTAATATTAATCCAAACGGAATCTATGTTGATGGTACTCTTGGTGGAGGCGGACATAGCAAAGAAATTTTAAAGGCATTGGCTGGTGGTAAGCTAATAGCTTTTGATAAAGACATTGATGCGTTATCTTCAACTAAAGAAAAGCTTAAAGAATTTGGCGACAAAGTAATATTTGTTCAGAGTGACTTTAAGGATATGAAAGATAGGCTAAATGAACTCGGAATTCAGCAAGTTGATGGCATTCTACTTGATCTAGGGGTGAGTAGTTATCAATTAGATACGCCAGAGAGAGGGTTCTCGTATAGATTTGATGCAAGGCTTGATATGCGAATGGATAAGTCAGCGGCTTTGAGTGCATATGAAGTGGTTAATGATTATTCTAGCGAGGAGTTAATTAGAATATTATATAATTATGGGGAAGAGTCTTTTGCAAAGTCTATAGTTGGTAAGATTATGGAATTTCGAAGGGTAAAACCTATCGAAACTACTGGGGAACTTGTATCGATAGTTGAATCAGCAATTCCAAGAAAATTATGGGGCAAAGGTAGTGTTGCAAAGAAGACTTTTCAGGCTATACGAATAGAAGTTAATGGGGAGCTTGACGGATTGGATGAAGCCATTAACGAAATGGTTGACATCTTGAGCGTTGGTGGAAGGCTTGCAATAATTACATTTCATTCGCTTGAGGATAGAATAGTTAAACAAGTGTTTAAACTAAGAGCCAGCGATTGTATATGTGACAAATCATTGCCTTTCTGTGTATGTAATCACAAGAAAGATGTAATAATGATAACTAAGAAACCAATTACTGCTACTAAGCAAGAATTGCAAAATAATAGTAGGAGTAGTAGTGCAAAACTTAGAGTAATAGAGAAAATATGATAAAAAAGGAGACAAAGTATGAGTGCGTTTGGTAAAGTAACATATTCGGAAACTGATGATAACGCTATCGAAACAACGGTTGAAAGTGTCGAATCTGCTACTGCTGTTGACAAGCAGGTAGAGAAGTTTGATACATCTTTTAACGCTGAGAAGCTTCAGGAATTGTATGCTGAATATGATAAAATTACAATTGACGAAGAAAAAGTTAAGAGCTTGACTCAGGTTAAAGTAGATGCTATACCTAGTGCTGTGTCATTTCGTATGGTGTTGGGTGTAACAACAACTGCTATTGTGGCTGTACTTATGTTATTCCTTTGTATTTATAATATATTTGTCATAAACAATATGGGGACAAGCATAAATTATTTGCAGGAAGAAGTTATTTCTTGCGAGAATTCTCTTGTTCAATCGGAAGGTGTATACAATGCTCTTACCGATAAGTCTAATATTCAGAAAGAGCTTGCTCAAATGGGGTATTCTGAGATGACTTCTTCAAATATAGTGGCTGTATCTGTGCCTGATAGTACGGAGGTAATCGAATTACAAGGCGAAACTAATTGGTTTGATGCTGTATGTAATTTCCTAAGCCAGATATTTGGGTAGGTAATATGCTAAATAATTCAATATTTTCATTAAAAAAAAGATTACTAGCGATATTTTTGCTGGTATCTTTTGTTTTTTTTGCAATTATAATTAGGTTAGGATATCTTCAACTAGGCAAAAGCGGGTGGTTGCAGGCTAAAGCAATAGATCAGTGGACAAGAGAACTGCCAATTAATGCGTTGCGTGGAGATATTGTGGATGTTAATGGGGTAAAACTTGCTACCAATTATACAACATACGATATTTATGTTAGGGCAAGTATGGTAGAAGATTCGGTAAGAGTATCACATGAATTATCTTCAATATTGGGACTTGATTATGATACGACATACAAGAAGGTTGTGGATAGATTCGTAAGCGAGAGTTTGATTAAAATGCAGGCATCTAAGGAAATTGTTGAGAAGATAAAATCTCTTGATCTGAAAGGTGTTGTGTTTAGTGAAAACAACTCTAGGTATTATCCGCATGGAGAAATGTTAACGCAGGTGCTAGGTTTTACTACAATTGATAATGTAGGGCAAGCGGGGCTTGAGGCGTACTATAACAAATATCTTACTGGTGTAGATGGGTATGTGTTAGAAGAGGGAGATGTGCATGGGGTGCGAATTGATAATACTCTACGCACATATGTGCCTAGCATTGCAGGGCTTGATCTTCATCTAACAATTGATGTTATGGTACAAGGCTTTGTAGAACGTGCTCTCGAGGTACTATGCAAAGAGCAAAAGCCGGCTAAAGCAAGTGCTATTGTAATGAATCCTAAAACAGGTGAAATAGTGGCAATGGCAACGCGACCGAACTTTGATCTTAATAATGTTCCACGTAATGATGTTGCAGGACTAATGGAGACGGTTAAAAATATAAATATCGTTGACGTGTATGAGCCGGGGTCAACTTTCAAGTGTGTTACAATGGCTACTGCGATTGAGAAGGGGTATGCTAAGTTGAGCGATACTTTCTTTGATCCAGGATATCGTATGGTAGATAATGAGAAGATTAAATGTTGGAAACTAACGGGGCATGGTCACCAAACATTAAGTGAGGGATTGTGTAATAGTTGCAATAGTGTTTTTGTTGATCTGGCATTAAGGTTAGGTAAGGAAAATGTTTATGAGATGTTTGAAACATTTGGAATAGGTGAGCCTCTTGGTGTAGACTTTATGGGCGAAAGTGGCGGAATAGTTATGGATTATGATTATTCCAAGACTGTTGATATTGCAAGGATGGGGTTTGGTCAAGCGGTTGCCATGACACCTCTTCAATTAATAACAGCAATATGTAGTCTAGTTAATGGCGGCAATCTATACAAGCCGTATTTCCTAAAATCTATGACAGATGTTAATGGCAGAGTTGTATATGAGAGTACTGTTTCGAAACTTAATACAACAATTTCGAAAGAAACAAGCGATATTATGAAGCAAATGATGATAGATGTTATAGAGCAATATAGCGGATATTATCCTTTTATCCCCGGATATGATGTTGGTGGCAAGACTGGAACTAGCCAGAAGTATGCTGATGGTAGGTTGAGTGGTGAGTACATTGCGTCTTTTGTGGGAGTATTTCCTGGCACTGATCCTGATTACGTGATACTTGTTGTTGTAGATGAGCCGGGTGGTGCTAGTTATTATGGTAGTATTGCTGCAATTCCTTATGCTAAGATGGTTATCGAGAATATAATTAAATATAAAAAATACGAGCCTGTTAGGCCTGAGGAGTTGACGGATGATAAGAAACAGATTGTTGTAATGCCTAATCTTGTGGGGTGTGGTGTATATAATGCTGTGGCGGAGCTCGAGTCTTTGGGGTTGTATGTTGAAGTTCAAGGAGATGGGGATATTGTTGTGTCGCAATTTCCTAAAGCTGATACACAAATATCGGCTGGTAGTGTTGTAATGATAGATGTTGGAAACAAGGGGTATTAAATTACTTAAGAGTGATATATAAACTATTATGTAGAAAATTAAAAAATGGGCACATTGTGTATGTGTCTATTTTTGTCGTAGTGGGATAAAAATTATAATACACCTGATACAATATTGTAGTTTATGTATTAGGGGTGAGTATGAAACTTAAAAAGATAATTAAGGGGATAGAAATAAAGCAACTTAAAAATTTTAAGGATTATAATATCCAAGGTGTAACGCACGTTTGCAGTGATGTAGTACAGGGTGGTATGTTTATTGCTATCAGGGGGAATAATTTTGATGGTAATGATTATGTTGATGAAGCGATAAGGTTGGGGGCTAAATGTGTTGTTACTGAAGATGAATCCTTGCAATGTAATGTTGCAGTTGTCGTTGTAGATAATGTTAGAGTTGCTATGAGTCTAATTGCAAAGAACTATTACAATTCTTGTGTGGATAAGATGAAAATTGTCGGAATTGTTGGGACATCTGGCAAAACTACGACTACCATGTTTATTGCTCAAATATTGCAAAATTGTGGTATGAAAGTAGGAGTAATTGGCACGAACGGAATATATATTGACAATATTCGACAAGAAAGTAGGTTTACTACCCCTGATCCTATTGACCTACATTATATCTTCTATCAGATGAAAATGTTAGGGGTTGAATATGTTGTTATGGAGATAAGTGCACAAGCAATATACTATCACAAAGTGTACGGGATACAATTTGATATGTGTGTATTTACAAATATCTCTAGAGAACATCTTGACTTTTTTGGATCGATGGAAAAATATGCTAGGGTTAAGATGGATTTTTTTAATAATTGCAATATGCGAGAGTGTGTAGTTAATATAGATGATTTTTATGGTAGGGAGCTGGCATACAAAGTAAATATGCCATGTATTAGTTATGGTGTTAGCTCGCCTTGTAATTCGTTTGCTGTAAACTGCGAATACTCGTTAACAAGAACTAAATTTGTTGCCAATATTAACGACGAAATAATTGATGTGGATATCCCTTTTGTTGGTGAATATAATGTCTATAATATGTTGGCTGCTTTAACGGTTGTAAGGATGCTTGGCTTTGCTATGAAGAGTATAGAGAAAGCTTGCAGGTGTCTTAAGCAGATTGATGGAAGATATAATGTCTATTATAAGGGGAAGTCAGAAATTATAATTGACTTTGCTCATACTCCTGAAAGTATTGAATTATTATTAAGGCATATTTCAACTTATTCTGATAAGCGAATAATTAGTGTGTTTGGTTGTGTTGGATATAGTGATGATGATAAGCGAAAAGAGATTGGAGCAATTGTTGCGAAGTATTCGAAGTTTTCAATAGTAACAACAGATAATCGTGGAACTGTAAAGTTTGATGATATTTGTAAGGGGATTAAGGCAGGGATAGGTGATGCAGAGTGTGTATGTATAGAAGATAGGTTTGAGGCTATCAAATATGGATATAATTTGCTTACTGATGATGATATATTGGTTGTTATTGGTAAGGGAGCTGAGGATTTTCAAACAATTGAAGATCAGAGGGTTCCGTATAGCGATAGAGAAAGTGTTATGAAGTTATTGAATACGGGGGTGTGATGAAATTAGCGATATTTAATTGCTTATTGTGTGCAGGAATTTCTCTTCTAATCTCGCCTATAATTATCAAATGGTTAAAGAGGTTGAAGTTTGGTCAGAATATCCTTGTTTATGTTGAGCAGCACAAGGGGAAGACGGGAACGCCTACTATGGGTGGGATGATTGTTATTTTGTCTGCAGTTGTTGGTTTCTTTGCTTTTTGGAAAAAGAACAATATGCTGGCATCAATTTGTATCCTTTCCATGGTGTTCTTTGGCGTGTTGGGATTCTTAGATGATTTTATTAAGATTAAGTTTAAGCACAATGAAGGATTAAAGCCGTATCAGAAGATGATTGGTCAGATAGGGATATCCATAATTATTTCGATATTTGTATATAATTCTAGTTTGGTCGGTGATGGTGTTGTAATACCTTTTGTAAATAAGGTTGTAAGTATTGGTTGGTGGATAATTCCTTTTGTAATAGTATACTATCTTGCAGTTGTTAATTCTGTTAATCTTATTGATGGGCTAGATGGCTTGTGTAGTGGTGTGTCCGCGTGTGTTATAAGTGGTATAGCGATTGTATTGCTCCTTATTGGTAGTGGAGATATGGTATATTGGGAGGAGATTAATAATATAATTATTGTAAGTCTAGGTGTTGTTGGTGCATTGCTTGGATTTCTTGCGTATAATGTTTATCCTGCAAAAGTGTTCCTAGGGGATACTGGGTCGCTTGCGATAGGTGGATTTATTGCAAGTGTGTTTGTTCTGACTCGTCAATATTTGTTGATTTGTGTCGTTGGTGTTGTTTATGTAGTTACAACATTAAGTGTTATTATTCAGGTTGCAAGTTACAAGATTTTTAAGAAAAGAGTGTTTAAAATGACGCCGATACATCACCATTTTGAGAAAACTACGCACGAGGCAAAAGTGTCGCGCATGTATGTAATAGTGACAATATTAATATCGTTAATGACAATAAGTATGTATTTATAGGAGGCTTAAGGGGTGAGTTTTGATTATAAAAATATCTTGATTATGGGATATGGGAGAAGTGGTCAAGCTGTTGAAGAGATTGTAAAAAAATTACCGGGTGTAAAATATACAATCTTTGATAGCGATAAGAAAATCAAAGGAGGTAATTATTGCTATCGTCTTAGCAAAAAGATTGTATCTCAATATGACCTTATTGTAGTTTCGCCTGGGATTAGTGTGTATAATAAATATATTACATACGCAGAAAAGATTGGAATTAAGGTTATAGGAGAATTGGAGTTTGGGTATTGGTTTACAGAATCTCCAATTGTGGCGATCACGGGCACTAATGGTAAGACTACAACTACCATGCTTGCTGGGGATGTCTTGGCTAAGAAATATAGATCCGGAACATATGGCAATATAGGAACGCCTTTGAGTTTGGCTTATGCTGAAGACAAGGAATATCTTGTGTGTGAGGTCAGTTCGTTCCAACTTGAAACTACATATATGTTTAAGCCTTATATTTCTGTAATATTAAATATTGCTGAGGATCATATTGATAGGCATAAGACATTTGAGAATTATATTAATAGCAAACTAGGGTTGCTAAAAAATTGTACTGAGAAGTCAATAGTAATATTAAATGCAGATGATTCGTTGCTTATGGAAAGAACGAAACATATCTCTGTTCGTAAATATTATATCTCTATGTATGAGAAGGTTAGGGGTGTTTACGTCAAAGACGGTAAGATATATTCCAATATAGGTAAGGTAGAGGAGGTAATTTCTCTTGACGAAATTCCTAATCTGAGTTCGGTTGTATATGATGTGTTGGCTGCTGTTTTGATTGGTATGTTGCTTAAAGTAGGAGTAGAAAATATCGTTGAAGCGGTTAAGTCATTTAAGGTGTCTAGGCATAGGCTCGAAGTGGTTGCGGAAAGTAATGGTATTACATATATTAATGATAGCAAAAGTACTAATGTGCACAGTACTATGCATGCTTTAAAAAACGTCGCAAATAACGTGGTTTTGTTGTTGGGTGGCTCAGACAAAGATTTGAATTTTGCTCCAATTTTTGAAGAATATTTGGGTAAGATAGATTGTGTGGTTGCATTTGGTAAGGCACGCAACAAGGTAGCGAAAACTGCTAACAAATACAATGTTAACTATAAGGTCGCAAAAAACTTTAAGGATGCGGTAGATATTGCTTTTGTACAAGCAAAGCCAGGTAATGTTGTGCTGCTTTCACCTGCTTGTAGTAGTTTGGATGAATTTAAAAGTTATACTGAGCGTGGGGATGAGTTTGTAAGATTAATTAAAGGACGCGTTAATGCAAAAATGTAAAATTCGAAATATAATATTGGTGCTATTGGTTACTTTTCTTATTTTGTTTGGTCTTGTTATGATTTATAGTGCTAGTAGTTATTCTAGTGAAGCACAGTTTGGTGATGCGTTTCATTTTGTAAAAAAACAACTTGTCGGCGTTGCTCTTGGTGTGGTTTTGTTTGTTATTACATATAAATTTGATTATCATAGATACTACAAGCTTAGATATTGGGCGATAGGCATATCGGTTATTTTGCTCGTGTTGGTTTTTGTCCCGGGAATTGGGATAAGTGCCAATGGTGCAAGGCGTTGGATTGGTTTTGGAGGATTTAATCTGCAGAGTAGCGAGGTTGCAAAGTTTGGATTTGTTATATTTTCTGCAAGTTATTTATCAAAAAATTATCAAAAAACTAAATCTTTTAAGGGGATTCTTCCTATACTATTTGCTGGTGGAGTTATTTGTCTGCTAGTAATGCTTGAGCCTAACATGAGTGTTACAATGTGCATTGGTATGGTGATGATAATTATGTTGCTGGTCGGTGGGCTTAGTGCTAAACATTTTGTAATGCTGGCTATACCGGCATTAGCACTTGTTGTTGCGTTAATAGTTGTCGAGCCATATAGGTTGAGCAGATTAATGGCGTTTATTAATCCTTGGGCTAATCCTAAGGAAGATGGTTATCAATTGATTCAATCCTTATATTCTCTAGGGGTAGGCGGTATGTTTGGTGTGGGGCTATTTAATAGTCGCCAGAAGTATTTGTTTTTGCCTTTTGCTGAGAGTGACTTTATCTTTGCAATTATAGGAGAAGAGTTAGGGTTTGTCGGAGCGGTTCTTGTATTGCTAGTGTATGTAGCAATAATTGCTATTGGAGTTAAAATTGCCTTATCGGCGTCAGACAGATTAGGTACATATCTTGCAATTGGTATTACTGCAGTAATAGCTATCCAGTTGCTAATTAATATTGCGGTAGTAACAGGTAGTATCCCACCAACAGGAATACCAATGCCGTTTATCTCGGCAGGTGGAACAAGTCTTAGTGTATTTATGGGGGCGATTGGTATACTATGCAATGTAGGGAAAGGTAAGGGAGATAGGGAAGAAGTTGTTAAACGTTCAGTTTGAATAAATAGAAAAATAAAGCAAGGTCTAAGTTAATTGAAACTAGTTAAATAAAAATTTTATTACAAACTTTGTTTATATTAGAGGCACACTAAATGCATTCTTATTAAAACGTTTAAATAATAATATTTTTGAAAATATTAATTTTGTAATAAATTATCTAAAACTGGAGTAATAACCTTAGTAATAACCTCATAGCCAGCACTCGTCAAATGCCCACCATCTGAAGTGTATTCTGGCTTTATTCCGTTAGAATTATAATCGAATAGTGGTGTGTATAAATCTACAAAAGTACATGTGTATTTGTTTGCAATTAACTTTATTTTTACA
>SVHX01000017.1 GCA_015055665.1 Clostridiales bacterium
ATTCAATAGTTGCTGTACCATCTGTATTTTTGTCATAGGTTGGAGCATTAACGGCTGTTCCGTCATAAACTTTGCCTGCAATAGCTAGATTTGAAATTGTACCAATTTTTAGACCACTTTCAAAAGTCTCGGTTCCTTTCTCACCACAAATACAAGATTTATAGTAAACTGCTTTTGTAGTTGCTGTTGCTTCAGTCTTTAAATATTTGCTTTCAACAACTTCTTTATCAAAAGTATGTTGCTCTAAAGATAAATCATACTCACATTCAGTACACTCTTTCCAATGGTGAGTTGCATTATGTGAATATACGGTAGCAGCTTCGTGTTCTGCCTTATCTAATTGTTCATCACATTTTTCACCTTCACACTCGTGCCAGTGATATGTAGCATCAGTTTTCCATTCGTCTTTTGGATCGTGTTCTTTGTGTCCACAACCTGTAAGCATTGCTGGTATCATAGCACCAACTGCTAGCCCCATAATAATTTTACTTTTCTTTCCCATAAATTCTCCTTAATAAAATTTAGATTTTTAAAATGTCAGAAAACTAGTTAGCAATTAGTTTTGTTAACCAGATTACCAACACTTGTTTGTTAAACAATAATATTTTAGCACATATATAATATGTGGACTATTAAAAACCAGTCCTAGTTTAGTCCCCATTTTATCTAAATACATATAAATTTTATTAAAAAAGAAAAACCTACCATATGTGGTAGGCAAAATTTCTTATATAAATGTCTTAGCTTTTTTGCACAAATCTTCTCTATTTTCTACTTGTAATTTCTTCAAAATATTGGTTATATGATTCCTTACAGAACTCTCAGAGAGAAATAATTTTTGCGCAACTTCTTTTCGTTTAATTCCAAGCAATAAAAGTTTTGCTATTTCTTTTTCTCTCTTAGTTAGAGTATTAATTTCTTGCCAATTTGTATAAACAATAGCTATTTGTTCTTCGGTAAGTTTATCTTCGAATTCAAGTACAGACATATCTACTTGTATATCTACAACATTTTCTTTCGTGGATTTAGATTTAATCAGGTCATACTCTCTAAGCATTCCATAGAGGAATAAAAGTAAACACTCATTTAATATATATGACACACAAAGAAACTCAAATTCATTAGGGACAAATTGTTCTATAAGCCAAACAAGAATATTCCCAAACACAATCACACAAAGAAAACTTGCGTGCATCTTAGATGTAAGTTTTTTCTTCGCCATCGAGTATATTAGAACAGCAACCATTGATGCCATATATCCAAATAGATAAACAAAATATAATATATGCAAAGGGCCATATTCTTTTACAAGTTTTGCTCCGCCTTCAACAATTTCAAGTGAAACTTCTTTGTAGTATATAGGTAGATAACCACCACTTGTTGCAATAAACAATATTACAATTCCAACTGGAATTAAGATATAGTTTAATGCTTTTGAGTGTTTGATTTTGCAAACATCTAATATAAGCATAAGCATAAAGAAAGGAAGGAACACATTTCCTACATAAGCTATTGCATTACCAATAAGTGCAAGTGTTAAGATTCTTGATAGAGACAATATAAAATATCCTGTATTACAAACAAGAATGGACACAAAAAGAAACATTAGTCCCTTTTCTCTTTTCTTATCTACAAAGAAATAAGCGACTAACAATATTATCGAAAGCATACAAGCAATTCCGTAAAATATTGACATACTGTCTCCTTTTGATTCTATACTGCTATAGTATAACATATATTATTCACTTTTCAAAACAATAACAAAAGTTTGCAATAAAACACCTAGGTGATAAACCTAAGTGAGTTTGAATAGCAACCTAATAAATATTATATTAAAATCAGTATCAAATAAAATTGTGAGTGCAATTTGAGTAAACGAGTACAATAGTATTATTGTAAAAAACCTTTATTTAGTCATTATTTATGTATTTTATAAGGGGTGACGTGAGGTTTCACCCCCCTTCTCCGCCAAGAGAGACTCAATTGAACCCTATGGGAACAACTGAGTTTTTTGTTTCTACCCCCAGATGGCCTGAGGGGGGGGTAGAAACAAAAGAAAAGAGGATATCTCTACCCTCTTTTTTCTTATGTTAATTCTGAGAATTATACATATTCATATTATATAGAAGTGCACTACCTATACCCTTAAGTACATCCAACTTAATATATTCATGCGTAGTATCTACACCTGCAAGTTCATTAAAGTTTATAATACCACCATCAACATTTGTATAGGATAATTTTGATTGATTGGATTCTGCACCATTAAATATTAATGCAATAAATGCAATCTGTCCATTTCCGTTAGTGACATTAGACATCTTATTATAATCAGCTTCATCTAATTCGTATGTACCAAATGGATTTTTGCCAAGAGCCGCAACCATTGAGCCTTTTATTACATTGGCAATAGATAATCCTTCTGTTTCTCCCGATGCTACCCAAAGTGCCATATATGGAGTTGTTCCATCAGTAACATTAGAAGTTGAAATACTACCTGAGAAAATAACCTCTTGATAAGAACTAAAGTCTAGACCTGCATAACCTGAACTATCTGGAGTAATTTCGATACCGGCAGCACCACACAATCCATATGTCATATTTTCGAAAGTAATCTTTGAGGCAGAAATTTCTATACCGTTACTAAAACAGTTTCCTACATAAACATTAGAAACTTTGCTATTAACAGCATGAGACAATCTAAGTCCTACACCAAATCCACTTACATTCATATTGTCGATTGTGATTTGATAAGGTACAAATGTACCATCATCACCAATACACATTGCTCTATGGAAACAAGATCTTAATCGCGCATCAACATTTTCATCTTCATCAACTATCAAAAACTCACTGCCTAATTTAGAAAGATCTTCATCTCCTGTAGGATCATATACTTTGTCACCTATAGATCCTCCAACACTAGCAGAACCCGTAATATCAAGATTGTTAATATTTACAACATAATCTGCTTTTGTAAGATTAGTTCTTTTGTGCTCATTGATTAGATCCTCATTACCAGAGTTTTCATCATCATCCGAAGGATCATACAAGGTTTTTTCTGCTTGAGTACAAGTAACAGTAATCAAGTTTCCCCAATCGAAATATATGTCGCCTTCACCGGTGGTATTCGCAACATCATAATATTTTAATCCTGACAAATCAAGTTTGTATCCATTACCATTTATAATCACATTTTTGCTTTCTACTCTTACTTTGATTCCATCCCTAACAGCACAAACCTCGTCATATGTTGGATTTGCACCAAGAGTATTTCTTAATATAGCATCAGGTATTAAATCATAATCTTGACTATCACCAGTTTCAGACATATTAATGATATTAACTATATTACCTGCTTCAACATTAGTTTTAAAACTTTCATATGTACTAACATTAACACCTTCGTTAACATCAAATTCAATGCTTCTAGCAGGGGTTCTGACGCCACCAGATGTAGAAGTTGCAGTTACTCTATATTTACCTGTATTAGCAAATGTTAATACACCATCCTCTAGAGTAACATCTTGTGTAGCAGCATATTCGCCACTAGTATATTTTTCAAATGTGTAAGACATATCTTGACAAGCATTTGTTCCTTCTATTTGGAAATTAAAGTTAGATATTGCGTTGCTTGCACCTTTACCAGTACTAATTACGCTAGATTTGCCAACAAGAGCAGCAGGAGCTAAGATCTGACTTGGAGCCTTGATACAATTAACTGTAATATCTTTGTACACACTTGTTCCCGCAATAGATGCTCTAACTTCTGCAGTTCCGTGACCGATAACTGTAATTCCACAAGTGTAACCATCTTCGTCAAGAGCAACAAATTCTTGTCCCTTCACAACAGTGAATTCGATAGTCTTGTCTGTAACTTCTTGACTTCCTTTCCAAACTTTAATTGTAATGTTAGTTGCACTTGATGCGTCAGCGTCTGCCACATATTCGTCATTTGCTGAAATATACAATGTTTCTGTTGATGCTTGAGCTACTGTGAAAGTAAGTTCGTTACTAGCCATAGAGTCTGCTTGAGCCTTAACTTTGATTGTAGCACCTACAGTTGCATCATCATTAATGATTAATGTATTTTCGCTAATTCTTGCAAGTGATGCACCTTCGATAATCTTCCACTCAATATTTTCGTTAGAATTATTAGGAGTAGCAACGTAACTAAGTCTTGCAGTTCCACCTGGTTGAACTTCTGTCTTATTAGCTGTTGCCTCAAGAGATGTCAAGGCAATTGCTCCTACAGTTATTGTCAATTCGTTAGATACAACTTTGTCGTCAAGTTTAGCAACAGTTGTAACTTCTTCGCCTGCTAAGGCATCTGTTTTGATAGTCAAAACACCTTCGCTACTTAGTGTAGCATATTCCTCACCATCAACAATGGCAAGAACTACATCTTCGTTTTCAACATCCATTATTATTTGTGTGCTTTCGCCCGGCTTAAGTGTTGTAACGTTGTTTTCGGTAGAAAGTTTAATCTTAACATCTCCTCCACAAGCTGTCAACACACCCGAAAGAAGCATCATACAAGCAATAGCAAATGCTGTAGTTATTCTTTTCTTCATGTTTTCCTTTTCCTTTTTAATATTTTTTAGTTTTTTGAATTGGTTATCGCCTTGTTCAATTTAGGCATCACCCCCTTAAATGATATTTTTTATTCGCTTACATATCTTACATATATAGTGGTCTCAACATTAACATTTCCGTTATTTACATATGCCTTGATTTGGATTGGTTGTCCTGCAAATGATGGATCAAATATAAGAGCATTATCTTGAATAGTGGCATATTTCGCCCCTTGCGAAATTACAAAATTAATATCTTCGAATATTATCTGCGATTTATCATATGTTACAAATGTTTCCAAATCCAATTCAAGAGTATTACTTGTATGCATTATCTCTCCATTGATCTGAGGAACAAACGCAAGTAATTGTTCTATTACAGTAATCTCACAAGTATCTATCTTACCGCCATCACGAGTGGTTGCAGTAATAATAATCGGCTCGCTAGTAATCTTCTTAGCAGTTACGACTCCATTAGCATCCACTTCTACACACTCTGAATTGCTAGATGTCCATGTAACCTTCTTGTCCACTGCAGTCGAAGGATAAATAGCATAAGTCAATGTAAATGATTGATATAGATACAATTGTTTCTCGCTTAAGTCTATATCCACACTCTCAACCACTTCGTTAGTAACATTAACTGTTAATTTATCTTTTTTACCGCCATCTATAGTTTCTACTAGCAATGTTGTGTAGCCGTATGCTATACCGGTTAATTCGCCCGATTCAGAAATTGTAGCAACGTCTTCGTCAAGACACTTATAGGTAACAGCTTTGTTATTGGCAAGTTCTGGCAAGACTTTAATCTTGAGGGTAATGCTCTCTCCCTTGCCAACTTTGATTGAGGAGATATCGTTTTCCATTTCATCTACGAAAGCAACGCTTTCGACTTTGATATATGTAATAGTTGCCAACATCTGTCCCACAAGAGATATGGTGACCATTAGAACTATTGGCAATAGCAATAATAATATTATAACAAACTTTTTCATTATGGCTCCAACCTCTCATATTGATAGGATACACGTAGAACTAAGACATATGCTTTATACAGACAATATACTAAACTTCCAACTAACACAACAGCAAAAGCCCATAACCCCATAGATGATGACAATGATATTACCACCACACCAACTAATACTGCAAGCAATAGACCTTTAACAATAGAGCGAGTAATGTTGGAATTAACTTTGCTAATATCTCCACTATCATACCAGTCAAGAGTTGGTGCCTTGATATCGTTATCAAAGCAACTAAACATATGCCCGAGTGACAAGAATATACATATCAATGTTGTTAGTATAGCTACCCCCACATGCATATAGAAACAAGCAACTATTCCTGTAATTACAATAGCTCCTAGGGAAAAGATTGCATTAAATACAATTTTTGCGGCAGTCTGCGTATAATATCCAACTGGCGTCGACTTTAGGATATAGAAATTGGCACCTTCTCGAGATATTGCACTAGCAGAATATATATTGCTAAGAGTAGCAAATACCGCCACTATAAGTAGATGTGCACCATTAATCATTAATTGTCCAGATTGATTAACTACAAGTCCTAGCAATAGATTATCGTAGACAACAACTACAAATGGCATAAGAATTGTAAATAAGAAATATTCGAATATTATCCCCGGAGACCTAAACACATTAAGGCACTCGTTGTATAGAAGACTAGCAAATTGAGATCTCTTCCTATACTTACCTTCCTTGTACGCATTAGTTGATGTTTCGAGATTGCTCATAGCTATCTTAAAGAAAAATGGTTTAACCACATAGTACGCTATTACAAAAACAACTGCACTAGTTAAAATATAAATCAATATTTTATAAATAGATTTAACAAATATTACACTTTCTGCTAGGAGCAGGTAGAAAGCATTAGCATTACCAATTTTTGATACAGAGATATTGATACCAATTACTGTTTCTATCTGTTTGCTTACTATATTAAATGATTCGGCAAAAGCAGAAAGTAATCGAGAATATAATATAACACATACAACAACCGTCGCAAGTATTAAAATTGTCGATACTATAGAGTGTTTCTGAAAGAACTTAATAATATACAGTACCGGAATTGACATAAGCAAAGCCGTAGCCGTTGGCAGTATTGGCAACAAGACAACTAGTACTGGTAACATAACATAGTAATAAACATTAAATCCGCCCAGCAATCCAATCGATATCATTAATGGTAGTGTTATACAAGCATTAACAATAAGTTCTTGAATATACGACAATAGTATCTTAGATACAAATACTTGTTGCGGATGTACTGGCATTGACATTAACAACTCGTTATCTTTGTTCTGGAACAAGACTTTGATTATATGCCCTATTCCAAACAACAACGACACAACTTGAGATGCTAGAAGTATTATCGATATCAATTGTTTGTTGATTACAAATCCCAACAAAACAAATTTCAGGAATAATGCATAGCAAACAAATGTAAGAACTGCAATGATCAAGACATATTTAAGTATTGATCCAAACATTTTCTTTTTGTTGCCGGTCTTCAAGATATCGAACTTCTCGTCAAATTGCAACTTGAAAAGTTTAAATATCTGTGACATTATTTAGCACCGCCTTCGTCACCATATATAACAGACATGAAGAGTTCTTCTAGTGGCTTGTTTTCCTTTTTGAGCTTCTTTAAGTCATACACACCTTTTAGTTCTCCACGTTTTATGATACACACTCTATCACACAAGTTCTCTACAACATCAAGAATATGCGAACTAAAGAATACTGTATTACCTTCATCAGCATGCTTACGCATTGCTGCCTTCAATTGATAACAACTTTGCGGGTCTAGTCCTGTCAACGGCTCGTCTAGTATCCAAAGTTTAGGATTATGTACAAGAGCCGCAATAACAGTTATTTTTTGCTTCATACCATGACTATAACTTTTGATTTGTCTATCGTAAGCGTGTTCTAGCTTGAATATCTTAAGATATTTCTCACTTCTTTCTTGAGCAACATCCATAGGCACATTATATAGATTAGCAATATGATTAACATATTCTCTACCTGTCAACCTCTCAAATACAGCATGGTTATCTGGAACATATCCCACATTACTCTTTGCCTTAAGAGGATTTTCTTTGAGATCAATATCACATATCTTAATAGTTCCTTCTTCGTATGGCAACACTCCAACAATGCTCTTGATTGTTGTTGACTTACCTGCACCATTTGGACCCAAGAATCCAAATATTTCGCCGGGCTTGAGTTTAAGCGTCAAGTCATTAACAGCATATATATCACTACCTGTGTATTTCTTTTTTAAATTATTAATCTCTAACATTGTCTTCTCCTTCGTCACCATAGAATAATTTTGCTTTTGACTTTTTGCCAGTGATCTTCTCGTAGAGTTTTATTCTTGCATTTCTAAGTTCGTAGTGATCATCCAACATCTTATAGAACTGCATCATTAACCAGTAGAATCCTAGACACAACCCAAGGAATCCTAGATAAATTGCCAACTGGAATACCGGCCAAATATAGAATCTATCGAATAATTTGATATAAATTTCCTTTGTAAAACTTAAGAAAGGGAAATAATCAAAAGCTTTACCTAGGTCGAATATATAGAAGAAATTAACCTTGCCATATCCACCAACATCAGCAAATCCGTTAAGTATAGTTCCTGACACCCAACAGAAAGCAAAATATATCGAGAATCCTATAATTAGATGCTTAATTGCATTTTTGTCCATACGAGGGAATATTCTTAGTAACATACATAACATTGGTATTACAAGCACTTGCATATGTTCGATTAAGAAATGCATATTCCAGAATCCGCCGAATCCGCCATCAGTATCAGGGGCAACCATAGCAATAAGAGTGCCCACTATATTGGCTAGGAATATGAAATTGAAGAACTGCTTTTTCTTAAGCAATAATACTAACACAAAGAAATACGAAGCAAGATTACATAATTGTACAGGGAGTCTTGCAATTGAGAAGCCCATCAAATACATAGAATTGTAATGCATGAATAGTGATAGTGCTAGGAACATACACAACATATATCTTGCTCTGTAATCTTTAAATCTAAATACAAAGAATAGTATTGCTATCTCAGCCAAGGTGATCGCTATCCACACGAAGTTCCCCTTAGTTAATGCTGATGTTGTAAATTGTGTATATCCAAATAATGACTGAGGAACATACACCGGCATGCCAGCAAGAAATATAAACGGTATACAGATAAGGAAATTTTTCCACTCTTGTTTATCTTTAATGTTGAAATAATGCTTGTCAACAACTACAAATAGTATTGGTAATAACAAACCTAATATAAGTTCTAGCGAAAAATATATCGACCTAAACCAGTAAGCAGTATGAATTCCTCTACTAACATCTACAAAGACCTCATCCATAAAGTATGCCATAAAGTCTGGGAAGAAGACTGTTGTTAATACTGTAAATGGTAGCACTATATATATCGCAATATTCTTAAACAATCTACTATTAAAGAACACTGCCATTACGATAACCACGCTAGACAAGTGATGTCCCCATCTTAATATAGTTTGTAGCAGGTCTGTTTCTTCGTAATACTTACCATTATATGTACCCTTATTAATAACCCAAATAAACTGGTCACTAAGGATATACCTAAAGAAAATCACCGCAATGTATACTATTGCTAGTATTTTCATGGTTATGGCAAAGTATTTCTTTCGCTCTCCTCTAAATACCAACCAACAAATTAGCGAAAATATTGCAGTTAAAATAAATATTATATAACGCTCCATCTTATCTCCAAATTTTTACTTACAAGTATTTCTAAAAAACAAACACCTGTTAATTAGACTTATGTATTTTTCCATCTTTCATTATATATACATAATATCCTATAGCGTTTGTTCGTAAGATGTTTTTGCTTAGTACTTATGATATTTAGTGTTCTTGTGGCAAACGCTACATACAACCTAACAAGTCTTCTGCTTTGCCATTTATATAAATTCCACTAAATTTTCATCCCGCCAAGAAAAAACATCTATCTAAGTAGATTAACAAATAAATTTGCTTGTTTTAAGATAAATATCATTATGAGGCTCGATTACATCAATTACAGACGAAGATACTCTAACCTCATGTACTTTTTCGCAATGAGTAAAATACGTAATAATAGCAACCACTAGGAGTGCTGTTACCGCATACATTGCAAGCTCTACAAACATATATCCAATGCCCATAGTTACAGTATAATCTAGCATTGCGATTCGACTAAGATTAACCATACTGGTTATTGCAGACTCTATCGAAAAAGAACTTGAACTGAATAAATTATGCAAATTATTAAAAGTGTTCTGGAGTAAGCCCTTGTCGCTAATGGCAAGGAACAACAAACAAGCAATGGCAATCTTGAAGATTGACATCTTTCTTGCTTTTAAATTGTGTTTAATATTACGAAAAAACACGATCATCCGACTCCTTAACACCCTTAGTGTACCAAAAAGGATTTAAAATATCAAGCAATTTAGTCGAAAAAAGAAAATTAACATCTATTTTAAAACTCTTTATGTTACACTTACATTATTTTCACCGTTTTGCGTAGTAATTATTAGCCAACTCACACTAAAAGACTTAGATTGTAGACCTGATATATATCCCTATATAGCTAACCTTTATATTGAAGAAAAGTATAGAAATAATGGATTTGCAAAATTACTTTTGGATGAAGCAATTAAGACAGCAAGAGAAAATAATTTAACACATTTATACTTGTATACTTCACATATTGGCTTATATGAAAAGTATGGATGGACATTTGTAGATTTCGTAGAAACTTATCTTAATCCGCACATTCAACGACTTTATAGGTATGATTTATTATAATTCGTTTTACGTTACACACACCCCGCCAAGCAAAGTGTTCAAAAATGTCTCTTTTATAGAGTTCGGTTTGAACACTTTTTTATCCCCTAAATCCCAGTAATATAGGCATATTTAAGGGTTTGGGGGGTTTTACTCTTACAACAGAACTTAAAACAAATGACTCTACACTAAATTAACATTGCAAGACACACACTCTTGCCACCACTTTATATCAAAAACACTAGTAGGTTTTTTGTTCGGACTACGCCTGCACTTAATAACACTCCGCTAGCAATTGACAGACCGAACTTTATATTTACATCCTGCTATTTAGCATTAATATTAGGGTTAAATGATTAACACCCCCCTAATCTACACTGTAGTAATAATATAGGAAGTTCAAGCAAGCAGTGCGAAGCAATATTTGAGTTGAACTGACAACTATTTCACTATTGTAATAGGCAATTTATTGCCTGTGTGATGAAAATCGCACGAGTTGCGTTAGCAACATTACATAATGTATAATATAGGAAGTTCAAGCAAGCAGTGCGAAGCAATATTTGAATTGAACTGACGACGGTTTCACTATTGTGTCAGCTAAGAATTAACTTTGTGATGATAATCACAAATATTGACGCTAGTCAATGACACATAATGTATATTTATTGTCTTTTTAGTAAGAATTTAGTTTTTTAATTTTATGAAATTTGTTAAAATACCTATATGAGAAAGTTTAAACAAATTTATATAGAAATAACTAATATATGCAACCTTAATTGTTCTTTTTGCCCTAAGAATAATCGCCCTAAAAAATTTATGGCTGTAGAAGAGTTTAATTCGATCACAGACGAGATATCCCCCCTAACCAATACTGTTTGTTTGCACCTTATGGGAGAACCATTATTGCATCCCAATATAAAAGAGATATTTGAGATTTGTAACGAAAAAAAACTAAATGTATATCTAACAACCAACGGTACGCTTATTAAGCAAAATTTAGATATGTTAAAATCTGGTTGTGCAAAGAGAATCTCCGTCAGCCTACATAGCTTTGAGGCAAACAACAATTCTATTTCTTTGGATGAATATTTATATGACGTACTATCCTCTTGCAAGGAAATTGCTGATAATAGCCAAACATATATCGAACTTAGATTATGGAACGATACCAACGCCCCCAATGCCAAGAACACACTAAATACAAACATAATAGAAGAAATCAACAAAACATTTAACACCAATCTTTCTGAACAAAACCTGCAACGACACACAAATATAACTGATAAAATTTACATAAGTTTTGCAGATACTTTTGACTGGCCAATCAACACAGAACATCAAGAAAAGAATAGTATAAAATTTTGCTACGGATTACGTTCTCATTTCGGAATTCTGTGTGACGGAACTGTTGTTGCTTGTTGCTTAGATAATGAGGGAAGACTTGCACTTGGAAATATTTTCGAGAGTAAAATATCCGATATTTTAAACTCTCCTAGAGCTCAAAATATTTATAAGGGATTTACCGACAGAAACACTTCGGAAGAATTTTGCAAAACCTGCACTTATGCAAATAAATTCCTTCGTTAAATCATAAAGAAAACACAATTTTACACCTCTCTTATTAAAATATAAAAAACACTTGACAAAGAAATACTAACAATGCTATTATTAAGGTATAAAAGTAAGAAAAGTAGGAAATGTATGAATAAAAATAAATATTTATGGACGACCACAGTTAATAACAAAGGACAAATCGTTATTCCAAAAGAAGCGCGCGAAATTTTTAATATTAATAATGGAGATAGTTTAATACTATTCGGGGATGTTAAAAGAGGAATTGCAATTGCTAAGTATGATGACTATATTCAATTTATCGAGCAGATATTCAATAGCAGAGACACCCATAAATAGCAATATCTAGCTAACTTTTATTGTATTTTGACACAAAATAAAAAAGGGAGAACTTCATGAGTAATATAATTGAGTATATCAACGTTAACAAAAGTTTTGGTGACAAGCAAATATTAAAAGATGTTAATCTAAAAATAGCATCCAACAAAATAATTGGATTGCTTGGCAAAAACGGTAGTGGCAAATCCACCTTGTTTAAATTAGCTAATGATTTACTTACTCTTACTAGTGGCGAAATTATAATTGATGGCAATCCTGTGTCCGTCGAAAGCAAAAAAGTTGTTTCGTACCTGCCCGAACGTTCATATCTAGACCCTAGTTTAAAGGTTACTGAAGCTATTAAGTTTTTCGAAACATTTTATGAGGACTTTGACAAAGCAAAAGCAGAGAGATTACTTATTGATCTGGACTTAGACCCCAATATGCGATTATCCAAAATGAGCAAGGGTATGCGTGAGAAGGTGCAACTAGTACTAGTTATGAGTCGAAAGGCAAAAATCTATATCCTAGACGAACCCCTTGGAGGAGTTGACCCAGCTAGCAGAGATTACATATTGCAGACAATTCTTACTAACTTTGACAAAAACGCAACCCTACTTATCTCCACACACATGATTGCAGATATCGAGGAAATTCTTGATGAAGTAGTTATTATAGACAACGGGCAGATTGTTCTTCATGAAGACGCTAAAGTTTTGCGAAAAAAAGAAAAATGCTCAATTGATGAAATATTTAGGAGAATGTTCTATGTTAAGCAAACTACTAAAAAATGATCTAAAAAAGAATATGCGTTGGCTATGGATTATCTTTGTTACAACAATAGCAATAGCACTTCTTGATAGAGGATGCAAAGAATTGGCTAACAATATTGCTTTCTTTAAGATTATATCCATTATTTTGGATTCTGTATTTTATTCCCTAGCAGTAAATACTGTATTACAACCATTTCTACGAAATACATTTAACTTTACTAAGTCATTTTATAGCGACGAATCATATTTAACTCACACACTACCAGTTACAAAAAAACAACTTATTAATTCAAAATACATCACTGCACTAATCGAGGTTGTCACAGGATTTGCTGTCTTAGTATCATCAATACTTATTATGTACGCATCTCCTTCGATGTTTGATACACTCCAATTACTACTCTCAACTGTAATATCTGGCAATCTTTCGATATACCTTATACTTGCACTAATGGCAATCCAGATACTTGTGGAATTTCTAATGTTTTTATCGATAATTTACTTTGCAATAGTGATTGCTTATAGAGAAAAAGAACAAAGAGTATTAAAGACATTTTTGATTACATTTGCTATGGCATCAATTGCACTAACAATATTGTCTATCGTCATGGTCATTATTATGCTTATTAACGGAATCGACCTTGCTTCCGACACACTTATTCTTAGTCCACAAGCCTTCCTTAGCATAATATTTACAGGAATCTCAGTATACTCTATTGTTACTGTAGTGTTCTATTTCCTTACTAAAAAGATGTTTACCAAAGGCGTTAATGTAGATTAATCCAACTAAAAAAGACACAAGAATCCAGAGAAACCCAAAACTGACATACGAAAAAATGTATGAGTTTATAAAGAGATAGTTTAACCACTATTTTTATCTTTTTGTGTCCAACGACTAAAAATATTTATGAATATGTAAATGGTGTTTTCGACTGGATTTGGTTCTATAAGACTGATAGAATTAGCTTAAGTGAACGACAACATAATATAAATGAAAATATTTGCTAATAAAATTTCGAAATATCCATTAAAAATTTTAATAAATATGTTATACTACTGATAATAAGGGAGAATATTCATGAGATTAATTTTATGTGGTGGTGGAGACGGAAAACAAGTTAAAGAAAGTTATGAATTATTTGCCCGTGAAGTAAATGGTGGCAAAGTTTTATATATTCCACTTGCTTGGAACAACGGCAATATGGAAACTTGTATTGAAT
>SVHX01000018.1 GCA_015055665.1 Clostridiales bacterium
AATTCAAATATTGCTTCGCACTGCTTGCTTGAACTTCCTATATTATACATTATGTGTCATTGCTAACGCAATTCGGCAATTAACATTGCCTTTGGCTGACAAATCAGCCGACACAATAGTGAAACTGTCGTCAGTTCAATTCAAATATTGCTTTGCACTGCTTGCTTGAACTTCCTATATTATACACTATATATTACTACTTTTTATGGTGCTTACACTAGCCACTCGCAATAAGATAAAACACAAAAAAAAGAGAATTAACACGAGTAATGTTAATTCTCTTTTAACACATTTATATAATTAAAATCTTGATTTAAGCTTCTTAATAAACGAAGGAATATCACTATCATCTATTTCAATACGGCTAGTTGGAGTCGAGCTCTCTTCATCCTCAATATCATGTTCTTTTTGTTGCTCGGTACGCTCAATTGTCTGACTCATCTCATCATGCTCAACAGGATGAACATTTGTCACAATATTACGCTTAACTTCTTGCTTTACTTCATCAACATTAGAATTGCCGTTAAATCCAGTAGCAATTACGGTAATCTCTACCTCATCCTCCATCTTAGGATCAATACCACTACCAAAGATAATGTTACATGATGGATCAACAACTTCCTTAACAAGATCTGCAGCCTCGTATACCTCATCCAAAGTAAGATTAGGAGATCCTTTGATATTAAGGATAATTCCAGTTGCACCCTCAATGGTTGTTTCAAGCAACGGACTAGACACTGCTTGTCTAACAGCCTCGATAGTACGATTATCTCCCTTTCCACGACCAAGTCCCATGTGAGCAAGGCCTTTGTTCTTCATAATAGCCTTAACGTCAGCAAAGTCAAGGTTAATAAGACTAGATGTTACAATTAAGTCACTAATACCTTGTATACCTTGTCTTAATACATCATCTGCTGTCTTAAAAGCCTCGATTATTGGCGTGTTTTTAGGTACAATTGTAAGCAATTTATCGTTAGGAATAACTACAAGAGTATCTACCACATTTCTTAGTTCTTTGATACCATGCTCAGCATTTTCCATACGCTTGCGACCTTCAAACCTAAATGGCTTGGTAACAACTGCAATAGTAAGAATTCCCATTTCCTTAGCAATTCCTGCAACAACCGGAGCAGCTCCAGTTCCTGTTCCGCCACCCATACCTGCAGTTACAAATACAAGATCAGTATCTTTAAGTATTTCTTTAATAAGAGCAACACTCTCTTCCGCAGCTTTCTTACCAACTTCAGGATCTGCACCAGCACCAAGTCCGCGAGTCAACTTCTCACCTATCTGAATTCTGCTAGGAGCTCTGCTCATAAGAAGAGCTTGCTTGTCGGTATTAATTGCAACAAAAGACGCACTGGTTATCTCAGCGTGTATCATACGGTTAACTGCGTTATTTCCGCCACCACCAACACCAATTACTTTAATTTTACATATCGGAGTACTTGTCTCCACCTGTGATTCATCTACAAATTCCATATTATCTCCTATATACTACAAATTTATTGCCATATTGAGCAAGCTTATCGAACTAGAAAGGTCTGGCTTGCGATAAAGTAATGCTTTAGGTGAAATAAGTTCGACTGGCCTATCCACCGACTTTCTCAAATAATCACTAATGCCCTCGAATAGATTAAGTCCACCACCAGTCAAATATATTGGCAAGAACTTAGGAAGATCCATTTCGAAGCTATCAATGCACTTCTTTATCATCTCAACAATTCGATCTATTCGAGCAAGTATTATCTCGTTAACATTTTTTACACCAAACTTTCTTCTAGAATCGGTTTCATAGAACTCAGCACCAGTTGGATTAAGCGTTAGTATCGCCTGACACTTAAGACACTCTGCATCCTCAAATTCGATATCAAGAACTCTACTAAGATCACTTGTTATATGTCCGCCACCTAGCGAAAAGCTCTTAAGTTCTTTAATTCCTGCACCAAGAGCAAGAGCTACACTTGTTGTCAAATGACCACAATCAACGATAATTGCTCCCTCGTTACGCTTGTAATCATCTATTAGATACAATACCTCTGCCAAGCTGTTACTAAGGAAATCATAATGCTTAACCCCCAACCCATCTAGTATCCCCGATACTAAGATCTTAAACTGATTCTCAACCAATACGTAGCTAGTCCTTGCTTGCAACTTATTAGCAATCAGACCTACCGGATCATTAGTCTTATTGTCGTCATTAACAATAAAGAATAATGGAGCTTTGTTTATAATAGTGTGAGTCGTATAAGGATTATCCTCACGATCATTTAAGAATAGATCATCAACAATCTTATTAGTAATCTTAGTCTTTTTATTAAAAGTCTTTGTTAAGAAATCATCATATACATAACAGAATTCAGCAGGAACACCAACAAATAATTCGGTTATCTTAAAGTTAAGTTCACTTTCTACCTTAGACAATGCCTTGGAGATTGCCTGTTGCACATTGTTAGTATCAACAAATTCGCCCTTTAGGAATCCGTCGTACTCGCAATCGGCACTAGAAATTAGCCTAAAAGACTTATTAACATCCCCCACTCCTACAAGAATTGTTATCTTGGAAGAGCCAAAGTCAAGTATAGATGTCAAGTTTTTTATCATCAATCAAACTCCAAATAATTATACTTGGCAGAAAGTCTACTCTACCTATCCCCTTTAGTATAAATTTTAATAAAAATAAAGTCAAATTATATTAACCATATTTTAATATAAAACAATATTTTATTGTTTTTCTCATAAACAAAAAATAGAGGTTTTGGCTAATAACCTCTAATTTTGCCACACTATTCCCATAGTGGATCTGCTACAACTTCTCCGGTATTAGGATCAACAAATACAGCTATCTCGCAATCAACAGCCCCCAAGTTATGATAATAATTATACTGAGCAAATGCTATGCGTAACTTATCTGTAGTCTTGACCTCAATACCACTAATACTTAAAACAATACCACAACGAGTAGTAATATCTGCCCTAGACGAATCATTACTCTGCTGACTTATAGTTATATTAGATATTACCCCTTTGCTAGTAGTAGGAACATATCTAGCCTCTCTCAAGCTACGAGAAATAACCGACAATGTGTCAACAATATACTTAATATCAACCATCTCGCCCACACGAAAATCTCTAGAGCTTAGACTAAGACTAGGCAGGTCAAAATTAATCAAAATTGGATTTTTGCCAAAATTTGATTCTACTCTATCAAAGACACTACCATTAGTAATACTTAATACCTTGCCCATCTCATCCAATACGGCATACTCGGTATCGGATAGCTTAATCGCATACAAACTTTCTCTCTCGGCACTATGAATAACTAGTTTATTAGGAAACTTTGTTTCGATACTAACTACTCTTAGATATGGATTGGCTTTCTCTAGAGTACTAGCGACTTCTGATTTGTTCACCAAGAAGATACTTTGACCAAGCTCAACCTCTTCGGCAATCTGATAATCCTTAACTCCTTGCAGATTACTCTTGCTAGTTAACCAATTGATAGTAACACTTTGCAAAGTAAAAAGTGTACTGTTAATAATAATCAGTACTGTCAAAAAACCAAGAACACAGAGTATTGCTACCAGCCTTTTGTTTTTCATCTTACCCCACAAAGAAATAAAATAGATATGTCTATATCGGCAATTTTACCTTATATACATACCTATTTTAACAAAAGAAATATCATTTTACAAACAAATTACCTAAGTTTCAGAATTACATCTCTTAATTTCGGCTCCCAATTTACATAAATCCTCTTCAATTGACAAGTATCCCCTGTCAATATGATACACATCTTCGATAGTTGTGTATCCCTCTGCAACTAATCCAGCAAGAACCAATCCAGCACCGCCCCTAAGATCGCTAGCCACAACACTAGCTCCATAGAGCTTACTCACTCCATTAATGATTGCCATACGATCTTTTATCGTAACACTAGCCCCCATACGCGTGAGCTCGTTAACTATTTTGAATCTGCTCTCAAACAAATTCTCCACAACCAGACTCGTGCCTCTAGATATTGTCTGCATTGCAAGTATCTGATTTTGTAGATCGGTAGGGAATCCCGGATATGGCTGAGTATCTATAATAGAGATACTTTTAGGGCGAGTCTTAGACACAACCTCAATAGTATCTCCCCTACATTTGATTCTTACACCAGTTTGATTTAACTTAGTAATCAATGCTTGGTTATGCTCTTTGTTTGCACCATTAAGGCAGATATCTCCTCCACACATTGCACAAGCAATCATATATGTACCGGCTACAATTCTATCCTTGATAGGAGTATATTCGCTACCTAGAGTACTATCTACCCCATTAATCACTATTGTGCTAGTACCAGCTCCACTTACCTTGCATCCCATACTATTTAAGAAGTCTTGCAAGTCAACAATTTCTGGCTCTCTAGCAGAATTATATATAGTGGTCGTTCCCTTGAGCATAACACTTGCCATCATAATATTTTCTGTTGCTCCAACAGACGGAAAGTCCAGATGAACTTCACCAGACTTCATGTTTCGCCCATCACAATATATGTACCCATGTCGCTCTTCGATTTTTACATTAAGTGCCTTCAATCCCTTAATATGCAGATCAATTGGCCTATTACCAATATTACATCCACCAGGATATGCCACTCTCGCTCTACCAAATCGACTAATTAATGGCCCTAGCATAAATATGCTAGATCTAACCTTTTTGGTAAACTCATCTTTAACAACATAAGAATTAGCACAACTAGTATCGATTACTAAAGTATCGCCATCCCACTTGATCCCACAGCCTAGACTCTCTAGTATTTTGGTCATATATATAACATCCGAAAATCTTGCGACTTTGTGTATTATTACATTACTATTACTAATAATACAACCAGCAAGTATCGGAAGTAACGCGTTTTTTGCAGTCACAACTTCAAGCGAGCCAGATAACTCCCGCCCACCTTTTATGTACAAATTCTCCATACAATTCACCTTTTAGGGTTATTTTTTATCCAAAGAATTTAGGTAATCGCTTACCTAATTCATAGTATGGTTAACTTTAATTTATTGTGACTTAATCTTCTACACCCCTATATATTTTTACCTATGTATACTTATATGAATCTAATTCTATATTTGTGAGAAATGAAAAAAATAGAGGTTCGCATCACCTCTATTCGTATATATCTATTCAGACATTTCTTTGTCGGATTTTCTATTGCTTCTCGGACTTTTCCATACCATACCAAGATTTTCTAGATATTCAATATCCTCTTGCGGAAGTTCTCCCCTACCATACCTAGTCCTTAAATGATTTATTTGTTGACCAACACTAACAACTCGATTATCGCAACAAATCTTCTCAATTATCATAATATCTGCAAGAGATCCAAATATATCTGCATATTCTACTAACGACTTATACTTATCAATGAGTGCTACAGCCCTGCCTGACTTCCACTGTTTCCTCCATACCATGCCTAATCCCTCAAGAAAGTCAACCTCTTTCAGTGTTAACGTCCCTAAAGTATAATAAGCCCTAATGTGACTAATTCTACGCCCAATCCGAGATTCCTCATCATCAATATTTTCTTCATTGGAATTAATTACAGTTTTTACCCCAGCAAGAGATCCATGCTTCTTTGCATATGCTACTAAATCTGCATACTTTTTATTACAATCTATATTTTTTCGGTCATGCTCCAACCTATCCCATACCATACCGAGATTTTCTAGATATTCAATATCCTTAGGTGGCAATTCACCTTTCTTATAAGATTGCCTTAACCTATTAATGATATGCCCAATCGAGATGCATTTATTGTCCATACATAGATTATCATCCAAATGCATAACTTTACCAAGCGATCCATGTATATCGGCATATTCCTTAAGATATTTGTATTTGACATCAAGATCTTTAATTTCTTTTGCCCCGGATTTAACCTTCCACACCATACCAAGATTTTCACAAAAATCAATATACTCTTGTGACAATTCTCCCCTGTTATATTTCACTCGTAACTTGTTGACCTGTCTACCAACTGCACAAACTTTGCCATTATAAACTATTTCGTCACTTATCTGAATATCTGCAATTGACCCATAAATACGAGCATATTCCTTAATAGATGCAAACACATGCTCCAAATCACGAGTATTCCAGACAATCCCCATTAATTCTAGAATCTCAATATCATCATTTTGCATAGTTTTATTTTTATACGAAGCACGAACTGTATGTAGCAAATCTCCTACATTATAGAGCGTTCCATCAACTTCAATTGTAGACTTAAAGTTTATATTCGAAAGTGTCCCATATTTATCATACCAAGCAAAAAACTCAGCATAATAAATATTACCAAGTTGTTTTTTTAGCCATTTATCCTTTTCATAATCACCTTTAGCTATTGTTTTCGATAGCTTATCATACACACTAGATCTAACTTTTTTAAAAGATTTAGTATGCATAACAAATCTTCTCTTCTTTGCCCAGACAAACCCCATATCGTCAAGCTTATCAATGGCCTCATCATCTAGACTATCTTTTCGCCTTCTTAGGTTGCAGACCAGCATACCAATCTTAATACCATTGTATTCAGTACATGTAGCAATATCATCAAGAGTCCCGTACTCATCATAGTAATCTATTAAAGGCTTAATTATATCCAACTTATTATCATATTTTGGCATATCAATCCCCCTTTTCTAATTATACCACAACCACCACCAATTGTCAATATGCCCCTTAGCTCATGCATATTCTCATCTTAATTGCAACAGTTTTTATTTTAGAATTAGAAACATTTATTGCTACAAGTTCTTTCTTTGTGTCCAAAAATAAAAGACACTCAAACTTTACTTTGAATGTCTTGTTATCTTATCTTTCGTTTGTGTTTGTGTATTCCGATTGTTCTATTTTTTGAATTTCATCATTTATTAATCTTGTTAATACTTTATATCCTTTTTCATAATTAGGATGTATTCCGTCATCACTCAAATCCTCTCTCATTACACCATCTTCATTAACAAAATGAGAATGTGTATCAACAAAACTAATACCATTTTG
Source organism: Clostridiales bacterium (assembly GCA_015055665.1). GTDB lineage: Bacteria > Bacillota > Clostridia > Christensenellales > UBA1242 > UBA11490. The sequence goes on from SVHX01000018.1 coordinate 7,054, forward strand.
AGCACAAAAGTCACTCAATCCTGCATTAACAACAGGTATTTCTTTGTTTATTTTTGGATAGTGAGTGCTCCAAGGCATTGTTTGTCTTATTGGTAAAAGAGATAAGACAACCAATTCCCCATTATTATCCGCCTTAATTTCAGCAATGAATTCTGTAAGGCCTTTTATGATTTCTTCCGTTGTCATTTTAGGAAAATCTTCATCATAGTATTGTCTAAAATAGTCATTTATTCCCAAACAAAATATATTAATATCTGCTGGACTATCTTTATATTGAGGGTAAAGATGACGAAGTAATGCTGTCTCTGCATTTTCGATAGCATGTCTTTCTTCAATTCCTTTAAGTCTAGCTTTTGGCATATAAGCTAAAATACTATCACCAATTAACTTTAATTTTTTCATTATTCACCTTTTATTTCCCTAACACATCTTCTTCGTCTTTTCCATTTGTATTTCGTATTGTCATTGTAGTTGAATCGTAATAACGTATTCCTAAGCAGTTTTCATCACATGATGGATTGTTTGATTGTTCAACTTCCACATTTTCTCCAACAGGTAAAATACTTTTAGCTTTTTGTTCTAAATCCCTATAATACATGTAAGGTCCTTTTGCTTTGGCTTGTGTTTTTAATCTGAAGTTTTCAATTTTTTCTTCAACTTCTTCTTTAATTCTTTGTTTATTATTTTCTGCATATTTTAAAAGAGCTTTTGCATATTCCTCTCCGTGAGCATGTAGCAAATAATCTATCCAATCTTTTGTGTATTCTTTGTCAATATAAGTAGTTGATCCACTGCCCATAACATTGCTCTCATCTTTATATGTTTCAAATTTAAAGTCAGTTATATGAACTTCCAAACAGCATTCATTTCCTCGTTTGTTAATAACTGCCATATATGCATGTTCAAAAAAACCAAGTTCATCAAAAAAATCCTCAATTTTGGCATTTCTTTTATTTCCTAGATGTCTATCATATATTTCATAAGCCCATTCTGGATAACCTTTTTGTAATAAAAAATCGTGTATGTCTTCTAATGTATAAATTGTTTTCATAACAACTCCTCCTCGAGCATAGGTAGTATAACATAACTATCAATACATTGCAATACCCTTATTGAAATTAACAGCTTAAATTTATCAGATACCACCCGTTAAAACTTAATTGGTCTATAAGATATATGCATATTAATTATTGTTGCAATAAAATTATTGCATAATATTTTTACCTCGAAAAAAAAGAAACCAATTAAATAGAAGTATATCGCTAAATTAATTGATTTCTTATATATTTGCATATTACTTAAATTGCCTCATGAATAGTACGACTAATTACCTCGTCTTGTTGCTCTTTGTTAAGTTTTATGAACTTAACCGCATAACCAGACACTCTAATAGTAAGCTGAGGATATTTTTCTGGATGTGCCTGAGCATCTAGTAATAGTTCTCTACTAAATACATTAATATTTAGATGATGTCCGCCACCTAGAGTATATCCATCTAGTAACATTACAAGATTCTTCTCCTGATCTCTCTTTGTCTTACCAAGAGCACTAGGAACTATAGAGAAAGTATTAGATATTCCATCTCTAGCATCTTCATAAGGAAGTTTTGCCACAGACTCTAGACTTGCAAGAGCACCCTTAGTATCTCTATTATGCATAGGATTAGCACCTGGAGCAAATGGCTCACCCATTTTACGTCCATCTGGAGTGCTACCAGTTTTCTTACCATACACAACGTTAGATGTAATTGTAAGTATACTAGTACTAGCAACCGAATCACGATATAAGTGTTGACTTCTGATCTTATTCATAAATCTAGTGATAAGATCTCTAGCAATACTATCTACCCTATCGTCATTATTTCCGTACTTAGGGAAATCTCCCTCAATCTTGAAGTCTACTGCAATACCATCTTCATCTCTAATAGGAGTAACCTTAGCATACTTAATTGCAGATAGCGAATCTGTAGCACAAGATAATCCTGCTATCCCAGTTGCAAAGAATCTACGAATCTGGTTATCATGCAACGCCATCTCAATAGCCTCATAAGAATACTTGTCGTGCATATAATGGATAACATTAAGAGTATTAACATATAATTCACACAACCAATCCATCATCTGATCAAACTTAGTCATAACCTCATCAAAGTCAAGTACTTTGCTTGTAATAGGCTCGAACTTAGGACTAACTTGCATCTTCAATTTCTCATCAATACCGCCATTGATAGCATAAAGCAAACACTTAGCAAGATTTGCACGTGCACCAAAGAACTGCATATCTTTACCAACTTTCATACAACTAACACAACAAGCAATTGCATAGTCATCACCCATCTCAGCTCTCATAAGCTCATCATTTTCATACTGAATACTGGATGTTTCGATAGACATCTTAGCACAGAACTTTTTAAAGTTTGCAGGCAAGTTTCTTGACCATAGTATAGTAAGATTTGGCTCTGGAGCACTGCCTAGATTTTTAAGAGTATGTAGCATCCTATAACTACTCTTTGTAACAAGAGATCTGCCATCACAACTCATACCACCAATCGACTCAGTAACCCATGTAGGATCGCCTGAGAATAGCTCGTTATATTCTGGAGTTCTCATAAATTTAACCATACGCAATTTCATTACGAAGTGATCGAATAGTTCCTGAGCCTCTTTCTCGGTAAGTGTACCGTTTTTGAGATCTCTTTCGACATAAATATCCAAGAAAGTTGTATTACGACCAATACTCATTGCTGCACCATTTTGATCCTTAATTGCAGCAAGATAACCAAAGTACAAGTATTGCATAGCTTCTTTGGCTGTAGTTGCAGGCTCAGATATATCAAAGCCATATTTAAGAGCCATCTTCTTAAGATCATTAAGAGCTTTAACCTGCTCAACAGTTTCCTCTCTATCTCTTATAACATCACGTGTCATTGTACCCTTTAGTGTTTGAAGATAATCCATTTTGTATTCGATTAATCTATCAACACCATATAGAGCAACACGTCTGTAATCGCCAATAATTCTTCCTCTGCCATAAGCATCTGGAAGACCAGTAATAATAGCAGCCTTCCTAGCAGCCCTCATCTCCTCTGTATATACATCAAATACACCTTGGTTATGAGTCTTGCGATACTTAGTAAATATTTCCTTTACATCTGGGTCAATCGAATAGCCGTACTCTTCTAGAGCCTTTTCACTCATGCGGATTCCGCCAAATGGTTGCAAAGATCTCTTAAATGGCTTATCTGTTTGAATACCAACAATCTTCTCTAGATCCTTATCAATATATCCAGCCTCATGACTTGTAATTGTGGAGATTATAGATGTATCTGCGTTGTACACTCCACCACGCTTAACTTCTTCCAGCTCCAATTCCTTAATTTTTTCATTAAGTGTAATTGTAGCATCAGTTGGTGATTCAAGGAAATCATCATCACCTGTATACTCTGTATAGTTAGTTTGGATAAAGTTTCTTACATTTATCTCGTCACACCATTTACCTTCATTAAATCCTAACCATTGTTCTTTCATTATTTATTCTCTCCTTTGTTATTAAGTATATCTTCCGCAAATTTTATTTGCTCTTTGGTTGGCTCTTTTATATTCGATAACTTATATTCTATGCCAAGACTTTCGTATTTGCTAATAGCAAGCCTATGATACGGCAACAGTTCTATCTTCTCAACATTATTAAGAGTAGATGCGTAATCACGCCACAGCTCAAGTATTTCCTTGCTATCATTAATTGTTGGAACTAAAACATACCTTAGCCACATTGCCTTACCTTTGCTAGATAGATAATTAGCAAAGTCCAATACTCTCTCGTTGCCTACGCCAGTAAGTTCTCTGTGCATAGAACTATCTATGTGCTTAATATCAAGCAGGAATAGATCCGTTACATTAAGCAGTTTATCTACTTTACCGATTATCTCTTCATTGGATTTATCAAAGACTCCACCGTTAGTGTCAACACAAGTTGTTAGCCCCTCTGCTTTGACCTTAGTTAGCAGTTCTATCAGAAAGTCTATCTGCATCAACGGCTCTCCACCACTAATAGTCACACCTTCGATATACCTGCGATACTTGCATATATCTTCGACCAACTCCGACACAGACATCTCCATGCCTCCATTACAATCCCAAGTATCCGGATTATGGCAATACGCACATCTAAAGTTGCACCCTTGCAAGAAAATTACATATCGTATACCCGGCCCATCAACAGTGCCAAATGTTTCAACCGAATGAATTCTTCCTATCAAAATTTTGCCTCCTTAATTTTCACGCAAGGCTTTGATTTTATCACAAATCAACACGACTTGTCAAGTTCATAATGCCAAATCATACATAATTATATAAAATATAATCCAAATACTTTATTAAACATTAATTTAAAAACCAAAGATTTGCAGTCCGATACAAAACTATGCAAATCGCACAAAAAGGCAAGCCCTGCCTGCCTTTTTACCACAACAACAAACTCAAATAACTTAAAGGTACTAATATTATAGCCCCAACTACATTAAACAGTGTATCCATACCTATATAGTACCATACACCTCTATTCTTAGATAAATTTTCCGCTTTAGCAACCTTGATGTATTCTTTTAGAGCAATTACACCCGAGAGAGATGAGAATATTATTCCCAAGCAGCAACATTATACAAACAAAAAAAGAGTGTATTAACACTCTCTTTCGTCACCATATTCAATTTGTCTATTATAGATTTCCTTTTCTATTTCCTGTATTGTCCTCTCAACTTTCCTAAGGAACTTAGAAGTCATTACATTAACACCATCACCATCTATTCGGTAACTAACAGCATTTAGTTGGTATTCTTTTAATTCTTTAAGATATACTTGCAGCTCATCCAATGTACATTTATCTATCCTTCTTAATCGCCTAGCAACCGACTCAATCTTCTTGTTGTTCTCTGCATCCTTATTAGAAATCACCACAGAATCCTTTAATCTACCAATCAAATAATCGGCAACCGATCCCCTCTGTATTGCACAAGAAAAATTATCAAGATAAGCCCCCTCGTCATTGGATTCCCACGAATTTTCAGCCCGCCTCAAGTAATATTCTTCTTTATCAATCTCCATCCTAAGATCTTCCATTATCACATCAATAAGACTTCCACAATTCTTGCCATTGATTTTTACCTTCTCTCCATCAAGCAAATACTCTTTAGTAGTCTCATACATGGATTCTCTATTGTAAAATTCACCCCAATTAGTTACCATACAACACCTCTTTTGTAGTGGTAGTATACCACAATCGCCCCTCAATTGCAATACCCAATACGAAAAAATTCACCACATAGTTATGAAATAACATTATAATATTATCGTTAGCTACTAAACCTCTCCTATAAGAAATTTAAGAGATGTTTTTATCTTATCTCTCTATATAATCTTCCGTTATCTGTGAGTATTTGATTCTAGGGCTTTTATTACCATAAATACATTCGTAAGCACCCCTTACTTCTTGCAATATAGTTCTTAACTCATCCCAATAAGACTCTGTTTGCTCCATTTGAACTAAAGTTAGCAACCTATCATGAACAGCTTTACCAAGTATCATATTTTGTTGAATTTGCGGAGCATTACAAACCTCACTACTTCCCTGTAAAAATTTATCAAACATTGCTCTAAGAACCCAAATTTCGCCCGCTAAAAAAGGCGTATTAGATTGCTGTTGTAACTTAATCGAAACATCTTGTCCATCTATATATTTTTTCTCATAATTTTCAATGTTGTTATATATCGAATTAATGTTAGCAAAATTATGACTAGCCCTTTGAGAATCGTTCCAAAATGCATGATTATAACATATAAATGCACGACTAAACCATCTTTCACCCTCAGTCAAATTTGAATAATCTGCTTTAATATCCTTAATTTTATTATAATCGCCAGCAACAATTGCGTTATCCATTTCTCTTCTCAGATCCCAAAGTTTATTTATTGTAAAGTTGCTCATAACTCACCTCCCATCTGATATCAGAAGTATACCACAATCAATCACAAAATTCAATACCTTTTCTAAATAAATATCCACCAGCTGAGCTGGTGGATATTTATTCTTGTCTGCTTTATTCAGTTAATAGATGTGTGCAATTTTAAAAAAAATTTTAAATTTTAATACAGTTTTATAGGATTTATGATATAATATTTATAATTAAAAGTTAAGTACTTGTCACTGTGGAGGTTTTATGAATCAAAAGAAAAAAATCACAATAATTTTGACGAGTGTTGGGATGTTGGCAATCTTAATAATAAGTTTATTATTTGTATTCTGTAGAGTTATTCCAAATCGTAAAGAAGAAGAGGCGAGGAATCTTGCAATTATGCAGTATCGCAACGCTAAAATTAGCAGATATATTGAAGAAAATGAGAATTATAACGATTATGAAGTTGATGTTGCCTTCCTAGGTGATAGTCTTACTGATGGGTACAATGTAGAATCATATTATCCAGAGTATCTAGTTTCTAATCGAGGAATAGGCGGAGATACTACATTTGATTTGGA
>SVHX01000006.1 GCA_015055665.1 Clostridiales bacterium
TTAACAATCTTTTTATATTCAGTTCCGTCTTCATTATATAAAGTTCCTTCAATACTATCTTCTTCAAAATAATGTATTGCCCAACCAAACACTGTTTCGTGATGTATCATAGCAACACCATTTTTAGCAGAACTTTTAGCTTGTTCTTTTGCATAATTTAGAAATCCGTTGAAGTCTTTTTTATTAAGTAATGTTTTATTGTCTTTTATAATTTTTGTTCCATTATTAATCTTTTCAGCAAGAGTTTCACTTGCTGTATTTTCTAAATGTTCTTTTATTAATTTTTCTTCTTCTGTATTTGCTTCAAGATTTAATTTAATCATTTCTTACTCCTTATAAAATAAAAATGAGGCTATCCGTTTAGAACGGACAACCTCGCCATAAAAATTTATATTCTATATATGTTTTGATAGGTAATATATACCAAGTAGGTTCTTTTATTAATTTGTGTGTTTTTCTATCTAATTGCTCATGGTTTTCATAATATTGAACTTCCCATTTTGCTAATCTTAAACTATTGGTAATTAAGTGTATTTTTAATTTTGTTTTGCCATATTCTCGATAGCAGATTTTATATCCATATTTGTTTTTCATATAGTACCTTCTTAATCTGTTTTATCTATTGAAATTCCGAAGCTTTCAATTTTAAATTGCAATTGTGGATATTTGTTTTTTAAATCTTCTATGATAGGTGAGTAATCTTTAAAGTTTATTTTTGAAAATCCTGTAGCTATATCATTTTCTATAAATCTATCTATATCTATATAAATTTGTTTAATATCATTTTCTTCTAATTCTAATAACATTATTTCACCTCATTATTCTATTTTCATTATTCTTAAATCTATAAAAGAGTGGTAATTATAATTGAATTTATCAGTTATATTCCACCAAAGTTCATGTTCTTGATTATCTTTTAAATCTTCAATATTAGTATCTAGTTCATACCAATTTATTAATTTGTCTTCATCATCAAAAGCATTTGCAACCCAACTCATGTTTGGATTTTTTTCTTGTTCTATAATTTGTTTAAATCTATTAACTGCTTTTTGATAAGTGTCATATAAATTAATATCTATTCCATTGCAATCGTTTGTAGAATAGTCAAAAAGCACTAAATAAACTATTTTTTTATTATTATCCAATTCTTCTTAAACCTCCGTATAATGTGTTAATTACAATTGTTCCAAATTCGCTACAATCGTTATCTGTTTTATTCCATACATAAGCATACGCATATTTTGTTGTGTTATCTCCAATAAGAAGTTCGTCCCAATCTTCTTTATAGCTGGTAACAATTAAAAAATTGTACAGTTCGCCAAACTCTGCAAAATCATGAGTTACTGCATAAACTGTACAATTATATTTTTCTTCTATTTTATTTATTTTTTCTAACAATTCTTCATCTTGAAATGCCCAAAATCCTGCATATCTTTCAAAGTAACATACATTGTTTTCTTCTATAAATCCTTCAATATAAGGTTTATATATGTTTAATTTTTTCATAAGTTTAACTGCATATTCTTTTCTTTGTTCTTTTGTTGCTTGTTTCATTTTACACCTCTTAATCTTTGTATTCATCTAATGCTTTTTTTAATCCCATAACTAGATTTTGATGTTTGTTAATTTCATCTAGTGTTAGTCCTAATGCATCAAGTGTTGGTTCTATATCATATGTAACACAATATTCATGATTAGATAATTCATATCTAAACATTTCGTATATAAAACCTGTTCCGTCTTTATCATTTTTAATTTCATTTTCAATTTCTTCTCTATGTCTTTTGAACATATTGTGCATTGCTTCTGAGTCTGTTTTTCTAATATATCCACCAGCACCGATAGAATATATTTTGTCTGTGTCTTTTTCTTTAAGACCAAACTTTTTCATCATGTCTTTAAATTGTTCATTACTAAATGCAAATCCAAAAGGGAAATCATTTATTTCTTTTTGTTGTTTTTCTTTTAATTTTAAATATTTCATTTTTTACTCCTTAATCTAAATTTTCAAAATCTTCTATATAAATTTTGTTAAACTCTGGACCGTATTCAAAGTATAAATTGTTTTCTTTGTCTAAATATAAATCGTATTCTTGTACTGAAAACTTACCAGCTTTATTAAGTGAACATATTACATAGTTTTCTTTTATTTCTAAAATGTTAAATATGCAATGATATTCACCATCGAAAAAATCATATTCATTCATGTAATATTCTTTATATTGATTGATTTTTTCTATTGAATTTTTCATATTTAATACCTCCTTTTGCCTTTTGGCAGAGGCGTTGTATCATATTTTGGCACTTATCGTTTTACTTGAAATTCTATTGTAAAAGACAACCGAACAAAATGATAAAATATTGTTCTAAGATATATAACAAAAAATGCCAGGACTTAATCCTGACATAAACTAAAATATTAAAGTATTTCAACTGCAATTTTATTAAACAATCTTAAAGATAATATGTTTTCACAACTTACCTCAATATTTTCTCATTCGGTTGTGTTTTACGAAAAATATGATACAACAGAACAACAAAAGACAAAAGGAGGGTATGATATAATATATAAAAATTTAAGTTTTTAATTTTTTCTCCTAACTTTTAAACTTTCTCCTATTTTTAATATGTTTTTAGGAGAATACTTTAATTTTGCATTGTTTTTATAAGAAAATTTGTTAATATATATTGATATTTAATAAATAAAAAATCCCTAAATATGGGGATTTTTCAATGGAGCTTACAAGCAGATTCGAACTGCCGACCTCGTCATTACCAATGACGTGCGCTACCTACTGCGCCATGTAAGCATATTAAATTATGTTTTAAAAATTTTTTTGAAATTTTATGCCAGATTTTATGCCAGACCAAAATGGCAACCATATATAGATTTAAAATTTTAAAAAATGTCTATATATGGTGTATTTTTGGAGTAATTTTTATTATTTTGTCTTGCTGTCGATGTCCTTACCAATGTAATGCGCTACCTACTGCGCCACGTTAGCATATTAAATTTTTGCAGACTTTTGCCCGTCTGCAAGGGGCTATATATTTACACTTATTCGGTACTCTGCGGAGCCTTACCAAGGCGGTGCGCTACCGACTGTGCCACATCAGCGTGTTGTGTGTTTCTTGAGGAGAAACGTGTTGTCTGGTAATGGGAAGCGGTTACAATTGATTTGAGTTATTCCTTAGGTGTGGATTTGTATTCGCGGATTAGCATTATTAGGTGGTATGTATTAACTATTACAAGTCCGCCGTTAAGGATTGCTGTGCTGATTGCTGGAAGTAGGCATCCGTATACTACAAAAACAATTGAGCCTACTAGGTTAAGGACTCTCATGCGGATATCTCCTACAAGTGTAGTTGTCTTGAATAACATCGAGAATAGTATTAATACTGTTGCGGCTATTCCAATTATCTCAACAACAATATGGTTCATTGATACTCCTTATGCAATCTAACTTCCTACATTTTGTCGTAAGTAGAACTTATGACTACTATATTTTATATATTTTTCATTGTAAAGTCAAGGGGTTAGGTGATGTTTTTTTGTAAAAATACATAATCTTTATGGGGTTAATGTGTCAGTGAGGTGAGGATATAAAATTTCTCTGTTGGTAGAAACGATTGATAGCATTTGATTGTATCTAGAGATGAGTTTGTTAATTATATCGTTTTTATGTGCTAATATTTGTTGGTGTTCGTGAGCGAAGTCGTTGTTTGTTTTGAAATACTCGTTACTAATTAGGGTGTAGTCATCAAAAATCTTTTTGCTTATATCGTCAACATTAATATCTTCTGGTATAATGTTGCTATTAACAATTGCACGGGCAAAATCCTTGTCGTGTGCGAAGTAAAGTTTTCTAATATTGTCCATAGTTACCATAGCATAATGTCTTGCATCATGTTCAATTGGAAATGTAGCGTTATCTCTTACATAATCTATGCATGTGTTGTTATTTCGTAGTGTTTTGTACATACGATCAAATATTACAACGAAAAAATCTAAGCAGTTATCTTCTGTTAGGGATGTGTTGTTGTCATAAATTTGGGTGAGCAAATCACTTTGGAAGGTGTGTTTCGATTCATGTAATATGGTTTCAAGGATTTCGTATTTTATATTCTTGTAACTGCCCATTTGGTCAAAGCAATCTTGATAGCCTAGACTGATGTATTTCTTAATATATTCATACAAACATTGTTCGTATTTAGAGCTGTTGAAAGGGTTATAGTTCGCGTAAAAATCATATAGATTGCTAATGTGATTAGGATCAAAGCAATCTATTTTTAATTCCTTTAAGGTTTCGATTCGTAATGTGTTTATTTTAATGTGGTATTTATTAACAACCTTGCCCTGATTGCCAAATTTTTCATCTTCTTCGAAGCTAATTTCTAATGGCAAATTGCAATTATGAATGTCGTAATTGACTTTGCAAATTTGCAATAGTTGTTTACGGATATCTTCATAAGACTGGTAAGAGTCGTATTGAGTTAAATAGTTTTTGCATTGTAAATATAATTGTTCCATCTCTTCTCTCTAAATTAAATTTTACGCTGATAATATTATTTGTTTGGCTGTTTTTCTTGTAGTGTAGGCAGTAATTGATGATAAAATCTTTAATTTGCAACTAATTAATTATAGCACAGGTAGATTGTATTTCAAAATATATGTTTGTTGTGAGGATGTGTTTTTTCTCAAAGGGTATTGAAATTGGAAAAATAGTGTGATATAATGGTACAACTAAGAAAATGTGTATGGATATTATGGGTTAATATAGGGTTAGGGTAGCATGTTAAGATATATTCTTGGTGGAGGGATATTGTGTTCAAAGAAAATATCCACTATGATAAAAGATTAATAAAAAACAATAGAGGAGTAAATTCATGAACGAAAAAGTAAAGCAAATGGTGGAAGAGTACAAGGAGTATAGTAAGAAAGCTTTGCAGACATCTATAAACATAAGTAAAAAGCAGGAAGAGTTCGATAAAGAAATGTATAAGCTAGAGAAACAACTCAAACAAGAGCAGGGTCGTGTTGATTACTTGAAAAGACAGCTAATATACGTTGGATTGGAAGAAGTAGTAGAGGAACTTAAGCATCATCCTTTTGTGCAAAATTTAGGTAAAATGCAAGTAAGTTGTTGGTTAAGGATGAGCTATGGCTCAAAGAGCTCTGGTCAAATAGTTTTATTGGAAGAGCAGTTAGAAAAAATAAAAAAATATTTGTTGGCTGAGGACTTTGATTTTGATTTAACAATTAGTTTTTCAGACACAAATAAAACTGTTAAAGTGGGCTTATTTTCGTTTGCTCACACGATTCAAAAAGACGGTAAATCACTTGTTGAGCATGTTAAAATTCAGCCATTTGAGAATAGAAAAGAATATGGCTGGTATTGCATTGATGATTATAGCCAAATAATCGTTCAACATCACCTAGGAGAGATATTTGGGGATAATACAAAAAGGGTTCCTAAAGTTTGGAGAGATTGTGTTCGAGCAGTACTAGAAAAAGAAAATACTAATAGTGATGAGCTTGATGCTACAAACACTGTTATGGGTGAGTAATATTTATTAGGGGTAAAAGATTATGGATATTAGACGTGAAATTGCTGGATTGTATAGACGCGAGCAAGAAAATAGAGATATACATAAGTATCTTGCTGAGGCGAGGACTGAAGATGAACTCCGCAAGGCAAAAGATCATGCAGATTGGAACAAAATGGTCATTGCAATGGTAGGTGGTAGGCAGTGTCTATATACATTGGGGGAGATTCTTGATGAGATTGCTAACATTGTTGGTACAGATAGAGGAAATATAAGAGCGAGTATAACTATCGAGCCAAGTGGAGATAAGAGAAGGTCTTCTCGAGAATTGAATATTGATCTTGATTTGGTGAAAATTCTCGAAAAAATCAATGGGGATTATCCTCTGGGGGATATGGTAATAAGTCTATACTTAAATGGCAAAGAGTGGTTTAAGTTCGTACGACCATGTAGGCTAGGAGATGTCCAAAAAGATGGATCTTCCTTGGCAGATCATATTCGTGTTGAAGATAGCAAGAAAAAGTCTTACTATGGAGAGCCAATGGGCAAATATGTGATTGATGATTGTAATAATGTAGTGATGAGCTATACAATACAAGAACTTGCACACGAAGAGCGTGCTAATAACTATGTTCCTGGCTATATTAAGCAAGCAATACTAAATATTAACGATAGGGAGTGTGGAAAGGTGGTAGATACTGCCGATTCTGCAAAAGAAATGGGAGATAATTAAAATTTTTGGTGGAGGAAATTTATGAAGAACTTTAAAGAATTTAAGCAAACTTATGCGGATAAGAAAAAAGCGGTGCAAGATGCTAATATTTTCTTGAGTCTAAAGGAACAGGAGTATCTTAGGGAAATTAGAGATGCAAAAGAGTTGGTTGATGCTTATGGCAAAGATCTCAAAAATATGGAGAATACCGTTTTTGAGGTAAAACTCGCAGATGTTATTGATGAGATTGCTAAATTATGGAGAGAACAACCACCTGCTGTTACTGCTAAGATGTCTAGGGTGTTTGATACTCAAACATACGCTAGAATAACATTGGGGAATGCACTAAGTGGTATTTGTAATTATAAGGATAAAATTATTGTTGATATTAAAGGCAAAGATTACAAGCACAAGATGCGAATTGAACAGCCTTTTAATCCAACTGAGATTCAAGAGGATGGTCGTCCATTGTATCTGCATATGGAACTTAAAAAGGAAGAGATATTGAAACGTGCAGACGGAGATTGGGTGCCGACTTATCGTTATGTAATTGATGATTATAGTGTAATGACACTTAAATACAAGTACCATGCGTTATTGAACAATGATTTCGCCGGGATAGCCCCTATTCTTAAAGAGGCGATAATAAATGTTGTTGATAGAGAATATGGAAATTCCGAGTCGGAAGACGTAATGGGTGATGAATAAGGATAAATTATTTTGGTGGAGAATAAAGTTATGAGTAGTGTTGATTATAAAAGCTGGGCAGCTAAAATAGATAAACTTCAAGAACAAAACCGCGAAGCTGAGGAATTTATAAACGTCGAAAAACAAAAGTACTTAGAGTCTATAAAAAAGGCAAGTGATTTAATAGATTCTAATAGCAGAATAATAAGAGCTTTTGGTAATACAAAAATTCATGCTAATTTGGAAGATGTTATAGATGAAATTGCAAAAAGATTACAGATAGCCAAAGATGATTTGAAGGTGAATCTAGATGTTCAAAGAGGCATGCGTAGCCTTGTTGGAGGTTATGAAGATGTGCAAAGAGAACTTGATGCAATAAAAAGAGGCGATCTTTTTGGAATTATCAAAGTGTATATTTTTTCAGGAAAGCATTCTAAATTAATATTCGAATTGCCATTAAACTTTTATGATAGACAAAAAGATGGCCAAGGCTTAGATAAGCATATTGTTTTTGTTCCGACAGATCAATATCGATATAAAGTAGAGATAGACGATTATCGTAATCTGACTATAGGATGTAGTGTCAAAGAACTTATGTCTTCTAGCCAAGGCGAGCGATATCCTTACATAGTTAAAGAAGCGTTTAAGGCTGTTAATGCAAGGGAATGTGAAGCCGAGTCGGAAGACGTAATGGGAGATAATTAAAATACAAAAGGTGGAAAGTATTATGGCACAAAGTTGGAAGGCGTTAAAAGGTGAATATGATGCAAGGTTAGAGTCGATAGGTAAGGCGAAGGTGTTCCTTGCGGAAAAGGAAAAACAATATGAAGCAGAAACTAAGCCAGCTAAAGACTTTATTAAAAGAGAAAATGTTGAGTTGAGTATATTGCGAAATCAAGAAATATCTATTAATGTAGCGGAAGTTATTGATGAACTTGCTAAGGTTGTAGGGGCTAGGGATAATGTGATTTTCGTAAAGACCGCAATAGCTGGTTCGCGTAGTTATTCTGGTACACGTGAGAACTTGCAAAATCAATTGTATGTTGACATGAAAAAGCGTGGGGCAAAAGGAGAGGTAATGTTAACTATCTCTGGTAAGGATAACGAATATTTTACTATTGAGTTTCCGATTGAGTTTTATGCTGTACAGAGGGATGGCAGGCTTATGGGAGAGTGTATTGATATTGTTCCTAATAAGTTGATTAATTACAATCGTCCTTGGATGTTTGAGATGAATTGTGGTTTCGGAAATCTAGTTGTTAAGCATAAAATGTGTGAGTTACTAGGTAGTGGGTATCAAGGATATTGCAAGTATTATCCAGAGGCTTGGCGACAGGCGGTTGTAAATGTATTAGAAAGACAACACGAAAGCGCTCAAGAATCTGTTATGGGAGATGAGTAAATGCAAGAGGCTTGTGAGGTATTAGTAAGTGTTTCTGATGTTGTTGCTGAAATAGCTAAAGAGATGAATTGTAATAAGTTAAATGTTAGTGTTAGAGTAGTTGGACCAGATTGCCTAGAGTCTGGAGAAAAACGACATCTTAAGGCTGGTCTAGAGTATATGTCTAAATCTGGTAAAATGGGAGAGATTATTCTAACCATATTAGATGGTGAAAGGTGTGTGTGCCCCAATATTAGATTGCCATTTAATTATAATTTAATTCAGAAAGATGGAAGATGTCTAGGAGAGTGTGTTGACATAAAACCCATACCTGCTATTTGTGAACATATATCAGAAATAAAGCCAAAAGAGTGGCGATACTCGATAGCTTGTGAAAATCTAGTTGTTACTCAAAAAATAGAAGAATTGTTAGGTAATTATTACCCAAAAGTTTGGAGTAGGGCTGTTCGTGCAGTATTAAGGAATCAAAATAAAAACACTCAAGAAAGTATAATAGGTAGGTGAAGTAAATGAGTGATAATTGGAAATCTGTAAAAGCTGAATATGATGCAAGACAAAGTAGAATATTAGAAGCTAAAGATGCCATAAAGAGTAGATATGAGATTTTTCTAGAAGAAACAAAAAAATATAATGAAGTAGTTGAAAATGAAAAAAAGGAATTAGACTCTCTAGGAAACGAGGTTGTTAGAGTAAATGTTGCTGAAGTAATACAAGAATTGGCTAATATTTGTGGCATAGAGAAGAAAGAATTAAAAGTGAAATTTTTAATAAGTGGATATAACCCAAACTTTGGTATTTACCATAATACACTTAAAGATTGTACCGCGGGAATGCAACAAATAAAGCGTGGTGGTGATTGTGGTTTTGTGTCGGTATATGTGCGTTGGGGAGAACGCACTTTATGCACTTCATCTTTCCCATTGAATGGAAATGATATTCAAAGCAATGGAAAAGAACTTAAGAAGAACGTAGTGATAAAAGAAGAGGACGATTCAACATATTCAATAGCTTTCAAAAATGAATCAATTGTTATTGCCAAACATGAGTTTGGTGCGATAATGGGGATAAGTGATCGTTTTAAGTGTTGCGTTTCGCGATCATGGTTTGATGCAGTACTCGGGGTGCTAGAGAAACAGAGTGAACACGCACAAGAAAATGTCATGGGAGATGAGTAAGGGAGAGAATTGTGGTTGAATTGAGTTTTAAAAGTATTGTGGAAGAGATAAATAATGCTGAAAAGCGCAAGCTGGAGGCATCAAAGTACATAATGGAGCAAGAGAGGGCTTATAAAGAAAGAACTGCAGAAGCTAGAAATGTGATTGCGAGTTCGTCTTCTCGTATTATGGATTTGAAATGTAAGATGTATAAATTTCATCTTGTAGACATTATTAAAGAGATGGAGAAGTTAAAAGGCGAAGATCTTAGTATTAGATGCGATATCGTTTTTGACGAGCCTCAGTATGGCACACAGAAGGATCTTTGTAATAAATTAACCGAGATGTATTGTGATGATGATCTAGTTAATATAGTTGTAGATATGTATGGATCTAAGGGGTGTGTAGGAGGGATGGAATTTGCTATGCCGCTAGACACAATTCAGAGAGATGGTAGCGAATTTGTAGAGCATATTAAGGTTAGGCGTGCGGGATGTGGTAAGGTATTTACATATCTTATTGAAGACTGGAGCCAGTTGACTATACCATTTACTGTATCTGAACTTACTAGTTCTAATATAGAGACTCCGATCCAAGATGCAGACTTAAGACCAGCACTCTACAACTTAATGGATAGAGAAGCTTATTATGAAAATGATGATGTAATGTAGGTCGTTGAGATACAAAAAGAAGAGTAAAATATCTTGAGGTAATTCCTATAAGGATGCTCGAAATAATATTACTCTTCTTTTTTTTCGTTATAAATATATTTATTTCTTACGGATAGTGCCAACGCCAACAACTTTAGGGCCTGCATTGATAGCTATTGCTGCTCCAATGCGGAAGATGTCTACTGGTGGGTAGCCAAAGCGTTTTTCTGCCTCTTCTGCCATGATTTTGCCGTCTTCGGGATTATTACCGCATACTACAAAGTATTCGGCATTAGGTTCCATTTCTGCAGCGATTTTGTCTAGAACGCCAGGGATGATTTTCTTTTCGCCACGAACTTTTTCTTTGGTTGTAATTTCGTTATCGCAGATACGCATAAGAGGTTTTAGTCCAAGTACATCACCAACAAATGCAGCAGCACCAGATATGCGACCGCTTTTGCCTGCGTATTTTAGTGTATAAAGTCCTGCGTAGATTAATGATCTACTCATATAATCTTCTAGATATGATACAATCTTCTTGGTGTCTTCGCCAGCATTAAGCTTTTCTGCAGCAAGAATAACAGGCAGACCATATCCGCCCGAGTAGCTACGGCCATCAATAGGGTAGATATTAATTTTTCCTTTTGCCTCGGGGGTTTCTTCAATAAATGTTTCAACAGAGTTCTTGGCGTTATTAAATGTTGCAGAGCCTTTGGAATTGATAAGAACCAAGATAACGTCTTCGTATCCTTCTTTGAATAGTTCGGTATATAGTTCGACGAACTCGAAAGGTGTTATTTGAGAGGTTGTAGGTAGACTCTTGGCGTTGTCTAGTATTGTATAAAATTCTTCGTTGCTAAAGTCTACGCGACTGGTGTAAGACTTGCCGTCTACTGATAATTGAAAAGGTAGTATTCTGATGCCTAGCTTTTTCTCAAGTTCTTCGCTAATATCGCTAGCACTATCTGTAATTATAATTCTTTTTTTCATAATAAAATCTCCTATAATATTAATTGTTTTTTTCTATTGTATTAGTTTGTGCGTGGTTAATGGAGTAGGCTAGTATGCACTCGGCTGGGTAGTAAGTAGCAAGGCATAGTATTAGTCCGATTGTGCGATCCATTGTGCCGAAGTTTTTGAATAGTAGCATAAGATCGCTAAACATAAATAAAATTGTGCCAATTGCTATTATTACATTAAGCGTTGAGCGAGTTCTAATCATATTAGATATAGCCTTACTAACCATTATTGATATAATTAGTGCGTATAAAATAACAACAATCTCCATGAGAATACTTTCAAAATTAAACATTGGAGCAAATATAATCATTAGTGTGATAGGTACGAATATTGCTCCGGCTATAATAAGGTCTTTCCATTTAAATTCTTGTAGAGAGATAAAACTTACAAAGAAGAATATATGTCCTACCGCAAATAGCAATGCTCCTAATATGAAGTTGACCTCGATCATTACATCTCCAAGAAATGCAAATGTAAGACCTGTTAGTAAGATTGCGGAAAATCGCAAGTTGGCTTGAGGTATTTTCTTGAGATTAAGTATATTAATTGCACCTAATAATACAAATAGTCCGCTGGTGATAGACTTAACAGAAACAAGGTTGATCCCTTGAGTGTTGTATCCGATATAGATAATATCTCCAATCATTACAAGCGTAATGAGGATTATATTGCTAATTAGCATTTTCTTATTCATTAGTTGTCCTCCTCTATTGTGTTAGAGCAAAACAAAGATAAATTGTTGCTAATAGTTAGCAGACATTTGTAAAATATTTCTCGTTCGCTATCGCTAATGCCAGCACTAGCAATACTTACAATATTGTTGATCTTACTAGATATAATCTCTCCAATTTCTATACCTTTAGTAGTTAAAGAAAGTGGGCTATTATAGCGTTTATTTGTCTTGGATGAGCATGAGATTAGCCCCAATTTCTCTAGTTGGTCGATTGATCTAGACATAGAGGCTTTGTCCTCGTCGCAGACTTCGCAAAGTTCCTTGGCTGTCATTGTTGCCTTGTGTCGATATAGATAATATATGCATGAAACGTGAGGGCTCTTGAGATCGAACTCTTGCATTTCTTGCGTCTTGATCCTTCTGATATTTCGGCTAATCTTGGCTATCTGGACTGTGAAAGTTTCGAATCTGTCTTTCATGCCAAACTCCTAAATTATTTAAAAATTTTTCTTATAATATAAAACTTGTTGATTTTTCAACTACTATATGGTAGCATATAAAATATGGTGGTGTCAACGACTTTTGAGTGGTTGGTTAAAAATTATCTTGCAAACTAGAGGTTGTGAGCAGAAAATTGTGATGTTTGTCACTTTTTGTTTGTGGGGACTGGCTTAAATATGGTAAAATATATCGTTGGAGAGTGTATATGGATATAGATATTAAATGTGATGAAGGAAGGTTTAAACTAAGGTCGTGCGGAGCAATTGTGTCTGGCGATTATATGTTAGTTGATAAAGCACGAAACTTTGACGGGTTTGTGTATCTTGGTGGTCATGTAGCACTTGGCGAGAATAGTAAAGACACGATAATTAGAGAGTCTAGGGAAGAATTGCAAGTAGAGGTAGAGATAGAGAAGCTTATATGTATTAATGAGAATATCTATCCGATATCTAATGGTGAGTCGGTTGCACATGAAGTATCGTTCTATTATCTACTGAAGCCTACTACCGAGTTGCCTCTACAAGACATAACAACAACCGAAGTTGACAACGGAGTGGAAATAACTCATCATTATAGCTGGGTGAAATTGGCTGAAGCCAGAGAGAAAAATGTAAGACCGAGCTGGCTTGCCGAGATGATATTGACTGGTACTGAGAATTATTATCATCTTAGCGACCAGACGGAGAAGTTATGAATAGAAATGTTCTGAAGATTATTGCGTTATTGACAATGATAATTGATCATATAGGAGCTGTGTTCTTTCCTGATGTATTAATACTTAGAATTATTGGTAGGGTGGCATTTCCTATATTTGCGTTCTTTGTAGCAGAAGGATATTACTATACCAAGAGCAAAGCTCGATACGTTATTACTATGTTAATTTGTATGGTGATATCTTGGGCACCGTTTGTATTATGCTTTAGTCATAGATGGTATGTTGCAAATGTTATTGGGATATTCCTCTTGTCGATATTGGGTATGTATCTTATAGATAAAATCAAGACATCCAGCATGAAGGAAATATTTGTAGCGTTATTTATATTATACATAATAGTTTTGTTTGTATTGGATACATTGCAAGTAATGCCCGAAACTACAATAGGTGTTATGCTACCAATAGCCTTCTATGTGTTTAGGGGGGCTAGGTGGAAACAGTTGCTCGCGGGAGCGGTTGTGTTGGTTGCAAGAGGACTATTGGATGTGGTGTTATACAGCTCGTGGATACAGATGTTTGCGGTGCTAACGATACTATTGTTAATACTATACAATGGTGGCAAGGGTAGACTTAATCTTAAGTATCTATTCTATATTGGTTATCCGTTGCACTTGATAGTAATATGGTTAATCAATATAATGATTTAATAAATAATAGGTAATAAATTATGAAATATGAGTTAAGAAAAGAAAAAGAAGTTGTATCAAGCTTGGTTGATATTAATCTTGAGCTAGGGCTGATTGGGGCGCAAAGCATAGTACAAGATAATATGTGTGATTACTTTAAGTTAATTGGTGCAGATGGCCCAACAATGGTGCCTAAGTGTAATTGCTTTTTTGTAGTATCTAAAAGCAAAATAAAGTTTAACAAGATGTGTAAGTGGCAAGACGATCTTATTGCAGAAAGTTTGATTGTTGGCAAGTCAAGAATTAAGCTAAATCTATTAACGAGTCTTAAAGATGATGATGGTAAAATTGTTGCAGAGTGTATGCAAGAAATGGTCGCTATTGATGCTACAACAAGATCGATAAAGATGTTGTCTGACACACTTGTTCCTGAAGACTTGGAAGTGTCTGGTGAGAGCGACATGGCATTTAATAGATTGGTAATTGATTATGAAGATGTGGATGCTTGCAAGGTTGTTGCAGTGGACTCTGGTAATGTCGACTTTTACAAACATACAAACAATATTGAGTACATAAAGATGATGTTAAGTTCGCTTAGTGTAGAGTACTTGGCAAGTCATCAAATAGTTGAGTTTGAAATAAATTATGTGACTGAATCGAGAGCTGGTGATGTGTTAACTATATATCGCAAAGAGCTTGATGATGGCAAGATTGCCTTCCAGCTAAAGAGGGGAAATGATGTAGTTACTAGAGCATTGATTTCTGTATGCGTACGAGAAAATAAAGTTGATTTATTCTGACGTGTAGCTGTATGTAATTGACAATAACATATATAATAATGACAATAATTTGAGGTTTAGGTATGAAGAAGGTTGTTTTGATATTGAGCGAAGGATATGAGGAATTGGAGGCAATTAGCGTAATAGATATTCTTCGTAGAGCTGGTGTTACTCTTGAGGTAGTAGGTGTTGGAGATACTAATATTACAGGTGCTCATGGAGTTACAATGGTGTGTGATGACGTGTATGAGTATTATGGTATGCTTGATTTCGATGGCGTTGTTTTGGTTGGTGGTATGCAAAATGCAACAACACTAAGTCAAGATGAGAGTGTTATCAGATTGATACAAGAGTATGTGTCTTGTGGCAAGATGGTGGCAGGTATTTGTGCTACGCCAGCATTAGTGTTCTCTGAGGCGGGGATACTTGAGGGAAGGCGTGCAACTTGTTATCCGTCAGATAGTCTTGTGTCGCAGTTGGGTATGAGTTATGTGGATGAGGCTTGTGTAGTAGATGACAATATTATCACTAGTCAGAGTCCAGATACTGCTCTCGAATTTGCATTGACAATTGTAGAGTATTTGGGTTATAATGCTAGTGCAGTTTATTCTGATCTGCAAGGAAAATAATATATGAGATTTTGTTCGCTGGCTAGTTCCTCTAAGGGTAATTGTAGTGTGGTATATTCTGATCAAGAAATACTATTAATTGACATGGGGATTACCCTTAAAGATTTGGAAGAAAAATTTAATAGACTTAAGCTTAATATGGAGAACATCATAGGTGTTCTTGTTTCGCATGAACATGGCGATCACACCAAGGGTATTCTTAGTCTTGTTCGTAAGTATGGTGTGCCGGTGTATACTCATTATAATGCGTGCGACGGAGTTATCAACAAAACAAAAATATCTAGCCTATGTGTTACACGATTTTCTGATGACACATTTAGTGTGGGCAATTTCCGCGTAACACCATTTAGGGTTAGCCATGATGTTTGTTGTGTTGGATTTAATATAGAGGAATATTGCAACAAGATAAGTATTGTAACAGATTTGGGATATACTACTAATGAGATAGTAGAAAGGCTATATGGTAGCAGGTTGGTAGTAATCGAGTCGAACCATGATGAAGATATGGTTGTTGCTAGTACCAAGTATCCGCCTGTGCTTAAACGTCGTATACTTAGTGACAAGGGACACCTTAGTAATATTAATTGTGCCAAGGTTGTTGCTAAGCTTGCACAGAATAATGTAAGGCAGGTACTCTTTGCTCACCTGAGTGAAGAAACTAATACTCCTGCACTTTGTTATAGTACTATTTGTGATTATTTGGAATCGGTAGGCATTACTCCTGATGTTAATATCAAATTGGATATTGCTAAGCCTAATGGCGTGGGGCCAATATTCCTTATATCGTAATAGCTAAAATATTATGCCTCTCTACTCAAATATTGGTAGGGTGGTTTTTTTTATGAAAAAATTAGCCATGATTCTGGCTGCGTGTATGATTTGTAGTGGGTGTAGTGTTCTTGATATAATGGATGGCGTAGGAGATTATGACAAAGCGATTGAAAGCAAACAGATTACATTATACGAAAATTCTACAACTCAGGAAGTGGCTAGTGCGGTTGGACCTGCGATAGTGGGTATTAGTGGTAGGTATAGTAATGGAGAGAGTGTTGGGAGTGGTGTGTGTCTAGCCGAAGGCGGATATATACTTACAAATTCTCATGTAATCTCTGGTGCTGACAAGATAACGCTATATCTTAGTGACAAGTCTTCGGCGACTGCTAAAATAATCTACGATAACCCTGTTCTTGACCTTGCAATTATCAAGAGTAGCAAAAATATGCCGTATTTGCCTATTGGCAGTAGTGATGATATCTTGGTTGGAGAAGATGTATTGGCAGTTGGTACGCCATTAACCTTGACTCTTACGCATACCTTTACCAAGGGGATTGTTAGTGCACTTAATCGCACGCTTAAGGTAGATAGCGATTCTGGCGAGGGGTATATGCAGAATCTAATTCAACATGATGCTAGTCTTAACCCTGGTAATAGTGGAGGGCCTTTGCTCAATGGAAGAGGGGAGGTAATTGGCATTAATACTCTGAAGATTGCGACCGGTGAGGGTATTGGATTTGCTATTCCTTCCAAGAGCTTTGAAAGTTTGCTGGGTAGTTATGTCAAAAATATTAATTACGAAGTGCCATATTTGGGGCTTTATGGTTATGATAGCGAGATAGCAAACTATGAGGATAGTTCTATTAGTAGCCTAGGCTTTTATGTATTGAGTGTCAACGACAATAGCCCTTTAATTAATCTAGGTGTAACAAAGGGGTGTGTTGTTACGGAATTCAATGGCAAGAAGATTAATAACACTCTCGATCTTAAGGATGAACTATACAAATTAACCACAAGCGATATGGTTGAGCTGGTTTATGAAAATAATGGCGTTAGTAACAAGGTTAAAGTATGTCTTAAATAGTAGGTTGTTATTAAAATAGTGGATATATCTTGGGGCAAGATTGTGGCTTTGGGGATTATTCCGCTATTTTTTTGTGCTAAATTCAAGTATTAAGGGGTGCGTAAAGTACTAAAAATTAGGAGAAAATGCATAAATCATTAAAAAATTATCTTAGTAGCACTTGATTATAATTATAAATTATAGTATTATATATATAAGCGTAGAAAGTGTAGATAGTTATAAATCTAACACTTTAATTACCAAATTATAAGGTAAATGGTTATGAATAAGAAAAATTTCGAAATTAAGGATAATAGATTCTCGGTATTAGATGCGTTCCGATTTTTCTTTTATCTATTCGTAGTAATTACGGTATTCTCGTTTGTGTTCTCTGTTGCTTTGATTGTAATATCGGCAGTGACAGGCAAGACAACTGAGGAGCTTAACAGTGGATCTATTGTAGATATCATATCTGTGATGGCATCCCCCGTAATTATAATTGTATTTAGTATAGTGTATAGCAAGATTCGTAAGGTTAAGCTATCTAGTACGTTTAATGATGGGCAGAAGATAAGCCTATTGCCAATCTCTGTATCGATAGTATTAGCAATTATTGCAATATTCTTATTTACTCCTTTCATGGAGTTGGTGGAGTATGGTTTCATGCAATTTGGATACAATCCAGATTCGACAATACCTCTCCAGGACAAGATGACAACTAGTCCGGGATTCTTCTTTCTTGGGGTGTTCTTGTACGCAGTTCTTCCTGCTGTGGCAGAAGAAATTGTGTTCCGCGGAGTTATTCAAACTTCGTTACAATCTAGATTCAAAGGCTATGTGGCAATACTTGTGACTGCTGTGTTGTTTACATTAATGCATGGATCTTTGCAACAGACGGTGTATCAGATGGTTATGGGTATAATGCTTGGATATGTAGCTTGTGTTGGCGGATCAATATTATACTCCATAATACTGCACTTCCTTAATAACTTATTTGTGTTGTTATTTGGATGTTTTGATATTGTTTCGTATCTAAGCGAAGACGCGATTTATTATAATATTTATAGCATGATATTCCCTATATGCTTGTTCCTACTAGGAGTGGGGCTTGTTGGAATATTGTTCTGGGTACTTAAATATCTTAGGACCAAGAATTTCTTTAGGTACGAAGGTAATAAGAAAAAGAAACCTCCTAAATCTCAAGAACCGGAGAACAAGATTGGTTTGCGTGAAATGTGGAAGAATCTTGATAATAAAGAAAGAATATTCATGTTATCTGGGCTTGTCTTAGTAGGCGTGCTATGGATAATTGCTACAATTGATGGGTTTGTTATTAAATAAAAATTATGAAATACTATAATGTCGAAGGAAACAAAAAGTCAATAAAAAAAGTATTTGCCATATATTATATATGTATGGCAGTATTTTGCGTATTGAGGGTGCTAGCGAGTGTAATTACTCTGCCTATATCTGATGCTCTCTATAACACATTATTTTCGCTAATAATTCAGATAGGCATATTATGTTTGCTCCCATTTGGCTTGTATATGTTGTTGCTTAAAGTAAAGCCTAGAGAGGCGTTGCAACATTGTAACGCGTTCCGAATTAACTGGGTAGTTATTCTGATTAGCGTTGTACTAGGAATATTGTGTTTTTTTATTAACATAGCTGTTTCCTCGTTATTTAACGGGATGTTAGCCTTTACTGGGTACGAATTCCCATCAGGTGGCGGAGAGTCGGATTATTCGGTAGGCAACTTCTTCCTGCAGATATTTCTTGTAGCTGTAATTCCGGCAATTGCCGAGGAATTCTTACATAGGGGGCTATTACTTCAGGGGATTAAACATATTGGATTTAAGAAAGCTATTATAATCTCAAGCCTTATGTTTGCTCTTCTTCACTTTAATATTCAGCAAGTCTTCTATGCTTTCGTATTAGGCTTGATAATGGGATTTGTTTCTGTTGTTGCCAAGAATATTTGGCCAGCAGTTATTATTCACTTTGTCAACAATGCAATCTCGGTGTATATTGACTTCGCTTCTGCAAAGGGTTGGGTGTTTGGTAATGTATTGGATCTGCTAGAGTCTTTCTTGATGAAGAACAATATATTCGTTATATTTGTAGTGATTAGTCTAGTAATGGTTGTTATAGTGTCGTTACTTTGTCTATTTATATGGTTATTATATAGACAGGCGTTGGTGCGTAGAGTTCATAAAGCAATTGACAAGGCGTATGAGCAGATGGGCAGTGCGTTTGCATCTCCAATCAAGGTGAGTGATAGTCATGAGGTAATAGTTGACCTTATCGAGAGCAGTACGCTTATTGATCTTGAGGCTAAAGTCCTTGATAATCCAATCAATGCCGTTATGCCTAAAGAAAAATCAAGGTATAAAGCCAGTTATATGGACATGGTGTTCTTGTGGGGCGGTGTAGTACTTGGTGCACTGGTTACCATATTTACGTATGTTTGGGGGTTGCTATAATGAAGATTAATGTAGTTGTGGTGGGAACTCTCAAAGAAAAATACTGGATAGATGCGTGTAAGGAATACGAAAAGCGTATATCTAGATTTCATACTCTTAATATTATTACAATAGACGAAGAGAAGTTGCCTAAGGTGGCAAGCGAGGCGGATATTTCTCGTTGTCTTGTCAAAGAAGGTAATAGGATTGATAAGTATCTTAAGGGATACATTGTTGTGCTTGATGTTATGGGTAAGTCGGTCGACAGTCCTAAGCTTGCTAGTATTATCGAGAATTCTAGCCTAAACTACGATCAGATAACCTTTGTTATTGGTGGTAGCTATGGACTATCAGAAATGATTAAGGATAAGGCGAACTTAAGATTAAGTTTCTCGCCTATGACGTTTCCTCATCAGTTATTTAGAGTAATGTTGCTCGAACAGATATACAGAGCTTCTACTATTAGCAACAATATTCTGTATCACAAGTAGATGAAGGGGTATTATTATGACTGATGAAGAATATATGGCAATTGCTCTTAAAGAGGCCAGCAAAAGTCTAGCTAGTGAGGATGTGCCTGTCGGAGCTATTATTGTACGTGATGGCAAGATAATTGCTAAAGGCTATAATACTAGAGAAAAATATCAATTGACTACTGCTCATGCTGAGATAAATGCTATTAATGATGCTTGCAAACAAGTTGGTCGTTATAGGCTAGATGGTGCAATTATATATGTTACCAAAGAGCCATGCCTTATGTGTATGGGAACAATTCTGTCTGCGCATATTGCTAAGATTGTATATGGTGCTAGTGATTATAGGTTTGGCACTAGTCATCTTGCAGACAACAATAATTTCAATCACAAATGCGAGATTGTTGGCGGAGTTTTGGGGGATAAGTGTGAGGCTGAACTTAAAAAATTTTTCAAGAATTTAAGGGGTAAAAATGCAAGTACTAGAAAGGTTAAAGATACAACCAACGAAGAAGTCGGAAACTAAAGTACAAGCAATTATTGTGCGGGTGACACCATCTAAGAACTCTTACAATGGAGAGATTTTGGGGAGAAGTCTGGTGGACTGGGTGGCTTTTGCTTGCAACAAGCTAAACAAAAAAGTTGTTGATTTTAGCCCCAAAAGTTCTTTGATAGAGTTGGCAAAAAACAATATTGATAGTTCTTATGATTATTCAATTATTTTAATGTCGACCACACCACTACTAACTGCCGATACAATCGATTCGATTATTGAGTATGCGGTATACAAGGATGTCAACTTGTGTAAATTGCCTGTAGGGTATATTGTTAAGAATAGTTATATGCTGAGCGGTAATACTCTGGATATTGATAGCCTGTATTCGCAGAATTTGGAAGAATTCTTCCTTGTAGAATCCAAGAAGCAATATGTTGAAGCCGAGGAGATACTGCAGAGCAGGATTAATAGTTTCCATATGCGAAATGGTGTTGAGATCGAAAGACCTAAGAATACCTATATTGGCCCTGAGGTCGATATCGAGCCGGGGGTAATTATTATGGTGGGTAATGTCCTCAAAGGTCATACAAAAATTGGTGCGGGTGTGATACTCAAAGAGAATAATGTGGTTAGTAATAGTAAGATAGGTGCGGACTCTTGCGTTGCGGGGGCAAGCATTGAGGAATCTATCTTGGGCAGAGAGTGTTATGTGTCTAGCTATTCGACTATTAAGCATAGTATTGTCGGGGATAGATGTATAATTGGTGCGGGTTGTCATATTAGTAGATATAATTTGGCTGCAAGTTCCAAACTTAATGCAAACACTATATTGGGAGAAGATAACAAATGATAGCTATAATTGGACTTGGAAATCCAGGAAAAAATTATGAAAAAACCGTTCACAATCTAGGCTATATGGCACTAGATTATTTTGCCGATAGACATAATTGCCAGTTCTCGAAATCCAAGTATTCGGGCAAGGTTGCAGAAGTTGTAATCGGTGGAGAGAAAGTTATTCTTATTAAGCCAGAAACTTATATGAATCTTAGTGGTAAGAGCGTAGTAGAAGTAATGAATATGCATAAGCTTGATCCTAGCATGATTCTGGTACTATCTGATGATATTGATCTTAACTTTGGTGCAATTAGGGTAAGGTCTAAGGGCAGTGCAGGCACTCATAATGGATTAAGAGATATTGTAGGTAGGATTGGCGAAGGGTTTCCTCGTATAAGAATTGGTGCTGGCAGACCAGAAAGTGGCGATCTTGCAAGCTATGTGCTTAGTAGGATAAGCGATAATCGTTTGCAAGAACTTGATGTCACAATGGATAAGGTTGCAAATATAATAGAGTTATTTGTTAAGAATAAGACTGTCGAAGGGATTGACGTAAATAGGGTATAGATAGTGTTTAGCAAATTTATAAGAGGTGGCAATTTCGAATTGCTTAAGAGCTCAATAGAAGAGGGAATTAACACAAGTGTGTTTGGTCTTAACCTCGGAGAAAAATTAGCACTAGTTGGGGATAGTGCGTTTCTTTTTTATGTTGTTGAGAGCGAAGATAATGCTGCTACTGTTATTGAGAAACTGCAGGGGATGGGTAGAGCTCCAAGATTCATGGGTAATGTGCTAGATCCTCTAGATAGTGATTTCGAGTCTAGTATAGACGAGTCTACAATACTTAGAGATATTGTATCGGGTAAGTGCGATACGCTTGTTATAACTCCTGTAATTATTGCTAGTAGATTTCCAGACAAATCTCGTTTGGCATCTATTCAAGTATCTGTTGGAGATACTATGGAGATGTCAAATATAGGTAAGTTGTTATCTGGGTACGGATATCGCAGAGTGGATATTGTATCAAGTATGGGCGAATATGCTCTAAGGGGAGATGTTCTTGACGTCTATCCGCTAGGTGGAGAACCGATAAGAATAATGACAGACTTTGATGTGGTAGAAAGTATTCGAAAGTACAACCTTGTAACTCTTCTGACATCAGAAGCTATCAACTCGTGTGAGATTCTTAGTGGCAATCTTATTAATGTTAGTGGTGCTGATATCGAGGATGTTTATGCCGAGCGTAAGATCAAGCATGATGATCTGTATCACGACCTTATATCGGGCGAAAAAAATGACCCGAGATTAATTGTATTTGACAAAGGATATAAGTCAACTATTTTTGATTACGCGGATGATGCTGTAATTGTCTTTGATGGGGCTAAAGGTATATACGACAAATTAGAAAAATATATATCAGAGTACAATGCTAGATTAGAAGATAGTTCTTTGCGAAAAATAGCAACTATGCAAAGTGTCAAAAATTGCCTAAACTTTCCTAATAATCACACTTTGGTCGCCTTCCATTATATTAATCAGAATAATAGGATATTTGCTCCCAAGAAGGTCTTTAATATAAGGACGTTGCCGGCGGTTAATTATACTGGTAATTCTAGTGTGCTAAGGCTGGATATAGATAATTTCTTGAGTAATGGGTATACAGTTATTTTGTGTGCGGGTAGTAACGAAAATACTAATAGGCTTACTTCTCAATTGGGTGATCTTGCTAGCAAGGCAAGAGTTTCTGGAAGAATATCTCAGTGCGACAAGGGGCTCAATATTGTTTCGCGAAAGTATCCGCTAGATATTATTCTGCCTGAAGAGAAGTTAGCGGTAATATCTGACACAAGTTTGTTTGGCAGACCTAGAAAGATTATCGGAGCTAGCAACGCTCTATCGTTCCTTGATGGTCAAGTCCCTGAAGAAAATGATTATGTTGTTCACAACACACATGGAATAGGTAGGTGTCTGGGGGTTAAAACATTAACGCTTGGACAAGCTCCGAGAGATTATGTTGTTATTGAGTACAAGAACAGTGATAAGGTATATCTGCCTGTTGAGAACATGAATCAAATAAGCAAATACGTCGGCTCGGACAAAGCACCTACAATTAACAAGCTTGGCGGAACGGAATTTGCCAAGACTAAAGAGCGAGTGAAGTCGGCCGTCAAGAAGATGGCTTTTGACTTGGTTGCACTTTATCGTGAGCGTATGAACAAAGAAGGATTTAAATATAGTGCAGATGACGAAATGCAGATTGACTTCGAGCGAAGTTTTGGGTTTGACGAAACGGTAGATCAGCTTAAGGCTATTAATGATTGCAAGTCGGATATGGAATCGGGCAAGGTAATGGATAGGCTGGTTTGTGGAGATGTCGGATTTGGTAAGACTGAGGTTGCTTTGCGTATAGCATTTAAGACAATCCTTGGTGGCAAGCAAGTGGCACTTATGTGTCCGACTACAATACTTAGTGAGCAACATTTCAATACGGCTAAGGCTAGGATGTCGAGCTTTGGCGTTAAGATTGCTGTACTTAATAGATTATGTTCGTCACAAGATGAGGCAAGAATTAAGAAGGACTTCAGTGATGGTAAGATAGATATGTTGTGCGGAACACACAAATTATTATCGAGTGATATTAATTACAATAATTTGGGACTTCTTGTTCTTGATGAGGAGCAGAAGTTTGGTGTTTCGGATAAAGAAAAAATTAAGAATTTTAAGAAAAATATTAATGTGCTTACTCTTAGTGCAACGCCAATTCCTCGTACTCTTAATATGTCTTTGATGGGGGTAAGGGATATATCTGTAATCGAAACTCCGCCAGTGGAGAGGCTACCTAGTGATGTTCAGGTAGTGGAATATAACGAGCATATCATAAGATCTGCAATTGCACGAGAATTAGAGCGAAATGGACAAGTGCTAGTTATCTATAACAAGGTAGAGAAGATATACAACTTTGCTTCGCGAATCAAGATGTTGTCACCAGAAGATGCAACCATTTCAGTTGCTCATGGACAGATGGATAAGAAAGAACTGGAGAAAGAGATATTTAACTTGTATAACGGCAAGACGCAGGTGCTTGTTGCAACAACGCTTATCGAAAATGGCGTAGATCTTCCTAATGCTAATACGTTAATTGTTATTAATGCTGATATGTTGGGTCTATCTCAGCTATACCAGTTAAAAGGTCGTATCGGAAGGTCGGATAAATATTCTTATGCTTATTTCACTTTTGACAATCGCAAAGAGTTAAATGAAAATGCTTATAAAAGATTGCAAGCAATCAAAGAATTTAGTCAGATGGGTAGTGGCTTTAAGATTGCAATGCGAGATCTTGAGATAAGGGGAGCTGGTAGTCTGCTTGGTGCAGAGCAAAGCGGACATATCGAGAAGATTGGATACAATATGTATGTGGATCTTATCTCTGAGAGTGTTAGCGAGATCAAGGGCGAGAAGGTGACTGCTCGAACTGATATCAAGGTAGAAACTATGTTACCTGCGTTCTTGCCACATGATCTCGAGCCTAGTACAAGTAGAAGGATGGCTATATACCGAGAGATTTCTAATATCGAAACTGAAGAGACTGCAACTCAGTATAAGGATAAGATAATTGAAATATATGGCTATATTCCTCAGGAACTTGACAATCTAATTGAGATAGCTTGGATGAAGAACTATCTTAGTAAATTGGGCGTTGTAAGGCTTGTGGCGGGTAAGACAAGCAAAATATATCTAGAGTCTAGAGAATTTCTTAACGCTAATATTACAAAGGCGGTGGCGGAATACGGAGATAGTGCAAGTATCGAGGTTTCGACTATCCCTTGTGTTGTATTAACAATATCTTCTGGAGAGCAAATACTAGACGGCATTGCAAAATTTGTGAGATTATTGGGAGATTTTTGATAATTTTATTTGCAATTTGGATATTATTATAGTACAATAGATAAGTACAATTATATTTGAGAGGCTTTATTGTGAAAAAATTTACTAAAAAAATATTGACTGTAGCATGTGCATTAGCAATGTGCATTATATGTTTGACTGGCTGTAGCTGGCTTAAGGTAGACAATTATAAGTATTATTACGAAACTGTTGTTGTTTCTGTAGATAAGAAGAATTTCTATAAGAAAGATCTTGTAGAAGCATTTAATAATTACGGTTACCAATACTACGAATCTTATGGATATACTCTTGAGGACTCGGTTAATCAGACAATCAATACAATGGTTGATAGATGGTTGTTGCTAGATAGTATTATTACTAGTGGCAAATATGAGATTTCTCCTGAGGAAGAGCTAGAGATTAAGGCTCAGGCATTTGATTATATGCAAGATTCGATCTTCACCTTCGAAACACAGGTTAGAGAAGAGTGGGAGCTAATGGCCGAAACTGAAGAAAGCGAGGAAGAGAAGAAATCTCTTAGAGTTGAGGAAGAGGTTTATGAGCCATCAACTTATTACGAAGATGGTATGGTAATTAGAGCTGGTCATGTTCATGATGATAACGAAACTTTCTTGGATGGAACTATTGCTAAGGATTCGCACTTCACTAAGGATAGACAGGTGATTACTGATCCTAAAGTTTCTAACGAAGCTTGGGCTAGATATATTACTAGTCTTCAGAAGGCTGCAGAAGGCGAGGGTAGAAGTACTACCGAGGCTGACGTTCTTAGATTTGAGGAAGATAGATTAATCGAACTTCTTACTAATAACTTGTATCTTGAGAAGTACGAACACGATTTCTTTAACAACCTAGAGGTTGACACTAGCAAGATTGTAGAATATTACAAGAAACAATACAAGGCTCAGAAGGATAGATTCCTATCTGACGAGAGCTTGTATCATACTGCTATGAAGGATGCTGCTAAGAATTATATTTATTTCCATCCAAATAGTGGTAATGAGTATGTTAATGTTAAGCATATCCTAATTAAATTTAGTGATGCTCAGACGCAAGCATTGACTGCTCTTGAGAAAGAGAAAGAGAACGGCTCAATTACTGAGGCTGCTTACAATGCAAAAAAGCGTAATATTGTTAACCAGACAACTTCTACATTTGAAATGGATGGAGAAACTAAGACTTGGAACGCAATCGTATCTACTGATGATCAGACGTCTGTATATGAGTATGTTCAGTCCAAGGTAACTGGTGCGACTCTTAAAGAAAGATGTGCACAGTTTAATGAGCTTATGTATATCTTCAATGATGACGAAGGTAGCATGAATAGTGAATTTGATTATGTTGTTAATCTAGATACATCTGTAGCAGATCAAATGGTTAAGCCTTTCGCTAATGGTGTTAGAGCATTGGATAAGAGTTCTAATGGCGAGCAAAGTGAGTGGTTAAATGATACCAAGGGCGGCGAAGGTGCAGGATCAATGGACTATATTGTTAGCGAATATGGTATACACATTATATTCCATGCTGGCAATGCCGTTAATCTTGTAGATGAAAATAATATTGATAATATTGCAGATGAGGAGATCTTGAGATTGTTGTGTACTACAATGACTACTCCAGAGTCTAATAAATCAATATTTAATCTAATATATGATACTCTTAAGCTTGAGGAAAATGCTTATAATGTAAAATCTCAAGGAGATATTAATACTATTAGGACTGAGCTTGCTAGCAAGGGTATCAAGATTAAGATCTACGAAGACAATATCAAGGATCTATGGAAGTAATTACAAGCTAAAGAAAGTTCACATCTAATGTGAACTTTTTGCATTAAAGAACTAAAATAAAAAATAAAACGGGAATAATTAAGTGACTAAACATAATTTCGATATTAACTATCACGCAAAAGTTGTGTCGAGGGTTGTTAATGGTATTAGCAACCTATTCTTTGTTTATTGTATGATAATTATGCTTGCTTTGATATTATTCTCCTCTGCTACTTTAGAGTGTACTGTTGTGGGGGAGAGCATGATTCCTACCTACAATGCAGACACTCACA
The DNA here is from genome assembly GCA_015055665.1 of Clostridiales bacterium. Lineage (GTDB taxonomy): Bacteria > Bacillota > Clostridia > Christensenellales > UBA1242 > UBA11490. Next base: position 27,160 of record SVHX01000006.1, read on the forward strand.
AGGGTTCGGATTATGTGTATGTTAATAAGTATGTGGATGACTATCAATATAGCGATATAATAGTTATTGATATTGGCGAAACAGATCCAATTATTAAGCGTGTAATTGGCTTGGGTGGAGATGTAATTGATATAGTAAAACTTGATAAAGTTGGATACAGGTTAGAAATTAATGGCGAGATTATCGAGGAAGATTATATAGAGTACAAGTTTTATGATACTGTGGACGGGAGGAAAGTTCCATTGCATCTAACAGAGCAAAATGGTATTTACAAGTCCTACGAGGCTTTTAACACATTACGTTCTACTCATAGCGAATTGTTTGTTAATGGTAAGCTTGTAGTTCCAGAAGGGCATATATTTGCTCTGGGGGATAATAGGCACGTTAGTCGGGATAGTACTTATTATGGTACATTTGCAAGTGAGAATATATTGGGTGTTGTAGAGAGTTCTCGAAATGCGGACGATAGCGAGTTCTGGTTTTATGTAGAGTATATTCTTGAAGGCAAATTTGTATATACTATAAAAAATTGTTTGTACTGATTAAATATTTGTAAGAAATGATAATTTGTAGTAAACTATAAATACCTAAGTTGTTAGGAGGATGAAGATGTTGTCGAAAATAAGTAAATATAATATATTATGTATCATAGCAATATTAATGATGGCGTTTATGCTAGCACCTAATGTGGCAGTAGCTAATGCGTCAACTGGTGATCCTGTTGTTTTAGAAGAAGGAGTTGACGGAGAAGGTGGCGAGTCAGGTTCTGGAGAAGGTGAAGGTGCTGGCTCTGGAGAGGGGGAAGGCTCTACCGAGGAAGAGCCTCCGTTTGTGTCCAAGATAGAATTTGAAGGCCCAGCTGTTACAACTTCTATGATAACAGATAGCAATCTATACGAAGCACTATTAGAGATCTTTAGAGATTATTATGAGGGGTTATTTGGTGAGACGTATCAGGGGGATAAGATCTATACAGATATGTTTAGAGATATCTCTATAATTAATCTTGATCGCAAAGGCATTGCGTCTTTTAGCGGTATGGAAAGATTAGAGCTAGACTCATTAACAACATTTAGTGCTAATATTAACGAAATTAAATCTTTCGATCAGACTATATTTAGATATACTGATGAGGATATCTTCGAAAGTTTGTCTTTGGCGGGTAATGATCTAGGCAGTATTGATATCTCTAACCTTACGGGGTTAACTTATGTAGATCTTAGTAGTAATAGATTGACACATGTGGATTTTGGTAATATCGTTGGTAAGGTAAAGGATGCTAGTGTGGAATTTAATCTAGCTAATAATAACTTTTCTTCTATCGAAGATATTGTTCTTCCTAATCGTAGGATTGGTCATGTAACGCTTAATATAATCAACAATAATATAACTAACTTTAATGAGTCGCACTTTTCTTCGTACTTTACTATGAGAATAGGTGTTCAGGGGTTAGTTGGAAGTGATAGTGTTGTTAATGTTGATACTGGTAATAATCTTAAAGTTTATAAGATTGGCGGAGGTCTTGCTGTTAGGATTAGGAAGACAGACTCAGAGAACCCTAACGATTGGGTTAAGACTATAACAGATGATCAGATAGAAGATGATTATATAATGGTTGATCTACCAGTAGGCGAGTATGAGTATATATATGCTATCAATAATGGTGTTGTAGATGGCGAAATTGATTGGATAGATGCTTTCAAGCATAATGATGCAAGCAGGAGATATCTTAACGGCGAAGACTTTGGGGTGTTGCCTCAGAAGGTTGGATACTACTTTACTCACAAAGGCAAAGATTACGAAACCCTTAACAAGGTAACAGGTAAGGTAACGGTTACTCTATCTGCTAAGGATGAAGGAGCTGAGATATACTATTCGGTTAATGGTGGCGAGTGGGTTAAAGGAAATGTTGTTAACTGTGATCAAGGTGGTAGCTATTCTATTAAGGCGAAAACTGTACTTGATGGTGTAGAGAGCGAGGAAGAAAGTATCTGGGTAAGAACATCTCTTAACTTGTATATCTCAGACTGGTTAATGTTGGTATTACTTGTATTGCTAGCTCTTGTTTTGTTCCTAGTTGTACTACCAATTATTAGTAAGAAATATTTTAAGAAAGATTAAAATTTTATTAAAAAAGAACTCTATAAAAAAGCAACACCTATTGAGGTGTCACTTCGTAATTAGAGTTCTTTTTTTTGTGAATAAAATATTTATTCTAGCGTTAATTGCTAAACTTTTTGCCAACGCGAGCAGTTATGTGGTTCTTTGCAATTTTTCTCTGCATTTTAGGATGATATAGGGCAAAGAAATCGCCACAATTAATAGTTTTTAGGGTATTGAGGTAATCAACTGGGTTGTGGGCAAAATCGTGATTGATAGCCTCTTCGGTAGCGAGAGCTCCTAGTATATAACTCATATAATGTCCCGGGTATTGAGTGTAGTCTAGCATATAATTAATTGCTTTGTCCTTAGGGTATCTTCCTAGTAGGAATACGTACGCATCTTCGCAACCTTTGTCAAGATTCTTCTTAAGTAGATGGTGGACGATATTAGCTCCCTCATACATCATATCGCTAGAGTATGCAGAATTTTTGCTATGACACATAGCGTACATTGCCCAGCCGTTAATAAGGAAGGTTGCTCCATTGTCAAAGCAGATATTATATTCGCCATCTGCAACCGTATTATAGAAGTATCCGTAGCCGGGGTACACATTAAAGTATATCATGTGTTCCAGCTGAACATCAGTTAATTTGTTGTGATTGGAATAGATAAAAAGTCTATTGGTATTAAATGATACATTTTTGCTAACCCACTCGCCATAACCATAATCATCTACTATAGATATTGGAACGGTTTTGCGAATATTACTTCTTCCATAGATATGGGATAGTCCTACATTATTCTGCAATCCCGCAATGATATTTCTTGCAGTATTTTCGTAACCGGCAGGAGGGAGGGTTCTTCCTCTCACTCTAATTGTTTCGCTCTTGCGGTGATGATTGAGTTTGTGCAAAACAGGCTTGTAGTATGCTCCTAATATTTGCTTGATCATAGGAATAAGTGGGTTTTTATTGGATTGATGTGTTGCATGGTCAAGCATTATTTCGAAGAACGCTTTGTATTCGGCGAATTCTGTTTTGATTTTGTTTTTGAAATATCCAACAAGGCAGTGAGGTATGTATAAGATATTGTCTTGTCTTTTTAGAACTGCCTTGATAAAAGTTTCCTTGAATTTGGCTGTTTTTAATACTTTAAACTGATTCATTACTTGGAGTAGGGAGAATCGGTTACGGTAGAATTCGATCTCAGTGTCCATAATTGCTCGCTCATACGAGTTGAGCTTAAGGCTATGGCGTTTGACATCCTTATATACGATATTATCAAAAGGAAGTTTTTGCTTCCAGTTTGCATAAGTTAAAGTTTTCATAATATTTTCCTTTTTCCATTTTTCTTTAGAAATATAATGATATATAGTTATTATTTTGTTTTCTTGCGTCGTTTGGGTATGCGGATTTTCTTAAGTTGTGACCAGAACAAAATCATTAATTGTCCGACAATTCCTATAATAAATATAAACCAGAGGCTAGATGAATTGACAAACAGGTAAATATTAATTATTGTACTCCAGAATAATCCAGATACCGCAAGTGTGGTGATGATCTTATTAAACCAAATGGCTGAGAATACAACTAGTATTATCATAGACACCGTAGCGGTAACAGTAAATGTAAGCCAAATCCTAGGTAGGTCAGTAGACTGTTGAAGTATTAGATATACTACTGTTGCTAAGAACCATGCCAGGCATACGCTTAATGACGTAATTACAACGTGGTTGTGAGGGAACACTTTGTGCAGTTTTCTCTCTGGATAAATTAGGTCGTTAACTGTTATGCCAAAGAAGTCTGCAATATGTGACATTGTTTCGACATCAGGAAGGACGCTTCCCACTTCCCATTTGGATACAGCCTTGTCGGAGTAGTTAAGTTTCTCGGCAAGAGCTAGTTGGGTAAGGCCGTTAGCTTTGCGTAAACGTATAAGATTGCTACTAAAGTTGTTCCTTATTTCGTCTTGAGTCATATCTTCTCCTTAAATAGATACAATATTGTACCACAAAAAATTACTTTTTTGCAAATGATTTTAAGACTCTCTTGGCAGGAGAGTCGAAAAATAATTAAGAGAGTCTCCTTAGGTATAATTAGATTGGCAAAATAATAAATTTGTATTACAATGTATATAGTTAAAGCGAGTGTGTGCTTGGCAAGATAATTAAGGAGAGATTTTATGAAGATTGCAATTTCTGCAGAAAGTACAATTGATTTGCCTCAGGAGTTACTGGACAAATATAATATATCTACAATACCATTTGGTATTACATTTAAAGATGCCCTTACCAGCGATCACTTTGGTATAGCGGAAGAAATATTCGAATTTGTTAACGAAACCAAAGTTTTGCCTAAGACATCTGCTATTCCGCCAGAGGGGTATAGGGAATATTTTGAAGAATTAAAGGGCAAGTATGATGCTGTAATTCATATCTGTATTAGTTCGCTCATGAGTAGTTCGTATAATAACGCAAGACTAGTTGCCGAAACCATGGAAAATGTATGGGCAATAGATAGTGCTAATTTATCTACAGGTATAGCATTGGTTGCTATTAAGGCTAGTCAGATGGTCAAGACAAAGGCAACTCCTGAGGAGATTGTTGCCGAGATCGAAAGTTACAAAGAGAAAGTAAGAGTAAGCTTTGTGCTAGACAAGCTTAATTATATGTACAAAGGCGGTAGATGCAGTGCAGTAACGTTGCTAGGTGCTAATATTCTTAAGATTAAACCTCAGATTGTTGTAACATCTGGAAGGATGGGGGTTGGCAAGAAGTATAGGGGTAATCTTAATAAAGTTATAGAGAATTACGCTAATGATGTAGTTGCCGAGTCTGCTAATGCAGATAAGTCAATTGTATTCATCACACACTCCTCACCAATGCCAGAGTGTGAGAAGATTATCGAAGAGCGTTTAAAAGCTGCTGGTTTCGAAACAATATACAATACGTTTGCTGGTGGCACAGTTAGTAGTCACTGTGGACCTAATTGTATAGGAATTTTATTTGCAGATAAATAATAACACGAAAACTTGGTGCGTAATTGCATTAAGTTTTTTTGTTAATTAAAGCTATATTCACATAATTAATTGTTAAAAAGCGGGTATTGTGTTAAAATAAATTAAAATATTAAGCATTAGGGGATAGTGTATGAATTTATTTCAGAAGATATATTGTAGAACTTATCAATTGGGTATGAGGGTGGCTATGCCTATGATGCCTTATCGTGAGCCAGAAATCCTTAATAGCGTGGCAGAAATTCCTGCTATATTGGAAGGCAAGGAGATTAATAAAGTCCTAGTTGTAACAGACGCAGGCATTAGGGGACTTGGTCTTGACAAAGGGTTACTGAGATCGTTAAGAGATGCGAAGGTTAAATACGAAGTATTCGAAGATGTTATGCCTAACCCTACAATTGATGTAGTAGAGAAGGGGGTGGAATTGTATAACGCTTCATCTTGTATGGCTATTATTGCTCTTGGCGGTGGAAGTGTAATAGATTGTGCTAAGGCTATAGGTGCAAGAATTGCTAATCCTAATAAGTCTCTCAAGAAGATGAAAGGTCTACTTAAGGTTAAAGGTCCGTTGCCATTGTTCTTTGCTATACCAACAACAGCTGGTACTGGTAGCGAAACCACGGTAACAGCAGTAATTACAGATGGTACCACACACGAAAAATATACGATTAACGATTTTGACCTTATCCCTAATTATGCAGTCCTTGATGCTAGTCTTACATTGGGCTTGCCTATTAATCTAACCGTAACAACTGGTCTTGATGCACTTACTCATGCAATCGAAGCGTATATTGGGGGATCAACAACTAACGATACTCGCAGACACGCTCTCGAAGCTGCAAGACTAATATTTGAGAATTTGCCAAGGGTGTGCGAAGATGGCAAGAATGAAAGAGCAAGAGCTAATATGCTTAAGGCGTCATATCAAGCTGGACTTGCTTTTACTAAGTCTTATGTGGGTTATGTTCACGCTGTTGCCCATACTCTAGGGGGGAAATATGGTATAGCTCATGGGCTAGCAAACGCAGTATTGTTACCATATGTATTGGGTGAGTATGGTACCGTAATCCATAAAAAATTGAAGGTGATGGCTGTATATTGTAATATTGCTAGACCATATGATAACGAACAAATTGCATCCAACAAATTAATTAACAAGATAATTGAGATTAATGAGCAATATGGTATTCCTAAGACGTTTGATTGTATAGTTGAGCAGGATATCCCTATGCTTGCTAGGATTGCTAGTGCAGAGGCTAATCCGCTATATCCAGTACCAAAGCTTATGAACGCCAAAGAATTAGAAAAGTTTTATTATAAGGTCAAAGCATAAAATAAAAAAGACTGAGGTTACATATTTATGCCTTAGTCTTTTTTGTTTTTGGTGTCGTTTGAGTCAGTGCTTGTCTTGTTGCTTTTAAGTTGCTTTTTCTCAAGTTTTCTGGCTCTTTTTTCTTGTTTGCGAAGTACTTTGCGTTCTTTGCGTTTTGCTTTCTTTTTTAGTTTTTCCTCGCTGACAGGAGCTTTTGGCTTTGGTTTGACGAAAGCCCAAATTGCAAGTCCTACTTCGATTGGAATTCCAAGTATAAATATCATCCACATCCAAGGTGTAAGGTGGAATAGAGTAACGAAGATGGATGCTAATAATGTCCACAAGAAAATTGTGATTACGGTAAACTTGTAGATGTGTCTACCCCAATATTTATGGAAAGGTAGCATTACAAGACTAATGATTGGCAAACTCCACACATATACTTGCCATATAGCTTTGCCCATAAGTAGCTGTGTTGCAACGAAGATTACTGTGGCAATTAGCCATACAGCAGATGCTGCAATAAGAATCTTGGCAAGGCTATTAATTAGCTTCTGTTTGTCGCTAATATCAGACTGCTTAACTGCGTTATCCTCTATTAATGCCCTAAGTGGAACATTATAGATGATTGCAATTTGTTCAAGCGTTTCGATACTAGGTGTAACCTCTGCGTGTTCCCATCTGGATATAGCGTTGTCGGAGTAGTTGAGTTTAGCTGCTAAATCGTTCTGGGTGAGATTGTGTTTCTTGCGCAAATTTATTAAGTTGTCCGCTATTATCTGCTTAATATCTTTCATATTAATATTATAAAATATTAAAATATTAATGTCAAATTGTATAAGCCAATTTTAGTTGCGAATAACCGATCTTTGTCAAAATTCTACTTAATCGTCTTTGTTTTTGTTTTTGCAAGATTTTGATGATCCGCTCTTGTTGCAATGGCAACCGTTTTGGTCGTTATTGCCCATTTCTTCTGCACTTTCGGTAGTGTAGAGGTTATGATTCTTTTCTGATTTTAGTTTGTTAGCTAGAGAAAAGTCTTCTGCACTTTCTGTTGATGCAAGAGCTGCATTGTGGCTGTGGATTCTTTTGTTTTCCTCAGCTTTGGATAATTCTTTGTCATCTTTTTTAAATGATACAACGAATTTTCCTTTGTTCATTATAAAGTTAACTACAACTACAATACTTGCTACTCCTACAAGTGTGTAGACTAGTCGGCTAAATACATTGCTTTGAGATCCGAAAATTCCAGCAACGAAGTCGAATTGTAGTATGCCTATGCAGAACCAGTTGATACATCCGACACAGACTAATAAAAAAGATATAAATGATAACATAATTTCTTTGCCTCCATGTTTTTAATACTCTTAGTTTGTGCTGAATATCACGGAATATGTACGAAATAATCTGAAATTTACTTTTTGTTAGTGTACAGGTGTTGGTGGGGGTGAAATTACCTGTTATTTAAGGTGAAAATTCGCATATTCCCGCCGAGCGGGAATTGAAAAATAGGATTCCCGCTCGGCGAAAACAACTCGGGAAATTATTTGTTATAATTCACTTGAATTCTTGCGTAAAATAGGGTAAATTAGTGATGTAATAAATCGGAGGCGAGTCCTCTACTAATAAAAATGATTTATGGGAGAAAATAATCATGCCAATTAAAAATGTAAAGAGAAACAAAAAGTTAATACCTATCTTCTGTGCAACAGATGATAATTATATGCCTTACCTTGAGGTGGCACTTAGGTCACTCAAGGCTAACGCAAGCAATCAGTATAATTATATAGTTCATGTACTTAATTCTGGATTAAGAAGCGACCTAAAGGAAATCGTATCAAGACTTAATGATGATAATTTTACAGTAGACTTTTATAATGTGTCCAAATTCGTAGAGCCATACAAGAAATATTTTAAGAATCTATATCACTTTACTGTAGAGATGTACTATCGTATCTTTATTGAGAAGATGTTCCCTCAGTACAAGAAGGCTATTTATCTTGATTGTGATATCACTGTGCTTGGAGATATTTCTAAGCTATTTAATATTAATCTTGGTAACAATCTAGTGGGAGCTATTCCTTGCAAGATAATTGCAGATCATCCAGTATTTAGTAGATATTCTACAGAAGTATGCGGAGTAGAGCATGGCAAGTACTTTAACTCTGGTGTATTGCTTATGAATCTAGATAAATTTAGACAAGAGAAGTTGGTTGAGAAATTTATTTATCTTATCAACACTTACAACTTTGATGTTATTGATCCAGATCAAGCGTATCTTAATGTATTAACCAAGGGTAAGGTTAAGATTCTTCCTAACGGTTGGAATAAGCAGTCAATAGATATTCCTACAGAGGGGGATCTAAATCTTGTACATTATGCGTTGTACAAGAAACCTTGGCAATATGATGATGTAATCAATGCTGAGTACTTCTGGCAGTATGCTAAGGAATCTCCTTTCTACCATACTATTCTTGAGAATAAGGCTAACTTTAATGATGTTAAGCGTGCTCAGAAAGAGAAAGCTAATATTGAAATTGTAGAACATGCTGCAAGACTACTTGATGTAGAGAAAACATTTAATAATTGTTTGTTCAAGGAGAGCAACTTGCTTGACAAATTGGATCTAAATGGTGTATATAATATAGAGGTGCCTAGCGAGGTATAATATTGTATATTAGTGAGGAATTAATGGATAAGAGTCCAGAAAGATTGGAAGTTCTTGCTAAAATAGAAGATAATGAACGAAATGGGCGTTGGTACGAGCCGGTCGAGAACGATCCCGAAGCTCTAGAGCTATTGCCTAACAAAGTCGATTATCTTAATAAGAAGCTAACTAGCAAGATTAAGACTTTCTTTGCCAATAAGGGAGCGACCAAATTCTACGAAGATATGATTAAGAAAGGTCAGTTTATTATTAAAGGTGTAACTGGCATTGAGAATTTTCTAAGCGTAGAAGGTGGAGCAATTCTTACTTGTAATCACTTCAACCCATGTGATAACTATGCGGTGTGGAGATCGATTAAACCTTATATGGGCAAAAGATTGCTTTATCGTGTTATTAGAGAAGGCAATTACACGAATTTTCCTAATCCTATTGGATTCTTTTTTCGTAATTGTAACACATTGCCACTTAGCCGTAATACGGAAACTATGAAGAAGTTTCTTTCTGCAATGAAGGTTCTTCTTGAACGTGGCGAGAAGGTGTTGGTATTCCCCGAACAGGAGATGTGGTGGAATTATCGTAAGCCAAGACCGCCTCAGCCTGGTGCTTATAGATTCGCTGTAACTAGTAGTGTTCCGGTAATCCCTGTATTTATTACAATGGAAGATAGCGAAACTATTGGGCAAGACGGGTTCCCAATTCAGGCGTATACTGTTAACTTCTTACCGCCAATTTATCCAAATAGCGAATTGTCTAAGAAGGATAATATTCAGTATATGGCAGATGCTAACTATAAGGCGTGTGTTAAGGCGTACGAAGAGGGGTATGGTATTAAACTTAAGTATCTCAAGTAATCTCTCCGGGAGTATATATGGCTCTATATTTGACCATAGTGGCTCTAGGTGTATCATTGTTAGCGTCGGCTAATCTGATATTTTTCCCTGAGTCGTTTGATAATTATGCAATATGGATTATAGTTGTGTTGCTACTTAGTGTTGTTGCCGAAATTGCAATAACAGCAACATTTTCTTTCCTTGCAGAATTATTGCCAGAGAAGTGGTTTAACCCTAAGAAAAAGCTATTCCAAGTTTCTAGAAGAGAGCAAAGATTCTACGAAAAGCTTGGTATTAAGATATGGAAGGATAGAATTTGCGAATTGGGAGATTTGATTGGACACAACAAGAAGAAGGTTAAAGACCCTAAGAGCGTAGAGTATGTGCAGATGTTTATCCTTGAATCTAACCGAGCAATGGTAGGTCATTATATGGATGCAATTGCCTCATTTGCTATAGTGTTTATGTTACCATTTAAGTATTTTTGGCGAATATCCATGCCAGTTGCAATAATTGCAATGATACTTAATTTGTTGCCAACAATGATACTTAGATATAATTTGCCTAAATTTCATATAATACTTAAGCGACTCAAAAGACTGGAAGGTAGGCTTAAGATTAAGCCTAGCGAACCTAGCAATATTGTTAGCGATAAGGTAGTAGAAAAACAACCCGAGTAATATATAGAGATTTCGTGAATCTATATTGTACTCAGGTTGTATTTTTGTAATATGATTTTTGTAATATTGCTATACTTGTTTGTTGTTTTCTACAATTAGTTTGTCAAAGTGAACGGTTTCGACAAAGTCATCTTCTCTAAATGTAACCGTTCCAAACATGATATAGTCGCGGATATGTTTGGCGAGAATAATTGGTGTTGGACTATCAAAGTGCTCGCATATTGTTTTGATATAGAATTCAAAGTGGTCAATCGTGAAGTCTTCCTTGAAGGCACATTTGTAGCTAGCTGTCATTTTAGTTTCTTTTAGAGTCTTTGCGTATAACCTAACCATTTATATAATCCTCGGTGTTTAAATTTATCCTAAATATTTTAACATAATTCGTGTTAATTTGCATACAAATTTTACACATATTTGCATACAATATATCTGTATTAATTAGATTTTATTAATACTTTCGAAACAACTTTTTGAAACTATTATTACAATATTTCAGGTTAAAAATTTTTGTAAAATCTATATAAAAAACTCTTGACAAAAATTATAGATTGTTGTAATATATTGTACGTTGATGAACTTGCAAAGCAATTTGCGAGTTCTAATTTTACTTTTTGATACAAGGAGAAAATGAAAATGGCAGAGGTATTTTTAACAAAGGAAGCATACAAAGAATTAGAGGAAAGGCTTGCTTATCTCAAGAGTGACGGAAGAGTTGATGTTGCTGAGAAGATAAGAGTTGCTAGATCCTTTGGCGATATTAGTGAGAATAGCGAATATGATGCAGCTAGGGAAGAAGAGGCTCTTCTTGAGCAGGAAATTGTTCAGATAGAAGAGAACTTGAGAAACGCTAAGATTATCAAGGGCAAGGGTGATACTTCTAAGGTTGGTGTAGGATGTACTGTTGAGGTATTAGATATGGAATTTAACGAGAATCTTACACTAAGAATTATGGGAAGTATCGAAAGTGATCCTACTATTGGTCAAATTAGTAACGAAAGCCCAACTGGTAGAGCCCTAATTGGTGCAGAAAAGGGTGATGTTGTGGAAGTTACTACTCCTGCTGGATCTATTAAATATAAAGTACTAGCTATTTCTTATTAATATTTGAGATTAAAAGTTTGCAAGGAATCTTGCAAACTTTTTTTTATTGATCATATCTGATTTTGTTTTTATTAAATAAGACAAAAAACAACAAAAAGCCATGGTGTAATTAAGGAATAATAACAAGGATATACATTAGTTATATTATACAATTATTATATATTATTATGATATGTGAGGATTGTATGTGGCAGTTAAGCAAAAATGACTTTGTAGTAAGTAAGATTAATACACGCTTTCTTCGAGTTCTTGTAATGCTAGCGATATATGTGTTGTTATTAGGAGTAAACAATACATATATTTATAATTCTAGCTTGATGCCGTTTGGGGTGAGTGTTGTTTTTGCATTGTTATTTATGAAATTTAATGGTTACATACTTGCTATAATCTATCTTGTGTCTAGGGTATATCCTTGGCAACTTGGAGGTGTTGTTGAGGCTGCAGTTGTATCCTTGGTATTGGTATTTATAGAGTGGTTGGTATGTAGTGGTAAAATTAGATTAAACAAAACAAAAGTACTAATATGTATGTTGCTATCCATGATAGGTTTTTTGGTTAGAGGTTTTGGGGATTCTAAACAAATACTTGCAACAATTATTGCGATGGTATTGGCGGTATTCTTTCTATATTCGTGTATGTGTTTTTTTGAGGCAACGATAGGAAGAGGTTTCGCTAATGGTATTAATCTAGATGAGAAAGTATGTGGTGCAGCGTTGCTAATTATCTTCAGTATAGGCATGGGTAATGTATATATAGGCGTTGTGAGTATAGGTCTACTATTTGCAACGATTATATTATTGCTTGTATCGCGTATATGTAATGCGAGTATTGTATTGGTTAGTTCCTCTCTTATGGGTATTGGGATGGCAATTCTTAATGCGGATCCGATTTACATATCATTGTTCGTGTGTATGAGCGTTGCTGCAATTGGGTTTAAATGTAGTTGGCGTGTTTTAACTGGAGTGGCTGTACTTTTGGCGTATGTTTTGTTTGGGTTGCTTTTTGGCATAGGACTGGATCTTGGCAGTGTATTGGGAGTATTGATTGGTGCAATAGTTGCAGTTTGTATTCCTAGTAAACTGTTGCTATCCATATCTGGCTTGCGACAAAATATCAAACAGTCTATGCTTGATTCTGTTTATGTAACTTCTCGAAAGGAGATGGCGATTAGGATTGGCGAGCTTAGTAAAATATTTGCACGCATGGATAATGTATATAGGCAAATGATTAAAGGTAAATTATCTGTAGAAGACTCTAAAGATATCTTAAAGTCTGAGCTTATTGCAACAGCTTGTGATGGCTGCGATAATAGGGATAGATGCTTTAGAAGTAGTGGCGTTTATATGGATAATTGTTTTGATTCGATTGTCGATATTGGATATGCGAAAAAACGTTTAACACTTGTCGATCTGCCCGAGTATTTGACGATTAATTGTGCCAGGGTTAATGAGGTTGTGCAAGTGTTTAATAGATTGCTTGAATCATATAATGACTATAGTGAGTCTGTCAATAATCTAGATACAAGTAGGGCGTTGATTGCTGATCAGTTAGGTGGTGTTAGCGTACTACTGCACTCGTTGGAAAGCAGCTTGTCTGAAGATGTTGTTGTAGATAATAAATCCTCTGAGCTTGTAAAAGAACGATTGATATACAATAATATTGCATGTATAGATTGTGTGGTTTGTGTTGGGGAAAATGGCGTAATAATATCAGCAATTGTCAACAACGATAGCGGTAATGACAAAACAATTGTAAATACGATATCAAAAATGTTTAAGCACAAATACAGGATTATGTCGCAAGAGGAGCTTGTTGGGGGTGTACGCGTTGTTACTCTTGAAAGAGCGGATAACTATGAGATTGCTTTTGGTTGTGCGGTGCGAACAAAGTCCGGCAAAGTTGTGTCAGGAGATACGCACTCTATTGTTTCCATTGGCGGGGGAAGGTATATGGCGTCAATATGTGATGGCATGGGGAGTGGTGCTGGGGCTCGTGATATTAGCCTGCTCACTCTTGATTTGATTGAGAATTTTTATCAGGCAGGATTTGATAACGAGATCATTTTAAGTTCTGTTAATAAATTACTCAGCCTTAATGAGAGTGAAAGCTTTTCTACAATAGACTTGTGTGTAATTGACTGCAAAAAAAACTATTATGATTTTGTTAAGCTTGGTGCGACTAACGGTTATGTAATAAGAGCAAATAAGGATATCGAAGTAATATCTAGTAGTGGATTGCCGGTAGGTGTGCTTGAGAATATTTGTCCGCATATCACTAAGTTGTGCATTAGCAATATGGATATTGTAGTGATGGTGTCGGATGGTGTAGGTGATGTCTTGGGAGATATGTCTGGATACTTAAGATCTATAGATATTATTAACCCTCAAACGTTGGCTAACGACATAATTAATTTGGCAATAGCTAAGTCGCAAGGAGAATCTTGTGATGATATGACTGTGGTTTGTGTAAGAGTGTTAGAAAATGTGTGATTGAATTATTGATGCACGGGTGTTTTAGTGGTATCTATTTATTGGGTTATCTCTGTTTATTTAGTTCGTTGTATTTATTTGGTTTTTTAGTTTAAGTATGTTATCATTTAGTTAATGAAATACATTTAGAGGTAATTATAATGGCGGAAGAAGATAAAAAGAATTGGCAAAAGACCAAAGAAGAAAGAGAGAAAGCTGCCCAAGGTGTTATCGATCATTTTAAGGATTTAAGAGGATACAATTTATCTAATGATGCATTTACGCTTGGTCATGATGCTAATGATACTCCCGTACTTAAGCACAAGACCAACTTTAAGATGAGCGAATTGCCTGAGGGCTGGAAGTATGGCGTGTATTATTTAGATACTGCGTATCCAAGAGTAGGTATTTGGAACGAGGAAGGGGTTTTTATTCCTACCGAGAGCGAGTTGGATAAAAGTCAAGTAGCGACATACCGAGATGCAGACGATCTTGCTAATATGCTTAAGGCGACAAATGAACGAGTAGCTGGTACTAATGTTACATTCCCAGGCAACAATACAATAAGAATAGATGGTGTGGATAAAATAGATTTGCCAACAGCAGATCTAGTAATGCGAAAAAATTCATATGGCGAAACTGTAATTATGTCCACTCTTAATCCAGAGATTGAGTTTAGGGTTGAGATTGTAAGATCTGCTGAGCAAAACAATGAAAACGCATCTCTTGATGCTGGTGGTGAAGGTCACGGAATTGGTAATGAAACTGTTATGGGAAAAGACGCTTATGCAAGTGTTGACAATACTCTGAATAACCCTTCTTATAAACCATTAAATGTTCGTGTTGATGAGTTGGATCTCAATATGTTGGATTGGGATCATATGAGTTATGCGGATGCTAATTATCAGTGGACTCAAGACGGAAATGTGGTTCGCAAAGAAGAGTATGGGGATAATCAATCATTGAATACTCGCAGGGTGGAGACTAATAGGAATCTGATTGCAATAATGAACGTAAATATTCTTTGGAAAAAGGCTTATGTGTTGGGCAAGGGAGGGGATTCTAGGAGTGTGGATGCCTTGCAAAATAGGACAAATGCGGAGTTTTTTGATCATGTTATGCAAACGTTGCGAAATGTTATTGGTGACGAAACCAAAAATAGAGCTCCTAGATTTAGTAATATAGCTGCAGATATATACAATTCTAATATGCAAGACAAAGATCTATGCAAAGCGATTATGCATTTTATTCATATGCCAGAGATTGCTAAACTTTATGGAATTTATGTTGATTCAACTGTTCAAGAGGCTATTGATAAGGCTCAAGAAAGAAGTGATGAGATGGATGATGAATCTGTCATGACAAGGAAGTTTCCTCCTCACAATTAAATGAGTCATATATTGAGGTTTGTTCCTCTTAAATGGTATCTAAATTGGCGTGCGTAAATAAACAAACAAAAAGAACAGCACAATGATTAATACATTGTGTTGTTCTTTTTTACAAGAAAGACAAGTTGTTACCTGATTACTTTCTTACATGTTAAATTTAAACAATCATTTCGGATAAAGTTTTGTGGCGGGGTGTGTGTAGCGTAAAAAAAATTAATATTAGCTTGGATTTGTTTGAATAAGAATTTTAAATTTTTAATTATTAATCTTTGTTATTACTTGTACTTGTGGTATAATTATAAAAACAACATGAGGAAATACTATGAAAAAAATTTTAAGTCTAATATTTGCTGCATGGTTAATATTTATAGGTTCATTTTTTATAGAAGCATGTAAAGACGAAGATATTAAAAATAAAGTTGTGTTCTATGTTGATGGACAAGAATATGCATATTTTGAGACAAACGGAAATGAAGAAATAAAATTGCCTGATGATCCTACAAAAGATGGATATGTGTTTAATGGATGGTATTTATTTGAAGATAAATTTAATGAAAAAGCATACACAGAAAAAACAATTTCAACAGATATTTCAGTATATGCAAAGTGGGAAAAGTTATATTCAATAACCACTCAATGCACCAATGGTGGGTCAATTTATATTACTAATACAAATAGTCTCAATAATATTAAAGCTCTTGAAGTCATAGAATTTATTATTATACCGGAAACTAAGACAAATATGCCTGGAGGAGATTGGGGAGCATCTGGTTCAATTGAAGTAGAATATTATTCATATATGCTTCTAGGATTGAACATACAAAGCGAAAATGATTCTATTTTGTATGTGCAAGATGGAGTTTATCAATATAATAATTGGGAATTTACAAAATATAAGTTTGTTATGCCTCGTGATAATGTAAATATAAGTGCAATGATTGTGATAATCAATTGAGAAATAGATTGCATAAATTAATTTGGCACTCACGCGTGTGCTTGTCTTGATACAAGTGGTGTCGCTACGCTCCACAAAAACAAATTTAATGATTGAATCAAAAAATAGAGCAATGAAACTTGTTCAATTTTTATAAAAGTCTAAATAAAATAAAAATTTCGATTTAGCTTACGCTTAGCGGAGTTGGAGAGATTCGGAGCCGAGCGAAAGCGAACGCCCTCATGCAGAGCATGAGTACACTGAAAGAGTGAGAATCTCGATATGATAAAAAAATAGTAAAACGAAAAAATTCGTTTTACATATTGCTTGGCGGAGTTGGAGAGATTCGAACTCTCGTGCCGATTGCTCGACAAACGCATTTCGAGTGCGTCCCGGTACGACCACTTCGGTACAACTCCATATTGTTAACTTGTATATTTTAGCACAAAAATTGGCTATTGTAAAGATATATGGGTTGATTTTTGCTTAGCTGTTTCAAAAATATTTTGGTTATATAATATTGCAAATAATGTAATAATTAAGTATGGTGAAAATAATATTATATATATCGGCATTTGTTCCTATGTATCTACTATTTATACTTAATCTTGTAATTGAGTTGATTAATAAAAATTTAACATTAAATATAACTAATACTGTGGTGTTGGTAAGTCTTACCATATTAACATTAATTGGTTTCGTGGGGTTGATGTGGGTGGTAAAATCCAAGTCGGATACTCGGGGAAAGATTACTATTATTAGCAAAAAGAACCTGACTGATCAGCACTTTCTTAATTATTTTTCGTTGTTTGTTTTGCTTGCATTGGCATTTGATCTATCTAAAATCTGTTTTGTAGGAGTTTTTGTTGCGATACTAATATTTATAGGTGTCGTATATATAAAGAATAATATATATTATGTTAATCCTTTACTTAATATATTGGGTTATAGCTTTTATGACATTGTATATTTGGATGAAAGCGGCAAAGAGGGGGAGTTGAGGATATTTTACAAAGGTGAGCTAGAAACTAATGGTAAGGTGTATCTATTGAGTCTTAAGAAAAAGAATCTCAATTTTCTTGAAGATGATAAGAGCGTGTAATATATTCGAAAATTAAAATTATTTAAAATAAAGTTATATTTGGTGCTCCCCTGTAATATATTAAAGTAGAAAGAATTGTTCGAGGGGGTAATGGCGAGGTGTTTGAGCCAAATTTTACAAGGATTGTTAGTAGTGTAAGAAGAAATATTGGGAGAACTCAGTCGGTGGTGGAATTGAAATTGCCGGCGGTAGACGGTGATGTAAGTAAGATTTTTTCGGTTGGTGCTAGGTCGCATATAAAATCTTGCGAGCCTATTGGTAAAGAGGTATCGTTCTTTGGAGTAGTGGACTTTCAGGTGGTTTACCAAGGGGATATTATTTCTGCAGTGGATTATAGTGCAGACTTCAAAGACAGGTTTGTTGATGATGCAGATGTTGTTGGAGAGGTGGTTGCCACTAGTAATGTTATTGATGTGAGTAGTTCTATTGTGGCTGGTACTATTCGTGTAACCGCTGTTATAGAGGTGTGCTTGTCTGTTATTGAGTCAAAAGACATTAATGTTTTAACGTCTGTAGGTGGTGATGGGGCGCATATTCTTGCGAGCGATATTGCGTATACTACCTATCTTGGCAAAGCGTATGAAAAGCTTGACGTTAGTGATGAGTTGAGTCTTGATGGGGTTGGTAATATATTGATGGTTACGCCTTGCGTTTCGTTAACAAGTGTCAATCCTCAAGAAAATTACATATCTATAAGTGGAAAGATTTGTCTAGATATATGCTATCAAGGGGTGCAAGGCGAAAAAGACTTGTGTTCTCATTACCATGAAATTGATTTTGGCGGAGAGGTTGCGTACGACGGCGTTAATGGCGAGTCTATAGTTCAAAGCTTGGTAGGCGTAATTACTAATGAGATGCGAGTGTCTACTGAGATAGAAGGTAGTTCTGCGCGTATGAGTGTATACGTTCCTATTGCGTATACTGGTTATGTGTATGATGAAAATAGGCTTAGTGTAATTGATGACTTGTATTTGGAGCGAGAGTATTTGTCTGTAACGTGCGAAAACTTTAGCACAGTGTCTAGTGGTTCTTCGATATTTTTCAAAGATAACATTGGTGGAACGGCAAGCATTGGAGAAACGGCACCTTTTATAGATAATGTGCTTGGAGTGTGCACAAATAATATAATGCTTGCAAGTGCTAGAATTGAAGATGGTAAATTATTTGTTGAGGGAGTTGCGAGTAGTACTGTAATGTATTATACGAAAGAAACAGAAGATATTACGGCAACAGAAGTTGAGATGCCATTTGCAATAGAGCAGAAGGTAGATGCAGAAAGAGCTGAGGTTGTATCTCTTAGTTTGGGAAATGTATCTGCTCGCAGTAGAAGGGGCAAAGAAATTGAGGTGTCTGCAACGCTAGGTGTTATGGCTGATGTTTATTCTGAGTCGCAGTCTTGTGTGATAAGTGCCGTATCTGTAGGGGATGCAAAGACAGAAGATGATTGTCAATTGTATTTGTATGTGGCAAGGCAAGGACAGTCGTTATGGGATGTTGCAAAAGAAACAAGCGTTCCCGAAAATGTGTTGCTTGAGCAAAATGCAAAAATTGAATTGCCAATAAAGGCTGGTGATAAGCTGGTTGTTTACAAGCCAAGTGTTGCAAGATTTGAATAAAATTAAAAAAATGTGATATGTGTCATACGTATCACATTTTTTGTTGTAAAACAATGGGGTTATGACAAAAATCGACACAAAATTGAAATTGTTGAGTTTTACAGCATTGCGCAATAGGTAATAATTGTACTAAGGAGAAATGTATGTGTAAGAAGATATTGATTGTAGTGTTGGTGTTTGCTAGTTTAATGTTTAGCGGGTGTTCTATGAGCTCGGCTTCAAAGAGTGATGTCGTAAGAATACATATCAGAGCAAATTCAAATGAAGGAATTGATCAAGATGTCAAACTAATTGTTAGGGATAATATAATAGATTATATTACGCCGTTGATTGCTTCGTGTAATTCTTCCAATGAGGTTAAAAGTGTGTTGGGAGATAATTTAAATAATATTAAACTAGTAGCTAGTGATACGTTGACAAGGTGTGGCTTTGAGTATGGTTGCTCGGTTGGGCTTAGAAATGAATTTTTTCCAAGTAGAGATTATGATGGAGTAACTTTCGGTGCTGATTATTATGATGCGTTAATTGTTGAGCTGGGAACGGGTAAAGGTGATAACTGGTGGTGTGTGGCGTATCCGCCGTTGTGTTTCGTTGGTGAGGATATTGAAGGTGATAATGTAAAGTACAAGAGTAAGTTGTTAGAGTTGATTAATGGTTTCTGGGGAGGAGCAAAATGAATAAAAAGTGGTTTGCGTTAATGTGTATGATAGTACTACTTTGCACTTGTGTAATATGCTTTGTGGCTATTAAAGAAGAACCAGTTGATGCTAGTGCTCCCGATATGGCTGAAATTCAGACTAGGTTAAGAGATCTAGGGTATTATAATGGTGCAATTAATGGTCTATATGATGATGCAACTGTTGTGGCTATCAAGAATTTTCAAGCTGATAATGGGATATATGTATCGGGGGCTGTTGGTGGTGTCACGGCTAATGCTTTAGGGATATATATGTCGCAACAAGAAAGCAATGATCTCTATCTACTTGCAAAGTGTATACATGCGGAGGCAAGGGGAGAAAGTTATGTGGGGCAGGTTGCTGTAGGTGCGGTAATTCTTAATAGAGTTGCTAGTCCGGATTTTCCAGATACTATTTATGGTGTAATATATCAGCCTTGGGCGTTTACCGCTGTGCATGATGGTCAGATTAATCTAGAGCCAGAGGCGAGTGCGTATCAAGCAGCCACAGATGCTCTTACTGGTTGGGATCCAACATATGGTAGTCTATATTATTATAATCCTGTAACGGCTACATCAAGTTGGATATTTGATAGACAGCCAGTTGTAACTATCGGTAAGCATATATTTGCTATATGAAATTGGGGAGAAGTGTATGAAAAAAACTATTAGAGCGTTGGCTATTCTTTCGACGGTATTGGGGTCGCTGATGGTTGTATTTGCAATGCTATTTATAAGCTTCTGGGTGACGTCTAACACGTATAAAACACAGCTCGAAAATTCTTATATGCGAAGCTTTTATGAAGTAGTAGACACCATAAATACTCTTGAGGTAGATCTGTCAAAGATTGTTGCAACTAATGAATTAGGCAGCCAGCGTGAGTTGCTCGGAGATATATATAACAATTGTGCTCTTGGTGTTGCTAACTTGGGTCAATTGCCATTAAGTGGCAACAAAGTGTCAGAAATCAATAAGTTATTGAACACAACAAGTGGTTTTGCTTATAGTTTGTTGCTTGAGAATTATGTTGGTAATAATATAGGTGATGAGGACTATGATCAGATAGAAAGTATCTATAATAATGTTAAAGCTATCCAGTATGATATCAATGAATATATGCGAAAGCTTAGATATGATTATAGTATATTGGATGATGTAAATTTTGGAGAGGAAAGCGAGGCTAACTTTTCGGCTGGTATAGTGGGGACAGAATCTTCTAATTCCGAAGTGCCGACGCTTATCTATGATGGACCGTTCTCAGATAGTGTTCTAAACAAAGAAATTGTTGGGCTTGAAGATGCTTTAGTTTCGCAAGAGGAATCTTACGAGGTAGTGTCTAGATTGTATCCGGATGGCGAAATTGCTTATCTTGGAGACACTTCTGGTAAATTCGAAACATACAATTACGAAGTTGTATTAGACTCAAGCAATAACAATCTTGAGCTATATGTGTCTATCACTAAGAAGGGAGGATTCTTGCTTAGTATAACATCTTTTGGCTCTGGTGTTGGTGAACCTATATCTATTGAGTCGGGTGTAGAACTTGCTGAAGATTGGGCAAAGGATGTAGGTATAACTAATATGTATAGTGTCTGGTATCAGCAGTCGGGGAATATGTTGTATGTCAATCTTGCGCCGATCGTAGATAGGGTGATTCATTATAGTGATCTCATTAAAGTAAAAGTTGATCTATGTCTTAATACTGTGGTTGGTTGGGAGGCAGCAAGTTATGCAACTAATCACACAACACGTAGCTTTGAGAGTAGTATAGGTATAATAGAAGCGGGTAGTAAAATTAGCAACTTGCTTACTATCGTGGAGCGAAATTTATGTATAGTTCCTAATGAGTTTGTGGGGGAGTCTTCGGCGTATGAGTTTATATGTACATGGAAAGATTACACTTATTATATCTATATAGATAGCCTTACTGGGGAGGAACTTAATATAATGCGTGTTATAGATACAAGCAATGGTCAATTGCTTATGTAGGTAAATAAAAATACAACCACAATAATTTTGGTTGTATTTTTTGTGTTTGCTTTAATAAATATTAATTGTTTGTAAAGTCATCCTCGTGAGGTTCTGGCCATACTCGCTTGCCAGTGATCTTCTCGGCTAGCATTGCTTGTGCTTCTAGTTCTTTTTCGGCGTCATGTACTTCTTCGTATGCTCTATCTAGTTTTCTTTGAATCCATTTGCTTCTAAAGGATTTGCTTGTAAGTTTTGTTCCGATTCCGCAACCTACTAATGCGGAAGAAATTGTCCCAAAACTAGTAGCGATAACTCCCGAATCAAGATAATTATCTAAAGCTGTTCCTACGGCGAGCCCAGCAGCTGTAATTGCAGTTGTGATTCCTAAGCTTAAGACTTTATCCCAATCAGACCTGTATCTTGGGTTGGTGATAAGACTTTGTCTTGCTTTGATGTCTTCGACCTTCATGTGGGCTTTGTCAACTCTACGAACAGTGCGTTTAACATCTGCTAAGAATTGATCGTGAAATGTCTGCTTGCCTTTTTCGGAAGACTCGTTATATGCTACTGCGTTTTTGTTTGCCCATTTAATATATCTTGAATAAGTATTATTATTTTGTTCCATAACTATTTACCACCTTTTTTAGTTATATGCATAGTATATCACAAAATCAAGATTTTGTCAATATTTTGTATATTCTCATTTTAATTGCAACAGTTTTTGTTGTAGACTATGCAAGTAGGATTCTTTTAGTTCTTTCTTTTTTTGTGTAAAACAAGATATACGAGTTCTTTTCTTTGTGTCCAAAAATAAAAGATATCCTAGTGTAGGATATCTTTTAACAATATTGTCATTTTATTTTTCAAATTGAGAATCAATACTTTTTTGCTCTGCAATATTTTTAAGTCTATTATCTACTTTAATGTTATTATATCTGTCGGTTGCTTTTGCCACTTCATAACCAGTCATATTGTGATTATTTAACCAACATTCATCTAAACAACTAGAAGAACTAATTCTATATTTAATTCCACCTTCTTGAATATATAGAATTACTCCACTAGAATCGCCAATTTTCCAATTGTCATATTCTTCAACAAATACTGGAGTTCCATCGAGATTTTCTCCTGTTAATCTTATAAATCTTTTTATTGAACTGGGATACTTATTGTCTGCAAGAAAACATTCACTGTGTGGATAGGTTATGTTTTGTCCATCAACTTCAATAGTTCTATCTGTGTCTCCATAAAAGAGAAAAGCACGATTGTATGTTTTAGACAATAACTCTTTTCTTACTTTAACTTCTTCACTTTCTTCTTTCTTTACAATTTTATTTTTTAAAAAATCTAATATTTTCATAATGGTTTCTCCTTTAATCATTATATCTTAATAGTGTAAACCTGGTTCGGTACTGTTATTAATCTTAAATTACACATATTCTAACACACTTGATTTGAGATTTCAAGATCTAATTGAAAATTTAAGTGGTTTTTTGTGTGCCTAAGTGAGTTAGGTTGAGGCGTGTGATTTATTTGCAAATAGTGACTCATTATGATAAAATATTTTTAGAGGTTATTTATGGAATTAAAAGAAGTTATTAAAAATAGGCATTCATGCAGAGCATATCTGCCAACGCCAATATCGGATAATGTGATTAGAGATATAATTGAGTCGGCAAGACTTGCTCCATCGAGTAAAAACGCCCAGCAATGGAAGTTTGTGTGTATTAAGACAGATAAAGAAAGCAAAGATATAGCGCAACTGCTCGAAAACTATTATATTGAGAATAAAAACAAACCAGATAAGATGCAAGGTGCGAGTAGTGTGTTTGCAACTGGCAAAATCTTGGAGCAGTGTCCGGCAATAATCTTGGTCTTTGAGGATAGTGAGTGGATTAATAGAGTGCGTTGCGAAGATATTTCTGCTATGCTAAGTATAGGCGCGTCGGTTGAGCATATGATGTTGACTGCTACCGATCTAGGTCTTGGATGTTTATGGATATGCGATACGTTCTTCGTCCATAATGAGCTAGCGGATTATGTGCTAGATAAATTAAAGGGTACTGAGTATGAGAAATTCATCAATCGAAATAATCGTCTTGTTTGTGCAATGGCACTAGGGGAGATGGGTGAGCCAAGATATGACGTTCCTAGAAAGTCAATTGAGGATATATTGTGTATAATTAACAATTAAGAAAAATTAAAGAAAAAGAACAGCGAGTGCTGTTCTTTTTTGAGTTTGCAAATTATTCTATTGTGCAGACTTTCATAACATTGCTGATTGTGTCTGTTGTTCCGGTTGTAACAATTATATCGTCACCAGTTTTTGCAAGTTTAACGCCTTTGGCAACTGTTGTTGCTAGACTAAATATATCTACGTTGCTAAGCTTGGAGAATATTGGCATAACGTTCCACTCCATGCTTAGGTAATGGTATGTCTGAGGGTTGTCTGTAATTGCTACTATTGGGGCAGAGGGTTTAAATCTGTTCATTACACTAGCGGTTTTGCCAGAGTGGGTGTATAGAATAATTGCCTTAGTATCTAGTTTAAACGAGCAATTGGTTGCGCTATGGCTAATAACTTCGGTCATATCGTTGGTATGAAAGTTGGTTGTAAAGAAGTTCTTCTTAAATGGAATATCTTTCTCTGCTTGGGTACAGATCTCTGCCATTGTTTTGACAGCTTTGTCTGGGAAACTACCAACGGCTGTTTCGGCAGATAGCATTACTGCAGACGCTCCGTTATATACCGCATTGGCTACGTCGACAGTTTCGGCTCTGGTAGGGCGGGGGTTACCAATCATGCTCTCTAGCATCTCGGTTGCGACGATTACAGTCTTGCCTTTCTCGTTGGCATAATTAATTAAATCCATCTGAATTTTTGGTAGTCTACTAGCTGGCAATTCTACGCCTAAATCTCCGCGGGCTACCATTATGCCGTCTGATATATCTAAAATTTCTTGAATATTTTTAAGTCCCGTGCCATTTTCGATTTTTGAGATTATTCTACAAGAATATTTGTGCTCGTGCATGAGTTTCTTAAGTTCTCTTACATCATCTGCAGAGTTAACAAAACTTGCAGCTATCATATCGCAATTGTTCTCGAACGCCCAGATAAGGTCTTCTTTGTCTTTCTTACTAATAAATGGTAGGTTGAGAGGGGTGTCTTTGAGGGTTAGCCCTTTGTTATTGCTAAGTACGCCACCGGCTTGGACTTTGCATATAACTTCGTAGCCTTTGTTCTCTACTACACTGAGTTTAATTAGTCCATCATTGGCAAGTATGGTGCTGCCTTTCTTAAGAGCTCCTAGACACTTAGGCTCGGTAACGGCCACACCTTGATCGGATCCTTCCTTGGCGTAGCCATATAGTGTAAACAGCTTGCCTTTTCTTAATATTCCGCTTCCGCCCTCGAAAGTCTTAACTCTTACTTCTGGACCACGAGTGTCTGCCATGATGGCAACTGGGAGTTTAAGTTCGTTACGCACTTTCTTGATAAGGTCGATAGATGTTTGTCTATCTTCTTTGTTTCCGTGGCTAAAGTTGATTCTGATTACATTAGCACCGGCTTGGATAATACTTTTAAGTGACTTGTAGTCGTTGGTAGCAGGGCCTAATGTTGCTACAATTTTTGTTTTTCTCATTTTTCCATTTTTCCTTAATATTAATTTTTCAGATTTTACACAATTTGCTATGCAAAAGGAGTAAATAAACATATATACATATTCATTATATACCAATTCGTTGCTAAAATAAAATAAATTGATGCATTTGAAAAAATTTTTGTGAATTTTTCAAAAATATCAGTAAGTATGCGTTATCCAATTGCATAAAAATCCTAGTTATGATACAATAACATTAGTAAATTTTTTGACCGAGGAGATAATTATGAGTATTTGTGATAAATTAATAGATTTGAGGATTATGCTAACGACTGCCTGTGATGGTTTTTCGGTTGAAAATGGTAGTAAAGACACAATACTTTCGACTAGGACGAAGGTATTGCATTTGTTGAGCGGTAGGGACATGACTCCTGCAGAGCTAATAGATGTATTGGGAGTAGCTAAGAGTAACTTGGCTAATCTTTCGAAGTCTATGATTGAGGATGGCGTAATCGAGAGTTATAAGAACGCGGATAATATGCGTAATGTGTATTATAGGGTGTGTGATAAGGGGCTAGAAGAATTGCGTGATTACAAGAAGGCTCTATCTAATATTCTATGCGGCAAGCTAAAAAACTGTATAGACGTTGAGGAAAATATTGATAGGATTATAATGGCTCTAAGAGGTGAATAAATGATTAAATTATATAATTCTTTGACTAGAAGAAAAGAAGAATTTAAGCCAATTAATGAGGGGATTGTTAAGATGTATACTTGTGGACCTACAGTGTATTATTACCCTCATATTGGTAATATGCGTGCTTATGTATTTATGGATACATTAAGAAGAGTGCTTAAGTACAATGGCTACAAGATAAATGGCGTTATGAATATAACTGATGTAGGGCATCTAACAGATGATTCGGATAACGGCGAAGACAAGATGGAGAAGATGGCTAAGTCTACTAATACTTCTCCTTATGAGATAGCTGCAAAGTATACGAAAATATTTTTTGATGACCTTAATTCTCTTAATATAGATGTACCAGAACATATAACCAAAGCAACTGAATATATAGATCAGATGATTAACTTTGTTAAGAAGTTGGAAGACAAGGGGTATACGTACATAATTGATGATGGTGTGTACTTTGATGTAAGTAAGTTCCCAGGGTATGGTCAGCTTAGTCAGAAGGATATGGAATCGATAGGGGTTGCTAGAGTAGAGGAAAACGACCAAAAAAGGCATCCTTTTGACTTTGCGTTATGGAAATTTGTTGAGCCTTCGCACATCATGAAGTGGGATAGCCCATGGGGCGTTGGTTGTCCTGGCTGGCATATAGAGTGTTCGGCAATGAGTGGGGATATATTAGGAGAACACTTTGACATCCACACTGGTGGAATAGACCACAAGTCTATACACCACGAAAACGAGATTGCTCAGAACGATTGTGCATGGGGGCATAGGGTCGTTGAGTGTTGGATGCATAACGAGTTCTTGCAGGTTGATGGCGGCAAGATGAGTAAGAGTCTAGGCAATATATACACTATTAATCAGCTAAGTGATATGGGGTATGAACCCCTTGCGTATAAGTATTTTTGCTTGAATACAAGTTATTCTAAGAAGATTAATTTTACTTTTGATGCAATTAAGGCTGCTCAAAGTGCTCTTAATAGTATTAGAAAAATTTTGCAAGAGCACAAAAACGGCAGTGCAAAGGTTTCTGCAGAGGTGATAGCCGGTTACAAAGAAGAATTCCTTAATGCTATTAATGATGACCTTAATACACCACTTGCACTTGGTGTGCTATTCAAGATGATTAAGTCCGAGGCAAAAAGTATTGATATATACAATCTTGCACTCGATTTTGATAAGGTATTTGCAATTGGTCTTGATAGAGTGGTTGTGGAAGAAGTTGTAGATATCCCTGAAGAAATCCAAGAACTTGCTGAGCTTAGATGGCAGAGCAAACAGGCTAAAGACTGGACAAAAGCAGATGAGTATCGCAAGATAATTACAGACAAGGGGTATGCTATCCTTGATTCGAAAGACGGATACAAGATAGAGAAATTGTAGTATGCGACATTATTTTGTAGCAAGAGAGCATAATAGTGATGAGTTCTTCGAGTTTGGTGAAGTATTCAGGGGAGAGAATTTCCTATTTAAGAGTTGTTCGGATGTCTTTAGTAAGAACGAGCTTGACTATGGGAGCAAAGTTCTAGTTGGTAGTATACTTAATCACTCAGATATATTCTCGGGCAAAATTATGGATATGTGTTGTGGATATGGCACGATTGCAATATTGCTTAGCAGATTTATAGATGCAGAGTATTATATGTGTGATGTTAATTCTACTGCTGTAGAGTTAGCGATTAATAATGTCACTCTGAATAAATCCAATATAGATACTGAGAAGATTTCTTGCGGTAATATGTTTGATGGTATTGAGATGGAGTATGATCATATAGTTTCTAATCCGCCTATCAAGGCTGGCAAGAGCAATTTGTTAGCCTTTGTAGATGGTTCGTATAGCCACTTAAAGGTGGGGGGGACTCTGACTATTGTAATTAAGAAAAATCTTGGTGCCGATTCATTGAAGAAGTACCTAATTAGCTTGTTTGGCAATGCTGAAGTTTGGGAACGCGACAAGGGGTATTATATACTTCATGCAATGAAAAAGTAAGTATTATGCAATAATTATTTTGTTGTGAAATTTTGTCTATATTAAGCGGATAAATCAATGTATGCATAATACACGCAATAACGAAAGAAAAGGTGAGGTAAGGTATTAAGTGATTAAGATGTTAAAGGTTGTGATGCTTGCATTAGTTGTGATGCTTGGTAGTCTTACCATGACTGCGTGTTGCGGAGCTAATGACAAGACATTGAGTATAGTTTTTAAAAATGCTGACGAGAGATTAGAACTTGTCAATTACAAAGAAAGTGTTGGTAACGGTGGTCAGGTTGATGTGGAATTTACTATACCTAAAGGCTATGAACACGAAACAATGACAGCTGTGATTGATGACACATGGGAGATGAAGTATACTACAACTTTTAGTGGTGAATTTGATGAAGGTTATTCCTATACTGTTGACAAGAAGATAAGCTTTAGTTATTTCAATCTCAGAAGAGATATGACGTTGGTATTTGACATGACTAACGTTACCAAGAAGGTTTTTGATATAGAGATTGATGAGGATCTAAGTAGGCTCGCAACCTCTAAAGATGGCGGCAAAGATGTTGTTAAACTTAAGGCTATTACAATAGACCAAGAATACCAAGGCAACCTTATGAAGGTTGATGAAGAGATTGCTACGGGTGAGTATTATATTAATGATGGCAAGATTGGTATTGAGTACGGCGAAGAAGTAGTACTATGTTACACAAGAGGTGACGGAAGTCCCGAAATTACGGATATATATGGTAGTGTGGGTAAGTTTACTAATAAACAAGATATTGTTACTAATGGCAATAATCAATTCCTTCACTTTGAGGTAGCTAAGCGTGGAGCAACTTATTACAATGTTTACTCCAACGGACATGCCAATACAACAACAAGACTCTTCTATATTGGGCAGATTGTAGAGCCGATTAAATTATCATCCAATTTGCCAGGATACGAGGCGACCTACGGCTTTGAATTAGAGAATAACGAAAATAAATTTGCAATCCTTACCAATAGGCAAGATTTTGCTTCTGATTTGCTTACCATTAATATGTATAGATCTATACCAGCAACTAGTTATGATGCCAATAATCCGGATATGGTAAGGCAGTTGGTAGATAGTGGCGACCCAGACGATGACACGGATGATGTATACAATGTGTACGAAAGAATTACAAAGTATAAGGATGATAATGGACAGAAAGTCCTAAAATCCGAGCCTTTGCTATACGATTATTACAATAGATATGATGTTTATAGTATGTATTTGGGTGATGTTGATGATATCGATAATGACATATTTATTGATAATAATGAAAAGAGCGCCAATTTACCAACTGAGTTATATTTTAGCATAGATAGCACAGAAAGTTTGGACAACTTTAAATTTAAATTATATAGTTATGAACGTCAGGAGTATTTAGAACAGCATGGCGGACATGATAAGGATACCGCAAAGTATCCTATGAAAGAATTAGACATCAACAATGCTTTGGCTTTGACTAATGGTAAAAAATTATTTAAGCTAGATAGCACTGTTCTTGAAGATTTTATCAAAAATAGGTCAGCAACCGTAGGTGGTACTACTTATGAATATAAAACAGGTATGGCTATATTATATTGCCAGATGGTAAGTCCTACTTATATAAAAAATAGTGATGATACCAATAAATACACTGTTATAAATTATCCAACAGTTTATAATACTGCTCAAGCAATAGATTACAATTATCAAACAATATTCTATATAGATGATGGTGTGTCTATAGACTATGGTTATGTGGATATGCATGCCTTTGATGAAGATCTTGTAGTATTTGACAATACTAAACTTTGGATAAAAAATGGTAATAAATTTGATTATCTATATGATCCTGAGGATAATGATGGTTCTAATCTTAAGGTAGATGCTATAGGGATGCCTTATAACGAATACTATAACCCAATAATAACTCAAATGGTATTTGATTGTGTTCAAACTAATAAGGCTATAAGGACAAATATTACTCTTGAGCAAGCTAAGGTCAGTAATCATCTATTGGGAACGGCACTGGATTTGCGGTCATGGAAATATAATAATAGCAATTATCCGGGATTTCAATATACGTTTACTGTTACATATAATTTGACTACTGAGAATAGGTCTAATATTGCGATGGATTACTCTAATAAGGAATTTGCTAAGGCTCAAGATGTCATTTATGTTACTAACAATGTGTTATTCAAAGACTACAAAGACTTTAATGTTGTTAATATGAATACCAATGATATTGATATTACCGACAAGGCAACTCCGCCTCATAGTTATTTTGGTATAAATTCGGATGTTTTTTACTTTGCAACAGCTAAGTATCTACAGAATATAGATGTTTATGTGGGTACATATAATTCTGGTACGCAAGAGTATGAAGGTGAAGCCAATGAGAAACGCCAGATTTCATCATATCACGAATTGTATGATATACGAGGCAAGGCTGTATTTGTATTTGTTAATGCATCCAGATTCCAAGTATATGTATTGTATCAAGATAGTAATGTATATGGAGATGTAGGCTCTGCGTATTTTGCATTTTAATTTTTAATAACAAAAAAAGAAAGCTTGAGGCTTTCTTTTTTCTGTTTTTTAGTAGTTCTCGTGTCTTAATTCGAAGTATGCTTGAGCGTGGTTGCATACTGGGCAGGTTTCTGGGGCTTTCGTTCCAACGCAGATGTGTCCACAGTTGCGACACTCCCATACCTTAACTTCAGACTTCTCAAATACAGATTTGGTTTCTACATTATTAAGTAGTGCTCTGTATCTTTCCTCGTGAGCCTTCTCAATAGCTGCTACGCCTCTGAATTTCTCAGCAAGTTCCTTGAATCCTTCTTCGTCTGCAACTCTAGCGAACTCGTCGTACATATCTGTCCACTCGTAGTTCTCGCCTTCTGCTGCAGCTAGTAGGTTAGCTGCAGTATCGCCAAGTTCACCAAGTTCCTTAAACCACATCTTAGCGTGTTCTTTCTCGTTATCTGCTGTTGTTAGGAATAGGGCAGAGATTTGTTCGTAACCTTCCTTCTTAGCAACGCTAGCAAAGTATGTATATTTGTTGCGAGCTTGGCTCTCTCCAGCGAAAGCTGTTCTAAGGTTTTCCTCTGTTCTAGTTCCGGCGTATTTGTTAGCAGGTTTCTCACTAATAAGCTCTAAGTTATCGCCTGTAGCTCCACATATAGGGCATACTGCAGGAGTGCCTTCTGGAAGCTCGAAAGTCTGACCGCATAATTTACATTTGTATTTAAGTGTTTTCATATTGTATCTCCTATGTAATAATTTACATTGTAAGTATAACAAAAAATTATTAAACGTGCTAGAGATTTGTTGAAGGTTGTTAAAAATTTTTTAAATGAGATTAATATATTATGGTACTATGCAAAAGTCTAATTGTTGAGTAAGCATAGGATTTTAAACAAAATATCCAGACGTGGGGGTCTGGACGTAGAAACATATATTTATTTTGACATATCAAGGTCGTCACTATCGATAACAATTTTGCCACACTCTGGGAATAGTCCAGAGATGGTAGTGTTTTTGCTGCGAAAATATTGTTCGTCTAATGATTGAGGAGCGAATTTAAATCCGTTAGCTTTCATGAATTCAATTCTTTCATCTTCGGACATTGCTCCGAATTTAAGTTTGAAATCGTCTACAATTTTTTGTGCTGAGCAGCTAGATTGTTGAGCGTCTTCAATTGGATTAGAGCCAAAGTCGAAGCCAAAAGATTGTAGATAAGACTCTCTTTCTTCATATGTCATATTCTGAAAGTCGCGTCTAAAAGATTCGACAATAGTTTCTGCACGAGTAGGGGTGTCTTCTAATACGAGAGTGGTGCGTAGTTGTGTTAGGGCGTCTTTGGCATTATTAATATAGATTAGTGCTACTTCGGCATTTTTGCTATAATCTTCGCTAGTAAGTAGCGGGTTGTTCTTATTCTTGTTGTAGTAATAACTCGCAAGAGCTAGGCTATTAATTTGTTCGTTGATGATTTTAATTAGTTGTTCGTTAGTCATGTTCCACCTCATAAGATATTATTTCAATAATTTGTACTAAGAGTATAGCATACGTAATTTTCAATTGCAATACCAATTAGAAAAATTTTTCAATAATTTTTGAGCGAGAATGCTTGCATTTGTTAGCGAGAAATACAAGTTCAAGTCCTTTTCGTTGGAAAAGATGCCGTTGCTAACGGCATACAGATATCTGCACACACAAAAAAATTCGAACTGGTTGTTCGAATTAGTTTTTTGTATGGTGCGGATAACTGGACTTGTCAATGTGGCGGAGCCATATTTGCCGAGCGTGTCTCGGCTACACAGCTGGTTCAAAGAAAACAAGCAATTGTTTTCTGGCAGATAAAATCTGCCGGTACAGTTATAAAGAAACAAAAACGACACTTTACGTGTCGTAATTTTGGTGCGGATAACTGGACTTGAACCAGCACGGGTCGCCCCACAAACACCTCAAGCTTGCGCGTCTGCCATTCCGCCATATCCGCATATTATTTTTTTGATTACTTAATTAGTATATCACATATGGAAGACTTTTTCAAGTTATTTTTGATGAAAAGTAAAGAGGGAATATGTTTTTTGCTGTTAATTTGTTTTTAAAAATTGAAACTGATATTGTAGACAAGATGAGGTTGGGTTAGTAGGATGAATTTTTTCCAAAGGGTATTGACAAGTGGGTAAGAGTGTGATAAAGTATGGGTACTTTAATGAACGGAGGAAAAGTTATAATGGTTAAAAATAAGCAACCCGTTGTATATGTTGCAAGACGTATATTTGATAAATCTGGCAGATTTTATTGTGTAGGGTACTTTGTTTCGAAAGCATATCTCTTACATAAGGAGACTACTTATAAGAAAAATGGGATAGCTAATACTAATTATACTGTAGATATTGGCCCAGAAAGATATGAAGAAACATGGAATGGCGAGCTAAGACATATGGATCAACTTCTACCTAGAGATGTAATGGATGAAAACTATTGTATTATTTATGATAGTGCCGAGACTTGCCATAGAGTATTCTCAAATTATCAGGATTGTTATAAATACACAGGTAAAGAAAATAAAAGGCTACATGCTGAGCGTCTTAAAGAATTTTCTAAAGGATCTCAAAAATATAATGAGGCTAAGGCTATATATGATGGAGCTCTTGAATTCGCAGAAAATATTGAGAGAAAATATATTTCAGAGGCTGGAGAAATTAGAGATAGACTTGCTGAAGATGAGATAGGCTTGATGGATGCTGAGGAAGCAACAAGATAATAAATGTTGATATTAACAACGCCAATAGCATGAAAATGTATGTTAGAGGTGTTGTTTTTTTGTACAAAAACTTAGAATTTTGTGCAAAAAATTGAAAGTTTTTTCTAAAAGGGTATTGAAATTTGATTTTAAGTGTGTTATACTCTTGATACTAAAAAATTTTGAAATAAAAAGGTGGATTTATTTTATGGGTAAAAATATTTTTGAATTAATTGATGAGCAGGTAGCAACTACCAAGAGTATTGACGAGGCTATCGCTGATGAAAAGAAAAACTACGAAGAAGTAATGAGTGTTCTTCTAGGTGCAAGAAGAGAAAGTAATGACTTGGCTAAAACTTACATGAGAACTGCTGTAAGAGCAAATATTGGCGATATAGCTGATAATCTTGCTGCTATTTGGGGTTGTAGCCCTGATGATATCCAAATTACTAGTCACACAGATTTTGCTAAGACTACTGGTGTGGATTACACATCAAGAGATTTTGGTTTAAGAATTGATCAAAAGGATAACGGATTACGTGCTATATACGTGGAATTTACACAAAGAAATAAAAATGGTGAAGTTGTAAATTCTGAAGAGCTTATGATGCGTTATAATGGTTACCTTGGACAAAGTAAAGGTAGGATACTAAAAGATTGTGTAACATATGGAAGAACTCAAATAAATGAAAATACATACGTATGGGATATGCGTCTAGTTAGACCTAGACATGTAGATATGGAATTCCCTGCAGGTATAGTATACAATCTTTCTAAAAACAATGGACTCAAAAAAGATTCTCATATTGCAGTAAGAGATGCTGTAATTAAGTATGCAAACGAGCATGAATATGTTAGTCTAGAGCTAGAGCTAGCTGATGAGGAGTAATTAGAGGTCATTTATGTCAATATTTAAAGATTTTTTGGAATTCCGAAAATCAAAAAAAGAGGCTAAAAACACTACTTTGCCAGAGAAAAAGGTTTGGGATATTAATACTCTATACTTTTGTAACGTTGGCGATATGGATAAGCAGAAAGAGAGGGGAAATTTATACCATTGTAGGTTTAGATTTCATGCTTACAGGTTGTTCGAGGAGTTGACTCCTAAAGAGATTAAACAACACCTAGAAGATACCTATGGTAAGAGTGTCTACTTTGATTGGCCCCAATACCAAGAAGGTAGGGCGGATACAATTAGATATTTTAGAGATCCGTTTACAGGCAAGGTGATACCTTTGCTCACGTTTGATGATATAGTAAAAACTGAGAGCTGTAGTATTTCTTGTGTGTATAAAGCGGTGCCAATGATTTATGCAATAAAAAATAAAGATGCAGTTAATCAGTATCTAACCGAGCAGGACATTAAAGACTGGGAAACTGCTTATACAGAGGCTTCTAATGGTTATGGTAACCCAGAAAAATAAAGTATTATGCAATTATAAAAAGCAGGGCTAAAAGCCTTGCTTTTTTCGTGTTTTGCATAATACTTATTTTGAGTGTTGTGTGCGATATTAATTTGAATAGAAAAGTATGTAATATGAGCAAGTTGCGTTGGTGGTTGCTTATGTAAAAATGATATTTGATTACTATTAAATCTAGGTAGCATAGTCAATTCGTTTGCCAAAATGTCAAAAAAATATTATCATATTATCAGTAGTATTCATCTCTATAAGAGATGAAAGGATAACTAGGTAGTATGATTAGGAAAAAAATTCACAAAATAATTCTTGCGGTTGTTATGATGTTGCTATTAGTAACAACTTTTTGTGTGTTTGTAAAAACTCGCAAAGAGGATTCTGGTGTATCAGAGGAATTTGAAGCTTTCGCAAGTAGTTATATTAATATTAAAGAGGCTGAACAATGTTCAGATACGGGAGTAGTTGTTCCGAACGAAGAAATCCACTCGATAGGCGAGGGGTACATTGATGCATCTGGTCTTGCAAATGTATTAGGTGGAAGTGTTGCTATTGATGGTACATCTGCTAAGATGATTATTGGCAACCGAGAGTATCTATTCGAAAGCGATAGTTATATGGTTAGCTCTCAGTCGACTATTAAAGCCATGGATAGAGTTGCAAGCGTAGATGGCTCTAGTCTTGCTATATCTCTTAATTCGGTCGAAGATGTTCTTGGATATAGGTTCACTCAATCTGACGATAGTATAACATTTAAACACAAGTTCGAAACTAAGAGGTTGATTGTAAGATCGAGCAATGCGTCTTTAAATTATTGCAATGAGGTTGCAGTTGCCGAAGGGTATGATGATCTACATATATTGCAGTATGCAAGTATTGAGGATGCAGAATTGGCATACGAATTTTATTCTTGTCAAGAATATGTGGATAGGGTTATTGTGGATTCTTATATCTATACTTCCAGTACACTAGAAGACTCGGAAGTTGATGGCTCGTATAACGAAACTACCGGAGAATTTTCGTATACTTCGTGGGGAGCTGGTGCAATGGGTGTTAATGAGTACTCTAAGTATCTCAAAACATTGCAGGGTAATCTGCCAGAAGTAGTGGTTGCTGTACTAGACACAGGCATAGATAGTGATCATGCATGGTTCGAGGGAAGGATAGCAGAAGGAGGCAAGAACTTTAGTGGTCAGAAGGTAACCTCTACTGCAGAGTACGAGGACGGTCATGGACACGGTACGCACGTATCGGGAATAATAACTGATCTTACATTGGATAATGTTAAGATATTGCCAATTAAGGTTATGAAGGATAATGGAACGGGCGACCACTCTTGTATTGTGCTTGGACTTGAATATATTAAGGAAATTAGCAAGACTCTTAATATTAAAGTTATTAATATGAGTATTGGTGGGCCGTATGGCGAGGGGAGTAGTGCACAGCAGGAATACATAGATATAATTGACGAGCTATACGACCTAGGAATACTTACGGTTGTTGCTGCGGGTAATGATTCGCAAGATGCGAGTAACGACTCTCCTGCCAATGTAGAAAATGCTATTACAGTATCGTCAATTTCTCAAGATTATAGTGGTAATGGTAAGTATATATTTAGTTATTTTTCCAACTATGGCAGTTACATAGATTATTGTGCTCCTGGTGGAGCTGTCACAAGTGCAAGAGTCGGTGGGGGAACTGTGGCGGATAGCGGGACTTCGATGGCAGCTCCTCACGTTTCTGCGACTGTTGCACTACTTTATACAGACAAAGACAAAAATTATCACATATCTCAAATAGAACCCATGCTTGATCTTAATGCCACTGACCTAGGTACTTCTGGTTGGGATTTTGAATTTGGTGTAGGGCTTGTTAACTTGAGTAAGGCTAATGTCTTATTGCTTGAGGAAGTTACTTTCAGTACAACTGATGGAGCAGATGGTAGTATAGAATTAACGTTAAGCCACTCGAACCCTGATGCAAAAATATATTACACGCTAGACGGAAGTATCCCGAGCCTACAGTCAACTCTGTATACAGAGACAATTTTAATTAAGGAAACAACGCAAGTAAGTGCAATAGCTCTTGTTGTAGACAATGACGAAATCAAAGCATTTAGTAAGTGCAAGACTCTTAATTATATTATTGACGGTAAGGATGCAGAAGATGCATTTGTAATTAATGCCACTGGCGTAATAGAGGCATACAAAGGATTATTAAAAGATGTTGTTATCCCCGAAACAATCAAAGATATTAAGGTTACTGGGATAGGCGAATACGCTTTTCAGGGAACAACTGTGGAGAGTGTGAGTCTACCTAATACATTAACGAAAATAGGCGTGAGGGCGTTTGCAACTTGTACAACACTAAAGTCGATATATGCACCATCTGTTACTGTTGTTGATCAGTATGCATTTGATGGATGTGAATCTTTGCTTAAAATAAATGATCAGTCTTTTCCGGAACTTGTTGAGATAGGCAGATTTGCCTTTCGAAATTGTGTAGCTATTAATGAGATTAATCTTAGCAAAGTAGAACTGATAGAATATGCGGCTTTTTATACTGGATCAATTGGTATGCCAGGTGTGAAGACTCTAAATCTTAGCGGAGTTAAGATTGTAGCAGATTTTGCGTTCCAAAATCTTAACGAATTAACAACCATCAATATGCCTAATGTGCAGTTTATTGGTTCTAATGCATTACGTGCGTGTGATATTAGAAGCATAAGCTTAGATAATTTGTTGTATCTAGGAGATTATGCATTGTATGCTAATAACAATCTAACTACTGTTAATCTTCCTAAGGCTGTAGCAATTGGTGGCATGTCATTGTATACCGAATTAGATTATGGAACGGGATACATAGCTAGCCAGATAGAGAGCGTAATTCTTCCAAGTCTTAGAAATATGGGAGATATGGCACTAGCGTATAGTGATAACCTAACAAGCCTTGACCTTCCTGAGCTAACTTACTTGGGTTACGGTGCGTTATTCGGTTGTGAGAATCTTACTAGTATTAACGTCCCTAAATTGCAAGTAATGGAAAGAGAGTCTCTTGCAGCTTGTACTAGTATAACAACTCTTAATCTTCCAAGTCTTGTAGATATGGGTGAGTGGTCATTGGATTGGTGCGAGAGCTTAAATTATGTTGAACTCTCTAGTTGCGTGGAAGTCATGCCTAGTGATTCATTTGATGGTATTAATGATCTATGTCAATTTGGAGTGCATGCCGGAACTGTTGCAGAACAATATGTGAAAGATTGTGGATATAAGTATGTAATAATATCTTTTGATGAGTCCGACTGGGAGTACGCAGAAGTCGATGGCGGAATTGAAATTACCGGATATGTTGGAGAAGTTGTATCTGATCTTACAATACCAACAACAATTGCAGGCAAAGATGTAATAAGCATTGCCGAAAGTGCATTTGAAGGATATCAGGATATAGTTGCGATTAGATTAAATAATGTAACAAGTATTGGTAGTAATGCGTTTAAAAATTGTGTTAATCTTGAGAGTGTATATCTACCTAATGTAGTGTCAATCGGGGCGTCTGCATTTGAAAATTGCGTATCGTTACAAAGCATAGATATAATGTCCGCACAACAACTTGCAGATAGAGCGTTGTATAATTGTGCTAATCTTAAGAGTGTCAAGCTTGGTAAATATATAGTAAGTATTGGCGAGGATTCGCTGGGCAAAACTCCTGAAGGTAATGTTGATGACTTTAAGTTAGTAGGATATTCGGACAGTATTGTTCAAGACTACGCCGAGGATAATTCTTTGGAATTTGTGATGATGTATAGGAACTTGCCGGCATATTATTTCGGCATATACACAACAGATATTGGAATTAAAGAGCTATATATATCTCATGTAGATAGCTATATTACTGGCAATATTATAGTTCCTTCGTCTTACGATGGGCAGGTGATTTCCGCAATCGGGGTATCTGCATTTGAAGGTTGTTGTTTCTTAACTGGTGTTACTCTGCCAGCTAGCATTGTACTGATCGATAACAACGCATTTAGTGGATGTTCAATGCTAAAGAGTATTAATCTGGAAAATGTTACAGAGATTGGCGCTGCTGCTTTCTCGGATTGTGTACAATTACAATCTGTTAACGCAGAAAAATTAGAGATCGTTGCTGATGATGTCTACTATGGTTGTACGGCTTTGGATTATGTTAATATTCCAATGGTTACAAGTATAGGGGATGCTGCGTTCTATAACTGCTATAATCTTACAAGTGTTATAGGGGATAATATTAGTAGCATAGGAGAGGCTGCGTTCTATAATTGTAAGAGGTTAAAAGAGATATCTCTAAGCCAGGTCGAAATATTGGGTACAGAAACTGTAGATACAATTTATGGAGAGGTGTTCTGGGGATGTTCTCAGCTAGGAACAATATTCTTGCCTAAGCTCCATACAATAGGGGATGACGTATTTACAGACGTGGAGGCAATTTATATCGGTAGAAAACTAATTAGTTATGCTGGCACTCCTTATCAGAATTGTACAATTTATGCTGTATCTGGTAGCTTGGCTCAAGATAGTGCCATAGTTAGCGATTGCGAATTTGTACCAATAGATCCACTAGGAATTAAGACTAATTTGTCTAGTTCGTATAGTGTTGTATCTGGTAATCAATTTAAATTAACAGTACATGTGTTGGGCTTGCAACCTAAATATCAATGGTATCAACGAGATACTCAAGGGGTGTCGGTGGTACTTGAAAATCAGACAAGCAATAGCCTTGAGATAGATACATCTAGTATAGGAACATACAAGTATTATGTACAAATATCAGACTGGGATGGCGAGGTGGTAACCTCTAGAGTAGCAACGGTTAGTATTGTGCCTCCGCCTCCGCAAATATTCTCGATCACCGCTACTTCAATAGGCCCAGGAACTATTAGTCCTAATGGCGAAACTGATGTAACAGAAGGTACTAGCCGAACATATAACTTTGTAGCTGCTAGAGGTGCAAAGCTCAAAGATATCTATGTAGACGCTACTCCGCTATCGGCAGAGGCAATTGAGGATTGCTTAGTTAATGGCTATACATTTGAAGATGTAGATGGTGACCATGCAATTACGGCAATTTATGAATATCTTAAATACAATATTAAGGTTAATATCGAAGGCGAAGGTGAGTGGGAGTGTTCGGAAGATATGTTCAATGTGGAATATGGAGATTCTCGCAAAATCAAAGTAGATACTCAAGAAGGTTATCATATCAAAGAAGTATATGTTAATAACGAACTTGTTGATGTCGTTGATAACGAAATTAATATCAAAAATATCTCGCAAGATATTAATATCAAAGTTGTATTTGAGGAAGATGAGAAAGAGCCAATTAACTTAACTCTTGATCAAATTAAGCACATTGCTTTTGCAATATCTGCTATAATGTGTCTTTCGGTAATTGTTATTGTTCCGGCATTTATAATTAAACGATCTTTTAAGAAACATGATAGGTTTTAAGCGTAAAAAATCCAAACATAATTGTTTGGATTTTTCTCTTTATTAAGCGGAAATTAACGTATTTGCATAATAGTATTAATTGTCGAATTCTTTGTCAATAATATTTTGTGTTTTTAGTTCCTCTATCGCACATTTCCTATTAAGGTCATTTGCGTGGTTTATATTTTTATTTATCTCTGCCTGTGTTACAAACTCCTTGCGGAAGGTTGGAAATGATGCCGTTAAAATCTGATATTTAGTTCCATCTTGTGCAATTATATAACGATGCTCACTAGAAGTTACTATCTCTAAATTTGCAGATGTTGCGTTGTCTCCCGTTAGTTGGATCGCTGAAGTTGCAATTACTTGAAGGTCGTTGTTGAGTAAAAATGTTTCTCTATGATTGTATGTAATAGTTCCGACGCCTTCTATTTCTTCTGATTTTGAACAAGAGGCGTAGGTTAGATATTTAGCTGGATATTGTTTTTCTAGGTTGTCTGCAATTTGATTTTGGGATTCATACTCATCAACTATTTTGTGAGCTCTAGCGTATCTTTGCTCGGCGATATATGTATTTATTTTGTTAGTAAGTTTTTTTCATAATTTGTGCTCTTTTTACATCTCGGCTGTGGTATCAGCGTGTAATTGTTTGATTCTCTTATCTATTAGATTGTAGCAAGCCTTGTCAATCTGTGCTTTGCAAGGGTGATAAGTTTCTTGAGTAAGGAAATGTAGTGTATCCATGTAATTATCAGATATATTCCAAATATTATAGTTCTTAAATGGCCTTGTAACTAACTTGCCATCTGGAGTAAATGGTCGTGCATGGCAGATCTCGAAGAAATCGTGTACAAATCCTAGATCGATTGGAGGCATGTTTTCGATATCAATAAATGCTTGAACTCTTCCATGAAATTGGTGTGTATATCCTTTAATCATAAGTCCAACTGGTGCGTCGTGAGCCTTACGGTAGCGGCCTAGAACTTTAGTTTTTGGCTTAACATCAAGGTTGGGGTGTTCTATTCTAATTTGATTCATTATCTCTCTAATTAGATCGCCTAGAGATGTGCCAAATACGATTGAGTATTCTTTTAGCTTCTGGTTAATTTCCTTTATTTCTGCGGTTATTTTTTTGTTGTGAGTCTTTGTGTTTCGTACAAAATCCATGACATCTCCGCAATTTGTAGTGTCAGGTAGGTTGTATTGACCGTTTAATTCCATCAGTCTATCTATTAGAGATTTAATCTCATTGACATCAGGTATGTTTGTTGTATTTGAGTTGTTTCCCATGATTTATACTCCTTTTTTGCAATACAAGTATATCATACTCAAAACACAATTTCAAGACTGCTTTAAAAATTTGTGGGGGATTTTTAATAATTAGGGGGAGTTGCTTCGGTATATAGAGGGAGTCGTCTATATGAGCGAAGGCGAGTATATTTCACGAGCGGAGGGCTGGCACTCCATGGGCGAGTGAATACGTTCGACTCGGCTGACCAAGAGG
Organism: Clostridiales bacterium; assembly: GCA_015055665.1. Taxonomy (GTDB): domain Bacteria; phylum Bacillota; class Clostridia; order Christensenellales; family UBA1242; genus UBA11490. Next base: position 68,962 of record SVHX01000006.1, read on the forward strand.
TCAGGTGTGCTATAGCACACGCCTTACGGAGCAACAAAAAAATGCACGGGTAACGTGCATAATTTTTTGGTGCGGGCGTCGATAACGAATCCGAACCGCAGAGTTTTTATCGGTTATGGTTGTTTCGTTGTTAGAGTTAAACTATAGTTGTCTTTCAGGTATAATAATTTTTCTAACAATTTCGTTTAATATAATTTCTGACCAAGACTCGAAATTTGTAATATTGTTCAAACTATCAATATCAACAAATTTACATTTACCGTCTGTGAAAGTAGTATCAAATGATTTTTCAATAAATATTGGAAATATAACTCCTAAATGTTTTGCCGACTTTTCCGAAATCGGAGTGTATGTTAATATTGGGTTGTTTGTCTCAACATCTTTAACTTCTAATCCTAATTCTTCTAATATTTCTCTTTTCATTCCATTTGTAAAAGTTTGAATGTTAGAATTGGACATGTCAAAAATATCTAAATGACCACCAACATATAACAAAGTTTTATTTTTCTCGGGAGATGTTTTGCTTGTAGATTTTGAGTTCTTGTTTATTATCAAAATTTGGTTGCCTTTTGTAATAATTACACCTGCACAAATTGGTTGAACGACATCTATTCTGTCTTCAACAATATCTCTATACCCATATTGAATTTCTATATCTTTTAATCTATCTATTGAATTTAATCCACTTGTAAGATTTAAATTGCCTTTATCAATATAACCAATTTTTTCCATACCACAAGTATAGCACACTTATTTGAAAATTGCTATATGTTTTTATAAAAAAGAGAGAAGATTTTAGATCTCTTCTCTCTTGTGTTTAGTTGTTGCTTTGTAGGTCTTTGTTTTTGGTGTTTAGAAAGGTGTAAACACTCTTTGCTGATAAATTGCTCATATCGCCGTTGTTGTTGGCGTATTCGAGCAAATCGTGGGCTAAGATAAAAGCAATATCTTTTGCTTGTTCACCACTTAGTTTACATTCTCCGTATCTTAATACTTTAGTATTAAGACAGCAGTTTGCTGTATTATCAGTTAGACTTTTATCTAAGCAACAACTAATATTGTCAATAACATTCTTCATAGTTCATTTTTTATTTAAATGATATCTATGCTAGCCGCATAATATAAAAACTTATTTAAGCCTAAAAATAAATATTTCTTCTATATACGGGGAGTCGTCTATATGAGCGAAAGCGAGTATATTTCACGAGCGGAGGGCTGGCACTCCATGGGCGAGTGAATACGTTCGACTCGACTGACCAAGAGGTCAGGTGTGCTATGGCACACGCCTTACGGAGCAACAAAAAAATGCACGGGTAACGTGCATAATTTTTTGGTGCACCGTAAGGGAGTCGAACCCCTAACCTTTGGTTCCGTAGACCAACGCTCTATCCAATTGAGCTAACAGTGCTTATTAAGTTTGTCTAAGACTAACCGCACTATGTGTTGGTTGGTCTACGAACTAATGGTATCTATTAGGGGAGGAGATGTGCCAAAAGCACAAAAACTAATAAATACTTAATTATTCTATACAAAAATTGCAAGATTGTCAATAATAAATTAGATAAAAGTTATAAAAACTTTATTTTACCTCTTCAAAATATTTTAGCAAGATGTGTAATGTATCTAAATTATTTGACTTAAATATTGTATAAAAGTATACTATAAGTGTACAGAAAATAACGGAGTTCCTTGGTCGTAATATGTTCAAATTATTGAAACACGCAATTAAATTTGTAATAGTGGTGGGGCTGATTGTCCTATTCTATTTTTTGTTTGTTAAATGATTAAAGAATTCTGGCAAGAGCGTAAAGAAGAGAAGCAAAGACTTAAGGAACTCAAGAAGGAAGATAGGAAAAATAAGCCTAAAACAAGCCTTTGGAATAAGATTTGCGTAGTATGCTTTGTAATACTCATAGTCTTGGGGCCTTTTGTAGTGAGTTTTGGTTCGGGAGATAGTAAAACGGAGTTCTCTTGGGACAAGATAATTGGTATTACTGATGAAATTAAGGAGTCCCTCAGTAAAGATGTAAATAAGACAACATTAATTACTAGTAGAGAGATTAATTCTAGTGATGATCTTAGACTCGAGCAGGAACTGACTGATGTTGGCTTAGGCGGGTTGCTGACAGAAGAAAGTACCGACAGCGAGAGTGATATAGAGCTTACTGATGATCTTGTATTGGATTCTTACATGCTTGGAGCTTTGCTTAATGATTTACTAGAAGAAATATACTCGGGTGATGTGGAAATCTGCGAACTTATAATCTACGAAGAAGAAGGACATAAGATGCTCAAGAGTCTTATGTATATTAATCTAGGTACTATTACATTGTCTGATAATCTACCTTTCGTATACTTTACAACCACATCTAGACTCACTACTCATGCGGGTGAGCTAGTTAGTCTTGATGAAGAGATTGTAGTTAACGATCTCACGCAAGAAGAAAGTGAACAGATTATAGATGTCTTAGATGGTTCCAATTTTAGAACTGTTGCAGATTATACTAATAATTTAATTGTAGGGCAGATTAACTTGTTTGCACAGATCATTGATGCTCGGATTGATATATCTACAATTAATATGAAATTTATCAAAAAATAATGAAAATATGGAGTTTTTTATGCAAAATTTGTGTGCAATGTTTAAAATGTTTGGTCTAGCACATATTGTGTACTTGCTTGTATCTATTGCAATTGTTGTTGGGCTATATTTCCTTATGCGTAATATGGAAGAGAAGATGCAGAAGCTAATAGGTATTATATTAGTTGCCGCAGCTGGGTTGCTTATAATACTTGAGTTTGTGGGAAGGATAATGGCGGGACTTGACGTGGGGGATAATCTACCGCTTGCTCCATGGGATATGATGGCATATATTGCAATATTTGTTCAGATTACTAAGCGTGAGAATTGGATCAAGTTCGGATATCTTATCACTGTTCCGATTAGCGTGCTGGCGTTATTTATAACACCTAGCGTCTTTGGAACTATTGGGTCGGTGACATTGCCGATATTATGCTATTTCTTAATCAATTCTATAGTAATACTCCATGGTTTGCTATGCATTAAGTGGGCAGACATTGAGTTTAGCAAAAAAGATATACTTATATCAAGTATGAATTATGTAATTATCCTTGCAGCTATTCATATAATTAATGTAATATTTAGATTTACAGGTATTGGTAAGCATGCTAATTACTTTGGTACAATGGGTGAAGACTATGATGTAATGGATGGCTTGCTTAGCAAGTGGATTCCTGTTCCGTTCTTGCAAATAATTGTAATGGTAGCAGTTCTTGTCGGTATTGAATTCTTGTTGGTATTGCCATTTGCATATCATAGTTCTAAAGAGGCAGATAGGGCGCACATTGAAGAACTTGTTGCTCTAGGCAACCTAAAGGCACAACAAGAGTATCGCAAATCAGGCAAGGGGTCGCAAGTACTTATCAGGGGAGAGCAGAAAGCAAAACCCGTAGTTCCTAAGAATACTGCGGGCAGTATGAGCAAAGATGGATTCGTATCAGTATCCAAGCAAGTTAATGTCAATAACGAACATAGGGATCATTAAGATATGATAAAAGGTTAGAATCTATTGATTCTAACCTTTTTGCTGTACTAAAAATATATATTAATCCCAATCGCCAAATTCAAAGTCGTCGTCAAGACTGCTATTATTAGATTCATGTGGTTGAGTGTTGGCGTTGGCATATCTATTTTGCATTGAAGATGTCACCTTGTTGAGGGTTTCATGATACGTTGTAGAATTGTTCCGTATAACATCCCTAAGATTAGGAATTTCATCAAGCGGTTTAAATGCAAATAGAATCTTGTCTTTGGGGAAAGGCTTGCTACTAGTAATTATCTCTCCGTCACTAACGCCACCGCTAAGCGACTCAAAGTCCTGACTGCCATGTTCAGATAACATCCCAAGAGTTGATACAATGATTACGCTATAGGCTCTTTGTTCATCTCTTATTTCGTGGCGTAGTCCCCAAAGTGGAGTGGTTGGGTCTTCTGACCAGAAAGCCTCTGGCTTGCTATCAATAGACGGCAATGTTCTGCGTGTAACCAGCACATAATTAGGGTCAGCGAGTTCTTTGTGATTGCCGTAATACATATTGGTATTAAGGATATATTTGCTTTGACGCTCTTTAGGTATGCTTGATAGGAAGTTTCTTAAAAAAGTTCTTTCGGCAAAAGGTGTGTTTGCTAGATTGTCTTCTTCTAAATCTGATGCCCAAGAATTTAGTAACGCAATCTCTTCTTGGCTATACACATTTCTTGGTATCATGATATGGTTATGTGGCTCGCCTGTTGTTCGGGAGAACAATTCTTCTTCTCGCTCGTCATAGCAACCGAGTTTCTCAAGAGCCAAGTATTCTGCCGTTTTGTTCTCTTTTTGTTCTAAAACATCAATTATTTCGACAATATCTTGTGTGTTCATATATACCTCTATATTAGAGTATACCACAAGTCATTGTATATTGCAACAAAGTGTAGACAATAACTGCTGCATGCATTGAGCAATGAATTAAAAATCAATTAAGTTAGTATATTATTATAATACTTAATTTGTCGAGGGGTTATGAAGGTCTTTGTTGGGGTGTGTCTAATATTGGGTTCGTTTCTTGGTGCTGGATTTGTTAGTGGCAGAGAGGTTGGGGAGTATTTTGCACGCTTTGGTAATTTTGCCATTATGTCTATAGTAATAGCGTCAATATTATTGGGGGTACTAATATTTTTTTTCTTACACTTATCTTTGACTGCTAAGGGGGTGAGCGAATTTTCCCAAGTTTATTTTGGCAGGTTAAATGGAGTGATGGATATTCTATTTGCTATTAGTCTTACAATTATTAGTGGTGCAATGATTGCAGGCACGAAGACATTGGCTAATGAGTCAGGTGTTAACCCTTTTATTTGTGTGCTAGCCACAATAGTATTAGTGTATATTGTAGTTAGGGGAAATATTAATGCTATGGGCAAGGTTAATGCTTTGCTTGTTCCATTGTTAATTGTTGTTGTTTTAGTGGTTGCTATACCTCATATGGGGGCTGGGAGTTCGAGTGGATCGGTGATATTGAGTGCAATTTCGGGAGTTAACTACGTTATGATTAATATAGTGACTCTAGGGGTGTTTTTACTAGAGATAGGATGTCGGTATTCGACAAAGGAGAAGGTGTTAATTGCTATTATTAGTAGTCTAGTAATTGGGGTTGTGATGATGATTGAAACACTAGGAATAATAGGTGGAGATGTTGTGTATGCGCCAATGCCTATATTGGAGTTAGCTAGTCAAAATATGGTATTATGCAACATGGTAAAAATTGCCGTATTTATTGGACTTTTTACAACATTAATAAGTTGTATATTAGTGCTTGCAAGGTTGATTAATAAAGTAGTTAAGCGATATGACATATCAATAATTGTATCAATAATACTGTCGTGGCTGGTTAGTGGAATTGGCTTTGAAAAAATGGTTGGATATGTATATAGTGTTATAGGGGTAATAGGTTGTCTTATGGTAATAGTGACCATTGCTAAGTCAAACAAAAACACCAATCAAAAAAGTATTGATTGGTGTAATTAACAACCATGTGATACCTGTGTATATGGTTGATAGAAAACATTGTACTTTGTTATTTGTTATAGTGTTTGTTAACAATCTTCTCAACTGCCGCTACTATAAAATACATAAGTGTAGCAAGAACGCATAAAAGTATAGTTCCTGTCATAACAAGATCCAGATTGAATACTTGACTACCGTATATAATTAGGTATCCAAGCCCTGCACGGCTAACCAAATACTCGCCCATTATTGTTCCTACCCATGTAAGCCCAACATTAATCTTAAGTAGACTAATAAGTTCGGGTATTGTGCCTGGTATGATTAACTTAAAGAGTATCTGAAATTTGTTAGCCCCCATGGATCTTAGTAGCATAATCTTAGAGTCTTCGATCTGCCTAAAGGCGTTAAGCATTGTGATTATGGATATTATTATCATGATAAGGATATCCATTGTTATAATAGCAGGTGTTCCAACACCAACCCAAATAATTATTATCGGACCAAGGGCAACCTTGGGCAGGGAGTTGAGGACAACAATATATGGATCAAGAACTCTCCTAAGATAGTCGCTACTCCAAAGTAAAATTGCTATAATATATCCGCCAATTGTTGCAATTAGGAATCCTATTAATGCCTCGCTTAGAGTAGTGAATATGTGGTGAAATAGATTGCCAGTTGCATACAAATCTCCAATTGTTAGTATAATCCTACTAGGGCAAGAAAAGATAAATGTATCGATTACTTTAAGTTGTGCTAGCAATTCCCATATCCCAACGATAGCGAGGAGAATTCCTATCTGAATAGCTATTATAATGCCTTTATTAAGATGTTTTTTCCTAAGGTACTTCTGGTATTCTTTAGAAATATTATTTCTCACTTAAGTTCTCTCCATATTTTGTCAAAATAGTCTTGGGTTATTGGGCTTTCTCGCCTTATAAATGGTGTTTCTCCAGGGACATTAACCTGCATAACCTGCTTAACAACAGCGGGGCGAGAGGAAAGTATAATTATCCTATCGCTAAGCGTTATTGCCTCGGTAATATCGTGTGTTACAAGTATTGCCGTTAATCCCTCTGATTTGATTATCTTGTACACATCATCACACACGTCTAGTCTTGTCTGGTAATCGAGGGCACTAAATGCTTCGTCTAATAGTAGTATAGAAGGCCTTAGTGCAAGTGTTCTAATTAGGGCGACTCTTTGTCTCATCCCTCCGGATAATTCTCTGGGGTGTTTGTGGCGAAATTCCCATAGATTATACTTTTTTAGTAGGTCTTCGGCATACTTAATATTTTCTGGAGTTTTTTTGCCTTGAAGCTCTAGTCCAAGATAAATATTGCCTAGTACTGACCGCCACTCTAGAAGGTTATCTTTCTGAAACATATATCCAACAAAGTTGTTGCTGTCTTCGTTTAGTACTACGTTGCCTGATGTTGCTTTGAGCAGTCCGCTAATTATAGAAAGTATTGTTGTCTTGCCACATCCGCTAGGCCCTACAATGCTAACAAATTCGCCTTTGTTAATCTCAAACGATATATCTTTGAGTGCCAGGGTTTCGCCTTCGTCGCTAAAGTAGGTTAGAGAAACTTTGTCTAATTTCAGTACTTGCATAATTACTCCCTAAAGTATCTTTCGTAGACAAGATAATATAAAAATCTTGTCTTACATCATTATATTACTAATATTACTTTTTTGTGTCATAACTGAAGTGATAAAAATTAACAATTGTCCTTGTTTTGCTCAAACTATGCAAACTTTGATAAATTCGCTTAATAAAGTGTGTTTTTGATATAAACAACTCTGTTGTCCTCGAGTAACTATACATTATGTAATGTTGCTAACGCAACTCGTGTGATTTTCATCACACAGGCAATAAATTGCCTATTACAATAGTGAAACTGTCGTCAGTTCAATTCAAATATTGCTTCGCACTGCTTGCTTGAACTTCCTATATTATACATTATGTGTCATTGCTAACGCAATTCGGCAATTAACATTGCCTTTGGCTGACAAATCAGCCGACACAA